>DASUFE010000001.1:0-9517 GCA_036274675.1 Gammaproteobacteria bacterium
GCGCTTACCGCCGCAGAAATCGTTTGTCGGCTTTTGCATTTTGGTCTTTCGTTTAGAAACAGCGTTATTGCCGAGCTATTTTCGTCTTAGTGAGCGCCCGTCTCTGTGTAATCGGGACACAGAGACGGGCTTATCGCGTTGATGTTTCCTACGGTTTCTCCTTCGTTCGTTACGTTAAAGGCGTTTACTCAATTACTCTTTCAGTTTCACATACCCCACTTTATTAACCAGGCTGGGCTCCTGCGACTGGCTTTCGGAAAAGCCAATAGGGTTCGCTGCGAAGCAGCGCCGCACTTGAGTAAAACTCAACCCATTCATGCGGAGCGCGACTAAGACTGTAGTCGCCACAGTTAAGTGTGAGGAATTAAAACACGGTGGATCTGCTGATCCCTATGAATAAGATTTCACAGGGTTTGGAATTTTATGCTGCTGCGGATGGGAGGGATATATTACTGCTTGCTTCGGAAATTTCAGGCTGGTTTGCGACTGTAGTTTTAGCGATAGTTGCGTCATCCGATATTAGAAAATTTAACATGACGCAAGAATCATTAAAATCCGATTCGGCTGATTTGATCAGCGCCAAGCTGGATGAATTAATTGCAGCCGTATTGAACTCAAAGATCACGGCAAAGGTTGGACTTGAGGCAACCCTGTGGAATACGACCGATGTCGCCAATTACTTGAAAGTCAGTTACCGCTATGCCAGCGAGTATGTTGTCACCCACCATACTTTCCCCAATGCGCTACGCCTGCCGACCCAAAACCAGACCAAGGGCCACCCGCGCTGGTATGCAGCCGAAGTGATCGCATGGGCGGCGCGGTATAAGGAAGGCTGAAATCTGACATTGCCGCTACGTGAGATTGCTGAACTGCGCACCCCATATCCGATTCCGTACCCGATAACACCCGATTCTGAATAAACATAGCCGGTTTCTCATCAAAAATGTCAAAGATTGACATTTTGGATGTCGCTGCCTATATTTAACCTGTTCATACATATCAAATCAGGTGATTCCCCATGGCAACGAATGTTTCTCTAACCCCCGAACTGGAAGAATTCGTAAACAGCAAGGTCCGGGCGGGTGACTATAAATCGGTTAGCGAGGTCGTGCGCGATAGCCTCAGGTTGCTGAAAGAAAAGGATCTGCTGCAACAGGCCAAGCTTGCTGCGCTGCGGGAAGCCGTGCAAAAAGGCATTGATTCCGGTAAAGCAACACCGCTCAATATGGATGAGATTATTGCCGAAGCCCGCAAGCAGCAAAAATCGTAAATACCTCAAATGCCGGTGATCAACAAACGGCCGCAGGCCAAAATCGACCTGATTGATATCTGGTTGTACATAGCCGACGATAGCCCGCAAAATGCCGACCGGTACCTGCGCAAAATTGAACAAGCCTTGCAGACGCTCTCTGAGCAACCATTGATGGGAAAAAGCCGCGATGAAATTCATGATGGTATCCGCAGCTTTCCCATCGACAGCCATGTCATTTTATATTTCCCACTCGAAAACGGTATCGATATCGTGCGCGTGCTCGGCGGTGGCCAGGATATAGAATCGCATTTTTAAATACCCCGCTCCCTCCACTCCACTCAGGGCTGATGTAAGTGCTTACTGGTTCGCCAATTTCCGCGCCAGCTCTTCCGCGCTTTTGTTGTAATACGTCAGGAGTTGCCGGATATCGCGATGACCCGTGACGCGAGCCAGGTCCAGCACATCGAGCTTATCCGCTAACCGCGTGATGGCTTCGTGCCGGGTATCGTGAAAGTGTAAGTCATCGATATTCGTCCGCTTACAGTACTTTCTGAAATTGGCATCCAGGGTTTGCGCGGTGAGTTGAAACACCGGGTCTCCGGGCTTCGCTGGCTCTGGCAGTTGTTCCAGTAGCTCAATTGCTTTTGGTGAAAGAGGTACGTCACGGGGATAGCTGTTTTTGGCATCGGGCAGATGGGCAACCGCGGTATCCATGTTAATTAATGGTTTGGTCAGCATGCAGATCTCGCCGGCGCGCATGGCGGTTTCAATGGCAAACAGGAAGGCCACCGCCACAAACTGGCGTTTCAGTTTAATCTCACTATCTTTCCGATAACCGAGCACAATGCACAATTGCTGAATTTCATGTTCGGTGATCCGTCGAAAACGCGCGGGTGGGTTCCTGGGCCGGCTTAAATCTTTAAACAGTTCATGGGCCATTAATCGCCAGCGGCGGGCCTGGGTTAAACAATGGCTGATTAAATTCAGTTCGCGATTAACAGTGGACGATTTAACGTGCCGCAACCTTTCTGCTATCCAGTCTTCAAAATGCTCACGCTTTAATTCAACTAATTTGTGACGGCAGATGTCATCGCACTGTTGAAATTTTTGCAGCCGGATAAATTCCCAATGGCTGCCCTTCTTCGCGGGTGAGACTTCCTCGGCGTAGCGTTTGAATAAGTCGCCCAGCGTTACTGAATCGTCAATTCCATCGGGCCGTTTACTGAGTTCATATTCGCTTTCTTTGGCCCAGCTTTTGGCCTTTTGCTTATTGGGAAATGTCCTGGACTGCCGTTTACCATTGACGAAGATATGGGCGCGGACTTTGCCGTCGGTGAGTGTTTCATAGTGTGCCATTGTTGCCTCGCATTCCGAGCTTCCACTCGGGGAATTGTCGGGGGATTTTCGGGGAGTCGTGAAGACAAAAACCCGAAACCATGCGGAACAATGAGGGGAAAACTGATTTCCCGGTTTTCACCGAAAAAGGTAAAAACTTAAGAAAATCAGCGAGTCAGGGAAGAACTGGATAAAACCGAAAAGAACCGAAAAAGATCAAAAACCAGTCATTGGTGCCCGGGGCCGGAATCGAACCGGCACGGGTGTTTCCACCCGAGGGATTTTCTTACCTTCTACGGCTTTCGCCGCTGCGCTTCGTTTGAAACGCATTTGTGGTCTGGACTTTCCCTTTGCCATGGCGCAACATTTTCTTGCGATTTAGGCAGGAGCCGTCAAGTCTCTACACTTTCCCTGGAGCGACGTATGAAGCTTCATGAGTATACCGAAGACCAGCTTAGAAACGCGGTAATCGGATCAGCCTCTATGAGGCAGGTGTTGCAGAAGCTCGGCGTAGCATCATATGGCGGCAACTATGATGTGCTAAGAAAATCAATCCGCTTCTTCAAGCTGGATACCGCTCATTTCTCAGGTCAGGCCTGGAACAAGGGCAAGAAGCTCGCTCCCAAGTATTCATTGCGCAGTTATTTAAGCAATGAAGCATCCATTCAATCGTACAAACTCAAGAACAGGTTACTTCATGCGGGCATTTTGAAACACGAATGCTCGAACTGCGGATACATCCTGGTTGGATAAGCCTATTCCTCTTGAACTCGACCACATCAACGGGAACAGCCGCGATAATCGATTAAAAAATCTGCGGTTGCTTTGTCCCAATTGCCATGCATTGACGCCCACTTACCGTAAACGAAAACGCTCCAAGGCTTAGCTCGGGATTGCCATCACCCTTAGGTGCCGAGGTTTCCCCGAATTTGACTCCATTCACGCTGGCTGTTTCCAGGCCAGGTGCTCATATTTAAGTCCCTTGCGTCTACCAATTCCGCCACCCGGGCATAAGGATCGCGGACGCATAGTATAAAAAATAAAAGGGGAATACGCACCTGTAGACGCAGGGATAGGAATGAAATGGAGGCTGGGGTCGGAATCGAACCGGCGTACACGGCTTTGCAGGCCGCTGCATAACCACTCTGCCACCCAGCCTTACTTAAAGAGAACCTATCAAATTACTGCACTTACGATACGGCGTTAAAAAAGGCTTTCATGAATTGCCTGACCCATTCTACGCGGGGCTTTGCCCCGCGGGTTCAGCGAACCCGATGAGGATCCATGAAAGAAAAAGCCTCGGTGTGTCCACCAAGGCTCTATATATGGAGCGGGAAACGAGACTCGAACTCGCGACCCCGACCTTGGCAAGGTCGTGCTCTACCAACTGAGCTATTCCCGCGTATATACCCTTCGCGCCGGTCCTAAGGGACCACGCGATTAAGGCCGGTTATTGTAACGTGGAATACGCCTCAGTCAAGGCTGGGCGGGGGCTGCGTAATATACGGCCAGGCGGCCTTAAGATACAACACCATGGAAAAAAGAGTCAGGAAAGCCGCGATTTGCAGCAGCAGAAACCCCAACATATCGATCCGGATGCCGAAAAAAGGATGCTGATACAACAGGAAACCGATGGCGAACATCTGGAAGGTGGTCTTGACCTTGCCCACCATGGACACAGCCACCGCGGCGCGCTTGCCGATTTCGGCCATCCATTCACGAAGCGCGGAAATCACGATTTCGCGGCCTATGATGATGATGGCCGGGGTGGCCAACCAGAATATCGGCCAGGGCCATGTGCGGTTGGTCAGAATCAGGATCAGGCTGGAAGCCACCATCAGCTTGTCGGCGACCGGGTCGAGGAATTCACCGAAATGGGAGTATTGGTTCAGACGCCGGGCCAGATAACCATCGAACCAGTCGGTAATGGCGGCAAGGGCAAAAATCGCGGCAGTGGCGGGTTTTGCCCAGGGAAACGGCAGCCAATACACCAGGAACAACACCGGAATCAAAACAATCCGGATGAAGGTCAGAAGGTTGGGTATGGTCAGCATGTGATGCATACGAGGCCGGCGCTTAATGATTTTCGCCGTGTAGTGTAGCGTATATTTTGCCAGCCATCTCCCTGCCGATGCCTTTGACGGCCGCAATATCCTCGACTCCCGCTCTCTGCAGACCCTGCATGCCGCCGAAATGCCTGAGCAGCAGCTGCCGGCGCTTGCCGCCGAGTCCGTGTATATCCTCCAGCACGGAGCGGGTACGCGCTTTCTTGCGCTGCAGGCGGTGCCCGCTGATCGCGAAGCGGTGTGCTTCGTCCCGTATCGCCTGTATCAAAAGAAAGCCGGGGCGGTTCGCATCGGGTGTCAGCACCTTGTCGCCGCCCGCGACGAGCAACCTTTCCTGCCCCGGTATCCGATCAGGACCCTTGGCGATGCCGACGATGGCGACACCGGGGACCTGGAGTTCTTCGAGAACCGCGGCGGCGGCGCCGAGTTGTCCCTTGCCGCCGTCGATAAACAGAATATCCGGGAGTTTGCCTTCGCCTTTTTTCAGGCGTGTATATCTTCGCGTCAAGGCCTGGCTGAGCGCTCCGTAATCGTCACCCGGCGTGACGCCGTCGATATTGAAACGGCGATACTCCGACTTGACGGGACCGTTGCCGTCGAACACGACGCAGGCCGCTACCGTGGCTTCACCCTGCGTATGGCTGACGTCGAAGCATTCCATCCGTTCGGGAAGCGATTCGAGTTCCAGCAGCTGCTGCAGATCCTCAAATCTCTGCCCGGTGTTCTGCTGCGAGGCGAGTTTGGCCTGCAGTGCGTTTCTGGCGTTGGTCGCCGCCAGTTTCAACCAGGTCGCGCGCTCGCCGCGCGGCTGCTGTATGGTTATTTTCCGGCCCGCGCGCTCGCTCAGCAGTTGCTCCAGCGGCTGACGGTCCTCGATGGGTTGGTCGACGAGGATATCGCCCGCGGGCTGGTGTTGCAGATAATACTGTTCCAGGAAAGCCTCCAGCACGTCAGCCCGGCTCGCGCCCGCCGGGGTGCGCGGGAAAAATGTCTTGCTGCCCAGGTTGCGCCCGTCGCGGATATAGAACACCTGCACGCAGCTCGTGTTTTCCTTCAGCTCGCAGGCGACGATATCGAAGTCGCCCTTTTCCCCGCTGACGTACTGCTTGTCATAAACCTTGCGCAAAAACTGTATGCGATCACGGCAGGAGGCCGCGGCTTCATAGTCCAGCCTGCGCGCAGCCTCGTCCATGCGTTCGACCAGCAGGTCCGTAACCTGGCTGGTTTTGCCCTCGAGCAGCATGACGCTTTGCTCTACGTCCCGGCGGTAGCTTGGCTCGTCGATCAGCCCCACGCAGGGCGCGGTGCAGCGCTTGATCTGGTATTGCAGGCAAGGGCGCGAGCGGTTGCGGAAAAATGTGTCCTCGCACTGGCGCAGGCGGAACAGCTTCTGCACCAGCCCAAGAGTCTGCCGCACGGCGGAGGCGCTGGGATAGGGACCGAAATAGCGCCCGCTGCCCTGACGCTTGCCGCGGTCGAAAGAAAGCCGCGGAAAGAGGTGATTGCCGGACAGATATATATAAGGATAGCTTTTATCATCCCGCAGATAGACGTTATAGCGCGGCTTGTGCTGCTTGATGAGATTGTTCTCGAGCAGCAAGGCTTCGGTTTCATTGTGGGTGATGGTAACTTCGATATCGGCGATCTGCGCCACCATCGCCTGAATTCTGGGTGAATCCGGATGGTTGCGGAAATAACTGCCGACCCGCGCCTTCAGATTGCGTGCTTTACCTATATAAAGGATATCGCCTTCCGCCGACAGCATTTTGTAAATGCCCGGGCGCGTGCTCAGGCTCTGCAAAAACCTTTCGCTGTCAAAAGTATGGGCTGACATGGCAAATCCGCCGGCGGCGGATGGAATCAGTTGGCGTCAACGTTATTAAGCAGGCCGCCCTCACGGCAGATACGGCTTAGTTCGACATCGTTGGTGGCGTTCAGTTTCTCCAGCAGCCGTGAACGGTAGGTACTGGTGGTCTTGGGGCTAAGATGCAGCTGCTCGGCGATTTCGCGATTGCTCTGCCCCTTGCTGATGCGGATCAGCACCTCCAGTTCGCGCTTGCTGAGCTTGTCCAGCGGCGACTGGTTGCCGTCCAGTATGGATAGCGCAAGTTTCTGCGCGACCATCGGCGAGATGTAACGCTGCCCCGCCTGCACCTGTTTGATGGCATGAATCATTTCGTCGATCGCGCTGCCCTTGGTCAGATAGCCGGCGACGCCGAATTTGAGCGTGTGCTTGGACAGCGGAGTTTCCGATTCGGCGGTGAGGATGATGACGCGGGTCTCGTTATAGCGGTCGATGATGCGCTTGGCCGCTTCCATACCGCCCATGCCGGGCATGTGCAGATCGAGCAATACGATATCGGGACGTAACTGCTGGCAGGCACTCAGCGCTTCCTCACCACTCGCGCATTGGCCGACGACTTCTATATCGGGAATGTCCGAGAGCAAGCGGGTGATGCCTGCGCGGACGAGATCATGATCATCTACGATTAACGTTTTAATCATTGGCGGCCTTGCAGCTACAGCTCCATTCACCGGGGGATATTATCGGTATTTTCCCGAGTAAAAGCGATAGGGACGCCGGCTTTTTATTTAATAACGGACGAGGGCCGACCCCCAGGTAAACCCCGCACCGAAAGACTCCATCAGCAAAGCCTCGCCGCGTTTGATGCGTTTACTGCGTATGCCGGCATCCAGCGCCAGCGGGATCGAGGCCGCCGAAGTGTTGCCATGTACATCGACGGTAATAATGACTCGCTCTTCCGGCAATCCCAGCTTTTGTGCGGTCGCGAGCATGATACGTAGATTGGCCTGATGCGGGATCAACCAGTCCAGATCCTTTTTATCCATATTATTGGCGGCAAGGGTATCCACGGCAATGCGTTCCAGGGTCCGTACTGCTACGCGGAATACTTCATTGCCTTTCATAACGATCTTGTTCCGTTTTACATCATGGTATAGCAGCTCTTCATATTGGCCGTCCGAATGTATATGCGTGGATATAACGCCTTGATCCTTTGAGGCTTCCAGGATTACGGCGCCGGCGCCGTCGCCGAACAGGATGCAGGTGCCGCGGTCGTTCCAGTCGGTGATCGAGGACATGCGTTCGGCTCCAATCACCGCGACCCGTTTGCCCTGGCCGGAGCGAATAAAGGCATCGCCCATGCTAAGGCCATAAATAAAACCGGAACAGGCGGCGTTCAGGTCGAAAGCGGGTATGCCAGCGGCGCCCAGGCGGTGCTGTACCCGCACCGCGGTACTGGGGAAGGAGCCGTCCTGGGTGCAGGTGGCGACCAGGATCAGGTCCAGGTCGCGCACCGTGATTCCCGCCGCTGCCAGCGCCTGTTGCAAGGCCTTTTCGGCCAGGTCCGTGGTCGACTCGCCTTCGGCGCAGATGCGGCGTTCGGTGATTCCTGTACGCTCCCGGATCCAGGCATCGCTGGTCTCCACCATGCGTTCGAGGTCATGGTTGGTCAGCACTTTGGCGGGAAGATAAGAACCGGTGCCTGCGATGCGTGAAAACGTCATGTATTGTTCACCCGCGCCTGGAGCGGTTCCAGCGCATTGATTTGTTTATCGATCACCGCAGGCACGTTGTGCTCCACTTCGAGCATTGCCATTTTAATGGCATTGGCGAAGGCCAGCTTGTCGGCGCTGCCGTGACTCTTGATGACGATGCCCTGCAGTCCGAGCAGGGTCGCGCCGTTGTAGCGACGTGGATCGATACGACGGCGGAAGGACTTTAACACAGGCAACGCAACCAATCCCGCCAATCTGGTCAACGGATTGCGCGTGAACTCATTGCGCAGATTGGTCGCGATCATATGCGCCAGTCCCTCGACGGATTTGAGGGACACATTGCCGGTGAACCCGTCGGTCACCACAACATCCACCTTGTCGCCGAAAATGTCATTGCCCTCGACATAGCCGATGTAATTCAGCGGACTGTCAGCCAGCAGCTGGCTGGCCTGCTTGACCACATCATTGCCCTTGATTTCCTCCGAGCCGATGTTCAACAGGCCGATGCGCGGCGACTTGATGCCGTCGACCGCCTTCACCAGCACGGAACCCATCAACGCGAACTGGTAGAGATGTTCGGAGGTGCAATCGACATTGGCTCCCAGATCCATCACAAAGGTGTGGCCTTGCTGTGCGGGCAAGGCGCTGCAGATGGCCGGTCTGTCGATGCCGGCGATCATCTTCAGTACGAAACGCGCGGTCGCCATAAGCGCCCCGGTGTTGCCTGCGCTGACACAGGCCTGCGCCCTGCCCTGTTTGACCAGGTCGATGGCCGCCCGCATGGAAGAATCTTTCTTCGAGCGCAGGGCCTGGGCGGGCGGGTCTTCCATGGTGACCACCTGGGAGGCATGCTGGATGGACAGGCGCTGCCTGACCCCCGGCGTGATGGACTTGCCTTCGATAAGGGTCTGCAGGGTGGCTTGATCGCCGACCAGAATCAGCTCGAGTTGGGGATAACGCTCGGCAATGAAGCCCGCCGCCGAAACAACGGTTTCAGGACCACGATCCCCGCTCATTGCATCCAAAGCGATAATGGTCTTTGAATTCATTCCGCTTAAATTCGCCAAGCCGCCTTATTGCCGTTTGTAGTCATTATGCAAAGAGGGCTTGAGTCAGACCCAAGCCCTCTTCAATGCTGCGATGCGCAATGATTATTCTTCGTCTTTCTGACCGGCGGATTCGATCACCTTGCGGCCGCGATAATAGCCGTCCGCGGTGAGATGATGCCGGCGGTGCGTTTCACCCGAAGTGGGATCGGTGGAAAGGGTTGGTCCGCTCAGCGCATCATGAGAGCGGCGCATGCCACGACGCGAGGGTGTTTTACGACTTTTTTGTACAGCCACGG
>DASUFE010000002.1:0-19175 GCA_036274675.1 Gammaproteobacteria bacterium
CTTGGAGGCAAGCGCAGGATTTTATCTGGCGATGTCAGGAGTTTCCGCCGCAGCATTCATGGATTTACAACTTAATCCCTCCCAGGCTGAAATGTTGTACCTATTCTTGAGATTACCCGGCGCCATGGCTCACGCGTTAGAGCAGTTTCTCCAATGGAAACGATTTCCATTTTTCAAAAACAAAATTATCCTTAACGAAGCAGGATAGCAGCAGTGATAAAGGATTTATTCTGGCATACATCAATTGGTGCATGGTTACCGCCAAAAGTCATTTATCGGGGCAAGGATCTTTTTGAAGAATGTAGGGCATGGCCATGGATGAAATTACTTTTATACGGCGTGACGGGTCGCGAGTTCAGTCCGCAACAAATCAGACTTTTCGAGGCTATTTGGGTGGTCTGTTGTTCATATCCCGATCCCAGAATCTGGCCGAACCGTGTTGCTGCTTTAGCCGGAACAGTCAGGAGTACGGGCTCGCTTGCCATGAGCGCGAGCATTGCTGTATCTGAAGCCAGAGTTTACGGTAAAGGACCCGATAGGCAGGCTCATAAATTTATTACCAGCGCTCTTGATGCAAACAAAAGCGGAAAACCCATAATCGATATTATCCGGGAGCATATAGAAATACATCGAGGGATTGCCGGTTACGGACGGCCACTTGTGCATGGGGATGAAAGGATTGAGCCTTTAATGGCCCTGGCGAGAGACCTTGAGATATCTAAAACACCTCACGCGGATCTCGCCTTCGAGGTCGAAAAGGTTTTGCTTGCAAATAGATATCGAATGAACATGAATATTGCAATGCTGGCAGCTGCTTTGGCGGCGGATCAAGGCTTGAGTGAGGATGAATATTATCATTACCTGATACTTTCATTTTCTGTGGGAGCCCTTCCTTGTTATATCGATGCCAAAAACCATCCTATAGGCACGTTCTTCCCATATGAGACTGGGGATATTCAATATACTGGGCCGGGGCAGAGAACATGGGATTAGGGACATAAAGAATACGATTAAAAAGCCGATATAAATAGTTCTTATTTCAAAGAGGGAGCTTGTTACGATGAGACCAATAGTGATACTAAGCAGCCTTCTTATATTTTGTAGCGTAGCCCAAGCGCAAAGCGATGAATTTTCAACGATTTTTGATGTATCGATTGCCACGGGCGCTGATGTTCCTATTTCCCGTGCTCCGGCGATCGCTTCCGTCATAACAGCCGAGGATATACAAGCCATGGGCGCACGCGATGTGGATGATGTGCTCTCGACGGTCCCGGGTTTGCATGTCTCAAGATCGTCTACGGCATATAAACCGTTATATTTAATCCGGGGCATTGATTCCAGCAAAAATGGTCAAGTGCTTGTCTTGCTGGACGGAACACCCCAGACCAATCTGTTTCTGGGTGACCGGGGGGATGCCTGGGGTGGTATGCCGGTGGAAAGCATTGCGCGAATTGAAATCATACGCGGCCCTGGTTCCGCATTATATGGTGCTGATGCCTATGCAGGAGTCATCAATATCATAACTAAAAAACCGGACGAAAAAATGGATTCAAGGGTTGGGATCAGGGATGGGTCCTTCAATACAACCGATGCATGGGTGGAAATTCCAGGTTCCTTTCTTGGTTGGGTCAGTTATTTCAGTCTGCAATATCAAGATACTGATGGAATGGATTCCACTATTGACGCCGATACTCAATCAGGTCTTGATACTTTACTTGGTACATCTGCCTCACTTGCTCCCGGCCCTATAAGTGTCAGCAATGAGTCGCTGGATGCCCGTTTTAATCTCAAAAAAGATAATTGGAATGTGCGCCTCCTATACCAAACCCGTGATTTAGGAGTCGGAACAGGCGTAGCGGATGCTTTGGACCCCCAAGGTCGGACAAAATCCGAACGTTTCCACTTGGATACTGAGTACTCTCATCAAATTGATTCTTGGGATTTTCAATATACGTTTAATTATCTGGATTTCCAGACAAAGAATGATTTGGTGGTGTTCCCACCAGGAGCCGATTTTACGGCTTTAGGCGGCGGGCTTTTTGATGAAGGTGTATTGGGAAGTCCTAATGTTTCAGAACGACATTACCGGCTGCAGGCGATTTCCCACACAGTTGCAGAGACGCATGATATTAGGCTGGGGCTGGGCGCCTCTCAAGGTGAGTTATATGATGTAAGAGAGCATAAGAATTTCACGATCAGTCCATTCGGCGTTCCCGTGCCTACAGGCGAAATGGTGGACGTAACGAATACGGCACCCTTCATTACCGAGCAGGACAGGGTGATTAAATATGGTTTTGTCCAGGACGAATGGAATTTTATTCCAGATTGGCGGTTAACTACGGGAATTCGAGCGGATGACTACTCGGATTTTGGAACCACGATTAATCCCAGAATCGCCCTAGTACACGAAGCCGCTTACGATCTTTCTTTAAAACTTCTATATGGCAAAGCTTTTAGGGCGCCTTCATTCGCAGAACTTTATGCCATAAATAATCCCGTTGCATTGGGGGATCCTTCTCTAGAGCCTGAAAAGATTAAAACGCTGGAGTTTGGGGTTCTTTATTTTCCTTTCAACTATCAACTGAACTTCAATATTTATACTTTCAATGCCGAAGACATTATATTGTTTGCACCTGACCCCGATATTCCAACCTCCCTAGTAGCCAAAAATGTTGGCGAATTAAACGGGAAAGGGGCAGAAGTTGAATTTATAAAGGAATTTGGCGAGTCCTTTAAACTTCGATTTAACTCAGCGCGGCAAGAAGTAGAAGACGAGCTCACGCATGAACCCGCCGGCAGAGCCCCCGGCTGGACTTCCTACTTGGAAGGTGATTGGAAAATCAATGACGGATACACAGTATATGCCTATATCAATTACATAGCTGACCGCAAGCGAGAAACGGGAGATATGCGTGAGCCGACAGCAGATTATACCCTTGTTGATTTTGTGCTGAGATATGCCAGATCTTCATGGACAGTCGAATTGCAGGCGAAGAATGTATTTGATGAAGAAGCTTTCGAACCTACCCCGATTTCAAGCGGAATCACCGGAGACCTCCCGATGGCGGGGAGGAGTGCATACATTGAGATTAACTATGATTTCTAATTGCTGCCCACTCCCACACACAAAAGCAACTGACGAACAACATAGGATTAAAACCAAAACAATAAGATGGCGCTAAGAAAAAAGATAAAGACAGGAAGCTTATGTTTTACGCTCATATGATGCGATCGCTAGTTTGTTGCATCTTATGTTTGTCTTTTTCATTTTTTTGCATACCAGTTGCCGCTGAAACACAAGCGGTAGCGGCGGTAATCGGAGTAGTCTACCCCGAGGTGGGGCAACCCTATCAGGAAGTCATAGACAGCATCATACAGGGAATCCGCGAACAAACCGGTTCTTCTATTGAGCTGTATTCGCTGAAGGGTGGCATGGAAGAGACGAAACTAAACCCGTGGCTGGAGCAACACAAGATCAAGGTGGTGATCGCGTTGGCGAAACAGGGGTTGGAAGCCACCAACAAGTTGCCTCCCACAGTATCGAGAATCCTGGCCGCGGTGCTGTCGCCGCCCACGGAGAAAATTCCCTATGCCGGGGGCATTTCCCTGACGCCTGATCCCGAAATCGTTTTTGCAAAAATACGCCAGCTCTCGCCCGTGACGCGTCGGGTCATTGTCGTTTATGACCCGGGTACCAACGACTGGCTGATACAGTCGGCTAAAACCGCGGCTGCTAAAATGGAACTCGAATTGGCAGCGGTACCGGCGCAGGATTTACGCGAAGCCGCCGCCAGCTATGTGCACTTGCAGGAAAAAGGTTTGGGGAAAACCGATCTGATATGGCTGCTGAATGATCCCAATACCGTTGATCAGAACACGATACTGCCTTTCCTGCTCAAAACTTCGTGGTCCGACCATTTCGCGGTGATCTCCAATAATCCCGGTCATGTAAAACGGGGGGTATTGTTTTCTCTCTATCCGGATTACGGCAACATGGGCAAGAGCATCGGTAAACTCGCCCTGCAGGTTGCAGCCAACGGCAATCATGTCAATAAACCCATGGCGCCGTTGCAGGATGTATTGACCGCGGTCAATCTGCGGACGGCCGAGCATTTGGATCTGGTGTACTCTCAGAAAGAGCAGGAAGCCTTCGATCTGGTGTTTCCAGAGTCGAGGTAGCCGAGTATGAGCAGACTGCTGCAAAAGGGTTTCTGGAAAAAAGTACTGGGGGGAACCAGCTTCCGCCAGCAACTGGCGACTCTCATAACGTTCTGGATAATCGCACTGGCGCTGGTGGCGTCTCTGGTTACCTCTCAACTGACCAGTCGGTCCTTGGAAAAGCGCCTGATCGAGCAAGGCCTGCAGAATACCGCGGTGCTCGCGCAGCAGAGCGTGCTGGGACTCTTGTACCAGAGCGTAGAGAATGCGCAGGAATTCGCCGAAACCACTCTCAAGTCACCCGATGTGCTGGGCGTCGCCCTGTTTAACGCGGATCGTCAGGCCTTTCTGGAGATGGGGAAAATAGAATTCTCGGGGATAGGGCTCGAGACCTGGCCCATGGAACCGGCGCTGGTCCGGGAAACGGACAATGAATTGCATTACCTGGCCCCGGTTTACTCCCATGTGGAAACGGCGGAACCGGAATCACCGTTCCTGCTGGAAAGTCCCGAGCCGGAATTGATCGGCTATGTGCTGGTTGTCATGAGCAAGCGCTCGCTCCAGGTGATGGCGTCGGATATCTGGCGCGGTAATTTTATCGCAGTAATGTCGCTGGCGGTTTTGTTGCTGTTATTGCTCCTGCTGATCACGCGCCACCTGCTCAGACCTCTGGATGAACTTTCGAGCATCATGTTGCGCGCGGAGAGCGGCGATGCCTATGTGCGCGCGGATATAGGAGGATCGAGAGAAATCGGCAACATGCAGCACGCCTTCAACACGATGATGGATGTGCTCGAGGCGCGCGAAATAGAGTTGATCAAGACGCGGGACATGGCGCTGGAGTCCGCGCGGATGAAAGGCCAGTTCGCCGCCAACGTGACGCATGAGCTGCGGACGCCGCTCAACGGTATCCTGGGAATGCTGCAGTTGCTGGACAGCCCCGAGCTCACGGAGCAGCAGAAAACATATATTGAGACCGCCCAGAATTCCGGAGAAGCGCTGCTCATGCTGATCAACGACATCCTGGATTTCTCGAAGATCGATGCCGGGATGGCCTTGCTGCAATTGCAGGATTTTGAAATACGCAGCCTGACCGGGGAGATCGTTGAACTGCTGAAGCCTCAGGCCGAAAAGAAAAAGATCGGCCTGCGGGCTGAAATCGACACTTCGATTCCGGAACATGTAAACGGCGAAAGCCGCCGCATCCGGCAGGTGCTGTTCAACCTGGTCGGGAATGCCGTCAAATTTACCCACCACGGCGAGGTTGTCGTCGGCGTCAAACGGATCAAGGAAGGCGGCGCGATCCATGCCCGCAGTGCCGATGAAGTGATTCTGGAATTTTTTGTCCACGATACCGGCATCGGTATCGCGCGGGAAGCGCAGGCGCGCATCTTTGACGCATTCATGCAGGCGGACGGTTCCACCTCGCGCAACTACGGCGGCACCGGGCTCGGCCTGAGCATCAGCAAACAGCTTGTGGAATTCATGGGCGGACGCATGGGGCTGGAAAGCGATATCGGCCACGGCAGCCGCTTCTGGTTCCAGCTGCCGTTCCAGAAGGTGACAAAAAACCAGGAAGCAGTGGAAGAGGCCTCCGAAAAGCCTGCCCCGCTGTCCGAAGGCTTGCGGGTGCTGGTAGTGGAAGACAACAGAACCAACCAGCAGGTGGCCAAGGGGATGTTGCAACGTCTCAGATGCACGTCCGATATCACGGCTTCGGGCGAAGAAGCACTCGACAGGTTTGAAACAGGGAAATACGACTTCATCCTGATGGATGTACAGATGCCGGGCATGGACGGATACCAGGCGACGCGGGGCATACGCAGCAAGGAAATACCGGGCACTCATGTGCCGATCATTGCGATGACCGCGAACTCTTCTCCTGACGATATTGAAAAGGCGCTTGAGGCGGGTATGGACGACTTTCTCGCCAAACCGTTCAGATTGGACACTCTGCGCAATCGCCTGTACCGCTGGACGGGGCCCGATAAAGACAGGGCCGGCGCAACCCTGCAACGCCCGGCAGCCGGGGAAAAAGCAACCGACAGAATGACCGATGTGAGGAAAGAACAGGCGCCCGCGGTACGCGGGGCGGAAGACGCCTTGAAAGTGATCAACCTGGATTCCGACAACTCGGTCATCGACAAAAAAGTGTTCTTTGAACTTTACCAGAACGCCGGGCCGGGGTTCGGCGAAATGTTGAAGATATACATGGAAGATCAGCCCATGTATCTACGCCAGATCGAGCAGGCGATCCAGCAGTCGGACCGTGTGCTGCTGCAACGTTGTGCGCATACCCTCAAGGGCAGCAGCCGTAATTTCGGGGCCACGACCTTCAGCAACCTGTGCCTGGATCTGGAAAAAGCCGCGTCCCAAGAGGATTTTCAGGAACTGAAGAAGCGCGTAAAACCCATCGAAAAGGCGGCCGCCGAAGTCCAAAAGGAGCTCTCGCTCACCCTGGAGCGACTTGCCGACACGATGTTCACGATTCCTGAGCCTGTCGGCGTCTCAAAGAACGGAACGGAGCAGTACGATCCGGTGCGAGTGCCGACTATCATGGTGGTCGATGACGATCGCAGTATGCTGATTACAATGCGCACGGTGCTGGAAAGCGACGGTTACAGGATCGAAGAGCATGAGAATGGAACCAGCGCGCTTGCCGCCTGCCAGCAGCAACTGCCGGATCTGGTATTGATGGACGCGCTGATGCCTGGAATTGACGGCTTCAAGGCCTGCAAGGCGCTGCGTGAGCTGCCGGGCGGAGAGCATCTGCCGATTCTCATTGTTACCGCACTCGAGGATGAGAACTCCATCGACCGCGCCTTTTCCGCCGGCGCGAATGATTTTATCGCCAAACCCGTCAACTTCGCGGTATTAAGGCAACGCATCGCCCGCCTTCTGGATGCGAGCCAGGCCGAGAAGCATGTACGTCATCTCGCTTACCACGACACACTGACCGGCCTGCCCAACCGCCGAACCTTTATCGAAAAGCTTCGCGCCATGATGAATGAGCCGCGTGATGAAGGCGCTATGATCGCGGTGATGTTCATGGACCTTGATCGTTTCAAGTTGGTTAACGATACGCTGGGGCACGATGCCGGCGATCTGCTGCTGCAATCCGTCACCTCGAGGATCCAGAAACTCCTGCGGAGCAGCGACCTGGTGGCGCGTCTTGGCGGAGACGAATTCACCATCCTGCTGGATCATGTGAAATCGGTGGAAGTCATCGCCAAGATAGCCAACAAGATCTGCCAGCGCCTGGCCGAACCCTTTACGCTGCTGGGACAGCGTATCTATGTAAGCACCAGCATCGGTATCTCGATCTACCCGAACGACAGTCTGGACGTGAACACGCTCATTAAATATGCCGATACCGCGATGTTCAAAGCGAAGGAAATGCGCAACTCCTTCAGCTTCTATGAGACCGGCATGGAAAAAGTGATAGCCAGGCGCGTGGAACTTGAAAGTGAGATGCGCAGGGCGCTCGAGCACGAGGAGTTCACCCTGCATTATCAGCCGCAGGTTGACCTTGTAAGCGGCAGGATCGTCGGCGCGGAAGCACTTGTGCGGTGGCAGCATCCGCATAAGGGGATGGTCTCACCGGCGGACTTCATTCCGCTGGCCGAAGAAACGGGCCTGATCGCGCCATTGGGCGAGTGGGTTTTGAAACGCGCATGCATACAGCTTCATGAATGGCTGCACAAGGGACATCAGCCCGTGGTGCTGGCGGTTAACATATCAAGCAGGCAACTCGAGGACAGGCAGTTCGTATCGAAAATACTTTCCATCCTGCAGGAAACCGGAATTCCCACCGATCTGCTGGAATTGGAAATCACCGAAAGCGCCATCATGCGCAATCCAGAGGAGGTTATTCCCGCTCTCGAAGAACTCAAGCGGATGGGCATAAGTCTCGCCATCGACGATTTCGGAACAGGGCACTCCTCGCTGAACTATCTGCGCCGATTCCCTGTGGACACACTGAAAATTGACCGGTCATTCGTCAGCGACATTACAAAATCGCCGGAAGATTCTGTACTGATCAACGGAATTATCGCGCTGGCAAAAAGCTTGCGCCTGAAAGTGATCGCCGAAGGCGTGGAAACCTACGAACAGAAGGTCTATCTGCAAGAACAGAAGTGCGACTGGGTGCAGGGCTATTTTCTCTATAAACCCATGCCGGCGGAGATATTCGAACAACAGGCTTTTTATAAGGGAATGCAAACGGCCGGCCCGGACAGCGGGCCTCAGTAATTCGAGTAATTTCAGTTCCTTGAGGCTCTCCGCCCGCCCAGCATCTCCAGTTTTCTGCTGTACATATTTCGGGCCGTGGCGCTCAAAGCATAGCGTTCGGCGTTCTCCAGGTTTTGCCTTGCCTTTTCCGAGTCGCCCATGTGTGCATAAATCTGGGCCGCGACGAAGTAGAACTCGTGTTCATCATCGTATTTGTGTATCGCGTCTTCCGCATATTCCAGAGCCTGCTCGTAATTTCCCGCCTTCATTTCATCTTTGGCCAGATCGATCAGATAATACGGATTTTGCCGGCGGTAGCGTTCCAGCCTTTTGGAGTATTTATCCGCCAGGTTCTGGCGCCCCGTCATTTCATAAAGGATGGCCAGATTGCTCAGCGTCGTCAGGTCGGATTTGTCCTGTCTCAGCGCCTGCAGATAGGCTCCTTCGGCTTCTTCCAGACGGTCGAGCCTGCGATAGGCGACGCCCAGGTTCGACCAGTTGTTGGCGCTGTCCGGATCCAGCTTCACCGCCTGCTTGAGATGAGCAACCGCCGGTTCCATCTTGCCCTGCATCAGCAACTCGATTCCACGATTGCTGTAAAAAACCGCGAAAGCTCTTTCATCGTCCACTATCTTGGGCTTGCTTGAACTGAGCGATCCCATCCACAAGTATTCGATGCCGAGGTAGTTGCTGCGCGAAATCTTGACCGAGGCACTGACATGCTTGAGCTGATAATAAATATCCGCTTCGCGTTTCCAGCTTTCGGGAACCTTCACGTCCAGGAAGTTCGCATTCAGATCCACATAACGGGCCATGGCAACAAAGGCATTGGCTAACGAAACGCAGTTGCCCGAACCGCTTTCAACGGTTTCGATGGCGGTTTTAGTCAGACCGTTGTCGTACTTCAGCCCAAACTTGTCGACACCGAACATGAGGTTATACAGCGCCTCCGCCCGCTTTTCCTTACCCTTTACCGGCTTGACATAAGTATCAAGCATGCTGCGCATGGCGTCGTTCAATGCCAGTATGTCCTCGGTCTTTATCATTTCCTCATTGCCGGCCAGGGGTACAGGAGTTTGTTCGGAACGCGCGGGGTAACTCATGAGGAGCATGAACGCGAGCGCAAGCAGGGAAACGGTGCGATCCAGGTTGAACATAAAGCTCACCTTAATAAAGGACATGACTTTTGTGAATATAGGTTCTGCCGGAGGGCTTGTCCATGTGGGCTGGTGGTGTGACACTTCTTTTTACGCTTTGTTTACACAAATAAAATCCAGCCGGGGTTAACCGACGCCTGAATCCGGGAATTAAGGTGGAAAGTACCTCAAAAACTGAGGTTTCACGGGACTATCTGCGGAATTGGAATTCAAATTTTGCCCATAATCTGGCACCATACGCGCCCTGTCATTCACAACTATAAAACTATGGTTCGTATCGCGATAAACGGGGCCGCGGGGCGCATGGGAAGGGCTCTGATCGAAGCCTGTATGAATTATCCCGGCCTGACTCTCGGCGCCGCGTTCGATCTTCCGGAATCAGGCAAAATTGGCATGGATGCAGGCACTGTTGCCGGCCTGGGCGAATGTGGAATCCGCATCGGGAGCTCCCTGCAGCAAAGCATCGATGCCTTTGATGTGCTGATCGACTTCACACGCCCCGAACCAAGCCTTGTATCCCTGGAGATATGTCGCGCCGGCGGCAAAAAAATGGTCATCGGTACCACGGGTTTTTCCGAAAAGCAGAAACAGCAGATCCAGCAGGCATCCAGCAGTATCGGTGTGGTGTTTGCTCCCAATATGAGCGTAGGCGTCAACCTCTGCCTGAAGCTGCTTGAACTGACGGCAAAAGTACTGGGCGATGAGGTGGATATCGAGATTACCGAAGCGCACCATCGCCACAAGGTGGATGCTCCTTCCGGAACCGCGTTGCGTATGGGAGAAGTGATTGCTGACGCCCTGGGCAGGAAACTATCCGAGCATGCGGTTTATGGCCGCGAAGGAAATACCGGCGAACGAAGCCGTAAAACCATCGGTTTCCAGACCATCCGTGCGGGAGATATCATCGGCGAACATACGGTAATGTTTGCCGATATCGGAGAGCGCATCGAGATTTCGCATAAGGCCAGCAGCCGGATGACTTTCGCAAAAGGCGCGATGCGGGCTGCGGCCTGGGTTGCATCCAAGAGCAAAGGCCTGTACGACATGCAGGATGTGTTGTCGTTGAGATAGTACGAGTCTGGGAATGTGGCTTAAAGGCACTCCCGTTTCACGGCTCAGAAATTGACGAGTCAGTCTGAAGCAGAAAGCGCCGGCGCCTTTGGCTCTTAATTTTAAAACTTCGAGTATTAACAATGAAATTTGCAGTGGTATTTCCAGGTCAGGGATCACAGTCGGCCAATATGCTGGCCGGGCTGCGCGCGGAATCCGATACCGTGAAGAAAACCTTCGAGCAGGCATCCTCGGTGCTGGGCTATGATTTATGGGATCTCATCGCCGGCAATCCCGACAATAAACTGGATCAGACCGAATATACCCAGCCGGCCATGCTGGCCGCGGGCATTGCCGTCTGGCGTTACTGGCAGGAGCGCGGCCTGCCGATGCCGCAACTGCTGGCCGGTCACAGTCTCGGTGAGTATACCGCGCTGGTCGCGGCGCAAAGCTTGTCATTCGAGTCCGCATTGCGCGCCGTGCAGCAAAGAGGGCGCCTCATGCAGCAGGCGGTTCCACCCGGCGCGGGAGCCATGGCGGCGATTCTCGGACTCGAAGATGATCAAGTGCGCTCCGTTTGCGCGGCGGCCACAGCCGGCAAGGAAATAGTACAGGCAGTGAATTTCAACGCCCCGGGCCAGGTGGTCATTGCCGGTACCGCCACGGCAGTCGCCAAAGCGATGGCGGAAGCAACCGCTGCCGGGGCCAAACGGGCACTCCCGCTTCCGGTCAGTGTGCCCTCGCACAGCAGCCTGATGAAAGAAGCAGCCACGGCACTGTCCGCTTATCTTCGGACGATAGAATTCAAGGCTTCGATCATGCCGGTGCTGCACAATATCGATGCAGCTCCGCGACAGAGTCCCGGCGCGATAATAGACGCGCTGGAAGCGCAACTGTACAGCCCGGTCTTGTGGGTCAAGAGCGTGCAACGTATGGCAAACGAGGGAATCAACACCATCCTTGAGTTTGGTCCCGGCAAGGTACTGGCGGGCCTGTGTAAACGCATCGATAAAAATCTGGCAATTACTGCAGTCGATTCGCCGGAAGGAATGGAAAAAGCAGTTGCAGCGGTCAGCGGGACAGGAACCTGAAAAGAACCTGGTGATTTTGGAAAAATTGTAAGAGGAGCAATATGGATCTGAATTCGGAAATTGCGCTGGTTACCGGCGCCAGCCGCGGCATCGGTAATGCAATCGCGCTGGAATTGGGCGGCTTGGGCGCAACTGTGATCGGAACCGCGACCAGTCAGGCAGGCGCGGATGCTATCGCTTCCGCATTCGCTAAAACCGGCATTAAAGGGACGGGGCTCGTCCTTGACGTCGCTTCGACCGAGTCGATACAGAACGCGGTTTCCGTGATACAGGAAAAGTTCGGCGCGATCAGCGTTCTGGTGAACAATGCGGGAATCACTCGCGATAATCTGCTGATGCGGATGAAGGATGAGGAATGGGATGCGATCATCCAGACTAACCTGACTTCGATTTACCGCCTGTGCAAAGCCTGCCTCAAGGGTATGACCAAGGCAAGAAAGGGAAGAATCATCAATATTTCATCGGTCGTCGGCGTGGCCGGAAATCCCGGGCAGGTCAACTATGCCGCTGCCAAGGCTGGCATCATCGGCTTCAGCAAATCCCTGGCCAGAGAAATCGGCACGCGTAATATCACGGTTAATGTGGTCGCTCCAGGCTTCATTGAAACCGACATGACACGCGAACTGAGCACGGAGCAGCGGCAAGCATTGGAGCAGCAGATTCCCTTACAACGCCTGGGTAGCACGCAGGATATCGCAAAGGCAGTCGCCTTCCTGGCTTCTCCCGATGCCGGATACATTACCGGTGAAACACTGCATGTTAACGGCGGCATGTACATGAACTGATTAGATCTCAGAAAAAGCATAAAATTATTTACTTTAAATATTAATTGTAACCTATTGATTTAAAATAAATAAATACTCAAAAAGCCAATCGATAAATCGATGTAGCAAGAGTTGGCGCTTTTCACTACAATACGCCGCATTTCGTGGCTGGATTTAAAACTTGGAGGCTTAACGCACCATGAGTAATGTCGAAGAACGAGTGAAGAAAATTGTCGTGGAACAACTCGGCGTCAAGGAAGGTGAAGTCACAAATGCGGCTTCGTTTGTAGACGACCTGGGGGCGGATTCTCTGGATACAGTCGAACTGGTCATGGCTCTGGAAGAGGAATTTGAAACCGAAATTCCCGATGAGGAAGCCGAAAAGATCACCACCGTTCAACAAGCAATCGATTATATAAACGCTCATATTTAAGCCGCTGATCCCTCTGCATATATAGCCGCAGTCTCATGCAAGGTGAGGCGGCGGCTTTGCTCATGCAAGGGAGGTTATACTAGAGCCATTATGTCCAACCGCCGAGTAGTAGTCACAGGCCTGGGAGCGATCACTCCGCTAGGCCTGACAGTGAAGGAAACCTGGGCCAGCATACTGGCGGGTAAATCGGGCGCCGGTCCCATAACCCAGTTCGATGCCTCCGACATGCCGGTGAAATTTGCCTGCTCGGTGAAAAATTTCGATCCGGACAGGTATTTCCCCAAAAAGGACCAGAAAAAGATGGACACCTTCGTCCAGTTCGGCGTCGCAGCCGGCATCGAAGCCATCGAAGACTCGGGTTTTCAGATAACGGAAGAGAACGCCGGGCGCATCGGATCCGCGATCGGTTCCGGCATCGGCGGATTGCCCTATATCCAGAGCGTCTATCGCGCCTTTCTCGAGGGCGGTGCCCGCAAAATCACACCGTTTTTCGTTCCCGCAAGTATCATCAACATGATTGCGGGCAATCTTTCCATCAAATACGGCTTCCGCGGTCCGAATATTTCCATAGTGACCGCTTGTACGACGGGAACCCATAACATCGGCGATGCGGCGCGGATCATTCAGCATGGCGACGCCGATATCATGATCGCGGGCGGCGCCGAAATGGCCACTTGCGAGTTGGGAGTCGGCGGCTTTGCCGCCGCGCGCGCCTTGTCGACCCGCAACGATGATCCCGCAACCGCCAGCCGCCCCTGGGATGTAGACCGCGACGGTTTCGTGCTGGGCGACGGCGCTGGTGTCCTCGTGCTCGAGGAGTACGAGCATGCGAAAAAGCGCGGCGCAAAGATCTACGCCGAACTCGCCGGCTACGGCATGAGCGGTGACGCTTACCATATGACGTTGCCGCGCGAAGACGGCTCGGGCGCCAGGATGTGCATGCTGAATGCCATGCGCGATGGCGCGATCAATGCGGACAAGGTTGATTACATCAATGCTCACGGCACCTCGACTCCGGCAGGCGATCTGGGGGAGGCCAAGGCGGTAAAGAGCACTTTCGGCGATCATGCCCGTAAACTCGCGGTCAGTTCCACCAAGTCGATGACGGGTCACCTGCTGGGGGCTGCCGGCGGAGTCGAAGCCGTGTTCTCGGTGCTCGCGCTGCGCGATCAGGTCGCTCCGCCGACGATCAACCTGTTCAATCAGGACCCTGAGTGCGATCTGGATTTCGTCCCGCACACCGCCCGTCAGATGAAGATCGATATCGTGTTATCGAATTCCTTCGGTTTCGGCGGGACCAACGGAACCCTGGCCTTTAGACGTTTCCGCTGACAGCGGTTCTGACCTCCGGTGTCCCGGGACCTGACAAAAATCCTGTTGACTCCGAATCCCGAGGCCTCCTGCGATCTACTGGATCTGCACCGTCTTAATCCCGCGCGTTATCCGCACCTGCTGCAGACTTGCTCCCCACCCGAAGGCACTCCCTCCTGGGATATCCTGTTCGCTTTTCCCGGGCCCACACTGCGCCTGGACGCCGCCGGACTCAATTTCATCGGTGAGAGCGGCCTGCAACCATCCGGAAACGGCTTCCTGAATAATTTTGACCGATGGTGGAAGTTCGAACGTAGCAAAAGCTCCGCGGAGAGCTCATACCTTCCGTTTTCAGGAGGCTGGTTCCTCTATCTCGGTTATGAATTGTGTACGGAGATCGAACCCACGCTGCGGAACCGGCTGCGGTTGCCGGCCGGCATCCCGACGGCCTTGGCCACCCGATTCAAAAGCGCGCTGGTATACGATCATTGTTCACGGAATCTTTATTGCGTAACCGAACCGGATTGCCAGAGTCTGGTGGTGGAAATAGAACGCGATCTGCAGGCGGCGACGCGCGTGGGAAATGCGCCGGTTCGGCAACCTTTAGTGAAAACTGCGTTGCGAGAGGATGCTCCCGGGAATTATCTGGACGGCGTTGAAAGGATCAAACGCTACGTTCGGGATGGAGATATATTCCAGGCGAATTTATCCCGCGAATGGCGGCTCGATAACGCAAGCCAGGCGGATATTGCCGGTATCTATACCGCGCTGCGGCAAGGCAACCCTGCGCCTTTCTCCGGACTGGCCAGATTCGAGGAATTCAGTCTGCTCAGCTCCTCTCCGGAACGCCTGTTGAGCATACGCGGGAAAAAGGCCGAAACCCGGCCCATTGCCGGCACCCGGCCACGCGGTTCGAACGCGGCCGAAGACAGCGCTTTCTCGCGGGAACTGATCATGCATCCAAAAGAACGCGCTGAACATATAATGCTGATCGATCTGGAGCGCAATGACCTGGGACGCATCTGCAAACCCGGCAGCATTCATGTCGGCGAGTTAATGACTGTTGAATCCTACGCTCACGTGCATCACATCGTTTCCAATGTCAGCGGAGAATTGCGGGATGCCATTACTCCCGGTCAGGCGATCGCCGCAATATTTCCGGGCGGCACCATCACCGGATGCCCCAAAGTTCGTTGCATGGAAATCCTGGCCGAACTGGAGAAAGGCGCGCGCGGACCTTATACGGGCAGCATCGGCTATGTGAATCTGAACGGCGACATGGATCTCAATATACTTATCCGCACGATCATGGTGGAAAACAACCGCATCAGCCTGCGCGCAGGAGCGGGAATCGTCGCCGATTCGGATCCCGGCCGGGAGCTCGAGGAAACACGGGCCAAGGCCAAGGGCATGTTAAATGCGCTCGGGATCACCGATAATGCGCGGATGGATGCCATGGGAGCCGGTCATGGATAGCCTGCTGAATGGCAGCGTCTCGGATTCGATACCCATCCGGGATCGCGGCCTGGCCTATGGAGACGGAGTATTCGAAACCATGGCGGCGCGTAACGGCGAACCTCTGTTGTTTACCGCTCATATGGAGCGTCTGCAATCGGGTTGCCGCAGATTGGGCATTGCCGCTCCGGACACAAAACAGTGTCGCGATGAAATCGAGAGACTCTGTTCCGGAAGGACCGGGGTCGTAAAACTAATCCTTACGCGCGGCTGCGGAGGACGCGGTTATGCGCCGGAGGGCGGGCTCCAGCCAAACCGCCTGCTGCTGTTCTCGGAATGGCGGGCTTTCCCCGAAAGTTTTTACAGGGACGGCGTCCGGATCGAAATATGCCGCTTGCGTATATCCGAGCAGCCGCAACTCGCGGGAATGAAGCATTTGAACCGGATCGAAAATGTGCTGGCCGCGCAGGAACTGGACGGTGGGCCGGCCGAGGAGGGACTCATGCTGGATCACAACGACTACATCATCGAATGCACCCGCAGCAATATATTCTTCATAAAAGAGGGCCGGCTGCATACGCCTGATCTGGGACGCTGCGGCGTCAACGGGGTGATGCGAAATCATATACTGGAGTGCGCACGTAGAGACGGTATACAGACCCTGGTACGCGATATTCACCTGGATGAGGCGGAACAGATGGAAGAGGCTTTCGTCTGCAACAGCCTGATCGGCATCTGGCCTGTGGCCCGCCTTGGCAATAAAATTTCGTTTCAAATTGACATGATCCCGGCGATCCGCGAATGGACGAGGGAGCATACACTGGGACAAGGGATATGATCAGAAAGCTGTTTTCTCTATTGATTGTATGCGCAATCGCGATATCGGTCCTCGCCATCGATGTCAAAATCAACCTGCTGACCTCAGTCCCGGTGGCTAAGACCGCATATTTTGAGTTGACGCCGGGGACCTCCTTGCGCGCGCTTGCCGCGAAACTGCAACAACAGGGTTTGACCACGCGCCCCCTTTATATTGTCGCCTACGCACGCCTGAATGGAATCAGCACGCGCCTGCAGGCGGGTGAATACTCCGTGGAGCCCGGCATGTCCGTGCTGGATCTGCTGCGTAAAATGCAGAACGGCGAGGTCAGACTCTATAGTTTCACTATCGTCGAAGGCTGGACCTTCCGGCAGTTACTCGACGCATTGGGCAAGAATGAGGCCCTGCAGCGTACCATCGACAGAAATACGGATACGGGCCGGATCGTCATGCGGGCGCTGGGCCGGCCGGATGTCCATCCTGAAGGCCAGTTCCTGCCCGACACCTATTTGTTCGCCAAGGGAACGACTGATATTGAATTCCTGCGTCGCGCCAATTCGGCGCTGCAGAACCGCCTGCAATCGGAGTGGGAAGGACGGGCGCCAGGTTTGCCCTTGCGTACGCCTTATGAAGCCCTGATACTGGCTTCCATAATCGAGAAGGAAACCGCCGTGACCGCCGAACGCCCGCTGATCGCCGCCGTTTTCGTCAACCGCCTCAACAAGCGCATGCGCCTGCAGACGGACCCCACCGTCATTTACGGGCTGGGCGAGGGCTTTGACGGCAACATTCGCTTCCGCGATCTGCGGCAGGACACCCCCTACAACACGTATACTCGGGCGGGATTGCCGCCGACTCCGATCGCCTTGCCCGGCGCCGAGGCGATACACGCGGCCTTGCATCCGCAAGCAAGTCCTGTGCTGTACTTCGTTTCCAGGGGCGATGGCAGTCATGTTTTTTCAGCCGATCTGGCGACACACGAAGCGGCGGTCGATCAGTATCAGCGACGCGCGCACGTCAGGAGCCGTTGAATCATGATGCGCCGGGGCAAGTTCATTGTGCTGGAGGGCGGCGAGGGAGCGGGCAAGAGCACGAACCTGGAGTGGATTCGTGACCGGCTCGCGGCCGGCGGAATCAAGGTGATTACCACGCGCGAGCCCGGCGGCACCCCGTTCGGCGAAAAACTGCGGAGCGTGCTGCTGGATCCGACTTCCAGAATTGTTCCTGATGCGGAGTTATTGTTGATGTTCGCCGCAAGAGCACAGCATTTGCACGAGATAATCAAGCCCGCTTTGGAGTCGGGTTCATGGGTGATCTGCGACCGCTTTACCGATGCCAGTTATGCCTATCAGGGGGGCGGACGCGGCGTGAATTTGCAATACATCGAATTTCTCGAGCACTGGATACAAGAGGGCCTGTACCCCGATCTGGTGCTTTTATTCGACATGCCCGTCGAAACCGGATTGCTGAGAACCCACAGAAGAGGAAATACCGCAGACCGCTTTGAAAGCGAACAACGGGCATTCTTCGAGCGCGTGCGCGAAGCTTATCTGCGGCGTGCACAATCCTCCCCGGAACGGCATCGCGTCATAGATGCCGCACTTGATTTGCCGCAAGTCCAGCAACAGATTGAAGCCGCGCTTGGGCATTTGAGCGCAGACGGGGGCGGAAATGCTGTTTGAATGGCTACAGCCCGCATTCCGGGAATTATTGCAGCGACGAGAACGCTTTCCGCATGCCTTGCTGCTGTACGGCTCTGCAGGCATCGGCAAACATGAGCTTGCGATGCAACTGGGTAAAGCGCTGCTTTGCGACCATCCTTCGGGGGACGGCTTGCCCTGCGGCCTCTGCACCCATTGCCGGCTGATCGCCGCCGGCACACATCCGGATTGGTTCCCGGTGGGACTTGAACTCAACGATTCCGGAAAACTGTCCAGCGAAATCAAAATCGGTCAGATTCGTGAATTGTGCCAGAATCTGACGCAGACGCGACATTCGGGACGTTACAAGATCGCGATCATAAACCCGGCCGAACGGATGAACCGGAACGCGGCCAACAGCTTGCTGAAAACGCTGGAAGAACCGGTTCCAGAGACGCTGCTGCTGCTGGTTTCATCACAGCCTTCGCGCCTGCCGGCCACCATTCGCAGCCGCTGCCAGCAATTGCGCATCAAGGCGCCTGACGCCGCAAGCATCAAGGCCTGGTTGGGAAAAAACTACGGTGCCCTCGATACCGAAGCTCTTTACGCGGCAAGTGCGGGCTCGCCTGTTGCCGCGGGTGAAATCGCGGCCCGTGATCTGCTACAGGTACGGTCCGAGGTTTTGCAGGATCTGCGCGCACTGCTGGAGGGCACGCTCAATCCCGTGGCGATGGCCGAAAAATGGAAAGATGCCGACTTACGCTGGATATTCTCCTGGCTCACCGGCTGGGTGGAAGACCTGATCCTGATTGGGGGGGGCGGGCGGCAAGCCGTGCTGAACGGAGACATGATCAAGCCGCTGACCGCCCTGTGCGAACGCGCGGAACCGGCAAAACTCTTTGATCTGCATGAACGGGTACTGCATGCGAAGCAATTGCTTGATTCTTCCGTCAATCATCGTTTACTGTATGAGTCATTGTTACTGGAATGGTCGGGTATCCGGCGTCACTGATGGAGGCATGACATGGCGAGCAGCGGCGGACGGCAGGGCATATTATCGTTGACCATC
>DASUFE010000003.1:0-2673 GCA_036274675.1 Gammaproteobacteria bacterium
GATCGGCGGCTTCACCGATCTGTTCGAGCCGGTCGACAAGAAACATAAAATTTTCTCCCGGAAGGCCGTCTCGACTCCGCCGATACATCTGCCGGTTCCGCACGCCCGCGGCACCTATGCCGCACTCCCGGGTTCTCCGACGCAGCCGCCGCAACGGCTCGATCCGCAGGAAGGCACCCGCAGCGAGTTGAATGCCTTGCGCGAGGCGGACCGTATCACCGTTAACGAGTTTGCTCCGCCGGGCGTGCTGATCAATGCCGAATTGCAAGTGATGCAGTTCCGCGGGCCCACCGGTGCGTATCTTGAACCTCCCGCGGGCAAGGCGAGCTTCGACATATTGAAGA
The DNA here is from genome assembly GCA_036274675.1 of Gammaproteobacteria bacterium. Lineage (GTDB taxonomy): Bacteria > Pseudomonadota > Gammaproteobacteria > HTCC5015 > HTCC5015 > DASUFE01. The sequence goes on from DASUFE010000003.1 coordinate 345, forward strand.
TGGCGCGCGAGGGATTGATGCTGCCATTGCGGAGCGTGATAAGCCAGGCGAAGAAGGCCAATAAAAAGGCGCGCAAGGAGAATGTGCGATTCGTGCAGAATGGCAAAACCGGGATCGTGAATCTGGAAGTCATTCCGCTGAAGAACCTGCGCGAGCGTTGTTTTCTGATTTTATTCGAGGAACCGCCAAAGACCGGGCGCGCCGGCAAGCGCAGGCCGGCGGCGCCGCCTGTCAGCAAAAAGCAGGAGCGCAGCCGCATCGCCGAGCTTGAGGACGAGATCGCGGAAACCCGGGAATATCTGCAATCCATTCAGGAACAGCACGAAGCGGCCGTTGAGGAACTGCAGGCCGCCAATGAAGAAGTGCAGTCCGCCAATGAAGAGTTGCAGAGCATCAATGAGGAATTGGAAACCTCCAAGGAGGAGCTCGAGTCGGCCAATGAGGAGCTGATCACGGTCAACGAGGAGATGAGCAACCGCAATATCGAGCTGAACCGGTTGAACAACGACCTGATGAACTTCCAGGCGTCAACCCGCCTTGCCATTATGCTGCTGGGACGCGACTTGATCATCCGCCGCTTCAGCCCGCAGGCGCAAAAGCAGTTTGACCTGGTGGCCCCGGATATCGGGCGTCCCATCGGTCATATCCGGCATGGGCTGGCCAGGACACTAAAGTTCTCCGGCGGCGGTCAGCATAAAAATGAGATTGCAGATCAGGATTCGCCGGTCGATCTGGAAGGCATTTGCACCGAGGTTATCGCCAGCGTGCGGGAACAGGAATGTGAGGTCTACGACCGGACAGGGCGCTGGTACTTGATGCGCGTGCGTCCGTATATGACCTCCGATAACAAAGTGGACGGGGCAGTGCTGGTGCTGGTGGATATCGACGCGCTCAAGCGCGGCGAGCAAGCCATCGCCGATGCCCGCGATTATGCCGAGAATACGGTTGCCACGGTGCGCGAGCCGCTGCTGGTGCTGGACAGGAATCTGCGCATCGAAAGCGCAAACCGTGCTTTTTACGGTGCGTTTCGCGTTACACCGCAGGAGACCCTGGGTAAATTCATATACGATCTTGGCAATCGCCAGTGGGACATACCGCGCCTGCGCGAATTGTTGGGAGAGATTTTGCATCAATATACAACTATCGAGGATTTCCGGGTCGAACATGATTTCGGTACGCTGGGCCATCGGATTATGTTGCTCAATGCCCGCTTGGTGGCGGATGCGAAGCACAAGAGCGAACGCATACTGGTGGCGATCGAGGACATTACCGAGCGCAGCCGGGCCGAGGAAAAATTACAGGAGAACCATGACCAACTGTTGGCGCATACGCAAGAGCTGGGCCGTTTTAACCAGGCTGCCGTCGGGCGCGAGTTACGCATGATCGAGCTGAAGAAGGAAGTCAACACCTTGGCCTCCCGACTTGGCCAGCCTGCACCCTATGCGCTCGATTTCGAGCACCAGGATACCGATGATCCTCAAACCTGACATAAAGGATGTGTGGGCGACCGCGTCATGAGCGAAGTTCGCGCCAAAACTGAAACAGGTCTTGCCGGTACTGGCAGCGTGTCGCTTGAAATCAAACAAGCACAAGACGCCCGCCGGGCCGCGCTGAATCTGATGGAGGATGCCGTACAGGTCCGCCAGGAGCTGGAAAGGATTAATGGGGTGTTGAGCGAAAGCGAACAACGCTTGAGCATGCTGGCGGATAATATGGCGCAGTTTGCCTGGACTGCCGACGCCAAGGGCGAAATCTACTGGTTCAACCAGCGCTGGTACAATTACACCGGAACAACGTTGGAGGAAGCCCGCGGCTGGGGCTGGACCAAGTCATGTCATCCGGATCGTGTTGAGGGCGTAATCCAGCGAATTCAACATTCGTGGAGTACCGGAGAGCCCTGGGAGGATATTTTTCAGCTTAGGGGCGAGGATGGCAAATACCGCTGGTTCCTGTCCCGCGCGCTGCCGATCCGCGATGAAAAGGGGAACGTGATCTGCTGGTTCGGGACGAACACCGACATTACCGAGCAGCGGGAAATGGAGCACCGGATCACGCAGCAAGCGGAGCAGCTGACCAACGAATCCCGTCTTAAAGATGAATTCCTGGCCATGCTCAGCCATGAGCTTCGTAACCCGCTGGCTCCGATCCGTTCCGCCGTGCATCTGCTGCGCCTGCATGAGTCGGACTCGGAACATCCTGTCACCCGGCAGGCGCGCGAGATCATCGACCGTCAGGTCGGCAATCTGACCAAGCTGATCAACGATCTGCTGGAAGTCTCGCGCGTGGTCACCGGCCGTATCCGGCTCAATCTGCATACCGTTGACCTCAA
>DASUFE010000004.1:0-19285 GCA_036274675.1 Gammaproteobacteria bacterium
ATGCCTTTGTTGATTATAGATAATGCCGGCCGTACATCAGGCCCTTTCGATCAGCCACCGGGGAAAAACCGCACACGCCCGCAGGAGCAAAACACAACCGGCTCATGCGACAAATGCCCTTGCTTTCATCAAGCAAGGGCACTGTCGGTGCAAGGCAAAAAAATTTACTAGAACACGCAATAGACGGTGAAGGCGCCCGCCACGGTTCCACTCTTGTGGTTCAAGGTGCAGGACGGCATAACGGGGGTCGCCTGACCTAAGGAGCAGTTAACGGTGGCTGTACTGACATAATAAGGCGAGGTCCCCAAGGCATCCGGGTCTACAGAAACCCCGCCCCCGGCAAGCATCGCATTGGCATAACCGTCGCAAGTTTCTGCGTTGCCAGAGATCGCGCTGCCCGCAGCGCCATTGTTGGCGAGGCGTTTTGCCATATTGAGGGCGCCGCCGGAGGATATCTCGGCCGCAACACCCTGGACCGCGGCATCCGCCGCTTCCACGCTCAGATCCTGGAACTTCGCAGTTGCAACGGCACCGATAATGCCCAGCACTACGATGACCACCACCAACTCAATCAAAGTAAAACCCTGTTGTTTCGTTTTCATAGCAATACTCCTCGTTAACATTTTGAAAAAAAACCGTTCGTCCTCACCGCAGTTCGGCCGACGGCTGTTTCGGCCATCCTATCGGCCCTTGGCGCACATCCTTTAATCGCTTCAGCGCATCACCTCCCGGACCAGCAGCCCGATCAGGCAAGCAAACAGCACCACCATGCCGCCGAACAGGCGGGTATGGCGCTCCACCCAGAGGTCAACCATATCAAAGCGGCGCTCCAGCCGCTCGACGAGCGGCTGCAGAGACACCGACTGATTACCCCAGGATTCGGCCAGTTTCAAAGAACTGGGCCTTATGAACACGATCATGCCGACAATCATGCCGATAATGCCTGCAAGGCAGGCAAAACTGAGCAGGGATTCGTAGAACAGCGGGAACCATTGATAAGCAACGGCCTGCTCCACCTTGGCCGGAGTAACCGCCAGATGAAACAGCACCAGATACAGCAGTCCCAGGGAAGCGACCAGTAACAGCGAGCCGCTTATAAGATGATGCCGATAAATCAGACGGTCGAGTGAAAACCTGTTAGCCGAGAGTTTGGTTTCAAACCCCCTGGTTTCGACCCAGGTGCTGCACAGACGGTTGAGGCGCAGAAACGCCTGGGGCGCCAACAGCGCCCATATGCCCGAAATGCAAACCAGGCTTATAAGAAAAAAGATCATGGGTTCCAGTATGGTGCGCATCCTAGGTTTTCTCTTTGACCTCGATCAAACTCAGGTTAGATAGTGCGCTCCCGGTCGTTGAGGCATGCAAGCGGTAACGCAGCTCCTTACGACTATCTCCTTCATATAAAGGGTAATGTGAAATGCGATAAACCAGTTGCCGGGCGGTCGTATCGTAATACCATTGGCCCGGCTTGACGTGCGCAGCCTCTTGCGCGCTGAACTCGCCCGCATAGCTGGAAGGCAGTTCCTTGTACAAGCGCATCGGATTGGCATTCTCATAGGAGCGTATATCGGCAACCCTGCCGCGGACAATATTGTCCAGTACGAACAAATGGATGCCGACCCGTGTTGTAGCCAGATACTGGTTCACCGATTCACGCTCCGTGACCAATAAAATCTTTTCGACCCGCCCGAAAAAAACCAGCACCATGATCGAAGCCATGATCAGGGCGATCAACCGTTCCAGCCAGCGCTTGCTTTTTTGCGGTTCCATTACCCATGCTTCAGTGCTTGATCATATCGACCACATTCCACATCGGCAGGAACACCGCCAGCATCAGCAGCAACACCAGGCCCGCCATGCCGACCGTCAGTAACGGTTCAATGAGGGAATTGATATTCTTCACGTCGTAATCCACTTCGCGCTCGTAGAAACCGGCCACCTCTTCCAGCATCTCGTCGATGCGGCCGGTTTCCTCGCCGACCGCGATCATCTGCAGCACGATCGGCGTAAACACTTCCTGCTTGGCGGCGGCGCGCAGCATGCTCTCGCCGCGCTCAATGTTCTCGCGCATGCTGATGATCTTGGTCGACATGTATTCGTTGCCCACTGCGCGCGCCGTAACATTGATGGCCTGCAACACCGGGACGCCGGCCTTGAGCGCCAACGCCAGGGTGCGGGCGAAACGCGCCAGCACGCCGCGCTGCACAATGCCGCCAACCGCCCAGAAGCGGGTTTTCATCTCGTCCCACCACAGGCGTCCGGCTTCGGTGTTGATATAGCGAATAAAGCTGTAAATGCCGACGGCCGCGCCGCCCAGAATCAGGAACCAGTAATCGGCCATGAAATTGGAAATACTCATGATGATTCGGGTCGGTAATGGCAGGGTCAGCCCGTTCTTGGCGTAGAACTGGGTGAACTTCGGGATCACGAACATCATCAGGATGACCACCGCGATAACAATCGCTATCAGCACGAAGCTGGGATAGCGTAGGGCTGCCTTGATCTGGCGGGAGGTTTCCTTGTCGCGTTCGTAGTATTGATGCAAATTCAGGAAAGCCTCGTCGACGCGGCCGGAGGATTCGCCGACGCGGATCATGTTGATGAAGAGCGGGCTGAACACCTTCGGATGCCGCGCCATTGCCGCCGAGAGTTCGCGCCCGCCCTCCAGATCGTTGGCGACGTCCTTGATGACTTCCGCGAAGGCCGGATTACGGTTGGACTCGGCCAGCAGGTGAAAGCCGCGGATGATCGGCACGCCCGCCTTGTTCAGTGAATAGCACTGACGGCAAAACAGGATCAGGTCGTCCAGGCCGGGCTTCTCGATCCCGAGCTGGCGGCGCAGCTGGCGCCATAGGCTCATGTCTTGTTTCTGCACATCGATGTGCAGCGGAATCACACCGTTCTGCAGCAGCTGGTTCGCCGCGTTCTGCGGCGTGGCGGCTTCGATAACGCCCTGAATGCTGGCGCCGGCCTGGTTGCGTGCCTGGTAGACGAACTTGGCCATTTATATCCCGCCTCGCGCGAAGCATGCCGGCAAAACCAGGATATCTCTCGCGGAGTCCGCTGAGAGCGCAAGTGTCCCTAGCAAAGCCCGCCGGGAACGCAAAGCCATAAGCCCGCCGATTTTGCTGTGCAAATTCACTCAGGCATCCTCGTGCATATCGGCCAGCATGCAGGTCTTGGTGCAGTACATGGAGCAATTCGCAAGCTCCCGCAGGGAACGCGTTCTGTGCCTCTCGCAGGAATGGATGGTCCTTACCGTGTAAGCAATCGCCCGCGGTTCCTTCGGGGAAAAAGTCATGACCATGGGTTGCACTTCCTGCTTTGGTCCCCGGTCAGTCTTGGGCATGATCCGGGAAACGAAGGACCTGGTGAAAAATTTCAGGTTCATAAATCGCCCCCTGCGGTGACCCGCTCCGTGTCTTCGATGCGTTCCGAAGTGATGCGCATCACTTCCTCGACAGTCGTGATGCCGGCCTTGGCGTAGTCCAGTGCGTTCATGCGCATCGGACGGAATTTCTTGTTGTTGCGCACCGCCTCGGCGAAGCGCACGGAATCGTTGGAGCGCAGTGCGTCCAGCATGCCGGGGTCCGGCTCCAGCAGTTCGTAGACCCCGATGCGCCCGCGATAGCCGGTGTTGTTGCAGTGGCGGCAGCCGTGGCCGCGCTTGAAACTCAGACCCTTCGCCTTGACGTTCAGCATCGCCTCGAGCCATACCGCTTCCTGATCGGTCACCGCATGTTCTTCGCCGCAGGAATCGCAGATGCGGCGCACCAGGCGCTGCGCGACGATGGCCTGCAACGCGGCGGCGATGAGGAAGCCCGCGGCGCCCATGTCGAGCAGGCGGTCAGCCGTATGGATCGCGTCGTTGGTATGCAGGGTCGACAGCACCATGTGGCCGGTCATCGCGGCGCGCAGGCCGATCTCGGCCGTCTCCTGGTCGCGCATTTCGCCGACGAGAATAACGTCCGGGTCCTGGCGCAAAGCGGCGCGCAGGATCTCGGCGAAGTTGAGGCCGATCTTGGATTTCACCTGCACCTGGTTGATGCGCGGCAGGCGGTATTCAACCGGGTCTTCCGCGGTGATGATCTTGGTGTCGGATTTGTTCAATTCCTGCAAGGCTGCATAGAGAGTCGTGGTCTTGCCGCTGCCCGTCGGCCCGGTCACCAGGATCAGGCCGTACGGCCGGTGGATGACGCGGCGGAAGCGCTGCAGAATATCCTCCGGCATGCCGAGACTGCCGAGGTCGAGCACGCCGCTGGTCTGGTCGAGCAGGCGCATCACCACGGACTCGCCGTACTGTACCGGCATGGTGGAGAGACGCACGTCGATATTGCGGCTCTTCACGCGCATGTTGAAGCGGCCGTCCTGGGGTATGCGCTTTTCGGAAATGTCGAGGCCGCCCATGATCTTCAGGCGCAGCGCCACCGCGGCGGCGATGTTCTTCTCCTTCATCACCTGCTCGTGCAGGATACCGTCGACGCGCTGGCGGATGCGCAGCACCGTTTCATCGGGTTCGATGTGGATGTCGGAGGCCTTCATCTGCACCGCATCCTCGAAGATGGATTTCAGCAGGCGCGCCACCGGCACTTCCTCGTCCGATACCGTCTCCAGCAGGTTGGCAATATCGATGTCCGCTTCGGACAGTTCCTGGCCGAGTTCCTCGGCGAGGTTGCTGATCTCGGAGGTGCGCCGGTAAACCTCGTCGAAGGTTTCCAGCAACTGGCTCTCGCGCACCAGCGCAAGCTTGATCGAATGCCCGAGGTGCTTGACGATTTCGTCGAAGGCGAACAGGTCGGTCGGGTCGGCCATGCCGACGAGCAACTGACCGCCGGTTTCCTTGAGGACCAGCGAACGGTAACGCCGCGCCACCGTCTCGGGCAGTTTCTTCACCAGCTCGGTTTTCAATTCCAGTTTCTTCAGATCGACCAGCGGCATGGACAGCTGCCGGCTCAAAAAATCCAGCAGATTGGGCTCGGAGATGTAACCGAGCGTCACCAGCGTCTGGCCCAGCTTGCGGCCGAGCTTGCGCTGCTCCTTGAGTGCGACCTCAAGCTGTTCCTGGGTGATTACCTTGTGCTCAACCAGCAGATCGCCGATGCGGATCTTCTTGCGTACGACCGTGCTTTGGACCGGTGTGCTCATCTTTAGCCTCCCGCGCCTGTCCCGCCCGACTGGTCACCCAGTTGCGCGACGCGCGCGCGGGCATAGTTCATGAGATCCGGGTTCAGCTCGCTGCCGGCGAGCGCGGTGCGATAGGCCTGCACGGCCTCCTGCGTTCGGCCCAAAGCCTCCAGCGATATTGCCATCCCCACCCACCACCCGCTGCGGGAAGATTTGAGGGCCAGCGCCGCCATGTAATGGCGGACGGATTCTTCATGCTTTCCAAGACGCTGCGTGACCGCGGCCATCAGTGCGCGATAATCCGCCTGCTGTCCCGCATAAGGCGCGCTGACTTCCAGCACCCGTAATGCACCGGCGGGGTCGCCGGCTTCGATCAGCGATTGCGCGTAAAGACGGGCATAGGCCGTATAGGCGGGATCCAGCTGCATGCCGCGCTGCAATTCCGCATAGGCCTCCGCGCTCTGGCCGCTGCGCAGCAGCAGCGCCGCCAGCAGTTCGCGCGCCGCGTGCATATCGGGTTGCAGGTTCACCGCCTTTCTAAGATCCGACTGCGCGGCCCCGATGCGGTCAGCCTGGAGTTCCTGCAGCGCCTGCCGGTAGTAGGTATCGGCCTGACCGGAGGAAGTCACGCTGCGCGTGATCTGCATTCTTTCCGTGCCCGCGGCATCCGCGGACCGCGCCTGGGCGGGCGCGCTATGCGCGGTCGCAGCCTGGGTTTTAGGAGTATGCGCGGTTTTTTCAATTCCGGGTTTTTCAATCGTCGGCGTAGCGGCCTGTTCCATCTTGGGCACGGCGGCAAGTCTTCCGGCATGCCGCACACGCGCACCGATCACCGTACGGTAGCCGTCGCCTGTCGCCGCAGGCTCGATAAAGCCCTGCGCATTCGGGGCGGGCACAACGCGCAGCACCACGTCGGCTCCATGCTGACTCAGGGCGTAACTCTTTATAAAGGGGTTGTCGGCGAGTACGGGCAACGCGGCCTCGATGCGCGAGTTGGCGAGCGTGTAATCGATGCTGCCATCGGCGTTGAAGACCTGGGCCGCTCCGCCCGCCGGCGCCTTGTCGGATTCGAGAACCAGGCGCAGCGATTCTCCGTCCGCCTGAATACCGATGGAGTTAATGACGGCAGCTTGTGCAACCATCGAGGTTTGTCGCGCGTTCGCGGGAATCGGCGCGGCAGATTGAGCCGGATGGCGCCATTGCAACCATGCCACGATTCCCAGAGCCAGTGCGCCACCCAGCACCAGCAGCGCGGAAACCGCGCGGTGGTTGCGCGTCAGTTTGATGGATGGGGATTCCCGGTCCAGCATGTCGGCGAGCCGCCACTCGGAGCGGGTCTGGCGTTCTCCCAAATCCTTCAGCATCTGATTGATAACGCTCATAACGCGCGACTCACTATAAAGTAGGCGGTGGCCAGCACGAGCAGCGCGCCGAAGCCGATGCCGTAACTGAACCACTGCTCGCGCCAATGCGCCCCGGAAAGCGGTTGCAAACCCTCGGTGTCGGCGATCGCAATCTTGACATGCTCGGGACGTATCGCCACATCGCCCTTGCCGTAGGCCAGCATCAGCGCCTTGTTGCCAAGGATGTTCACCAACCGCGGGATGCCGCCGCTGGCGCGATGGATATACTTCACCGCTTCCGGTCCGAACAGGGGTTCGCCTTTGTACCCGGCCACGCGCAGGCGGTGATCGAGATAACTCGCCACGCGATCGATATCCAGCGGCTTCAAGCCATAGGAATAGACGATGCGCTGCCGCAGCTGGCGGTTGCTCTGCTTGGCCAGCTTCTCGTCGAGTTCGGGCTGACCGAACAGCACGATGTGCAGCAGCTTGCTCTTTTCGGTTTCGATATTGCTGAGCAGCCGCAGCGTTTCCAGTGTCTGGTCCGGAATCGCCTGCGCCTCGTCCATCAGCAGCACCACTTTCCTGCCGGAGCGATTGATTTCGATCAAGCGGTGAGTAGTGGCTTTCAGCAATTCGTGGTCGGAGGCCTGCGGCATCTGCAGGCCCAGCTCCTCGGCAAGCGCGCTGCGCAGGCTGGCGGGGCTAAGATAGGGATTGGGGATATAGCAGGTGTAGTATTCGTCGCCAAGGCGGTTCAGCAGCTCGCGGCACAGCATGGTCTTGCCGGTGCCTACCTCGCCCGTGATCTTGACGAAACCCTCACCGCTCTGCAATGCCACCAGCAATACATCGAGCGCCTCCTGGTGGCCGTGGTGACAGTAAAAATATTCGGTGTCGGGCGCCAGCGAGAAGGGCATCGCCTTAATACCGTAATATTGTTCGTACATACGCGCGCGCTCCTTGTGTCTCGCGGACTAAGGTTTCAACGCATCCATCCGTTGCGAGACCTGGGAGATTTCCGATTCCCAGGTGGAATCCTGACCGATCACGATGGGCTTGAGCAGAATCACCAGCTCGCTGCGCTTGGCGACGGTCTGAGTCTGCTTGAACAGGTGGCCCAGAATTGGAATCCTGCTTACCAACGGAACACCGGACTCGACCTCAGTCTGGTTGTTCTGCATCAGGCCGCCGATGACGATGACCTGCCCGTTCTTGGCGCGTACGATCGAATCCGATTCGCGCACCGTGCTGAAAGCGAGCGGCAGCGACTGGTCCTGGCCCGCAAAAGTTATATCCTTGACCTGATCCTTCACTTCGCTGATGGCGGGATGGATATGCAGGGTAACCTGCTCCTTGTCGTCGATCTGCGGTGTCACATCGAGTGCGATGCCGGAGAAGAACGGCGTCAGCACGATCTGCGGCGTGGTGGTGGTGGCGGTGCCGGTGGTGGTGGTGGCCGAGATCTCCGTCACAAAGAATTCGTCGGAGCCGACCTTGATTACCGCCTTCTGGTTGTTCACGGTCGAGACGCGGGGGCTCGACAGTACGTTGACCTTGCCCTGCTGGTCGAGCAGGCGGATCAGCACGGCGAAATCGTCGCTGGCGGCGCCGATCGCGAAGATATTGCCGAATCCCGGCAAGGCCCTGGTGCCGGTCAAGCCGGAGCTGAGAAATTTGCCGGAACTGTCGACCACCTCGGACACACCGTCGATGGTCTCGAACTGGCTGGCGAAAGCATCGGCTCTGGTCCCGTCATGCAATGCGGCCCAGTTCACACCCGCCTGATGCATGTCGTTCAACTGTACTTCGAGCACCTTGGCCTCGATCAGAACCTGGCGCTGCAGGTTTATTTGCGCGCTGCTGAGAAAATTCTCGACGTCGCGCAGCTCGCCCGGCATGGCGCGCACTACGACGATGCCGGACTGCGCGTTGACCACCACGCTGCGTCCGTCCTTGCTGCCGATCAGGGTATACAGGGTGGTTTCCAGGCCTTTCCAGAAATCCGCCTCGGAATCGGTTTCGATATTGCTCGACGCAGTGGCCGAGTAGTCATGGCCGCTGCCACCCCGGTTCGAACGGTTGTTGCCGATGCCGCTGTTATTACTGCCCTGCTGGTTCATGCCGTCGCTGTCGCCGCCCGAGAACTGGCCGGAGTTGACCCGGGTCGTCGATGTGCCCTTGCGCGCCACGTTGAGATAGCTCACGTTGAAAATCTGCGACTGCAGCCGGGCCGGCAATATGTAGTAGCCGGCGCGGTTCTTCTGGTATTCGTAACCGTAGACATCGCGGGTGACTTCCAATACCTCGTCAATGGTCACGTTCTTCAAATTCAGGCTGATGACGCCGTCAACATCGGGGTGCACCACAATATTGATCGGCGTATCCTGCACCAGGCCCATGAAGAAAACCCGCGCGTTGACGCGGTTGACGTTGATATCGAAGCGCTCCTCGTGCGCGGGCTGACTCAACTTGCCGGGCAAGCTCGGGGTATAACCCGGCAGCAGGGCGTCGGCCACGGCCTGCGGCGGAGTGCCGCCTGCGGCAGTCTTGGCATCGGGTTCTGGAGCCGGCGCGTCCGCCGCATCGGCATCGGGCTTCGCAGGCCCGCCGGCGCAAGCGACCGCCAGAATCGCTATGATCAGAGTGGATGCAACCAATTGCGTATAGTTGTTGTTCATTGGTTTTTCCTTAGGTTTATTCATTTCGCCGCAACGAAGCGGCCACTGGCCGCAGCACGACCAGTTGCCCGTCGATATCCAGTTCCACGCTGTTGCCATAGATGTTACGCACCCGCGCGCCATCCACTTTCCCGCCGACACCGATCAGGCGGTCATTGATCATCGCCAGCTTGCGTCCGGCCGAAACCAGGATGCCGGTCACGCGCCAGCGCGGATCTCCCGTGTTGCGCGGCGCTGCGCTGGCGCCGCTCTGCGGCGGACGCATCGGGTCGCTCATGTTCTCGGCGGATGCCAGCGATAAGGACAAAATAAGGAAGCTTATTAGTAACGCAACGATCGGAAGCGACTTGAAACGTAATACAGTGGGCGCGGCCCTGCGGATAACCGGCCGACAAGGCAAGGAATCAGCAAGCGCACCGGTTTTGGAAAAGGATTTACGCACCGATCCACCCATCCGTCAGACTCAAGGTTTCAAGCCGAATCCACACTTCGGCCCGGGGATATCGCTTCATCGTCAGCGTCATTGCCGACCAGGCGAAGCGCCAACGCAGGGATTCAAGCTGTTTCACATAGCGCAGGGTGCTGAAATAGTCGCCGCTGAAGCTCAGCTCCATACCGTGCACATACACGCTTGGACCGACTCCCGCGGTCTCGGGAACTGCTGCAACCGCCTTGTCAACGGCCGCCGGTCCCTCCTTGCCGGTGAGAGGCGATACCGGGCCAGTACTTTCGAGCCGGGTCAGCTGCAGCCCCGGTTCCTTGTCGATCAGGGCCTTCAGCACCTCGACCATCTGCTGCGGGGTTACGAATTCGACGGTTTTCGTTTTCAGGACTTCGTCGATCCGGTTTATTTCCTGTGTATAACGCTCGAGGCGGTTCTTTTCCTGTTCGTTCGGATCCTGCTGCAGACTTTGCGCCAGGCTCACCTGCAAAGCGTCAGCCGTCGTCTTTTCGGTTTTGAGCGTCATCAACTCGTTTTGCAGCGCGGCGCGGCGCTCGAGCTGGCCGTGAAGCAGCATACCGTCCCAGAGAAACAACAGGGCAACCGCCGTTGTGCCGGCGACCAGAATGCGCTCGCGGTACGAGAGTGCGTTGATGCGGGCCGCCAGCCGGCGCAGCTTTTCATGCTTGAATTTCATCATTCGCGGGCGCCCTCTTTCCCCTTGGTGAAAGCCAGCAGCGATTCCGATTCCGGATCGCCCGTCGTCAGCGCGAAGTCGAGCAGGGATTCGTCCTTTTCATTACGCCTGATAACAACTTTGCGGAACTCGCGCCCCGCATAGGCGTTCTCCTGGCTCAGATTGCCGACGAACTGCGGCACCCGTTTCGCATCCACCGTGGTGCCCTGGAGATAAATATCGCGGCCGTTGGTGGAGATGTCGATGCGCGACAGCCACATGCCTTCCACGTGCTGGCGGGCGAGGCCGGCCAGCAGTTCGGAGAAATAGACCGTATCACGCCGCTGCTCGGTCTGCTCGACCAGCTTCAGCATGTCCTGGCGCGCCTGCAGTTGGCGCGATGCCAGGGTCGCGCGCATTGAGAGATTCTGGTCAACCGCGCGGTTCTGCACCCGGACCGTCATCTCGGCGTTGGCCTGCTTGAGCGTCTCCAGCTCCGCCTTGAGCGAGCTCACTTTGCCGCCCGAATACATGTTGGATACCGCGAGCCCGGTGCTGCAGAGCACGATCAGCAGCAACATGCCCGCCACGCCCAGGAAAATCTGATCGGCCGACAGCATAAGTTCCGGTTGCCGGAATTCCGCCTGGTAAAGATTGATCTGCTGCTTCATACGGCGGCTTCCTCTTCTTCGCGCAGTGCGGCGCCGACGGCGAGCAGGCAGCGCGACTGGCTTTCGGCGTCGAGATCCAGCTTATAACCGGCCAGCCGCTCCAGGATCAGCGGTTCAACCTGTATGTTGAGTTCCGTATAGATATGCTGGGTGAGTTCGCTCGTCAGCTTGTCCGGTGGATAGACCAGCAGGCGCGGCGGCATCGGTTGCGCGAACTGGCTTTCGAAGAAATCCATTGAGCGCTGCAGCTCAAGCACAAGATCTCCGCGAATGTTCTGCTCGCCGAGCAAAAGGTCGTTGTAGCCGAACTCAAGCCGGCGCGCGAGGTAGACTTCGTCCTGCTTGACGAAGACCAGCAGGCCCTGGTGTTCCGTGAGCGAAAGCACGATGGTGCCGCTCTCGTTTTCGGGCAACAGGCTGACCACGTTGCGCAGGGCGAATTCGCCGATATCGATGGACTTGAGCGTCAGGTCGGATTGTTGCAGCCAGTCGACCTCGCGCTGCACATCGGCGCGGTTCGCCGCCACCACGTACAGCATGCGTTCCGTGCCACGCTGGCCCGCCTTCGGGTATTCGAAAACGTCTACCACGGCGTTTTCCACCGGGTACGGCAAAAGTTCATTGATCTTCCAGCGCGCGGCCGCCCGCAACTCCTCGGGGCGCAGGGCCGGGCTGCTGGTCTGCAACAGGTTATAAAGATTGGAAGGCATCAGTACGGTGGCGTGCTGTTTCTTCAGCCGGTGCTTGTCGACTGCGGCTTTGAGAGCCTGGGGAATTTCAGATTGATTGCGTACAGGTATGAATTCGCACTTGATAGTTGAGGGCTTGCCCTTTCTTCTCAGAGCCAGTGCGATGCCATCAGCATGGATATCAATACCGACTGACACAGGATCCACGTCATTTTTATGAGGTTTCAATCTCAACATACGTCTATTACCATGTCCGCGGTCACCCAAAAAACCAAGCACTATCATCGGCCCTCGGGGCCTCTGCTTGAGGCATATACTTATAATAAGCGAAAAAAGCCGCGAAAGTCGCCGATTTTTTTCAGCCACTCCCTCGTGCGAGAGACCGCCGGTCGGAGAAATTGCCTCTTTTATCCTTATTATTCAAATACTTATACCTCGTCATTCGATGGTATAAACCCCTATTGGCAATATTTACAAAATTACTTACCGCATCTAATTAATAAAGCACATGAAGAAGCGGCATGGATTCTGCATCCAGCCATCGGGGTACTCTGATCCAAGTATGGAAGAGGCAGAATTTCTGTTATTGATCTGGGGCAAAAGCCGGGCGAATTGTTTAAGAAGCGCGTCACAATGCACCGGTTTAAAAAGGACAGGAAGACTGACTCTCAATCCGGAATCAGACGGGTAAAAAACTTTGAATTCTCCGCCGGACGGCTGCAGGAAGTTAAATCAAGAAGCTGCTTCGGAAATTCTGTCTTCGTAAATCACGACACAGTTGCGTCCGCGCTGCTTGGCCTCCGTCACCGCGTCGTCCGCGGCCTTGAGCATCGACTCTACAGAGCCGGTATTGGCATCGCAGATCTTGACGCCGATACTGGCCGTGAACCGGATCTCCTCGTGATCGAAGACCACGGGGGTGTTTTCGAGGGCACGCAGTACGCGGCCGGCGAAAGCGGCGACGTCCGACTTGTCGGCCTCCGGGATCAGGAACATGAACTGCTCTCCGCTGAAGCGCGCGAAGATATCCATAGCGCGCAGGTTGTTCATACAGGTATTCGCGACGGCCTGTAAAACCGCATCGCCGGCGAAATGCCCGTGGCTCTCGTTGATTTTCCTGAAGTGGTCGATATCGACCGCGAGTATCGAGAATACGGTGCCGTAGCGTACTGCTTTGGCCAATTCCTTCTCCACCTGATCGATGAAGAAGCGGCGGTTGTAGACGTCAGTCAGGTCGTCCATGATGGACAAGGCCCGCAACTTTTCCTCCGAACGGTCAAGCTGGGAGATCAGAGTGATGAAATTGTAGAACACCACGGAACCGATCAGGGCGCTCAGCATAATCGGCGCGGACAGGCTGGATGGATCCACTGACCGGTAGCGCAGCCAGTCGAGCCCGGCGATAACCCCCGCCACCAACGCGATCAGGACGGCTGTAAATACAAGGACGGTGTTGATTTCGCCGTAGCGGCGGATGAAGTGTCGTATGAAAGCTTGCGCGTTCATATGCCTGAATTGCACAAAATCCCGGGGCGCCGAGTCGTAATCATCCGTCCTTAATACCGCTCCGTAAAAAGTGAAACCTGGAAAATCGAGATCGAAGCTATGTAGACCTTGTTTGTACCGCATCACAGGCCAGACCTCAATCGATTTCTGAAAAAGTATATGTGAAGGTACGGCAATAGCAAGTAATGCAGTTAACCGCCGTCCAGATCAGCGGCCGCGAACTCGCCGTGACGGACGAGGTATTAAAACAGCGCCGGCCCGGAAAGGCATCATACTTTCGGCCGAGCCTTGGCGTTTTGCGCTTATGACAAAGGAAGTGTCAAAAAGGAAACGCGCTCGGGAGGGAGCGCGTACACCGGAATGTTAATCCTTCAAAACCAGCAGGTCCTTCAGGCTGACCTCGCTGAGATGCCGGTCCAGATCCTTCTCCACGTCCTGCAGCAGGCTGTCGAGTTTGCGCAGGTCGGCGCCATGGACGCTTCTCTTCAGTCCGGCGGTATTGCGGACGATCTCCAGCGCTTCGCGCAGTGAAGTGTCTTCAAGCGGCAGCGCCGGCTGATAGACCCAGCTTTCGCCGCGCTCGAGTTCGGTCAGCAGATTGCCCTGCTTCAGCAGGCCGATGGTATTGGCGACGATGCGGCCGGGCAGGCCGGTTTCCGCCACCAGCCTTTCATAAGGCACAGGCTGCTTTTTCGTGTAGAAATAGCGCCCGGTGATGAACAGAACCAGCAGCGCGATGCGCTCGGAGTCGCGGATGCTGAGCCTGATTTCCGATCTGCCGAATCTCAGATTTTCAGGATATTGAAGATAGAACACGAGATCCGCGCCGATCAAAATGATAAGCCAGTTCACATAGACCCAGACCATGAATACGAACAGGATGGCGAAACTGGAATACACCGCGGTGTACGAGGCGGAGGTCACCACGAACATCGCGAACAGCCAACTGGTGGTCTGCCACAGCACTCCGGAAACAATGCCGCCAATCAGGGCCGGCTTGATGCGGACCTTGGTATTCGGAATAAACAGGTAGAGAAAAGTAAAAGCCGCGATCACGAACAGATAGGGCAGCAGTTGTGCGGCGAAGCGGTAGGCGAAGCCGAAAGGTTCGATCGCGATCATCTTTTGCACGAAATCGTGGTTCAACAGGGTTCCGCTCAAGCCCAGTGCCGTAAACACCAGCAGGGGTCCTACCACGAACACACTCAGATAGTCGCTCAAACGGCGCATCAGCGAACGGTTGTTACGCAGCTGCCATATACTGTTGAACGCGACTTCGACTTTCTGGATCAGTGAAATCGCGCTGTACAGCAGCAATACCAGGCCGACGGTGCTGAGCGCGCCCACCTTGACGTTTTCGACGAAATCGATGATCTGCCCCGCGATCTCGACTCCTTTCGCGCCAAAAGGCTCCAGCGCCTTGAGCAGCATGGGCTCGATCTTCATATGCACGTCGAAGGCGCGCAGCAGCGAGAAGCAGAGCGCCAGCAGGGGAACGATCGACAGCAGCGTGGTATAGACCAGGCTCATCGCGTGCAGGGTAATAGGGCCTGAGACCATGTCCTCGGCGAGGCGCCGGATCAGCCGGTAGCACCATTGCAGGCGGCGCTGCGTGACGGACTTCGGATCCTCCAGGAAATCCTCGACCTGGTGCTTGAGCGTATCGTATCTCTGTTTCAGCATACGGCCTCCGAATAAAACTGAAAACCAACCACAGAGAACACCGAGTATACTGAGGTTTCTTTAATCATTATGTCGCTGTGCTCTCCGGTGCTCTGCGCTGATATCATGAAAAACTGTTGAAAAACTGTTTAGCTGTGCGCCCCGAATGCGACCCCCGCAGCCGCGCGAACTCGACCGCCGCCGCGTGCAGTTGCTTGCGGTCGGCATGACGTGGAAAATAGCTGTCCACCACCGCCAGATACTGCTCGATATCCATCTGATAAAAACCGATCCAGAGTCCGAAGCGCTCGGACAGGGAGATTTTCTCCTCCATCGCATCACCATGGTGGATTTCGCCGTCCACCAGTCGTGCCTGGAGATTCTCCTGCATATACTCGGGTAACAGGTGCCTTCTGTTGGAGGTCACATAGATCAGTACATTCTCCGGCGGCTGTTCGATCGAGCCTTCGATGGCGCTCTTCAGGGCCTTGTAACCGCTTTCCGCCGCCTCGAAGGAAATATCATCGCAATACACGATAAATCGATACTGTGAATCACGGATGAAATCCACGATCTCGGGCAGATCGACCAGGTCGTCCTTGTCCACCTGGATCAGGCGCAGGCCTTGTCCCTTGTATTCGTTGAGCAGGCCTTTGATCAGCGAGGACTTGCCGGTACCGCGCGCCCCCCAGAGGATAGCGTTGTTGGCCGGCTTGCCCTGCAGGAAGCGCAGGGTATTGGCGGTCATCCTTTCCTTTTGGGAATCGATGCCCACCAGCTGCTGCAGGCTGACCGGGTCGATGTGGCGCACGGGGCGCAGGTAGTCGCGGCGGCTGCGCCAGATGGCGGCGAAGGTGTTATCCCAGTCTAGGCTATGGCGGGTTTCCAATTTATTCTCCCGAAACGTCGGGAAGCAATAATAGCATTGAAGACCTGTCTATATCGGCAGTAGTACAGCAATAATAATCCCCTTATCAGGAAGGAAAACGTACATGTCCCTGCGCAGCCTCAGCCCGGCCACCGGCAAAAAACTCAGGACGTATCCGGCATTCTCCGTATCCGACACCAGTGCAATCATTGACGCCACGCATACCGCCTGGCTCGACTGGCGCGATTTGGAACTGCCGGCGCGGGCGCGCTGCCTGCGCGAGGTCGCATCCCGGCTCAATTCCCTCAAGCACGAATTGGCCGAGATCATCACTGCCGAAATGGGCAAACCCCTCAAGGCCTCGCGTTCGGAAATCGAGAAATGTGCTTGGGTCTGCGAGTACTTCGCCGACAATGCACAGTTCTTCCTCCACGAGGAACCGGTCAAGACCGAGGCAGCGCAGAGTTATATCCACTTCGAACCGCTCGGTGTGATCCTTGCGGTCATGCCGTGGAACTTCCCGTTCTGGCAACTGTTCCGTTTCGCCGCTCCCGCCCTGATGGCGGGCAACGCCTGCGTCCTGAAACACGCCTCCAACGTCAGCGGCTGCGCGCTCGCGATCGAACAGCTGTTCCGGGAGGCCGGCAGCCCCGGCAATCTGCTGCGCACCCTGCTCATCAGCTCCGACCAGGTGGAAGACGTGATCTGGAACGACAAGATCCGTGCGGTCACTCTGACCGGGAGCACCGCGGCCGGGCGTGAGATTGCGGCAACCGCGGGACGCGCGCTGAAAAAAACCGTGCTCGAGCTTGGCGGCAGCGATCCCTACCTCGTGCTCGCCGACGCGGATATCGAATATGCCGCCCGGACCTGCGCCTCCAGCCGCCTGATCAATACCGGACAGAGCTGCATCGCCGCCAAGCGCTTTATTGTGGTCGAGGCGGTGTATGAAAAATTTGAAAGCGCCTTCGTCGAAAAAATGAAGCAGGCTAAAATGGGCGACCCCATGCAGGAAGATACCGAACTCGGGCCGCTGGCCCGCGAAGACCTGCGTGACGCGCTGCACAAGCAGGTTAGGGCCAGCGTCGAACAGGGCGCCCAGGTCCTGCTCGGCGGCGCCAAACCGGAAGGCGCCGGCAATTTTTATCCCGCGACGGTATTGGCCGAGGTCGCGCCCGGCATGCCCGTTTTCGACGAGGAAACCTTCGGTCCGGTAGCTGCGTTGATCCGCGCGCGCGACGAGGCGGAAGCGATCCAGCTCGCCAACAAAAGTATTTATGGACTCGGCTCCGCGGTATTTAGTAAGGACACGGCACGCGCGGAAGCAGTGGCACGGCAGCTGGAAACGGGGTTCGTCGCGATCAACGACTTCGTGAGATCCGACCCGCGCCTGCCCTTCGGCGGCGTCAAGGACAGTGGCTACGGCCGCGAACTGGGGCCTTACGGCATCAAGGAATTTGTCAACATCAAGACTGTATATATCAAATAATGTTTCTCCGACGGATGCGTTCATTCGCTGGCAGCCCTCCCAAAACCAGCAATACCAACCCGGCGAAGATTCCGACAATGAACCCACCGATATGCGCTGCATTATCGGCTCCGATAAAAAACCCAAGCAAAATACTTATACCGGCGGACAAGGACACGAGAACCAAAACGGTGTCACGTTCTCCCCTCGGATATATCTTTCCCAAACAGAAAGAAAGCATCGTTCCATACAGGCCTAATATCGCACCCGAGGCGCCGACGGAAATTCCCTCCTTCCAGTATATGCTCGCCATGCTGGCCGCCACTCCATAGAACAGATAAAGCGCAGCCATTTTTCTCCAACCGAGTACTGGTTCCAGAAATAATGCCGCCATCATGAGCGCACACATATTGAACACCAGATGCGCAATACCCGCGTGCATGAAAACAGATACAACCAGTCTCCATATCTCGCCATGCATTACGGCCTCCCGATTATTGGCGCCGAATTCCAGCAACTCCGTTGCGGTTGGACTCATGGGATTGATGCCAGATACAACCATTGCGACAAAAACCACGGCGTTCAACCAGAAAATAACGGCGGATGCCTTATATGTTCCAAACGGGTTGAGAAATGACAAGCCTCCCCATATGTCGCGCCGGCTCTTCCTTGAGATAAAATTCCGATACTCGTCAACCTTCAGCCCGCGAAGGGTTACTACAAAAAACAGCGGGAGTGCGACGGCAACATAAATGACCACCGCCCAGGCCAATGAATTTCCCAAGCGGTCGGCAAAAGCCTCATGTTCCGGTATCAAGATGATCGGCTCGCCCTCCACTGCCGAATCCAGATTCCTTGCAACGGCTTTCAGATAACCGTCCAGGTCATCGCTGTATTCCTGTCGTTGAAAATAACTGACCTGATGCAAATCCAGCTTTTCGAATTTTTTAGTTGAATCGTCGATAAACCTTCGATACTGCCTGTCCTTTTCCTCAAGCTCCCCCCGGTTGCTGATCCCTTGCTGGTAGCGGGCGCCATACCATACCAAATCCTCCCCGACAAATGGGCAGGCAATGTATAAATAGAAATTCAGATTCTCGTTGTGTTTCCCCGAGGCGCGCGCCGTGGCATGGGAGACGCATTGGTTTTTCTTAATCTCGAATTCCCCAATCTGGAAATATTTTTCGTTCCTGTGCGCGGAGACCTCGGCTATCGACCGGGCTCCCACCAAATCAAATGACGCCTTAATAACATAGTCCTGCAGCAGCATTAACGGCCCCAGCATCATGACCCACAGTGCCAAATACCATGCGTCATGAGCGTCCTTCCATTTCATATTCAGAAGATAAATACGCCGGCGCAGGAAAAAGAGAATGGGAACCCATGGCAGAACCACCGGGATATAAAATTTGAAGACCTCCTCCTTCAAATGAAGGAGGACAAGATGGATATTGAGGAGCCAGTTAAGGAACGTGTAGCCGAAAATCGTCAGCAGCGTGACCCATAGAATTGGGAAATACAACGCCTTCATTTTGAACACGAAAGCACTGAGACCAGAAGGTATTTGGTTATTCATCTGAGCCCCGCCCTTTTGATCTGATTACTTTAGGATTGCCCTTCAACGACGTCAACGACAGGTAGATTGTTTCTTGGTGCCTTTGCGCCTTCGTGAGAGCAAATTCTTATCTGCTACTGCTCGGTACTCATCGTCACATGCTTGCCGGTAACGATCCGGTCCACCAGTAGCGCGCTCACGCCACAAGTCGCCATCACCGCGACCAGCGGCAAGGTCGTGCCGTCGTGCCAGGCGCCGACCAGCGCGCTGCTGGCGGTGGCGAGACCGAACTGCAGTGCGCCCATCAGGGCGGAAGCGGTACCGGCGATGCCGCGGCTTTGCGTGCCGAGTGCGGCCGCGCCGGAGTTCGGCATGATGAAGCCCGCGCTGCCGACGAATAAAAACAGGCCGAGCAACAATACAGGCAGCGGCAATGGTCCCGTCATTGCGAGCGCCAGCAAGGCGCTGCCGATCACGGCCGGCGCCCACAGCAGCGCGCGGAACAGGGCCGGCAACGACACGCGCTGTAACAGCCGCGCGTTGATCTGGCTGGCGGCGATCATGCCGGACGCATTGGCCCCGAACACCCAGCTGTAATGC
>DASUFE010000005.1:0-35357 GCA_036274675.1 Gammaproteobacteria bacterium
TCAATCAGCATCAGATGCTCGGCCAGCTCCTTGGGGTCCTGCAGCAATTCCTGCTCCAATGCCTGATCTTCCTCCGGATAGCGGCCGCGGCGGCGCGTGCCGGCGATCGGACGCACCGTCACATCGCCGTCCTCCACCCGCACGAGTATTTCCGGCGACGAACCCGCGATCTCAAAGTCCTTGAGATCCAGAAAATACATATAAGGCGAAGGATTCAAGGTACGCAGCGCGCGATATACATCCAGCGACGTGGCCGAAAAGGGAACCGAGGATCTTTGCGCGAGTACGACTTGCATAATATCGCCCTCGGTAATGTAGCGCCGCGCCTTCTCGACGATTCCCTCGAAATCCCGCTGGCTGAAACCGGATTTAAAATCTTTCTCCGACACCGGCTTATGCCCTCCATCGTTGACAACCGGACGGGCATAGGGCTGTTTCAGACGCTCTTCAAGTTCTTCCAGGCGTTGTTGCGCACGTTCATAACCGCTCTTATCGGCTGCATGCGCATGCACGATGATCTGCAGTTTGCCGAGAAGGTTGTCGAACACAACCAGCTCCTCGGAAACCATCAGCAGGATATCCGGTGTCTCCAGATCGTCCGGATTCGGGCAAGCGCCGAGCTTCGGCTCGATATAGCGAATCGTGTCATATCCGAAATACCCGACCAGCCCGCCGTGGAACCGCGGCAGATTTTCCAGCCGGGGCACGCGCAAGGTTTGGCGGAAGCCGTCGACAAAGGACAAAGGATCATCGACCGTTACATCCTGCTCGATGACATCGCCGTTTTCGACCAGAACGCGTCGGTCGCGGATACGGATGCGACGACGACAGGGCAACCCTATAAAAGAGAAACGCCCCCATTTCTCGCCGCCCTGCACGGACTCGAATAAATAGCTGTATGGACCCGCCGCCAGTTTTAGATAGGTCGTTAACGGGGTTTCCAGATCGGCCAAAACTTCCCGGACGAACGGAATGTGGGTGTAGCCCTGAGAGGCAAGTGAATCGTATGTTGTCTTATTCATGCATGAATTTCCGATTGTGTTCAGTTAAACGCGCAGCAACGGTCGAAACCTTGGTTACCAAGGCCATCGCCAGGCGAGTTTTACGGCACACATCGAGAAATTCATGTATCTACCTGAATCAGGGTTTATGCGGCAAGATGCAGTATTGTACAAATCTGGAGCAGGGAATCAACGATGCCGTCAGGTTTTGCCTCCCGTATATCCCTGCCGTGATTATAGCCGTAACTGACCGCCAATATTTTCACCCCCGCCGCCCGTGCAGTGGCGACATCGGTTGCCGAATCCCCGATCATCCAGGTGGCGGAAGGCGATACCTCGAACCGCCGCATGGCATGGAGTAAAGGCCCGGGATCGGGTTTTTGGGTTGCCAGGTCGTCGCCGCAGATACAAAACCCGAAGAAATCCTGCAGCCCCTTTGCTTTCAGCAGGGGTTCGGTAAAAAGACGTTTTTTATTGGTGAGCACGCAAAGTGATATGCCGACCGATTGCAGCCGGCGCAGCGCTTCATGTACTCCGGGATAGACATTCGTATGGTTTCCGTTCGATTCGCCATAGAGATTGAGAAATCGCGCCAAGGCCGCCTCATAAAGCGCCGGCTCCGGTTCCTGCCACATTTCGCCGGTCAATGCCCGCTTGACGAAGCGCTCCGCCCCGTTTCCAAGATAGCGCCGCACCTGCTCATGCCCGCATGGGGGCAATCCCAAAGATTCCAGCGTGGCATCGATGCAATAAGCCAGGTCGGGAGCGCTGTCGACCAGGGTGCCGTCCAGATCAAACACGATTAATTCAGGGCGCATAACCATGTTCAGCGAACATTAACGGGTCGATGATCACGTCAGCTATTCTTGACTCCGGCGAGCCGCTTGCGCATGTCCGCGATAGCGGCCTTGTAGTCGGGGGCTTCGAAAATGGCGGAACCTGCGACGAAAGTATCAGCACCCGCGGCCGCCGCTTCGGCGATATTCACCCCCTTGATCCCGCCATCAACTTCCAGGCGGATGGCGCGTCCCGAAGCATCGATAAGTTTGCGCACCTGCCGCAACTTAGGCAGCGTCGAGGCGATAAATTGCTGGCCGCCGAAACCGGGGTTCACCGACATCAGCAGAATCATATCCAGCTTATCCAGCACATGGTCGAGATAGTGCAGCGGCGTCGCCGGGTTGAACACTAGCCCCGCCTTGCACCCGGAATCCCGGATCAGCTGCAGAGTCCGGTCAATATGTTCGCTGGCCTCCGGATGGAAGGTAATGAAATTCGCGCCGGCTTCGGCGAAATCCGGCACGATGCGGTCCACCGGCTTGACCATCAGATGTACATCGATAGGCGCCTTGACGCCGTATTTGCGCAAGGACCGGCACGCCAGGGGGCCGACCGTCAGGTTGGGCACATAATGATTGTCCATGACATCGAAATGGATCATATCGGCGCCCGCCTGCAAGACAGCGTCTACCTCTTCGCCCAGCCTTGCAAAATCGGCGGACAGAATCGAGGGTGCTATCCAGTAATCGCGCATAATCAAAACCCCGTGGAAATGAAGCCGCTCCAGTATATATGGACGTGGAAACACAGGGAAATCTTGGACACGCCGAGCTTCTCGATGAGCAAAAAGAATGCATGAAAACGCCGACGTCAGCCGGTGTTCTTTAATTTATTCGGACGCAAACCTGGTCTATTTCTGGACCGCGAGATAAGCCGCCAGACTGGCGATCTCCTGGTCGGTCAGATCTCTGACCATGGGCGTCATCATCGGATTGCTGCGCTCCCCGCTCCGGAAGGCCTTCAACTGAAGGACGATATAAGAAGCCTCCAAGCCCGCGGTTTTAGGAAAAGTTCCTGGATTCGGGCTGTTGCCGGCCGGCCCATGACATCCCATACAACCTTTACTGGTATAAGCCTGCTCGCCGGCGACGATCGGGTCTTCGGCGAACGCCACTGACGAGGCAACAAACCACGCAACCAGGCTAATCCCTGCCTTGGTTTTCATTATCCCAACCCCACTGCCAATCGGTAAAAATTACCACCGTGATTGTGTATCAGCGAGGCCGGGATGTAAACCTGAACCTGAAAAGCCGGTCCCCGCCTCTTTCAGGGACGCCCGCGCAAAAGGCGCGTTTTGCAGAGCTGAGCCTGCGCATGTTCGAGTTGCGCATCCTTGCGCCATAAAACAGCGGAATCCAGGCGGCTATTTGTTGGGCTGAGGGGTCATCCGCAGATAGGGCTTCACTTCTTTATACCCCTTGGGAAACTTCTCCTTGAGCACTTTTGGATCGGTAACCGAAGGCGGAATAACCACATCTTCGCCGTTTTTCCAGTTGGCGGGAGTCGCCACGCCATAGCCGTCCGTCAACTGCAGCGAATCGATCACCCGCAGGATCTCGTCAAAATTGCGTCCCGTGCTCTTGGGGTAAGTAATGATGGTCCGGATCTTCTTCTTCGGATCGATGATAAAGACCGAACGCACGGGGGAACTGTCGCCCTCGCCGGGATGGAGCATGTCATAAAGCTCCGATACCTTGCGGTCCGCGTCGCCGAGTATGGGGTAGTTGACTTTGGTCTTCTGGGTTTCGTTAATATCCTTCACCCATTCGTTATGGGCTGAAACCGGATCAACGCTTACTGCAATGACTTTAACGCCCCGCTTGGCGAATTCGGATTCATCGACCCTGGCCACATAACCCAGTTCGGTCGTGCAAACAGGAGTAAAGTCCGCCGGGTGCGAAAACAAAACAGCCCAGCTGTTTCCGATCCAGTCATGGAAATGGATCTTGCCCTGGGTGGAGTCCTGGGTAAAATCCGGTGCGGTATCACCTAGACGCAGTGCCATAAGTAACGCTCCTTAGTTCAATGTATTTGAAAATGGTCCGTATTCTAATCCCGGGCTTGGACGGTCAGAACGACTGATTCGTTCTAATTACAGAAATGAACGTTATAGTGTCTATAATGGACGTACTCATAAAAGCATAGCCTCCATGACCCAATCCGAACTGAAACAACTGTTGAAGCGCCTGCAGACCGAGATCGAAGATCTTAAAACTGTTTCCAGCACCGAAAAAAAAGAGCTTGAAACCCTGATCCGGAACATCCGGCAAGCCTCAGGGCAAGACGATAAGAATATGGAGACCGATTTGCAGGAAAACCTGAATTCGGCCGTCGTCCGTCTTGAGGCATCGCACCCGCGTTTGACCGCCGTGTTGAACGACATTATGGTGACTCTCAGCAATATGGGCATCTGATTAGCGAAACCACCCGGCTTTTCCGCGCTACCGCTTACATCCATGCAGGCGTGGACCCGACAATGCTTTCCGCCAACACATTACGAAATGTTTTGAGATACGCTCTATTCACATCAACTAAAAATGGAAAAATATGGCTTCCTATCAGGCAACCGTCACCTGGAAACTGCAGGCTGGTGAATCCCACCCCCGCTACAGCAGAGATCACAGCTGGAGCTTCGACGGAGGACTGACGATCGCCGCCTCCGCCTCGCCTCATGTGGTGCCACCCCCGTTATCCACGCCGGCTCATATCGACCCGGAAGAGGCCTTTGTCGCCGCCATAGCAAGCTGCCATATGCTGTGGTTCCTGCATCTGGCGGCCGGAGCCGGATTCAAGGTGGCGAGCTACACTGATACCGCGGTCGGCAGCATGGGACGGAACGAACAGAAGCGCATGGCAATTACCGAAGTGTTACTGCGCCCCCAGGCGGTCTTCGAAGGAGCGGCTCCGGATGCGGGAACCCTGGCACAACTGCACGAACAGGCCCATGAGAAATGTTTTATCGCAAATTCGGTCTCAAGCCGGATCACCGTACTGCCGGCATGATCTGCGACCGCTATTGAAAGCGGCCTCCGGCTCGCGGAAAATAATACTCCGGGCGGGGGGCCTGGTTAATCGATGGAAAAAAATCACCTCATAACGGGCATGATACTGGGCTTGGGTCTGACGCTGACCCTGTTTATCTCCTACGAATTCCGCAAAATTGAAACCGACACCATCAGTGCGGATTTCAAAAAAGCCATCGATGAAGACGCCCTCCTGATCGAACAGGAAATCAAACTCAACTTTGAAGCGCTGCATGTACTGAAAACCCTGTTCGACAGCTCGCAGAAAGTCACTTCCGACGAATTCCACGGAGCGGCCCAGTCGATCCTGGCGCGCCACGACAAGATCCTGGCGCTGGCATGGGCGGAAAAAGTCACGGCGCCGCAGCGCGAGTCGTATGAGCGGGCAAAAAGCCGGATGATCCCCGGTTTCAAGATCACCCAATTCAATGAAGATATGCTGCAACCCGCCGACCAGCGCGCAATTTATTTCCCGAATTCATATCTGGAACCTGTCGCGGGCAATGAGACGGCCTGGGGATTCGACGTAGCCTCCGAGCCCGCCCGCCTGGAAGCATTAATGTCGGCCATCGACTCCGGGGAGTTGCGGATCACGCGCAGCGTCACGCTGGCAAGAAAGCCCTTCGTAAATC
The DNA here is from genome assembly GCA_036274675.1 of Gammaproteobacteria bacterium. GTDB lineage: Bacteria > Pseudomonadota > Gammaproteobacteria > HTCC5015 > HTCC5015 > DASUFE01. The sequence continues at coordinate 5,497 of DASUFE010000005.1, forward strand.
ACGGTTTCCTGGCCGTCTTGCCCATCTATCGCGGCAACCCGCAAACAGTCGAAGAACGCAGGGAGGCTATTTCCGGCCTTGTAATCGGAGTATTCCTGTACGCGGCGATATTGGACAGCTTCATAAACAAAATGATGGCCTCCGATATCGAAATAAAGCTGCTGAGCCATGGCACCGTACTCTACACGAGCAATGAAGAACGCAACGATTTCGAGCACCAGAAAATTTTCACGGACATCGGCGGCAAAACCTGGAATCTGCTCGCCTCGCCGACAGACGCCTACGTTTCCAAACGCAGAACCGCCGCCCCTTACATCATTTTTGCTTTCAGCTTCCTGTTCGTCATTGCAATGGCCGCCTATACATTGCTGATGCTCCGGCACACCGGCATCGTCGAACACATGGTGCAGGAAAGGACCAATGAGCTCCGTATTGCCAAGCAGGAACTGGAAATGCTCACCAAGATCGACAGCCTGACGGGGCTCTACAACAGGCGCTATTTCGACGAGTATCTGCAACAGGAGTGGAAACGCGCGTTGCGGGAACGCACTCCGCTATCGATCATGATGATCGATATCGATTACTTCAAATACTTCAACGATCATTACGGCCACCTGATTGGCGACGACTGCCTGAAAAGCATCGCCCAGGCCCTTCTTAAATCGGCCCAAAGGTCGACCGACATAGTGGCAAGATACGGCGGGGAGGAGTTCATCATGATACTGCCCAATACAGCGGAACCGCTGCCCATCGCCGAGAAATGCAGAGCCGCCGTGGAGCAGCTTGCCATACCTCACCGGCATTCACCGCCGCCCCAGATCGTCACCATCAGCATAGGCGTCAGCAGCATCGTGCCGAAGCACGGCATGGACCCGACGGAGCTGATACACAAGGCCGATATGGGCCTTTACAAGGCCAAGCAACTGGGACGCAACCGGGTTGAAACCCAGAGCTGACGCCGCAAGCGCGCGTCAGCCGCCCTCCGTCTTTTCCTGCACCAGCGGGAAATTCACGACCAGTCCCGGCTTGACCTTGTTCAGATCCAGATCCGGGTTGTATTGCAGCAACAACCAGATCGGCACGTTGTAGCGCCTCTCGGCCAGTATCCAGATCGATTCGCCGCGGCGGATCTTGTGCTCCTGAGTCCCGGCGATAAGGTATCGCGCGAAATAGCTCTCCTGCAGTCCGCGATGATAGGTGATGCGCTGCTGCTCGAAAATTTCCGGGGTTACCTTCGTGAAATCCAGTTTGAGACGCTTGCCGATCACCAGCGGTTTGCCGCGCAACCGGTTCAACTTGCGCAGCCCGTCGGTCCGCACCTGCAGCCACTCGGCATAATGGCCGAGGGTTTCCTCCGCCTGGATTTCGATGGTGCTGTCTTCACCCACCGAGTAATCACTCGGGTCGGCCGTCAACGGCGAAACCTGAACAGCGGGTTGAACCGGGGCTATGCTGGATGTCTCCTCTTCAGAAGTAGTGGGCTCGGCTTCCTCAGACGGTTCCTCATCGGCGGAACGCATTTCGGCGATCGCGATCTTCTCACCGCCCGTCTCCGGGGCGGCAGCGGGAGCAACGGCCGAAGCGGTCGCAGTTCCCACGGCGGCATTATCCAGGCTCGCAACCACAACCTGCGGCTCCGCTTCCTCGCCCTCGATGCGCAGCCATTGTCCCTTGTTAATGGCGTTGCGATCCGGCAAGGCGTTGATCGCCAGCAGCTTCTCCTCACTGACGCCGAAGCGCTCGGCGATGGCGGACAGCGAATCCCCCTGACGTACACGGTAACGGCCGTTGACCAGGGCGGGAACGGCGGGCGCCGCCGCAGTGCGCGGCAAGTGCAGTTGCTGGCCTACCCGTATGAAATGGCGATTACTCATGTTGTTAACGGCCATCAGGTCAGTCAGGCTCACGCCGAAACGATCCGCTATCTGCGACAGAGAGTCGCCGCGCTGCACGGTATAAAGCTGATCCGGCAGCTGTTTATTGAAGCGCTCCGTAACCGCCGCGATAAGACCGGCGTAATTGGCGCCGGGTTTGCGCGGCAGGCGCAACTTGAAGCCGCGCGGAATGTATTTTTCGCCGTTCCAGATCGGCCCACGCAAGGCCGGATTCAGCTTGCGCAGATCTTCCAGGGCGACGCCCACCCCTTTGGCGACGGCATGGGCCGGCATGTAATCCGGCATTTCAACGATAATTTCATCCGCCGGCGGGTCCAGTTCAATCGGACCGAAATACTTCGACGCATTCCGGTTGACCTCCAGCGCGGCCAGGAAGGCGACATAGAAATTACGCGATGCGAATTTGAAACTCCGGCTGCGATATTCGCGCAGCACCTTGACCACATCGGTGCCCCCGGTTTTATCGATCGCCCGCCGCATACCCGACAACCCGTGATTATAGGCGGTCAGCGCCAGCGGCCAACTGCCGGTGGTATCGTAATTATTCTTCAACAGGTGAGCCGCCGCGACGGTCGCCATGAAGGGGTCCATGCGCTCGTCGATGACATGATCGACGCGCATGAAGCGGCGACCGGTGGAGCGGGTAAACTGCCACATGCCGGCGGCGCCGACAAAGGAATAGGCATTGGGGTTGAAGGAGGATTCCACGTGCGGCAACGCAGCCAGTTCCAGCGGCAAGCCCTCCTGTTTCAAGGTTTCGAGTATATGCGGCATCCAGCGCCCGGAACGGATCAGACCTTCCAGGAAGCGATCCGACTGGCCGAGTTGGAAGCGCAGCCGCCGCGCGGCATTGCGGAACTCTTCCTTGCTGGTGCCTTCGGGCCATAGCCCCAGCACCCGCTGCTCCTCGGCGTTCAGCTCTTCCTTCTTCACCGTGGCCAGACGCAACAAGATGTGCCGGTATTCGTTCTTGACCTTCTCGACGAGACGGTCGCGTTCGTGCCGGCTGATATCCGGCTTGAACTGCAAGGTCCCATAGACAACGTCCAGATTCCAGTCGTCATGGATGAAGCCCTGATTGGAATCAATTTCGGTATAGACGCGCGTCCAGAAACGTACATCTCTTTCAATTTCCGGCGGGCGCGGCATCAGCTCCTGCTCGGCCAGGGCGGAGGCCGTGAATAGCAGTAGCGCGAAACATAACCACAGGGATTTGGCGGGGCGGCAGCTGCCGGAGAAATACGATGTAAACATCAGACTGGGATCCGTCGTCTTAATAATAAGGAAGTGTCAGCACGCCGGGCAGCGGCGCTACCGTATTATGCTAAAAACGGATGACATTGCCAAATTTGACTCCGGACTCCCCCATATGCGGGATCGCTCCGGAAACGGGGCGTCCTCCGGTTCTGGCTGCCGATCACGCGGCCACCCTGATTGCCGGCTTTGTATGTACTAAATCCTGGCGCTCTTGTCCCGCAAAAGACTATGCAATGCGGATTCCTGCTGGCACTCGTCCGGGCCGGCGCCTGGGCAGTTGAAGCTGCCGATCCAACTGTTCGAGAAGAACACTTTCGGATCACTGTCCGCTCAAGTACCGGCGCAAGCTAATAGGCTGCTCGCAGCAGACTTATCGATGCCGCCTCCGCTCCTGAAATTTTTTTGTCCGCACATTGCGGATGCAACACAGACTCCATATCCCGGGCGCCCGCACCACACTGCACTTTATTTCTCCTGAATCATATTCACATTGAAATAAACGATTGAGCGCTCCTTGGCGAGCGCGTGTTGTGGCCTGCGCATGGGCGCAAGGAGAAACCATGAACGAAATTGCATGGTAATGCCATTGACTCCGTTCATCGACTCGACCCCAACATACTCACCGGTTAAGGATATTGCGTGGAAACGGGCAGCGGCCTCGAAGCGGGATTGCGCTGTTCTGAGACCCGGGACGCCGGGATTTGAGGCAGGCTCACGCAACACTGTCCGGTATAACCCTCTACCTGAGGAAGCGGGTGTCGTGTTAAAGTGCCGCGGCCTGCGGATCGGAACTATTCCATGTCACAAGGACTTCATACCACCAATCTGACCAGCCTGCCCCTGCTCGGGCGCGGCAAGGTGCGCGACCTCTACCGTATTGACGAGGACCGGATGCTGATCGTCACCACCGACCGCCTGTCGGCCTTCGACGTGGTCATGCCGCAACCCATACCCGGCAAGGGACGCATCCTGGCGGAAATCTCGAATTTCTGGTTCCACAAGCTCGCCCACATCGTTCCGAACCATCTGCTGTCGCTGCCCTTGCGGGATATCCTGAGCGCGGACGAAATCGCACTGCTCGACGGCCGCGCCATTGCCGTAAAGAAAGTCAAACCGCTGCCGGTGGAAGCGGTGGTTCGCGGCTACCTGATCGGCTCAGGCTGGAAGGACTATAAAGTTTCAGGATCCGTATGCGGCATCAAACTGCCCGAGGGCCTGCGGCAGGCCTCGCAACTGCCGCGCCCGATCTTCACGCCCGCCACCAAGGCCGCCATCGGGGCGCACGATGAGAACATCTCTTATGAAGAAGTCGTGAAACTGATCGGCGCGGAACTCGCGGCCCGGGTGCGCGATATCAGCGTGCGGCTGTACTCCGAAGCCGCGAACTACGCATTGACGCGCGGCATCATCATTGCCGATACCAAATTCGAATTCGGGCTGGATGAAAACGGCCAGTTGCTCCTGATCGACGAAGCGCTGACGCCGGACTCTTCAAGGTTCTGGCCGGTTGACCAGTACCGCGTGGACGCCAGCCCGCCGAGTTTCGACAAACAGTTCGTGCGCGACTATCTGGAAACGCTCGACTGGAACAAGGCCGCTCCCGGTCCGGAACTGCCGCCGCTGATCGTCCAGCGGACGGCGGAAAAATATCGCGAAGCGTTGCGCAGGCTCACCGCCTGAAGCACTCATGGGCGCACGCAAACCACAGGGTTATTTCATCACCGGCACCGACACCGGAGTCGGCAAAACGCTGGTCGGCGCCGCCCTGACCCGCATGCTCGCCGCAGCGGGCCTTGACGTGCAGCCGCGCAAACCGGTGGAAACCGGCTGCCGGCTCGAGAATGGTGAATTGATACCGGCGGACGGTCTGGCTTATTTCCATGCCGCGGCGCGCGCCGTGACCCTGTCGATCATCACGCCCTACCGCTTCGGCCCGGCGGTGTCGGCGGAGCGCGCGGCGCTACTGTCCGGCACGCCGCTCAACCTGCAGCTGCTCGCGACCGCCGCCCGCTGGGGCACGCGAACCGACAGTTTCCTGATCGTGGAAGGCGCCGGCGGTTTCTATTCACCGCTCTGCCACGACGGTTCCTGCGCCGACCTGGCCCGCGAGCTGCGCCTGCCCGTACTGCTGGTCGCCGCGGACCGGCTCGGCTGCCTCAACCATATCCGGCTGACGCTGGATGCGATCGCGAAATACAGGCTGACCGCCGCAGCTATCATCCTGAACGGCCTTGAGGAAACCACTCCGCCCGAACTCGACAATGCAGCGGACTTGCGGCAGCTGACCGATTGTCCGGTGATTCGGATCGACCACAAGCCCACCCCGCAACAACTCCAAACCAGCCTGCAGCCGCTAATGAAGTTGCTGCTTTCAAAGTAGTAAGCCCAACAACCCCTAAATGAATCTTGTTGGGGTTCGCAGGCTCATCCCTACCTACGCACCGCTTGCATAGTTAGCATCCCCCTGCCCTTCGGGCATCCCCCTTCGGAACGAAGGGGGATCAAGAGAAGTATGATTCACGGGTTAAATCAGAGTCGGCAGCGCGAAGATGCGCCGGGCGAAACCCCGCGTAAAATCGATCACGTAACGGACGCCCGCACGGATGCAGGCGCCAGGCGTGAAGCAGGAGCCAGAAGCGGGAGCTGTGAGCTAGGCGTCGACCTCGCCTTGTGGCTTCACCATATTTCCCACCTCCACGATCTTCATCGCATTGGTGGCGCCATGGGTGCCCATCAGGTCGCCCTTCGTGATGATGGCGAGGTCGCCGTCCTTGAGCGCGTTATGCTCCTTCAGCAGGTTCACCGCCACCAGATTGGCCGTGGCATGTTCGGTGAAAAGTTTGCCCAGCTTCAGAGGCTGCACGCCGCGATACAGGCACATCCGGCCCATCGTGTGTTCGTGCCGGGTCAACGCGTAGATCGGAATGGCGGAACTGATGCGCGACATCGACAAGGCAGTGGTGCCCGATTCGGTGAGCGCGATGATGGCCTTCACCCGCAGGTGATTGGCCGCATACATGGTGGACAGCGCGATGGTTTCGCTGACATTCTGGAAGCGCGTGTTCAGGCGGTGGGTCGAGGTGGTGGCCTCGGGCTCCTTCTCGACGCTGGAGCAGATACGTGACACGGCTTCAATGACCTTGACGGGGTGTTTGCCCGAGGCGGTTTCCGCGGACAACATCACCGCGTCGGTGCCATCGAGCACCGCGTTCGCCACGTCGAACACTTCGGCGCGGGTCGGAATCGGGTTCTCGATCATGGATTCCATCATCTGGGTCGCGGTAATGACCACGCGGTTGTGGTTGCGCGCCAGATTGATCAGGCGTTTCTGCCAGGCCGGCAGCTCGGCGTCACCGATCTCGACACCCAGATCGCCACGGGCGACCATGATGCCGTCGGAAGCCTGGATAATATCGTCAATCACCTGCAGCGCTTCAAAGCGCTCAATCTTGGCAATGATGCCGCCCTTGCCCCCTTCCTTCTCCAGCAGCCGGCGGGCTTCGTGCACATCATCGGCACTGCGCGGGAAGGAAATCGCGAGATAATGACAGCCGATCTGGGCCGCGGTCTTGATATCCTGCTTGTCTTTCTCGGTGATCGCGGGCGCGGACAGGCCGCCGCCGCGCAGATTGATGCCCTTGTTATTCGACAGAATGCCGGGGACCGTAACCACGGTATGGATTTCATTGCCCTTGACCATGGTCACCCTCAATTCGAGGCGCCCGTCGTCGAGCATCAGTTCATTACCCGCGACTACGTCCTTGGGCAGCGCCTTGTAAGTCACGCCTACGCGTTGCTGGTTACCGGCGTTGGGATCGAGCCCGGCGTCAAGGATAAAAGCATCACCCTCGTTCAGAGTAATGGGGCCGTTGGCGAACTTGTCGATGCGGATCTTGGGACCCTGCAGATCCACCAGGATGCCGACCGGGCGGCCCACTTCGGCCGCGCATTGGCGCACCAGCTCGGCGCGGCGGATATGATCCTGCGCCACCCCGTGCGAGAAGTTGAGGCGCACAATATCGACTCCGGCCTTGATGAGTTTTTTAAGGACCGCGGCTTCGTTGGTCGCCGGCCCGAGAGTCGCCACAATTTTGGTACGTCTTAACATGTGATCCCTTAGTCTCAACCCTTCGCGCGTTGCTCGAGCATTTCAACAGCCGGCAGTTTCTTGCCTTCCAGGAACTCCAGGAAAGCGCCGCCGCCGGTGGAAATGTAGGATATCTGGTCCGCCACGCCGTATTTGTCGATCGCCGCCAGCGTGTCGCCGCCGCCCGCGATGGAGAAAGCATCCGACTCGGCGATCGCCTTGGCCAGCGCTTTGGTGCCCTCGCCGAACTGGTCGAACTCGAACACGCCGACCGGGCCGTTCCAGACGATGGTGCCCGCCTTTTTCAATATTCCGGCCAACTGCGCCGACGTCGCGGGCCCGATATCGAAAATCATGTCGTCCGCCTTCACGGCCGCGACGGCTTTCAATTCCGCCTTGGCGGTTTCGGAGAATTCCTTGCCGGTAACCACATCCTGCGGAACCGGGATATCGGCGCCGCGCTGCTTGGCATCGGCGCTCAATTTCTTCGCGGTATCGATCAATTCCGCTTCATTCAGGGACTTGCCGATCGCATGGCCCGCGGCCGCAATAAAGGTATTGGCGATGCCGCCGCCGACGATCAACTGATCCACGACCTTGGACAAGGATTCAAGAACGGTCAGCTTGGTGGAAACCTTGGAGCCGCCGACGATCGCCACCAGCGGCCGCTTGGGCTTGGCCAGCGCGCGTTCCAGCGCATCGAGTTCCTGCGTCAGCAGGATGCCGGCCGCCGCCACCGGGGCATGCACGCCGACACCATGGGTCGAGGCTTCCGCGCGGTGCGCGGTACCGAAGGCGTCCATCACGAACACATCGCAGAGCGCGGCGTACTGCTTCGCCAGCTCTTCCTTGTTCTTCTTCTCGCCTTTGTTGAAACGCACGTTCTCGAACAGCACGAGGTCGCCATTGTTGAGTTGCGGGGCCTTCGTCAGGTAATCGTTCACGAGCGGAACTTTCTTGCCGAGCAGTTTCGACAGCACATCCGCCACCGGCTTCATCGAGTTCTCTGCGCTGAACACGCCCTCCTCCGGGCGGCCCAGGTGCGACATCAGCATGACCTTCGCGCCTTTCTTAAGCGCATATTCGACGGTCGGCATCGACGCGCGGATACGCGTGTCGCTGGTGACTTTGCCGTCTTTCACCGGCACGTTGAGGTCGGCGCGGATAAGCACCCGCTTGCCCGCGAGGTCGAGATCAGTCGCTCTGATGAATGCCATGTTCGAAATCCTACTTATAAAAATTTTAAAGCCGCGTTGGTTCGGGCGGCACAGGGAGGCGCCGCCATTTCCAAACGCCCAAAGCGCTTGGAATGAAGCAAAGCCCCGATGTATAACAGGGGCACGCCTTTTGCTTTACGTCTCTGAGAATTCAAGGATGAATTATTCAGAGCTTCCCTAACAACAAAAACAAGGCGCGGTAAGAACCGCGCCCTGTAGTCTTGCGATTACTTGGAAATGACCTTCGCCATCTCCAGCACTTTGCACGAGTACGCCCATTCGTTGTCGTACCAGGACACGACCTTCACGAAGGTGCCGTCGAGCGCGATGCCGGCTTCGGCGTCGAAGATCGAGGTGCGCGGATCGTCGCGGAAGTCGGTCGAGACGACCTTCTCATCCGTGTAGCCGAGCACGCCCTTCATGGCGCCTTCGGAGGCTTCCTTCATCGCCTTGCAGATATTCTCGTAAGTGGCTTCGGTTTTCAGTTCCACCGTCAGGTCGACCACCGAAACGTCGGAGGTCGGCACGCGGAACGCCATGCCGGTGAGCTTCTTGTTCAGTTCCGGAATCACCACGCCCACGGCCTTGGCCGCGCCGGTCGAGGACGGAATGATGTTTTCCAGAATACCGCGGCCGCCGCGCCAGTCCTTGTTCGACGGGCCGTCGACGGTCTTCTGCGTCGCGGTCGCGGCGTGCACGGTGGTCATCAGGCCGCGCTTGATGCCGAACTTGTCATTCAGCACCTTGGCGATCGGGGCCAGGCAGTTGGTCGTGCACGAGGCGTTCGAGATGATCGCTTCGCCCTTGTAGCTCTTGTCGTTCACGCCGTAGACGAACATCGGGGTGTCGTCTTTCGACGGGGCGGACATGATGACTTTCTTGGCGCCGGCGGTGATGTGCTTCTGCGCGGTTTCCTTGGTCAGGAACAGGCCGGTCGATTCGACGACGATATCGGCGCCGATGTCGCCCCACTTCAGCTCGGCCGGATCCTTCACCGCGGTAAGACGGATCTTCTTGCCGTTGACGATGAGATTCGTGCCTTCAATGGAAACCTTGCCTTTGAAGTGGCCATGCACGGAATCGTAATTCAGCATGTACGCCAGGTAGTCGGGCTCGAGCAGGTCATTGATGCCGACCACTTCGATGTCCGGGAAATTTTGAACCGCCGCGCGGAACACCATGCGACCGATACGGCCGAAACCGTTGATACCGACTTTAATAGCCATGATTTACTCCTGTCTCTGAAAATATAATTCTTTTATAAAGCGCTCGTCGCCGGCGCTTGTTTATAGCAGTGACTGCACGGTTTCCGTCACGTTCTTGACCGTGAAACCGAAGTGCTCGAACAGCTTCTGGTACGGCGCCGAAATACCGAAGGTGTCGACTCCGATCACCTTGCCGTCGAGGCCCACATACTTGCGCCAGAAATCGGATACACCCGCCTCGATCGCCACGCGCTTGCGGACGGCCGACGGCAGCACGGATTCCCGATAGGCTGCATCCTGGCGGTCGAACACCGTGGTCGCCGGCATGGATACGACGCGGATGCGCCGCCCTTTTTCGTTCAGCTGCCGCGCCGCATCCATCGCGACGCCGACTTCCGAACCGGTCGCCATGATAATGGCCTCGGGATTGGCGACATCCAGCAGCACGTAGCCGCCGCGCTCGATCTGGGCCAGCTGCTGCGGCGTGCGCTTCTGGAAGGCCGTGTTCTGGCGCGAGGTCGCGATCGCGCTCGGGCCATCGTGACGCTCGATCATGTGTTTCCAGGCAACCGCCGTTTCCACGGTATCGCAGGGACGCCACACATCCAGATTGGGTACGTAACGCAAGGTGGCCACCTGCTCCACCGCCTGATGGGTGGGGCCGTCTTCGCCGAGGCCGATCGAATCGTGCGAGTACACCATAATTACGGGCAGGTGCATCAGCGCGGCCATGCGCACCGCGTTGCGCGCATATTCGGAGAACATCAGGAAGGTGCCGCCGTAGGGTATGAAGCCGCCGTGCAGCGCCATGCCGTTCATCATCGCGGTCATGCCGAATTCGCGCACACCGTAGTGGATATAGTTGCCGTCCGGCACATCGGCCGTCAGCACCTTCGACTTCGACCACTTGGTCAGGTTGGAACTGGTCAGGTCCGCTGAACCGCCGAGCAGCTCGGGCAGCAAGGGTCCATAACCTTCCAGCGCTCGCTGGGAAGAAGACCGCGTCGGTTCGCTCTTGGCTTCGGTATTCAGTTTTTCGATAAAGGCCTTGCACTGTTCAGCCCAGTCCTTGGGCAGCTTGCGCTCGATACGGCGCTTGAAGCGCGCGGCCAGTTCCGGGTGCGCCACTTCATAGGCGTCGAACAGATTGTTCCATTCCTGCTGGATCTGCGTGCCGCTTTCGCGGGCCGACCAGCCGTCATAAATCTCCTGCGGAATCTCAAAGGGCGGATAGGGCCAGCCCAGCGCCTGGCGGGCCTTGGCCACCTCGTCCTCGCCGAGGGCCGCGCCGTGGCAGGCGGTCGTGCCCTGCTTGGTCGGCGCGCCGGCGCCGATGATCGTTTTGCAGCAGATGATCGTCGCCCGCGAAGTTTCAGCCTGCGCCGACTCGATCGCACGCGCCACGGCCTGCGGATCGTGGCCGTCAACGTTCGGGATGACGTGCCAGCCGTAGCCGGCGAAGCGCTCGGGCACGTTCTCGGTGTACCAGCCGCGCACATCGCCGTCGATGGAGACGTTGTTGTCGTCGTAGAACACGATCAGCTTGCCAAGCTTCAAGGTGCCGGCCAGCGAACAGACTTCGTGGGAGATGCCTTCCATCAGGCAGCCGTCGCCCACTATGACATAGGTGTAATGGTCGACCACCTTGAAGCCGTCGCGGTTGAACTCGGCGGCCAGGGATTTCTCGGCAATCGCCATGCCCACGGCATTGGCCAGGCCCTGTCCCAGCGGGCCGGTGGTGGTCTCGACCCCGGGGGTTATCTCATGTTCCGGGTGACCCGCGGTCTTGGAGCCGAACTGGCGGAACTGGCGGATTTCCTCCATCGGCAGGTCGTAGCCCGACAAATGCAGCAGCGAATACAGCAGCATCGAGGCATGACCGTTCGACAGCACGAAGCGATCCCGATTGGGCCAGTGCGGATCGGCCGGGTTATGGCGCAGATAATCGTTCCACAGCACCTCGGCGAGATCGGCCAGCCCCATCGGGGCGCCGGGATGGCCCGAATTGGCCTTTTGCACCGCATCCATGCTGAGCGCGCGGATGGCGTTCGCCAGATGCTTGCGGGACGGCGTTGCGGTTTCCTGTTTTTTTACGGTGTTTTCTAACATTTTGAATAGCGTGATGAGGGCAAGACGGCCCCTTGGCCGTGGCGCGCAATTCTCCCGCAGATGGGTGGAATGAGCAATAGTCGAAACTAAATTTCGCTGTCGCGGTCCGAACGCCCTCGCGTTACTTTTTCCACTTGATGGAACAGCCGATGCTGGCCGTCTGTTCCCGGGGCCCGTTCCCCGTGGCGGCCACCTGCCGCATGGCCTCGACCAGTTCCCGGCGCACGTTCCCGGGCGCGGGATCGCGTCCGCCGGCATCCAGGCGGCCGCGATACTGGAGCCGGTAATCCCGGTTGTATCCGAAAAAGTCCGGGGTGCAGACCGCGCCGTAGGCGCGGGCGACCTCCTGGGTCGCGTCATATAGATAGGGGAATGGATAGTGCAGGCGGGCGGCCTCGGCGCGCATGTTGTCGAAGGAATCCTCCGGATAATCCGTGGGATCGTTCGACATGATCGCCACGCTGCCGACTCCCGCTTCCCGTAACTCCTGCATATCCTGCACCAGACGCTGCTGGATCGCCTTTACATAGGGGCAGTGATTGCAGATAAACATGACGATCAGGCCGTTTTGGCCCATGCACTGTTCGAGTGTCCAGCGGTTTCCGTCCACTCCGGGCAGGTCGAAGGCGGGAGCCTTAAGGTTGAAATCACAAAGGGGTGGTTGCATCAGTGCCATAAACATAGTCCTCGTAAAAAAAACGAAAAAATTTTCGGTCTAAACTTGCCAATTCCGAAAAACCTACTAAATAGAGTGCCGTGCCGAGCGATTCTCCTCGTCCCTTATAACTCCCCGACTGCCGGGCAGGCGGGGAAAATGCCTATTTTAGGCAGTAATCTCAGGATTTTTTTACGATTTTTACCATCTCAACCCATACTGATCCCAAACCTATATATCCATGACAGACGCAGCATTAGTTAACCAACAGCAGTCCCAAATCAAGCAACTGATCGCCAAAGGCAAGGAACAGGGTTTCCTGACCTACGCGGAGGTCAATGACCACCTGCCCGATGAACTGGTCAACACCGAACAGGTGGAAGACATCATCTGCATGATCAACGACCTCGGCATCAAGGTGCTGGAAACGGCGGCCGACGCCGAGAACCTTGCCCTGCTGGGCGACGACGCCACCCCGGACGAAGACGCGGCCGAAGAAGCCGCCGCTGCCCTGGCCATGGTCGACAGCGAGTTCGGCCGCACCACCGACCCGGTGCGCATGTACATGCGCGAGATGGGTACCGTGGAACTGCTCACCCGCGAGGGCGAGATCGAGATCGCCAAGCGCATCGAAGACGGCCTCAAGCAGATGCTGAGCGCCCTGTCGGTATACCCCAAATGTATCGGCACCGTGCTGGAAGCCTATGACCAGGCCGTGCAGACCGAAAGCCGCTTGAGCGACATCATCTCAGGCTTCGCCTTCCCCGAACAGGCCGATAACACCGTCCCCGTGCAGGCCGAAGAACTGCCCGAACCCGATCCCGAGAACGAAGTGATCGCGGGCGCGGGAGGAGAGGACGACGAAGAAGGCGGCGAAGCCACCATCGACACCGGCCCGGACCCGGAAGAGGTCAAGGCCAAGATGGAAGAGCTGCGCGGCTTCTACCAGAAAACCATCAAGAAGCGCGGCGGGCTGTTCTCCAGCGCGCAGAAAACCCGCGAACACATGGCGGAGGCCTTCATGGGTTTCCGTTTCGCGGCGCCCTTCGTCGAACAGCTGACCAACCAGCTGCGCGAGGCCGTGATCAACATCCGCAGCATCGAACGCCAGATCATGGCGATCGCGGTGAAACAATGCAAAATGCCGCGCAAAGTCTTCATCGACACCTTCCCCAACAAGGAAACCGACGTCGACTGGCTGAAGGAACGCATCAAGGCCGGCGGCGAATCCGCCGCGGCGCTGAAGGCGCACGCCGCCGAGATCGAGGGCCTGCAGCAGCATTTGATCACCGTCGAGCAGGAATCGAACCTCAAGATCTCCGACATCAAGGAAATCAACCGCCAGCTCTCCATCGGCGAAGCCAAGGCCCGGCGCGCGAAGAAGGAAATGGTCGAGGCCAACCTGCGCCTCGTAATCTCGATCGCGAAGAAATACACCAACCGCGGCCTGCAGTTCCTGGACCTGATCCAGGAAGGCAACATCGGCCTGATGAAGGCGGTGGACAAGTTCGAATACCGGCGCGGCTATAAATTCTCGACCTACGCCACCTGGTGGATACGCCAGGCCATCACGCGCTCCATCGCCGACCAGGCGCGCACCATCCGCATCCCCGTGCACATGATCGAGACGATCAACAAGCTGAACCGCATCTCGCGCCAGATCCTGCAGGAGAAAGGCCGCGAGGCGACGCCGGAAGAGCTGGCCGTGCACATGGACATGCCGGAAGACAAGATCCGCAAGGTACTCAAGATCGCGAAGGAACCGATCTCGATGGAAACCCCGATCGGCGACGATGAAGACTCCCACCTGGGCGACTTTATCGAGGACACCAACGTAATGTCCCCGATCGACGCCGCGCTCGACGAAGGCCTCGCCGAGGCGACCCGCGAGATTCTCGCCGGCCTCACCCCGCGCGAAGCCAAGGTACTGCGCATGCGCTTCGGCATCGACATGAACACGGACCACACGCTGGAAGAAGTCGGCAAACAGTTCGACGTCACCCGCGAGCGCATCCGCCAGATCGAAGCCAAGGCCCTGCGCAAACTGCGCCACCCCTCCCGCTCCGAACGGCTGCGCAGCTTCCTCGATTACGAATAATCGTTTATTCTTACGGCCCCGCAGTGCACAAACTGCGGGGTTTTTGCTTTTGTCAGGGGTACCCCTCAGATAAAAAGCAAAAACGAAATTAGATAGTTTGGCCGAGGACGAGGCGCGGGACTTTCGAGAAAGCGGAGTTTACTTGATGGTAAATGAGCATTTCGCGAAAGGACCGCAACGAAGTCATCGGGCAAAATAGCAATTTCGGGCCTGTAGCTCAGTTGGTTAGAGCAGGGGACTCATCAGTAAAGGTGCGTTCATATCGAAAGGTATGAAATGAACGGGATGAATTCAGGGAAACCTCAACGGCCATGCCGCTGGCAACCCTGAGCCAAGCCGGGGGTACACCTCCGGAAGGTGCAGAGACTACCTGAGAGCTTGAGCGCTCTTAATAACAGGCTAGAGCGTCCCGCGTCCTAACAGACTTAAAGTGCTGAGGATGATGAGATAGTCCGCACTCGATAGAAATATCGGGAGAATGTGAATCCCTTGGTCGTAGGTTCGAGTCCTACCGGGCCCACCATTTTCTTTACAGCCATACATCCCCGCATTAGGCTTGCCGTATGAAACTCTCCAGCTTCGAGGCGATCGCTCAGGCACTGGAAAATGCGGGTGTACTCTACCTTGTTGCCGGCGGTTTAGCTGTAAACGCCCATGGCTACATGCGGTTCACCAAAGACGTGGATTTCGTTATTCAACTGATACCCGAGAACATAACATCAATGTTCACCGCGCTCGCAACGCTGGGTTATCGCCCTCTGGTGCCGATCACCGCACAACAGTTCGCCAACAAGGAGCTGCGCGAAAGCTGGATCCGTGACAAAGGTATGCAAGTACTCCAATTCTGGAGCGATGAGCATCTTGAAACCCCTATCGATGTTTTTGTCAGCGAACCCTTTCCCTTCAACCAAGAATTCGACAAAGCCCTGGTCAAACCCCTGCCCGGCATATCCGGATCGGGCATACGTTTTGTCTCCATCCCAACCCTGATCGCCATGAAAACTCTGGCCAACCGCCCGCAAGACCAGATCGATATCGAACACCTGCGAATGAAGCTGGACGATGGAAAATAACGACACGAAAATCCCAGGAAATGTGAACTGGGATCTGACCACATGGGAAGGCGCTCGTCGCGAGCAACTACGGCGATGGTCAGAGCTGCCGCTGGAACGGATTATCCTCGCACTGGAGGAAATGCAGCGCGTAAGCGAGATGCTGAACAAGCCGGCCGAATAATGATAGATCAAACCGATGAACCCGCTCGACCAACCTTCACAAAAAGCCCAGGAAACTCTCAAAGCATTGAGAGCAGCGGTTGCGAAAGACCTGGAGAAAAAAAGACGCCTCGGCCATTATTCCGTTTTCTGGATAAAAAACAGACCGGTAGCTATCGGAGACGACGCGCCTCAACACTATATGCCGAAGGCATGATTCGTTCAGCCGATCCCAACAAAATGAGTGCGGAAGAAAATTTACCCCCGATCGAACGGCTAAAGCACTTCAAGCAAAAAGCGGAAGAGTGCTACGCCAAAATGTACGACTGCGAGCCTCACAATCTGAAAGACTGGCGGGACGACGCCTGCCTGTACTACGCCCAGGCCATCCGGGCGGCCGAGGAACTCGGCCTCGACAGTGAAAAGCGGGCAATGGAGCAGCGTGTCGAGCACCTGCGGGGTGTGTTCAATCAGCTCCGGACGGATGGCGGGCATGTTCCAACCGAATCGAAAAATAAGAAGCGCGACTACGGTCCGATCTGGATGTGGCTGCTGACCTGGGGTTATCCAATCGTTCTCATCGTAGCGGTCGCGGCGGCCTTTGCGTACCGCTTCATACATAAGTGACATGAAAATTGAATGTCATTCCGGAAAACGCGCAGCGTTTATCCGGAATCCAGACATTTCAAAAATTTAGATGGATGCCGGATAGTGGCGATGCCACTTCCGGCATGACAGCAGATAAAATAGCGGCATGCTGCACACGGCAACAAAGGATCCCCGGCAAATCCTGGCCAGCGTTTTTGGCTATGCGAATTTCCGCGCCCCTCAGGAAGAAGTGATCGCCACTCTCGTGGCCGGGCAGGACGCCCTGGTGCTGATGCCGACGGGCGGCGGCAAGTCGCTGTGCTACCAGATCCCCTCGATCGCGCGGCCCGGAACCGGCATCGTCATCTCGCCGTTGATCGCGCTGATGCAGGACCAGGTGACGGCGCTGCAGCAGGTCGGCGTCAAGGCTGACGCGCTTAACTCCACGCTGGAGACCGGCGCCGCGCACACCATCGAGCAGCAGCTCCTGCGCGGCGAGCTGGACCTGCTCTATATCGCGCCGGAACGCCTGATGATGGAGCGTACGCTCGATCTGCTCTCTCGGACAAAACTCGCGTTGTTCGCGATCGACGAGGCACATTGCGTTTCACAGTGGGGGCACGACTTCCGGCCGGAGTATATCCAGCTCTCGCTGCTGCACGAGCGGTTTCCGGAGGTTCCGCGCATCGCGCTCACCGCGACGGCGGACGGGCCGACGCGGCGCGAGATCATCGAACGGCTCGGCCTTGCGAACGCGCGGATCTTTGTCAGCAGCTTTGATCGCCCCAATATCCGCTACCGCATCCATCAGGCCACGGGCGGCAGCGCACGCGAGCAGTTGTTGCGCTTCATCCGCGAGGAACATGCGGGCGATGCCGGCATCGTGTATTGCCTGTCGCGCAAGCGGGTCGAGGAAATCGCGGAGTGGCTGCAAACGCAGGGCCTTACCGCGCTTCCCTATCATGCAGGCATGCCCGCGGAAACCAGAAGCGCAAACCAGACGCGCTTCCTGAACGAGGAAGGCGTCATCATCGTCGCGACCATCGCCTTCGGCATGGGCATCGACAAGCTGAACGTGCGCTTCGTCGCGCACCTGAATCTGCCGAAAAGCATCGAGGCCTATTACCAGGAAACCGGGCGTTCGGGCCGCGACGGACTCCCCGCGAACGCCTGGATGATGTATGGCCTGCAGGATGTCATCACGCTGCGCCAGATGCTGGAAACCTCCGACGCGGACGAAGCGCACAAGCGCGTCGAACGCCACAAGCTCGATGGCATGCTCGGCTTCTGCGAGCTCACGAGCTGCCGGCGCCAGGCCTTGCTCGCCTATTTCGGCGACAGCCTGCCCGGGCCTTGCGGCAACTGCGATACCTGCCTCGCGCCGCCCGAGTCCTGGGATGCGACGGTCTCCGCGCAAAAGGCGCTGTCCTGCGTCTATCGCACCGGCCAGCGTTTCGGCGTGAATTATCTGATCGACATCTTGTTAGGCAAGAACGATGCGCGCATCGAGCGCTTCGGTCACGACCAGCTCCCGACCTTCGGCGTCGGCCAGGAACACTCGGAACAGGAATGGCGCGGCATATTCCGCCAGCTCATCAGCCGCGGCCTGCTCGCGGTCGATCTGGAAGGCCATGGCGGGCTGCGCCTCACCGACGCCTGCCGCCCCATCCTGCGCGGAGCAGAGCAGCTATGGCTGCGCCGCGATGTGAAAATTGAAAAGGTGAAAGGAAGAAAAGCGAAGGCCGCCGCGCAGGCCTTCGCGACCGATGCGGACACGCGGTTGTGGGAGGCGCTCCGGGCGCGACGCCTGGAACTTGCAAAGGCCCAGGGCGTGCCGCCCTATGTCGTCTTTCACGACGCAACGCTCGCGGAAATGGTGGCGCGGCGCCCGCGCACGCTCTCCGAATTTTCAGAGATTTCAGGCGTGGGCCAGCGCAAGCTCGCCGCCTACGGCGAGCATTTCCTCGACGTCATCCGCTCGCATGCGGGGGCGTGACACCGCTTCCCCGATAAAGCAGGGAAATCTTCAAGCAGGCAACGAATTGACCACCCTCGAAAAGCCCAGGAAAACCCGAATCGAACATTATTATTAAAGAAGGAGCGGGCAACACTTGGACTGGATAAACAATAAAGACAGCATTTCGGCATGCTTGTAGTGGTGCAATCATTGAAATGCGCCACTAAGAGGGCTATAGTGGCGCAATTATTCCCCTATGCGCCACTAAGAGGGTGGAATGGCCAGGCAAACCCCTCAAAATGAACTGGATGCCGTGTTGTCGGCAGTAACCGCTTTTCCCCGAGGGGCATCGCTGGAAGAAATCCGCGCCGCCCTGCAAATCAGACTGCCACGCCGCACCTTGCAGCGCCGTTTGGCCAGACTGGTCGAAGACAAGCGCCTGAACGTGAGCGGAACAGGCCGGGGCAGCCGTTACCGGGCGGTGATCGAGGCGAAGCTCGATGCACGCCTCGGTGAACTGTCCGCGCAATTTCAGATTGAAACTTATATTCCAGTATCCCCGGAAGGGGAAGCGATCAAACAGGCGGTTCGCCACCCGATCCAGAAGCGCCAGCCAGTGGGCTATAACCGTGAATTTCTGGACTCCTACCGGCCCAATATGACTTTCTATCTTCCCGGGCAAATACGAAACCGCCTGTTCGAGATAGGAGGCTCACAGAGCCGGTCGGATCTCGCCGGAACTTATATAAAGCAGATATTCAATCGTTTGCTGATTGACCTGTCCTGGAACTCCAGTCGCCTGGAAGGCAACACCTATTCGCTGCTGGAAACGGAGCGCCTGCTGGAACTGGGCGAGAACGCCGAAGGCAAGGATGCGCGGGAATCGCAGATGATCCTGAATCACAAGGCCGCGATAGAACTGCTGACGGAGCAGGCCAGCGAAATCGGGTTCAATCGCTACACTATATTTAACCTGCATGCTCTGCTGGCGGATAACCTGCTGGCCGATCCGCAGGCGGGCGGGCGGCTTCGTATCCGTTCGGTGGGAATCGGCGGAACGGTGTTTCAGCCGCTGGATGTTCCGCAATTGATCGACGAATGTTTCCAACAGATTCTCGATACCGCAACCGCAATCCGGGATCCCTTCGAGCAAGCATTTTTCGTAATGGTGCATTTGCCGTATCTGCAGCCCTTCGAAGACGTGAATAAACGGGTTTCGCGCCTGGCCGCCAATATTCCGCTGATCCGCGGGAATCTATGCCCCTTATCATTCGTCGATGTGCCCGAACGGGCGTATGTCGAAGGAATGCTGGGAGTATATGAACTGAACCGGGTTGATTTGCTGCGGGACGTATTTGTCTGGGCATATGAACGCTCATGCGCCCGTTATTCGGCCGTACGACAGTCGTTGGGCGAGCCTGATCCGTTCCGCCTGCGCTACAGGACCCTGATCCTTGAAACCGTAGCCGACATCGTGCGCGCGAAAATCAACAGGACGGAAGCCGTGGCGCGCATCAAACGGCTCGTCGCGGAACGCGTTCCGGAACAGGACCGGAGGCGATTCATCGAGGTGGTGGAAACCGAAATCATGAGCCTGCACGAAGGTAATATCGCGCGCTATCGACTGCGTCCGTCCGAATACGGTGCCTGGCGCGAGGCATGGCTGGAATGATGGATTACTTTACGCTCAATGCCCTGCGCAAACATCATCCCGCCTGGCGTTTACTGTGCTCGGAGCATGCGCCGCTGGTGGCGGCTTTCCTGCACCGTGTTTTCGTCTCACCCAACGTGCGGGTGATGCCCGCGGCCAATCTGGCCGAAGCGCTGGAGGACGAATTGTATGATTTGCGCACAAGACTGGGGGAAGACGCTTTTCCACGGCGGGCAATGGATTATCTCAACGAGTGGGCTGACTTCGAGAAAGGCTGGCTGCGCAAATTTTACCGGCAGAACTCCGATGAGCCGCAATTCGATCTGACTCCAGCCACGGAAAAAGCTATCGCCTGGTTAAGCACGCTCGCCCAACGCGGCTTCGTAGGCACCGAATCCCGCTTATTGACGATGTTCGAACTGCTCAGACAGATGAACGCAGGCAGCGAGACCGATCCGGACAAGCGCGTCGCCGAACTCAGCAAACGGCGCGATGAAATAGACGCGGAAATCTCCCGGGTGCTGGGCGGCGATGTCCCCTTGCTGGATGACACAGCGTTGAAAGACCGTTTCCAGCAGTTTTTGCAACTGGCCCGGGAACTGCTGGCGGACTTCCGCGAAGTCGAACACAATTTCCGTCAACTGGACCGGCGCGTGCGGGAGCGTATCGCGCTCTGGGAAGGGGCTAAGGGCAAGCTGCTGGAAGAAATCATGGGTGAGCGCGACGCTATCGCCGATTCGGACCAAGGCCGCAGTTTCAGGGCATTCTGGGATTTTCTGATGTCGCCGCGACGACAGGAAGAATTGACCGGCCTGCTTGACCGGGTACTGTCACTGGCGACGATCGCGGAACTCCAACCCGACGCCCGGACGCGGCGCGTGCATTACGACTGGCTGGAAGCCGGCGAACACACCCAGCGCACTGTCGCGCAATTGTCACAGCAATTGCGACGTTTCCTGGACGACCAGGCATGGCTGGAAAACCGGCGCATCATGGATATCCTGCACGGCATCGAAAGCAAAGCGCTGGCTCTCCGTGACAACATGCCTGACACGGACTTCATGACCATCGATGAGCCGGCGGCGGATATCCGTTTGCCGCTGGAACGGCCGCTTTACACACCATCCTTAAAGCCCGTCATCGATTCCATCGTTCTGCAGGCGGGAGAGGAAAATGTGGATGTGGAAGCGCTCTATTCACAGGCGGTGATCGATACCGCCGGCTTGCTCGCCCATATCCGACAGGCATTACAGGATCGCTCGCAGATTACGTTGCGGGAGCTGGTTCAGATACGGCCCCTGCGGCAGGGTTTGGCAGAACTGGTCGCCTATCTTCAACTGGGAAGCGAGCGAGTCGTCGCCGCCGGCATATCGGACTCCACAAATCCGGATTCCGCGAAACCGGAAGCCGGGCATGCTTTTCGGGCTGTAGTCGATGAAAGTGTTTCGGATCCCATCGCCTGGGAATCATTGACGGATAAAAATGTCATTTTGCGGCGGCAGGCGTCCCTGCCGCGCATTATCTTTGTGAGGTAAGGATGCGGGATCAGCAGCAAGAACAAGGCACGGACGCGGCGCCGATCGATCTGTCAGTACTGGCGATCACCTTGCTCAAGGGCGTGATCTACCGGGAAAGCGACGAACGTCTGTGGACTGCGCTGCTGGGCCTGCATGCGCGTGTGCGCGATTATGTAGCGGTGCTGGGCCTGGAACTGGTGCTGGATGAAGCCGAGGGTTATGCTTTTGTAAAAAGCAAACCCGAGCCTTCCGCGGAGGAAGGCGCACCCTCCACTCCCCGCCTGATGGCGCGGCGTCCATTGTCTTTTCCGGTCAGCCTGATACTGGCGCTGCTGCGTAAAAAGCTGGCGGAATCCGATGCCAGCGGCGGCGACACGCGCCTGGTTCTGACCCGCGAGGCCATAGCCGAGATGATCCGTGTGTTTCTGCCCGAGAATAGCAACGAAGCCAGACTCCTCGACCAGATCGACACCCATATCAACAAAATCGTCGATCTGGGCTTTCTGCGCCGGCTCAAAGGCGGCAGCCCGCCCGAGTTCGAGGTGCGGCGGATTCTGAAAGCATTTGTCGACGCGCAATGGCTGGCGGATTTTGATGCGCGGCTGGCGGCATACCAGGCGCAATTGGCCGGCACCGCACACCCGGACAATACCCAATGAAGGCGCCGCAACCCATGGCGCTGGATTTCGTCGCCGATGACGCGCTGTCCGGCTTCCGCCTGCAACGGCTGGAAATATTCAACTGGGGCACCTTTGACCGCCACGTCTGGACGCTCTCGCTCGGTGGCCGCAACGGCCTGCTCACCGGGGATATCGGTTCCGGCAAATCGACTCTGGTGGACGCCATTACCACTTTGCTGGTGCCGGCGCAGAAAGTCGCCTACAACAAGGCCGCCGGCGCCGACGCCAGAGAACGCACGTTGCGTTCTTACGTGCTGGGGTATTACAAATCGGAACGCAACGAAGTGACGGGCGCGGCGAAGCCCGTGGCCCTGCGCAACCACAACAGCTACTCCGTGATTCTGGGCGTCTTTCACAACGCCGGCTACGATCAAACCGTAACATTGGCGCAAGTCTTCTGGACGAAGGAACAACAGGGCCAGCCGGCGCGGTTTTTCGTCTGCGCAGAACGCGACCTTTCCATCACGGGGGATTTTTCAGGCTTCGGCTCCGATATCGCGCAATTGCGCAAGAAACTGCGAGCGGCCGGAGCGGAACTGCATGACAGCTTTCCCGGTTACGGCGCATGGTTCCGGCGGCGCTTTGGCATCGAGAACGATCAGGCCATGGAGCTGTTTCATCAGACCGTGTCGATGAAATCGGTCGGCAATCTCACCGATTTCGTGCGTAACCATATGCTGGAACCCTCCGACGTGGCACCGCGCATCCAGGCCCTGATCGGCCATTTCGACGATCTCACCCGGGCCCATGACGCGGTTCTCAAGGCCAAGCGCCAACTGGAACTTCTGACGCCGCTGGTATCCGATTGCGACCGCCATGAGCGGCTGTCGGCCGAACTGGAAAACCTGCGCCACTGCCGGGACGGGCTGAAACCGTTCTTCGCCGAACTGAAACTCGGCCTGCTGGAACGGCGCCTGGAATTGCTCAATGCCGACCACGTGCGTCTGCTCGCCCAAAAAGAACGCCGGTCGGAAGAACGCGATCAACTGCGCGGGGAGGAAGAAGGGCTCAAGCGCGCCATTTCCGAGCAGGGCGGTGACCGGCTGGAGCAGTTGGCGACCGAGATCCGCGAACAGGAGCGCGAACGCCAGCGGCGGCGGGAACGGGCAGGCCGGTATACCGAATGGTTGCGCAGGATCGGCGAGCCGCCCGTCAACGATGAAGCCGCGTTCGACGCGCAACGAAAGCGGATTACCGGGCGCCGCGAATCCCTGGACCAGCATGAGAGCGACGTGCAAAACCGGATCACCGAGTGGAGCGTGTCGTTGCGTGAGGGCAAACAGGAATACGATGCCTTGCAGGAAGAAATCGCCAGCCTCCGGGCCAGACGCAGCAACATTCCCAAGGCCCAGATCGGCCTGCGCGCCGCGTTGTGCCAGGCGCTGGATCTGGACGAGGGCAACATGCCCTTCGCCGGGGAGCTGCTGCAGGTAAAGGATGAGGCGCGCGACTGGGAAGGCGCCATTGAGCGTGTGTTGCGTAACTTCGGTCTTTCTCTGCTGGTGCCGGATGCGCATTACGCGGCAGTGGCCGCCTGGGTGGACCGTACTCATCTGACCGGCCGCCTGGTGTATTTCCGGGTGCGTGCAGGCCGCCAGACGGATGTAACGACGGTGCACCCGGACTCACTGATCCGCATGTTATCCATCAAGCCGGATTCCCCCTTCTACGCCTGGCTGGAGCGCGAACTGGGCCAGCGTTTCGACATCGCCTGTTGCGACACACCGGAGCAGTTCCGCCGTGAAACCCGTGCATTGACGCGCAGCGGCCAGATCAAGGCGCCGGGGGAACGACACGAAAAGGACGATCGCCACCGGCTTGACGATCGCGGCCGTTATGTACTCGGCTGGAGCAACGAGGCGAAAATCGCCACCCTCGATGCGCGGCGACTGTCCCTGGAAAAGAAACTGGGTGAGATCGCCGGCAATATCGCCGCTGCGCAGCAGGAAAAATCTTCATTGCGTGAACAGATAGAAGCGCTTACCGCGCTCAGGGAGTTCAACGAGTTCCGCGATGTGGACTGGGCCGCATGCGCAGCCGTCATCGCGCGCCTGGAAGATGAAAAAACACGCCTGGAGAACTCCAGTGACACCTTGCAGCAACTCAGCTCCAGTCTTGCCGGAGTACAAACCCGCCTGCGCGGGGTCGAAGATGCGCTTTCAAAGCTTGACCAGAGCCTCGGCGAGAATCAGGGAAAACGCGAGGCCGCGCAAGCATTGCTTGAAGAGACATCCGCCCTGGTCACGGAGGTCGATCCGGCCATCCGTGAGCGACTGGAACAATTGCGCGCCGAAGTTCTGGGCGAACACCAGTTGTCCGTGGAATCCTGCGATAACCGCGAACGCGAGCTGCGCGAGAACCTGCAAGGGCGCATCGACGCTGAATCCAAAGTGCTCGACAGGCTGTCCGCAAGCATAATCAAAGCCATGTCCGCTTTTAAGGACAGCTACAAGCTGGAAACCGCCGAATTCGACGCCAGCCTGGAGGCCGCCTTCGAATACCGGAACCTGCTCGAACAATTGCAGCGCGACGACCTGCCGCGCTTTGAATCCCGTTTCAAGGAACTGCTGAACGTCAACACCATCAACGAGATCGCAAATTTCAGCGCGCAGCTTGCCCGTGAACGGGAAACCATCAAGGAACGAATAGCGCGCATCAACGAATCGCTGGCCCAGATCGACTACAATCCGGGACGTTATATTCGGCTGGAATTTCAGCCCAGCCCGGACGCTGAGATCCGCGATTTCCAGGCCGACTTGCGAGCCTGCACCGAAGACACCCTGACAGGCTCAGATGATGCGCAATATTCCGAGGCCAAATTTCTACAGGTCAAAGCCATTATTGATCGCTTCAAGGGCCGCGAAGGACTTTCCGAACAGGACCGGCGCTGGACCGCCAGGGTCACGGACGTGCGCAACTGGTTCCTGTTCGCCGCCAGCGAGCGGTGGCGCGAGGATGGCAGCGAGCACGAACACTATTCGGATTCCGGCGGCAAGTCCGGCGGCCAGAAAGAAAAACTCGCCTATACCATTCTGGCCGCGAGCCTCGCCTACCAGTTCGGCCTCGAGTGGGGTGCCGTGCGTTCACGCTCGTTCCGCTTCGTGGTAATCGACGAAGCCTTCGGCCGCGGCTCCGATGAATCCGCCCAGTACGGCCTTAAACTGTTCCGGCAGCTCAATTTGCAGCTGCTCATCGTTACGCCGCTGCAGAAAATCCATGTCATCGAGCCCTTCGTCGCCAATGTCGGTTTCGTGCACAACAAGGATGGACAAGCTTCCGTATTACGCAATCTGTCCATCGAGGAATACCGGAAGAACAAAGCGGAATCCCCCACATGAACTGGACGACCGTGCGCGACCTTAAAGCGCAGTTGTTGCGGCAGTGGGAGCGGGGTAACCTGCTCCGCCCCCTGGCCGGAGGTGAGGACTGTTTCCCGCTGCGGCTGGTCCTGAAACGCCCCGCTTCCACCGATTTGACATCCCGGTTCGAGGCGGTGCGCGACTGGGTTGCCCAATTCAAAGCAGCGCAATTCGTCCGCATTGAGTGGCGGGATGTACGCCATCCGGTCATGGGAGCTCAACGCCTGCCGCAGTCGGCCTGGATTGACAGCCCGGATCAGGCCGTCGCCTGGTTGAGCAAACGAACTGAGATGGAACGATTCAAGGCGATTGTGGAACAGACTCGCTCCCGATACCCCGTACTGCTGGAGTGGCTGGCGCGATTCCCCTTACAGGCTATTGATCTTGCGGAACACTGGGCGCTCCTGCTCGATGTGGTGGAGTGGATTCAAGAACATCCCCAACCCGGCTGCTACCTGCGCCAGGTGGATGTGCCGGGAGTCCACACCAAATTTATCGAACGCCATAAAGCGGTACTGATTCAACTATTGGACCGAGTATTGCCTCCCAACAGGGTTATCCAGGAATACAGGGGTATCGACGGCTTTGCCGCGCGCTACGGCTTCATCGACAAACCAGAGCGCATTCGCTTCCGCGTGCTGGATAAAGCCATTGATTTCCCGCCCGGCACGGAACACTCCGATGTAACCCTGGACGCTGAAAGTTTCGCCCGCCTGAACATACCCGTACGGCGGGTATTCATCACCGAAAATGAAATCAACTTCCTCGCATTTCCTCCTGTCCAAGAAGCCATCGTTATTTTCGGAAAAGGCTACGGGTGGACCACTTTGGCGCCCGCCCGCTGGCTTGATCGCTGCTCATTGCATTACTGGGGCGATATCGACACTCATGGTTTCGTCATTCTCGATCAATTACGAATGAAATTTCCCTCCGTCGAGTCTTTTTTCATGGACAGGGAGACTCTGATGGTGCATCGGAGCCTGTGGGGCACGGAGGACAAACAAGCGACACATGATCTGCCTGCTCTGAACGAAACAGAGAGAGCGCTTTACGATGAACTGCGGGACAACCGCATCCGCGAAAAACTCAGACTCGAACAGGAACACATCGGATTCAACTGGCTGCTAAAAGCCCTGACTGAGTTCAGGGGATAATTTGGGCGCAGCATGGATCGAATCCTGACGATCGGCTTCTACCAGCACGCAAGCGATGCAGCCCCGCCCATCGGGCGCGGATCGAAACCAGACCCATTACTCCCGTCGCGGTTCGAACAGAATGGTCAGCAACAGCGAAGCGTCTTCCATGCCTTCCACCGAGTGCATTTCGCCGCGATCGAGATACACCCAATCACCGGCGCCCAATTCAAGCGCGGACCGCTCCAGGCTGAGTCGCACGCGGCCTTCCAGGCAATGCAGGGTGATATGGCCGGCGACTTTGTGCGGGGCGATGCTCTCCCCGGCGCGCACGATCATGCGGATCGCCTCGAAGTGCCCGGTCTTGACGAGCGCCGTGTTCTTCGCGTTCTGCAGCCCCGGCCCGAGCGGGCGCAGGTTGACGATCTCTCCCGCTCTGGCATGATGCAACGACATAGGCAGGTTTCCTCCATTGAATATTTTCAGCGACGGTCATCCATGATTCACGCCTGCGGCGGGCCTGTCAATCCGCGCATCAAGATGTCGCTTTCAAGGGGCAAGGCCCGCGCCGCGGCGGGTGATCTCTGCGGCGGTCATCACTCAGTTATTTCATCGAACGCGGTACCACCAGTCTCAGCGCTCAAGCCATCGAGGGAACCAGGAACATAAAACCATGAGCCTTTGGAACAAAGCACTCGCCGGCGGCCGCATGATCATCGGAATCCTGCGGCGCAACCGCAATCAGTTGCATACCCTGCTCTGGCTCGCGCTGTTGCTGGTCGGCGCCGGGGTCTTCATTGAACTCGCCGATGAAGTGATGGCAGGAGAAACCAGCCGCATCGATGAGTACATTCTTCTGTCCTTGCGCAATCCGGCCGATCTTTCCGATCCGGTCGGGCCCGGATGGGTGGAAGAAATGGGGCGCGACTTCAGCGCCCTCGGCAGCGCGGGCGTGCTGGCCTTCATCACCTTCGCCACACTGGGCTATCTGCTGCTATCCCGGCACTACCGGAGCGCAGTGTTTACCGCCATCGCCATCTCCGGAGGCGTGCTGGTTAAAATTCTTCTGAAAACAGGCTTCGATCGCCCGCGACCGGAACTGGTGCCACACGAAACCATCGTCTACAGCACCAGCTTCCCCAGCGGCCACTCCATGATGGCCGCCATCGTCTACCTCACCCTCGCCGCACTGCTCGCGCGCATACACCCGCAACATGCATTGAAGGCCTACCTGCTCAGCATCGCGGCGCTCATAACCCTGCTCATCGGCATAAGCCGCGTTTACCTGGGCGTGCATTGGCCATCCGATGTACTCGCAGGCTGGGCAATCGGCGCGGCATGGGCCGCCTTATGCTGGCTGATCGCCGGCTGGTTACAACGGCGAGGGATGGTGGAATCCGAGAATGGGTGAAACACCCTTTATTCAGCATTGTTGGAAATCGTGGCCTGCCCAAATTGTTCCGATGTTAATCACGTAGTTTGGATTATTCATAAGGTGAACTGCTCCACGTAATCACCGTAGCTCATGGCGTCGTCGCGAAGTACATTGCAGTAATTCCAGAATTTCTTGGCGATATTAACCGCGTTCATAAGTTATTGTTTTTTCTCATTCCGAAGATTTAATTCGAGCAATTCCTTGAACTCCATGGCAATTGCTACTATATTCCACGGCCAGACGGGTAAGTCCTGTTGCGTGCCTGGAACGTTCCCTTCCATCGGTTGGCTAGAGTTCCGGGATTATCGGCGCAACAGGGTCCGTCTTTTTTATGCCTGCCTCAAATACTCGGTCTCGTAGGATATATGTGACCGATAAACACCGTACCATTCCCGATCGCCATGCTCATATTTACGGAATACCCCCCAGCAAAATAAATCCACGGCTTGCAAACCGGCATTTGCGCTGGAACCTTCATGGTAGATATTCAAAGGCACATCCAAGGGCAGTAGCGCTTCCAGTTGATTGCCGATGTATTGATTAAAATCAGCAATCTCATCTTTGTTCTTGCACTTGTCTACAATCAATGTCACCGCATTTCCTGGTTCACGCAAATCAATCTGCTCGATCAGAATCCGGGCGATATAGTTATAGAGCTTCTTCTTGCCCTGCTTGGTTTGCAGATGGTCAAAAACCCGGCGCTTATTCAGAACGATGGCATATAAACTCCAGCCAGTTTTGGGAGAGTGCCGGTAGAAATAGCGTTTCACATTAATCGTTGTTCCGGTTCCCTTCAACTCATGAACGGAGTAACCGCCCTTCCTGCCCTTATTCAATTTATTCTTGATGGTACGGGTAATGGATTTTTTGAATGCCCTGGTAACGGTGCTGTTATTGCACACCAAAAGGGTGATAACAAATTTCTCAGATGGATGTTTAGTTTCAAAATCGAAACCCAGATCGCCGGATTCATCAAGATAGATGATCAAAATACCCCCGAAATTTATTCAGCCCGAAACAGGCGTATATTCTATGCGCAGCAATTCGCGCAGGAAATGAATTTCTGCGCCCCAAAGCACACAAAAGGCAAGGGCCTACGGAAAATCGATTGCATCGAGCCAAGTTTTTAACGGCTTGGCGTAGAAGCAGAATGCGTTCTTGAAATAATGCCGGGGTTATTGCGCCGAAGTCGCGCTGGATTTTAATGCAAGATCTCTCATAAGCCCGAGCGTTCAAGCAACAGAGCCACCTGTTGCTCCAGCTTGGCGATGCGTTCTTCCAGATCGGCATTGGCGGAGCGAGTTACTCGTTCAGGTTGACTGGCCTGAATCCCCGGCTTCCCACACAGCAAATGCATATACCGGTCTTCACGTTGCCCGCTTTGACGGGGAATTTTCTGCACCAGCGGCTCAGCACGCTGAGCAAGCGCGTTGACGGTATTTTCAACCGCAGCCGCATCCTGAAACTGCCACATCCTCTGACTGCGCGTTAATAATTCATTCAGGGTTTGCGGCCCCCGCAACAGCATAATATTCAGCACGGCTTGGCCTGCTTTATCCAGATTAAGAGTTTTCGTCAGCTTCTGCGCGTAACGATCGGCACGAGCTCCCGACTCACCCGAAACCAGTTGCCGCTCCTGCAGCTGACGAACGCAACTGCCGACCTCGCCCTGGGTCAACTCCATCACCGGCTCGCGGCTGGTTTTTTGATTACAGGCCAAGGTCAGGCTGTTCAAAGTCAGCGGGTAATTTTCCGGAGTCGTTAACTCCTTTTCCATCATCGCGCCCAAAATGCGCGCTTCCAC
>DASUFE010000006.1:0-31798 GCA_036274675.1 Gammaproteobacteria bacterium
TGCCACAGGATGCGCTTTCGGAAGAGCGAATGCCGATTTCAGATGCGGGCAAGCGCCCACATGTGGGCACTATCGCCGCGGATACAACAACTATTTCAAATACCCGCAGGATTGCCGCCGCCGCTCATGTCCTTCGCCCACTGCGCGAAAGCTTTGAGGTCCGCATTGGCGTTCACGTCCTGACCGGGCAGCCATTTGTTGATTTCCCCGAGCAGCTTTTCGGCGAACTCCGGCTTCTCGCGCAGCAGTCTTGCGTACGCGGCCTTCACCTTTTCATACTGCGCCAGATGCAGATGCGCCTCGGCCTGGTACTCGATCGCTTCGTGGTAGTTCGGCTCCAGCGCCAGCGCGTTCTTGTAGGCTTCCAGCGAGCGCTCATAGTCGCCGGTTTTACGCAGCGCGTGCCCGAAGGCGGACCAGGCTTGATACAGCTCCGGATTGTACTGCACCGCTTTCTCGAATTTACCCGCGGCCTTCTCGAAGGATTTACCCGCCTTCTTCAACAGCTTCTCTTTCTGTTTGGCATCGGCCACGGCATCCGACTCCTTCTCGTAAGAGAGCGCTTCATCGCGCAGCTCGACCCCGGCGTTATAGAACTCGACGGCAAACTGTTCCTTCTCGTGGAGGCCGGCGGCATCCAGCCCGCCGCCGTAAGTGTCCATGCGGCCGCTGCCGTTGGCGAAGGCCAGCGCCGGAATCAACAAGGCGACGGTGAATATCTGCACTTTCATGGCATCCTCCCGGTTTCAAGGTTTTTGCCGATGGTAACCCAATATATCCGGGTTGGGTATGACAAAAGCCGGGGGCTATTTTGTGAAAATCGTCTCATTTATGCCTGCCTAAAGCCGGGATTTTTGTTGCACAAGGGCGTTAAATCGGATTCAATAGCCGGGCGGCAATATCGGGCTGATTATGCCGCATCCTTAATAATCACGGGCTAAAGGTAAAACCATGCTTAACACGCGAATTTCGTATCCGCTGCGGCTGACGCTGCTTTTCGTATTGATGATCTCATTCAGCGCCGAAGCCGGCCTGGTCGTTCCGCTGCAAAACAGCTGGCCGAATGCGCTGATTCCGTACCAGCTGGATCCCTCCCTCTCCGTGGCGGCCAGAGACAAGGTCGTTCGGGCAATACAGGAATATCATTTGCGGACCGGGGTACGCTTCGTCAAGCGCACTCCGGAAAACGCGGCGATGTTCCCGAACTACAAGGTGATCATGCTGGACCCGACCGCGACCTATAACAACGCCGGCAGCATCGGCGTCGCGAACGGCGCCACCATCGTGCGGCTCACGCCCACCGTTGAACCGCCGCCGGTAAACGGCGGTCTCGACTTCGGTCTGCGCACCATCATCCATGAATTGGGGCACGTGGCCGGGCTGTATCACGAAAATTCACGGCTCGACATGTGGGATTACTTCACCATCGACTGGAGCCTCGTCATCGACCCGCAGTGCCCGAACCAGCGTGAGACCAATCTGATCGGCACCCCGGTCGGCCCTTACGATTACTTCTCGGTGATGGATGCGCTGCCTCCATTCTGCGCGCGCAATGAATTGGGAGGCCCGAGCCTGGAATACCTCGACCCCGTCGATCCGACTGTTTCGTGGCAGGACTTGCGCGGGCGCATGGACAATGTGCTGAGCGCGGGCGATGTCGCCGCCATCGAATCCATTTACGGCCCGAAGCCGCTCCCGCTCGACCTCGATTCGAGCCAGCTGGCGCCATTCGCCGGCCAGGATACGGGCATCGCGGAAATTCTTAACGACGGCGCAAGCCTGTCGTTGAGCGGCGCCGCCTGGCAGGCGACGGGCGTGACATTTTCGATCACCTCGGCGAGCGTGCTTGATTTCGATTTCACCAGCCTTTCACAAGGCGAGATCCACGCCATCGGCCTGGCTGCAGACGATTCCGTCGCGCCGGAAAATTTCTTCCAGATCTATGGCTCGACGAATTGGGCTAACCGCGATTACAACTACACCGGCGGCGGCGCGCCGCAACACTTCAGCATTTACCTCGGCGACCGCTACGCGGGAACGACCATGCGGCTGGTTTTCGTCAACAGCCCGGCTGCCGGAACGTCGGACGGGAACAGCGTTTTCAGCAACGTCGTGCTCAGCAAGGGAGTCACGGTCAAACCCACCCTGGCCATCGCATCGCCGCTGCCGGACGCCCAATATCTGAATACCGATACGATAACCCTGTCCGCCAGCCTGACCGATGTCCCGGACGGATCGCTGGATGGACAAATTCGGTGGTACACCAGCCGCGGCGGCTTCCTCGGCCAGGGAGCCTCATTGAACGTGAACCTGTCCGTCGGCGCGCATGTCATTACAGCCAACGTGGTCTACCCGGATGGGTCGCAGGCGAGTAACCAGGTCAACATCAAGGTTAAGGCCCCGAACAGAGCGCCGACTATCCTGATACTCGATCCCTGCGATCAATGCAGCGGCAGCGTCAAATACCCCGTTAAGCTTTCGGCATACGCCAACGACCTGGAAGACGGGAACATCAGCTCGCAGGTGCGCTGGACATCGTCCATCGACGGCGTCGTCATCTCCCCCGCCGTCCTGTCGGCAGGCACGCACATCATCACCGCCAGCATCACCGATTCCGGCGGCTTAACCGCTGCCGCGAGCGTCACGGTGACGATGCGTCCGAACGCCGCGCCGACTATCCTGATACTCACCCCCTGCGATAACTGCAGCATCAGCGTCAAGTACCCCGTTACGTTCAATGTATACGCCAACGACGCGGAAGACGGAAACATCAGCTCGCAGGTGCGCCTGACCTCGTCCATCGACGGCGTCATCACCTCCCCCGCCATCCTGTCGGCGGGCACGCATATCATCACCGCCAGCGTCACCGATTCCCTGAGCGCAACCACCACCAAGAGCATCACGCTGACGATGCGTCCGAACGCCGCGCCGACTGTCCAGATACTCAGCCCCGCCAATCAAAGCAGTTTCAGCGTTAATAACAACCCGGTTACGATTTCGGTAAGCGCCAGCGACGCGGAAGACGGGAACATCAGCTCGCAGGTGCGCCTGACCTCGTCCATCGACGGCGTCATCACCTCTCCCGCCAACCTGTCGGCGGGCACGCATATCGTCACCGCCAGCGTCACCGATTCCCTGGGCGCAACCACCACTAAGAGCATCACGCTGACGATGCGTCCGAATGCCGCGCCGACGGTCTCGATACTCAGCCCCGGCGATCAAGGCAGCATCAGCGTCAATAACAACCCGGTTACGATTTCGGTAAGCGCCAGCGACGCGGAAGACGGGAATCTGGACTCGCAGGTACACCTGAGCTCGTCCATCGACGGCGTTATCACCTCCCCCGCCAACCTGTCGGCAGGCACGCATATCATCACCGCCAACGTCACCGATTCCCTGGGCTTGACGACCACCGCGAGCATCACCCTGACGATGCGCCCGAACGCCGCGCCACAGCTCACGATTGCTTCGCCGGCGAATGGCCAGACTTTCCAGCAGCCGACGGCGGTAACGCTTGCCGCGCAGGCGACGGATCCGGAGGACGGCAATATTGCTTCCCGGGTCACCTGGCGGTCCTCGATTGACGGAACCATCGTCTCGCCGGCCAGCCTCTCGGTGGGCACGCACACCCTGACCGCGACGGTAACCGACAACCAGGGCTTGTCCGCGAGCGCCAGCGTGCAAATCACCGTGTCAGCCCCGCCGCCGTCTTATTGCAGCAGCCGCGGCACTGATGCCTCCGCCGAATGGGTGGCCGGCGTGAAGCTGGGCGGCGTGAATTACGCCTCGGGCAGCAACGGCGGATATCTGAACGCGACCGCGCAGACATTCAATGTCCGCCGCGGCCTCAGCACGCAACAGGTGCTGACTCCGGCCTTCAAATCGTCCAAACAAACCGAATATTGGGCAGTCTGGATCGACTTAAACCGGGACGGCCAGTTCGCCGGCAGCGAACAGCTCTACAGCGGTTCAGGCACGACGGCACGCACCGCCAACATTACGATCCCCTCCGGCACCGCAACCGGGACGACGCGCATGCGCGTCTCCATGAAGCGCGGCAGCCTGCCGCAGCCCTGTGAATCGTTTACGCGCGGAGAAGTCGAGGATTATACGGTCAACATCCAGCAGTAACTGGCTGACACAAAAAAGGCCTGGAGTGTGTGCTCCAGGCCTTTTTATTTTTCTTGCTCGTCTCGGGCTTTCCGTTATTAGCGCTACCTCCGTTTTTTGCTTTTCGCTACAGCCTTACTCTCCCGTTTGAGCGGCAAGCCTTCGGGGCAGAAATTGGCAATAAAATCGTAAAGATTGTTGACCAGGCTTTCTCTAACAAGACTGTAATAGACAAACTGTCCTTTCTTGTCACTCCTGACCAGACCGGCGCTCTCCAGAATTTTAAGGTGCTTGGATAAAGCGGGCTTACTCATCTCGAAGCGCTCCGCGATCTCGCCCGCTGTCAGGTCCGTGCCAGAGAGATAATTCAGGATGCGCCTGCGTGGATTGGATGATAGCGCCTCGAAAATGAGATTTATCTTTTCCATATCCTTAACCTATGCCAGTTTCAACAAGGCCTTTATGCAGCAAGGTTTCGGTTCCGCGATCGCCTTAAGTTCCGCTCTATGAGGGAGATCACCCGGCTGCTGAAGATTCCACGCCAGGCCAAACCATTCGAATACGCGTAGCGTATACCATCCTGGATCCAACTGGTTGCGATACAGCCCCAGCCGGGCCGAACCTGGAAAGGCATGGTGGTTGTTATGCCAACATTCTCCCATGGTGATTAAGCCACAGAAGGGGATGTTATACCCTTGCACTGCTGCACCCTCGACATGCCAGTAGCGCTGGCCTTCGTTATGCGCGAAGTGACCTATCAGCCAATGACCGGTGTTAATAATCGCTACCCGCAAGCAAATACCCCATAGCACCCAGCTTATGCCTCCGAAGTAAAAAAGCACACTTGCCCAAGGTAATTGTTGCCACATCCAGGTTCTTTCGAGAAACCAGTAGAAACGATCTTGTGCTATTCGCGTTTCAGGCTGGAACTCAGGTTCGTATTCCAGCCGGACGCTGCAATGGAGTTGCCAGAACCAGTCGGTGAAAAAGGAACGGCGGTGGGCAAAATAATCGTGGCACTGTCGCTGGCGCTGCGCCCAATCCCGCATGTCGTGAGTCCGAATCATGCCGAACGGCCCAGCCATGCCAACCAAAACTCCCAGATAAACCAAAAAGTATTCGAGCCACAGCGGGCATTCAAAACTGTTATGGATCAACCGGCGATGCATACCCAGGGAATGGCCTCCCAGTATCGTGAGGCCGGTGGAAAACAGAAACAAAAGAAATGCTTCCCGGCTAAAAGCTGATGCAATCCCCAGCACTCCGCCAAGATACATCCCCGAGATCCATAAGGACTTTCCAGGTGACCAGAAAACCTTGCCTGACATCGCATCCTGCCCACCCCGTCGCGGCAGAATACGCGGTACTTTGGACGTAGTATCCAAGAGCAAACCCTCATTTATATAATTAACTAATTAGTTAATTATTAACCCAAGTGCCCAGCATGGGTCAAAGAACTTTTTATCAAGACAGGAAATGCGATTCCTGCCAATTCTTTATATGAGGATAAATATCAGTCGTTCAACGCCCCGTACACCAGCGCGCGCAGGGTGTCATGGTCCTTCAACGGAGTGTCGGGGCGCAGCTGGGTGAAATACACCACGGCCAGTTGTTCCTTGGGATCCGCCCAGTAGGTGGAATGATAAGCGCCGCCCCAGCCGTATTCGCCTACCGTGCCCACGACGCCCCGCGCGCCCGGGTTCTTGGTGACGGCGAAGCCGAGGCCGAAGCCGTTACCCGGCTGAAATTCGGAGGTGATCAAATGATCGACGGTCATGAGCTCGACACTTTTCCGGGAGATGATACGTTTGCCATCGAGCTCGCCGTTGTTCAGCATCATCTGCAAAAAGCGCATGTAATCCGGCGCTGTCGATAACAGGCCCGCGCCGCCGGAAAAACTCTTGCGCGGCCCGTCGACGTAGGCGCCCTGGCCGTCCATACCGGCGGCCGGCGCCCGGGCCAGCACCTTTTCGAGAGGGGTGTATACCGCGGCCAGACGGTTCGCCTTGTCCTGCGGCAGATAAAAATACGTGTCCTTCATGCCGAGCGGATTGAAAATCCGCTCCCGCAGGAGAGCATCCAGCGACTGACCACTGGCCTTTTCGATGACGACGCCGAGAATATCGATGCTGTAACCGTAGATCCAGCGTTCGCCGGGTTGCGCGTCAAAGGGCAGCGCCGCCATGCGGCGCACGGTATCGGCGATCGGTTCCTGCCGGTCCGCGAAATACCAGTCCTGGATACCGGCCCTGGCCCATAGATCCGCGGCGGTACCGCGGCCGTAGCTGACACCGGAAGTGTGCGTCATAAGATCGTGGATGGTGATGGGCCGCCTGGCCTGCACGATTTTATAACCGCCGCCGTTGCGGGGTTCCGCGACCGTGGTCTGCATGAACTCGGGAATGTATTTGCCGACCGGATCGCTGAGCAGCAGCCGCCCCTCTTCCTGCAGGATCATGGCCCCGAGACTGACCAGCGCCTTGGTCTGCGAGGCGATGCGGAAAATCGTATCGACCTGCATCGGTATGCCGGCTTCGCGGTCCTGCATCCCGAAGGCCTTCTGGTACACCACCTGGCCCCGCCGCGACAGCATGATCACGGAGCCCGCCATCTGCCTGTCATCCACATAGCCCTGGAACACCTGCTCCAGCCGCTGGATGTGTTCCGCCGCAATCCCGGCTTTCTTAAGGGCCGACTTATCCGGCTCGCCGGCATAGCCCGGCGCGGACAGGAACAGGGTTAATAAAAGGAATGAAGCGGAGGTTTTGAGTTTCAGACTGTGCATGGCTCGACCTTGGGCTGGGACAAGGCTTGAGATTATAAGCCATTAATAAAAGGAACTCTCACAACAAAGTCGCCAGGAGCGAATTTGAACTGCTGTAGAGCAGGTCCCGAAGGGGGCGAGGGCATGGATAGCTCGAATAACGCACGAAGGCACAAAAAAAGGTACCTTTATCCCCCTTCATCCTGAAGGGAACGCGTCTGGGGATGATAGAGTGTACGGTGGCGTATCACGAGTCGGACGGCAGAGAACCCCCGAAGCCAGGGGTGAGTAAAGTTTGTCTCCGAAACAAATAAATAAATAACGGATCGGTTTTACTTTTTTGTTATTTCGTCGCACTCTAAAAAGCCGGGCCTGCAAACCTTCACCCTCGGACCCGTGTACGGCTCTTTACGCCCAGCTATTTTCGCCCCATCCAGATTCTTCATCTGATCCAATATTTTCTGATTCTTCTGGTCAAATTCCGCTAAAAATCTGTCGCATGCCACTTGGCTGGCGTTCTGACACGAAACAACTGTATCTATATAGTAAATACCATTCTTCTTATAAAGTCTGCGCCTGGCAATGGCGGGATAGACTGGGTGTGACTCCGGTGTAAATGACCAGATGAACAAATCATCGCCGACTTGCTGGTTGGCTACCAGCCATCCACGCTCCATCTTGAATGAAACATTCGGTTGCTTGCTCAAATCCAGCAAGGCTTCCGCTATTGAAGAATATCCGATGTTGCTCTTTATATCTTTTGGATGAGTAATTCCAACATTATGCGTCACCAGGGAACCGAAGGCCTTCTTTTTCTTCGTGTCCTCAGCCTCATCTTTTCCATCTACATCTCCGTTAGAAACATCCCATGCCTTTCGAACATCCTTCAACGCGGCCGTTACCGAAGGATTCTCAACGACACTTTTCGGGTCCTCGCGCCTGATAGAAACATCGGGTATGTCTTCTTCGGGCAGCCCACTGAGTTCGGGATAATCGGCCGGATTTTCTGCATGCGCCGGTGACAATAACAGCAACAGCATCGCCCCGATGATTAAAATGTTATCCAATTTCATCCCGGCCTCCCGGAAGTTTATTCAGCCCGTACTGAGTTTAGACTCGGCCATGTGTTTTCGCCATATTGAAAAATAAAAATGAACGCCGCAAAGACAATGCGTCTGGGATGACAGATGGTATGGTGGAACAGCGCCTTGCAGGATGGCGACAGTACTGGCATTTATTCCGCGCGCTTTCTTGACCAATAACGCCGGAACACACTCAGCAGAAACAAAAACGGCGCCGTAAGGCGCCGTTTTTATCTTGGCAAATAATCAATGGGATACTTTATAGTGATACGGCTCATGTTCTTGGGGCCAAAGTTTAAAAGCCGTATCTTCTCGCAGGTTTTTTTACCCAAGTACGGATTAGCAAGATCGGTTTTCAGAATTTCGCATTGAGATACCGCGCCGGAAGGCTCAATGGTTATTGAATATATAATGTGAGCCTCTATCACGCCATACCTGACCAAAAAGCCCTGGTAAACGGCATACACTTGGGATTTATTCCGATCGAACACCGCCTGGATTTCCTCATCCGAGCGATGATCGTTGAAGGGCACGTCGGCAGGAGGATAGTTCTGGACAGGCGCGCAAGCCATCAGAGAAACAGCCAGACTCAACATAGCCCATCTCATGGCATACCAACTGCGCATGCTGCCCCCTTTAACAATTTTAACTATTCTAGGTAATGCAGCATGCGATGCAAGCCTTTATTCTCCCCAGCTCGGCGAAGCAGCGTAAAATCAGGGGATGGCGTGGATCACCGTTTCCGGAAAAATGTTCCTTCTCCCTAAGGGAGAAGGGCAGGATGAGGGGAATGAAAAAGCATTTTTGTATAGCACCCTCACCCATACCCTCTCCCGCGAGGAGAGGGATTACAGTGTAATTTGGACTTACTTACGCCGCCCCGAACCGGCATTGGCAGTTTTAGTCTTGGCCGCCGCTGCCGCAGCCAGCGCATCCTGGTGCGCCAGGTATTCGTCATAAGTGCCCTGATAGTCGATAAACCGCCGGCCCTTGATTTCCAGCACGCGCGTTGCGAGCGAAGAAACAAATTCCCGGTCATGGCTGACGAAGATCAGCGTGCCGGAATAATTTTCCAGCGCCCAGTTCAAGGCCTCGATGGCCTCCATGTCCATATGGTTGGTGGGTTCGTCCATCACCAGCACGTTGTGGTCCTGCATCATCAGCTTGCCGAACAGCAGGCGGTTCTTCTCGCCCCCGGAGCAGACCCTGGCCTTCTTTTTATAATCGTCGGCGGTGAACAGCAGGCGCCCGAGCATGGCGCGCACGGACTGGTCATCGTGCCTGGGCTTGCGCCACTGGCTCATCCAGTCGAACAGCGTGAGATCGTTGTCGAAATCGCGCGTGCTGTCCTGCGGCACGTAGCCCACGCTCGCGTTCTCCGCCCATTTCACGCTGCCGCTGTTCGGCGTGTACTCGCCCATCAGGCAGCGCAGGAAGGTGGTCTTGCCCGCGCCGTTCTCACCGATCACCGCGAGGCGGGCGCCGGCTTCCAGCAGCAGATTGCCCTTCTCGAACAGTTTCTCGCCATCGAAGCCGTGCCCCAGGTTCTCCAGCGTCAGCGCCAGGCGATGCAGCTTCTTCTCCTGGTTGAACACGATGTACGGGCTCTGGCGGCTGGAAGGCTTGATCTCCTCCAGCTTGATCTTCTCGATCTGCCGCGCGCGCGACGTCGCCTGCCGCGCCTTCGAGGCGTTGGCCGAGAAGCGGCTCACGAATTGCTGCAGCTCCGCGATCCGGGTGGACTTCTTGGCGTTCTCCGCCATCACCAGTTCCCGCGCCTGGGTGGAAGCCAGCATAAAATCATCATAGTTACCCGGATACACGCGCAGCTCGCCGAAATCGATATCGGCCATGTGCGTGCATACCGTATTCAGAAAATGCCGGTCGTGGGAAATGATCACCATCGTGCTCTTGCGCTCGTTGATCACGTTTTCCAGCCAGCGGATGGTGTGGATATCCAGGTTATTGGTCGGCTCGTCGAGGAGCAGGATATCGGGGTCTGCGAACAGAGCCTGCACCAGCAGCACGCGCAGCTTCCAGCCCGGCGCCACTTCACTCATCGGGCCGGTATGCAATTCCTCCGCGATACCGGCGCTGATCAGCAGCTCCCCGGCCCGGCTCTCGGCCGTATAACCGTCCAGCTCCGCGAACTTGATCTCCAGCTCCGCCACCTTCATGCCGTCGGCCTCGGTGATCTCGGCCGAACCATAAATGCGATCCCGCTCGCGCTTCACCTTCCACAGCTCGGCATGCCCCATGATCACCGTATCCAGCACGCTGTATTTTTCGAAGGCGAACTGGTCCTGGCTCAGCTTCCCCACCCGAAAACCGGGCTGCACGGACACATTCCCCGACGTCGGCTCCAGATCCCCGCCCAGAATCTTCATAAACGTCGTCTTGCCGCAGCCATTGGCCCCGATCAGCCCATAACGGTTCCCATTCCCGAACTTGACGGAAATATTCTCGAACAAGGGCTTAGGCCCGAACTGCATGGTGATATTGGAGGCGGTGATCAAGGGAAAAACCTGACATATATAAGGAATCGGAGGGGGCGTACTATAAGGAATTGCGGCCGGCAGGTCGAGGCTAAAACCCCCTTTTAATCCTTAAAAAGTCTTTGATAGCAAAGCCCCCATGGATAAGTTCTGCGGTTTGGCCTCTTGAATATAGGTTAAAATTCGTCACCCGAAGGAGACCATCATGCGACTAAAAGCACCGTGCCAAGGTATCGATTTCCACACTACCGATATATACGGCAACCCCTTTCGTTTGAGTGACCACGTAGGCAAACGCATAATGCTGTCATTCTTTAGGGACGCGGGTTGCCCTTTCTGCAATTTCCGTGTTTACGAACTCACACACAATCACAAAGCGTGGCAACAACAAAATCTCAAAATTATTACCGTATTCAGCGACACGGTGGAAAAAGTCCGGCGTTACGTCGCAAAGCACCCACGGCCATTCATCATGCTCGCCGATCCAAACCTTGAAATTTACAACCAATACGGCATTGAACATTCCGCTGGCGCCTTGCTCAAGGCGATTCTGTTTAAAATGCCCCGGATCATTCGCGGAATAGCCAAAGGCGGGCGCCCCAGCAACAATCCGCATCCGCGCATCGTGCCGGCCGATTTCCTGTTCCTGGAAGACGGGCGCATCTCCAGAGTCTGGTATGGCCGGAATACCAGCGACCACATACCCATATCCGAAATACAAGACTTTATCAATGAAGGCAATCAATCGAGAAACCCGACTCGTTGATTCATATCGGAAGTGGAAATCTAGGGAAAAAACTGAACCTCAACAATGCCACGCCCCTAGGCCAATTTGGCGGTATCCCTGCAGCTTGTGACGCTTACCTCAGCTCAGACCCCTTGCCTTTTTTTAATGTACTTCAGCAACAATAAACCCTCCCTGCACCTCTCATCACAAAGCATTCTTCTTCATAGAATCTTCCAGGATTTTCTTTTCGGCATCCTTATCGACGACATTCTGTTCATGGCGCATAACACGGAATTCGCCCGTGTCCTGCTGATGCAGGATCAGGGTTTCGGTGCAGAAATTGATATTGGTATACCGGCAGTTGAGGTCGAAGGCTGCGTAAACGCCGGGGTAAGCTGCGCCGGGGGGATCCTTGTGCCAGCTCAGCCTGGCGATTTCGTGGACGGGGTCGCCGCCGGATTCCAGGCGGAAGTCCGCCGAATGTTTGCTCCACTCCTTGAACGACATCAGTTTCTGCATGCCGGGAGCGAGCAGCTCGTATGCTTCCTGGTACCGGCCCTCGTCCAGCAGCTTCAGATATTGCCGGGCGAGGTCTTTGGCCGCCGCTATCTGTTTTGCATCGGGTTCCCACTGTTTGGTCTGCGGAGCCGAATCCGTTTGCGGTGCGGCCTGCATGCCCTGGGTCATCTGTTCGTTCAGCCACTTGAACTGGGCCTGGAAATTATCGCAGTCCGGCCGGGGTGCGTGACATAGAATGTTCAGGTCGACGTATATTCCGCCGTCCTTTTCATACACATTGCGCTTGGCAACGGCGGGATACGCCGGATCGGAGCGGGGAGCGAAGGACCACACAACCAGCTCCTTTGCGCCCTTTTCGGTGATGATGGTCCAGCCGTTGCGGTCGCTGATCTCCACACCGGGTTTTTTCTTCAGGCTGTCCAGCGCCTCTTTGACGGAGGAATATCCGATCGAGGCAGCCTGATCGGCCTGGGCCGATGACGCGACTATCAACAACGCCGGAATAACGGTTATCAAGAGTTTTGATTTCATGTGTACATACCTGAAACGCTTGGCGCGCCTCCGGGCAAGCCTAATTGTTTTTACAACCGCTCAAATCTTTAAGCTCCAGCTGCCTGCTTTGCCTTCCGGCCGGGTTCATTTCGAAGACCTTAACCTTGTAGATGGTATCGACATAACTGACTTCGGCCATGTAGCGGTAGGCGGTTTTAGGCGTGAGAAAGGCGCCTTGAACCGTGTTGCCGGAACCGGAGTTTTGGCCGGAGGTATTAAAGGTGAAGACGAGGTAGCTCTGCTGTTTAGGAGGCAGGCCGAATTCAACAACGGGTTGATTGAGTTGCAGCGTTCCTTTATATAGAGTCGCGCAGTCGGCGTTGACCGCGTAAATATCGAGCGAGGCTTCGCCGTTCTCAAGCATCGCGCCGGAGTCGGAAACGGTTTTAACGCCGAAGTTCTTATCGGGAAGATCGGGATAGGGTTTGCTGCCGGAGCAGGCAGTTAAGAGTAATGCGCTTAGTGATAGAAGCAAGATTCTCATAATTTTTTCTTTATGTTGTTCTTATGCGCATTCTCCGAACACGCCCCCTGCTTTCAGCATCCCCCTTCGTTCCGAAGGGGGACGTATTTGTTCTGTTGAGGTTAGGCCCCTCAAACTACGGTTGAAATGGACGATTATCTGGTGGTTCTGTGCGCCCGCCGTTGGTGGCTTTGCTATTTTACCGGCCGTTTCGGAACCGCCAGGCCCATTGAGACCAGGTCCTGGATGACCTCCGTGTTCGGTTTGCGGCCCCCGTCATCGTACACCTGTGAAACATTGTAGGCATTGGACCCCATCAGCTTCACGGAATCATCGATGCTGTTGAGGCTGACGCGGTAAAGGGTGTTTCTCCAGCCCGTCGCCGGAGTCGCCACTACGTATGGTTCGCTGCCCGGGCCGATGGATATTTTTTGGAAGATCAGTATCTCGCCGCTGCCGGCGTCCTGCCACTTGACGATAACCTCGCCCGCTTCGTTGCTGAGTATGTGCGCGAACAGCGGTTCATATTTGGAAACGGCGACGTCCTGCGCAAGCATCTGCTTGCCGTACAGCGGGGACTTGGAGAACTGAATGTCGACCGGATGAACCGCATCGTCGTCCGTGGGCGGCTCAGCCTGATCCTCCAGCGCCACTTCCAGCAGTCGCCGGGAAAAGGCCCGGGTATCGGAAATCTTCTCCAGCGATTCACGTCCCAGATATTTCTCCAGCTGGGCTTCGATGAAAGGCTCGGGGAGCTTGTCCAGTTTATCGGCCAGCACGGCGTAGGTTTGCGGCTTTACAACGCGCGCCCCGGGCGCGGCGCGCGCGGCAGTATTCGCGGCGGCTCCCTGCAGGCGTCTGATCTCTTGTATCGCCTCGGCAAGCTTCTGTTCGGCATCGGCCGTTACGACAGGCGCGGCCGCGTCCTGGCTCTGATTGCTCGAATCCGCCGCGCAGTAATAGCCGGCGCCGAAGCCGAAGGCTCCGATCGATACCGCGCCCAGCAGCAGCATTATCCGGTTCATTTCAAAACGGCAAGACCATGCCCTGAAAAGCGGTAAGCGGCCCAAGGCCGCTTACCGGATGCATGCAATCAGCACTCGCCGCTGGAGGAGCAGGCGGCCTTTGATTCGTAACAGTGATCCGCCCCGGGGCAACTGTATTTGTCGTCGGCACAACCCCCGACGTTGGTTTTGCAATCATCGTCATCGAAGTGATTGCAAGCATTCAGGGAAAACAGCAGCATGGAAATGAATAGCAGTTTTTTCATGGATTCCTCCCGTATATAGCCAATCTGACTTATGCATCCATTCTCCCCCAATAAAAGAACAGGGAGCCCTCGAAGATACGCACATTTGTGAGGCTGCGTAACTGAATCTAGCAATCACCCCCTCGGGTGTCAATGAAACCCCCGGCAAGCGCCGGCATTTCCGACAGGAGGCTTTCTGTGGCCGCCCCATGGGGGGAGGATTTATTTGTTGCGATTCCCAAACTCATCGCAACTACTTTCTCTTTACTATGCAGGGCTTAATGCAGAGCTTAGCCCAACGGGACCTGAGCCATCTCCCTTCGGGACGAAGGGGGACAGAAGATGCAAATTTTCGGCGGGAATGGCGGATTATTTAGGTAATAACCACTAATACCAAGGTGCGATCCGGCGGCAAAGCTTTGTTGCTAGCCTCAGCAAGCCGGACTCCCGGCCATCCGGTTTGCACAATGGCCGAATTCAAACGA
This sequence comes from Gammaproteobacteria bacterium, assembly GCA_036274675.1. Lineage (GTDB taxonomy): Bacteria > Pseudomonadota > Gammaproteobacteria > HTCC5015 > HTCC5015 > DASUFE01. The sequence continues at coordinate 14,447 of DASUFE010000006.1, forward strand.
TAGGGATATTAACAATGAAGAAACTTGTGTACTCGGCTTTGCTCGCTGCAATGATTTTCCCCGCCACTGTGTTCGCCACCGGCGCCTACCTGGGCGGATATGTGTTCGTCAATCCCGCCTCCGGCTTTATGTCGGGCGCCTGGAACAATCGCTACTCGACCGTGGTAACGCCCTTCACCACTTATATATATGCGGTCTATTCGATCGGTAGCTCGGTGTCGGTCGGCGGTCGCGATGACGCGGGCAACACCTTCTCGTGCTTCATCCCGCCGGCCAGCGCGCTGTATAAGGATGCGGTGCAACTGGTGAACGGGCTGACCAACGGCGTGCTGATCACCGTTAACAAGAATCTGGCGACGAACGAATGCATCCAGCTGTCGGCCTCGCACGATTCACGCAGACTGGATTAACGGTTCCGCTCTCTTTAAAACCGGCCCGGCGTCGCGACGCCGGGCCTTCTTCCAGACCAGGTATCCAACATGAAAATCTCGATCACTCATTGTCTGCTCGGCGCAATCCTGTGCGTACAGGTGGCCGGTTTTTATATCCTCTGGCGTCAAGATGACGGCGCGGTCCAGGGAATGCTGCCGCGGAACATCGGCCATGAAAGCGCCGCCGCGCACGACTCCGGCGTGGAGGTGACGCAGATCGCGGCGCTGGTGCGCGGCATTTTACGGGAAGAGCTGGCGGGCGAGGCGCAGCATAATGGCGAAGCAGCAGCCGCTCAGCCGCAACAAACGGTCGATCCGGCGCAAAACCAGGATGCCTACCGCAAGAGCCTCGCCATCGTCGACAATGCCCTCGCCGCCGGCAAGTGGCGGCAGGACGACAACCTGGACATCATGCAGTTGAGCCCGAATCTGACTTCCGTGCAGCGCATTGAATTACTGGACAAGCTGGCGTATGCCATCAACGGCGGCGCACTGGAACTGGAAGCGACACCGCCGCCGTTGTAAAAATCTTCGCGCACGGGGCAGCATTCATTCAAACGCAGCCCGGTTGCGGTGAGCCTATGCAACCCCGGGCGAGGTTTTCGAAATTGTATTTTGTTGGGGTTCATTGCATTCACCCCAACCTACACCGCGGTTTCGTAGCCCGGAAGAAGCAAAGCGGATTCCGGGCCACATGCAGGAAACGACGACGGCGCCGTTGTGAAATCCGAATCGATATTTAAGGAGCTATCGTTTCCATCATATCGGGGCAGCCGCCGATATCCTTGCCGAGAGCCCACTTCCTGATCGTCCTGAGAATGACATCGGGAACTCCCGACTTGTATATATCGATACGGGTTTTCTTCGGGCTCGTGGGCGTTATGTCCACCACCATTATCAGCTGACCCTGTTCGGAGGCGTTCTGCGCGCGTCTCAGTTGCAGTTCCGCATTGTCGGGAGTGGCGGTAAAGGACGGGTTCCAGCGTGTCACCACCTTTTGCGTTCCGGATTGCGAGGTTATGGTGGTATTCAGGCATTCGGCGGTTTTCCGCTTGAAAGTGCCCGCCACCCCGTAGAGGGTATGGCTCACTTCGAAACTTTCCCTTTCGGATTCCGGCACGCCCTTGCGGAATGTCTCCGCCGTGACCGGCGGCTCGCCGGCGCAGCCGTGAAGGTTGAATTGCAGCAGGACGATCAGGGTTATCAGCAGGGTTCTCATGGGACTCTCCAAACGCTGTGTTATCTATAAAGCCTTCTCAGGTCTCTCGCCCGGCGCTCCGAACGTAATACCATGGTTCATGCGTATTGCATAGCCTCGCTGCCGGTAATTTACGGCAAGAGTGGTTATTCCTGTTCAACGCTCGTCATGTCGAAATAATTGCCGCTCATGAAATTGAGCGCCATGGCGGTCCAGGAAAGCTGGTAATAGATGCTGCGTATGTTCAGGTTGAGCGGTTGCAGCAGCTCGTAAGTCTCCTGCACGAATTTCGGGTCGCCGCCCGCGGCCATCGCGGCAATGCCGGCGCTGGCGACGAAGACGGCGGATGAGGATTTCCGCAGCGGGCCGACTTCCGGATGCGGAGTGCCGTCCAGCAGATAGCCGTCGCTGATGCGATGGGCGCCGATATTGACGAAAAAGTCACTGACCTTGTCGAGGTAGGTCTTGGCCCTGGGTTCGCCGTTCCAGCAGTAGTCCAGCGCCAGGCGGATGGGCGTGCGCACGGAGTCGGTCTGGTGATAAGTGAGCGCGCCTTTGAAGGCCTCGGTCGGTTTGCCCTCGAGGTCGCTCCAGGCCGGCACCAGGCCGTTGTCGAGATTGCCGTTCTTTTTGTTGAGCGTTTTGAACAGCAGCTCGTAGTTCACATCGATAACCTTGTTCCAGAATTCCTCGTCCCGGGAATAGCGCCCGAAGATGCGGTAGAAGGCGGGCGCGAAATACGACAGGTTTACGACGTCCCCCTTCCACTCGTTACCGGGCGTGAACACGTAACCGGGCGTCACTTCGTAGCGCTTGACCAGCGCGATGTGGCGCAGCGCGTAATCGCGGTAACTCTTGTCGAGCGCGCCGCTGCCGCCCCATTGCCGGTCCGCCATGATCAGCGCGAAGGCGATATCTTCGTCCGCGTCGCTGGCGGCGCCGCAGGTCTTGCTGCGCGGACAGGCGGCGGTGCCCTCGGGATTGATGTACCACTTCATGAGGCCGGTTTCGTTGGCCCAGTGCAGCGAGTAGCGGAACAGGTCGTCGAACAGCGGCTGGTCGTCGAAGTAGACCGCGAGAATCATGCCGTAGGAAATGCCCTCGGAAACGGTGGAGTTGGGGATGCCGTCCGGGGTGTCGGGACGGACCACGCGCCGGAAACCGTTGGCGCCCTCGCTGCGCACCAGCGTTTCCTTCCACACCCGGTAAGCCTTGCGGGCGTCCTCATCCGCGGACCCGGGCGCCACCCGGCAATAAGGCCCGGGGCCTTGGTGCGCCGGAAACGGAAACTTCACCGCCGCCATGCGCGGCGTGTCGCCGGCGCAGCCGGCCAGCAACGACAGGATCAAAGGCAGTATCAGGACGCGCATATCACCCCTCACTCTTACATAACAAGGCGCCGGCGGAGAGTATATAAGGATGGCGGGATGGCGGCCATTCCTGAGGCAAGCAACCCGGATTTATAACAAGCGCGGGGCTTTTGTTGCGCGCGTCCCATGAAGCTCCGGAGGGGCCGGGCCGGTTCAAAGCCTCTTAAAAAAAAGCCGCCATGGAACCAGCTAGATCCACGGCGGCTCTAGAGCGCGCACTCCGACCGTTATGGGGCGGTGAAGTGCGAGCCCGCGCAGTATGGATAAAACCATGTCCGGCTGCGCCCCGAATTCGGTAACTTCCGAAATCAGTACGCTCCTGGTAGTGATCCGCTACTCGTATTCAGGCCTTTTTGGTACATTAGGCGCACTTTTTTTCCCGGTTGAAGAAGCAGCACCCAATGACAGGCCTGATATTCAGTTTCAGAGATATGGCCGTTCTCACCTCGGCGTTTATCGGACTGCTCATCGGCCTGTTCCTCTACCGATCGAATGCCGGGAACCGCTCCAGTAACCGGGTGCTGGCGCTGTTCCTGCTCGTGCAATCGGTAAGCACCGTGCTTAGCGTCCTGCTGTACAGTCCGGTTGCGGTTAAATTCTCCCCCCCGGTCATGGTGTCGATGCTCACCGCCGAGGGAAATTCCATCGTACTGGAAGGCTTCCTGCTGTACTGGTACACCAGAACCCTCTTGTTCAAGGGCTTTGCATGGGGCAGGGAAATCCATCCCCACCTCGCGGCGATCCTGATTATCGCCCTTATCGGCGCCTGCGTGATGAATTTGCAGGACGTGGAAAATCTGATCGATCTTTCGGTCGTAACCGAGGGCGAGGCCCGCATCATCGCCGTATACGCCATGATGCAGATCGCGCGCAACATCTACGCGGGGCTTTGTTTCATCAACCTGCGCCGTTACCGGCGCCTGCTCGAAGACCGCTATTCCAACATCGGCAAAGTCGATTTCACCTGGCTGCAACTGCTGGTAATCGCATATCTGGTGTCCCGTGTAGGCTGGAGCCTGACACCACTCATGATCGTTTTCTGGCATTACAACGGCGAAACCGCCGCGCCCCTTGCCAAGGTGCTGCCTTTTTATGCCCCGTTCCTGGATACCGTCTGGCTGTTTGCCCTGAGCGCAACCCTTTACTTTGCCCTGCAGTACTCACCCCGCTTCGAGGGCCTCAAGCAAAAGGCGGCTCTTACTCCACAGGAAAAAAGCGGCATCAAGCGGGAACATATCGACAAGGTCGAGGGGTACATGCGGCGGCACAAGCCTTATCTGCAGGCGGATTTAAAGCTGGACGATCTCGCGGAGAAGCTGTCGATATCACCCAAGGCGCTCTCAATCCTGCTGAATGTGCACTATGGAAAAAATTTCTGCGAGTTCATCAACCACCATCGCGTAGGCGAAGCCGCCTCGATGCTGTCCGATCCGGTTTTGAAGGAAAAGGGAGTGCTGGAAATCGCGATGGAAGTCGGTTTCCACAGCAAGTCCGCGTTCAACCGTTCTTTCAAGAAACAGACTGGGTTAACTCCGCTGGAATACCGGCAAGGCGCCCCCGGGAACGGCATCGAGGCCTGAACTCCGCGGATGCCCGTCTCAAGAGCGTTTCTTGCGGGTTGCACGTTTCTGCGTGCGATTCGTCTTTTTTGATTTAACACTCTTTGTCGCCGTTTTCGCCTTGGCGGCTGGCTGTTGCGGCGGGAAACGCCGCAACAGCCAGTCCTGGAATGCGGCCCCCGCCGCGCCGCCGGCTGCGACGGGTAATTCCGGGTTGCCGGCGAGCGCCCTTGCCAGCAAGTAAAAGCGGCTCTGCCCGGGTTCATTCGCGAAACCTCCCTTGCCGTCGATGTAGTGCTCGAACCGGCGCGCCGCCTCCTCGTAGCTGCGCCGGGCCAGCAGGCGCTTGGCATAGGCCAGCGCGGCCTCAGGATCCGCCGCGAACCCGACTGCATCGACGATGTGCTGCTCCCGCGGCGTGCTGTGCAGCAGCAGCAGCGGCAAGACCTTGAGATCGGTCTGCGTCAGGATGTCGGCCAGCTCATCCCAGAAACCGGACTTCAGCTTTATGCCTCCGTCCTTGAAGTGGGCGATCATAAAGTCGTAATGGATATAAGGCAGGGCGGCAGTGATGAGCTCCGGGGGAAATATGCTCTTCACATACTCGCTTTCCGCAAGCAGTTTTTTCCGCCGCTCGACGTCAAGCAGAAACGTATATACCTCGTAGAAAGTGAAAATCCCTTTCTCGTCCGGCGAAATCCGGTGCGGAAAATTATCCGTCACCGGCGGCACGTTCATGAACAACCCCTGTAGGAATCCGGCATCCGCCATGAAAGCCGCCGCCAGTTGCTCCGGCTTTTCCAAAGCGATGTCGTCCAGATCGCCCGCGAGGGCGGACTGCCAGGGACGCTCCAACCGCTCCATCGGCAGCGGCGCTATGCCGCCATTGCTGCCGAGCAGAATAAAGTCCAGGCCGCCGCCCGCCCACAGGCTGCAATCCTCGAACGCATCGCAGAAGGCATGGATGATCGCCAGCGCGTCCAGACCGTTCATGGCATGCGCCGGCAGCCAGTAAGTCGCCAGGCCATGCGGCTCCAGCCGCTTGCGGATCAATTCGAAATATTCCTGCGTGTACAGGTTCACAACTCCCGCCTGTTGCGGGGGCGGCGGCTCCGCGGTGATGAGATCGTATTTTTCGCGGGTGGTCTGCAGGAAAAAGCGGCCATCCTCGATGTGGGCGCGCGTGCGCGGGTCGCGCAGCGGATAGCGGCCGGTGGCGGCGTGTATGATGGCGCTGTTCTCGAGCACGTCCCTGGAGATATCCACCACATCGAAAGACTCGACAGTATCGAGCGAAATCACCGCTTCCGCGGTGCTGCCGACTCCGTAGCTGATCTGCAGCACTTTCCGTAAATCCTGGCGCAACACATGGGGCAGGTATACAAACATCTTCATATAACGGGTCGCAATAAAATCCGTCGCGGACATGCTGTATGCGTTCGTTACCAGGCGATGCTTGAACGGCCTGCCGAAGCGCTCGTACACGTAATATTTGGATGTTTCATTAAGTCCTTCGCGGACCATCACCAGCCGCGCGTCCGGGAAACGAAGCTTCGAGAAAGTCCGGTGCGTGTCGGCCATCATGCCGCGGGGGAACAGGCCCGCGATAAGCAGCATCGCCGCCGCCGACGCGGCGGTCTGACTGAGCATAACCCGCCAACCGCGATCGATCGCGAGCATGGGAACAACCGCCGCGAAATATCCCAGCGCCAGCACGAAGATCGACATTTCCAGCCCATATACCGGCAGCAGCCAGAAGGTCGCGAGCCCGGAACCCAGGGCGGCGCCGACCGTGTTCGCCAGCGTAAGCGCACCGGCCGCGCGTGTCGTATCCGGCAGACGCTGGTACAGCTTGTCGCCGTACAGCGGAAACAACATGCCGGACACGATACAGGCCGGGAGCATCAGCATCAGGGCAAAACCGATGAAAAGGCTGTAACCGCCTCCGCTCGTGAAATAAGTCATGTAAAGCCGGTTATAAAGATAAAACCCCGCAACCACGAGGAATGCCGCGACGACGGGCAGATACAGCAGCAACCGGTCGCGCGCGCGGGATTCGGACTGCAAACGCGAAACCAGCAGTCCGCCCAGGCCGATTCCACCGAGCACGACGGCCAGCATGATGGCGAAAATGATGCTGGAGCCGATGTTGAGCAGCAGCAGACATCTGAACCAGACGATTTCAAGCGCGAGCAACAGCAGGCCGGTGACGAAAGGCGGCGCCAGAAAACGGACGTAAGCATTCAGGAAACCCGGCCGGCCCTGCTCGCCGGCATCCAGCGGCGCGAAGCCTGTCCCGCCCGCACTGCGCAGCAGGATCAGCGCCGCCGCGAAATTGAAGGCGGCCGCGGTCAGGGACGCGCTCTTGATTCCAAGATAATGGATCAGCACGAACTCGGCGATCAGGGCGCCGCAGACCGCGCCGATGGTGTTCCAGCCGTACAGCCTGCCCAGCGCCTGCATGAAATCGGGATGATACCGGTGCAGGAGTTTCTGCAGGACCGGCAGCGTCATTCCCATGGCGACCGTCGGCGCCAGCAGGAACACAAAGGAGATCGCGAACCGGCTCAGATTCAGCAAGGCCTGGCTGCCGGAATACCCGGACAAGAGTGCGGCGATCCGCGGCGCCAGTCCCGGCAGCAGAAACACAACCAGCAAGCCGCCGCAGGCGACCACCAGCTCGATGATGATATAGGCCCGGACCAGGTCGCCCAAACGGTGGCCGCGGCCGGCCATTATCGCGTTGCCCGAGGCGAGCCCCGCCATAAACGCGGTCAGCACCGAGGCCGCGCTCCAGACCGAAGAACCGAGCACGATGCCCATGATGTGAAACCAGGCGGTTTCGAATATCAGGGCCGAGCACCCCGAGAAAAAAAATACCAGCGGGACCGCGGACATAAAGGAATGGGAACCGGGGGCGGTTTTATGATCCATGCGCCCTCAAAGCTTGCGGCTCGATCCGAAACGGATCAGGAACCAGTTGCGGAACTGAACCGCCGCCTTGTCATCGGCCGCGACGGGGAATTCAGCGGGATGGCCGGCGAGCGCCCGCGCCAGCATATAGAGCCGGCTCTGCGCGGCTTCCTTCTCGAAGCCTCCCTTGCCGTCGATGTACTGCTCCAGCATCCGGGCAGATTCTTTATACTTGCGCTCGCAGAGCAGCCGCTTCGCGTAGGCGAGCCGGGCCTCGGGATCGGTGGCATAACCCACCGCGTCTATGATGCGCTGCTCCCGCGGACTGCTGTCCAGCATCAGCAGCGGCAGCACCTTAAGATGGGTCTTCGTAAGGACGTTCGTGAGTTCCTCCCAGAAATAGGAATCCAGATGCACGTAGCGGCCCTCGGTGATGCGGCCCGCGAGCAGGTTCTCGTAATGAAAATCCCGCATCGCCTCCACGCGGACCGGCGCGGGGAATATTTGCCGGACGTACGGGCTGGCGGCGAAGGCCTGGCGCCGGCGCCGGATATCGAGCAGGCTTTCGTAGAATTTCGAGAAATTGTTCAGCCCGTGCTTGCTGTCGGGCGAGATCCGGTGCGGGAAATTATCCGTCACCGGGGCCGCCTGCATGCTCAACCGGTCGAGCATATCCGCGTCCGCGACGAACAACGGACCCAGTTGCGCCGGAGTCTCCACGCCGATCGCTGCAAGCTCGGGGGCCAGCGGCCCGCTCCAGGGGCGCGCGAAGGATTCCGCCGTCTGCGGCCGGATGCCGCCGTTGCTGCCGAGCAGGATGAAGTCGAGGCCGCCGCCGAGCCACAGGCTGCAATCCTCGAAGGCCAGGCAAAAGGCCTTGATGATCGCCAGGCTGTCATGCTCGGTGACGGAGTGCAGCGGCAACCAGTAGCTGGCGAGGCCGTTCGGATTGAGCCGGCTCCGGATCAGCCCGAAATATTCCTGCGTATACAGATTGACGACACCCGCCTGCTTGGGCGGCGGCGGCTCGGCGGTGATGAGATCGTATTTCTCACCGGTCGTCTGCAGGAAAAAACGGCCATCCTCGATGTGAGCGTGCGTGCGGGGATCGCGCAGCGGATAACGGCCGCTGGCGTCGTGAATGATGTAACTGTATTTCAGAATGTCCGCGGATATATCGACGACGTCGAAGCGCTCGACGGAAGCCAGCGAAACCACCGCTTCCGCGGTGTTGCCGACGCCGTAGCTGATCTGCAGCACCTTATGGATATTTTGATGCAGCACATGGGGCAGGTACACGAAGAGCTTCATGTAGCGCAGCGCCTGGAAGTCGGTCCCCGACATGCTGTAGGCGTTGGTGACCAGGCGGTGCTTGATGGGTTTGCCGAACTTTGTGAATTCGTAATAGCGGGAGGTTTCGTTCAGTCCCTCCCGCACCATCACGAGCTTTGCCTTGGGAAATTTGTCGGCGCTGTATGCAAAATGGGTGCGCGCCATGGCGCCGAAGGGGAACACGGCCACGGCGAGCAGCAGCATCGCCGCCGGCGCGGCGATCTGTTTCAGGAACACACGCAGGCCGCGGCCGCCCGTGATCATGGGAACGACCGCGATGAAGTAGCCGAGCGCCAGGAGGAACAGTGAATTCTCCAGGCCGCAGGCGGGCAACAGCCAGAACGTCGCCAGCCCGGAACCGAGCGCCGCGCCCAATGTATTGGCCAGCGTGAGCGCGCCGGCCGCCCGCGTTTCATCCGGCAGCTGCGCGTACAGCTTGTCGCCATAGAGGGGGAACAGGATGCCCGACACGATGCAGGTCGGCAGCATCAGCAGCAGCGAGAAGGCGATGAAGCCCGGATAATCGACCCCGCCAGTGAAATGACTCGCATACAGGAAGCTATATAAATAGTATCCCAGGGTCACGAACAGCGCGGCCACCGGCGGCAGATAGATCAGCAGCCGGTCGCGTGAAGCGGGCCTGAAACGGAAGCGCGAGACCAGAAGGCCCCCCAGGCCGATACCCGACAGCACCGTCGCCAGCATGATGGCGAAGATGATGCTTGAGCCGATATTGAGCAGCAGCAGGCAGCGGAACCAGACGATTTCGAGCGCGAGCAGCAACAACCCGGCGATACAGGGCGCGACCAGAAACCGGCCGGTGCTTCTGATAAACCCGGCGAGATCGGGCTGCGCGGCGGATACGTTGTCCTGGCCTCCTGAACCTCGCAGCAGGATCAGCGCCGCCGTGAAGTTGCACATGGCCGCGGCCAGGGCGGCGCTTTTTATTCCGAGATAATGAATCAGCAAAAACTCGGCGGCCAGAGCGCCGCAAACCGCGCCGATGGTGTTCCATCCGTAGAGGCGTCCGAGCGCCTGTACGAAATCGGGATGACGGCTGTGCAGCAATTTCTGCAGCACCGGCAGCGTCATGCCCATCGCCACCGTGGGCGCCAGCAGGAAACAGCAAGCGATCAGAAAGCGGGTGAGATTCAACCAGGCATGGCTCTCGGTGTACCGGGACAGCAGGCCCCCGATCAGCGGCGTCAGTACGGGCGACAGGAAAATGACCAGCACGCCACTGAAGGCGATCGCGAGTTCGATGACGACGTAGGTCCGCACCAGGTTGCCAAGGCGATGACCGCGCGCGGCCATGACGCCGTTGCCGATGGCGAGCCCGCTCATGAACGCCGTCAGCACCGCGGCTGCGCTCCAGACCGAGGAACCGAGCACGATGCCCATGACATGGAACCAGGAGGTTTCGAAAATCAGCGCCGAGGCGCCTGAAAGAAAGAACACCAACGAGACGGGTGGAACGCGTTGCGGCCTTGCGACGTTGCCATGGTCCATGCGTGTCCTCTCCTCCGGCCGGTTACGGGAGGCTCAATATTACTCCCGCGCGTACGGTCCTACCATCCATTTGGAAAACCTGATGCGAAGCTTCCGTTTCGCATTTCAGGGATGAACTGCCCGGAGCTTCCGTGCTAGATTAGCCTGCCATGAACAACCCGCTTTACCGCCTGGGTCTGTCGAGCACTGTCTTCCTGACGGGACTGGCCGTATTGATCGTGGAAATCGCCGCCACCCGCATCCTGGCGCCCTATTTCGGCAATTCCATTTTTACCTTCTCCAGTGTCATCGGCATCATTCTCGCGGCCTTGAGCCTCGGCTACTACCTGGGCGGCCGCCTCGCGGACCGCAGGCCCTCGAATTTCCTGTTCTACGGCGTGATCGCCGCCGGCGGAATCAGCGTGCTGCTGCTGCAACTGCTGAACCTGTTACTGCTGCCGCGAATCGCGTATCAGCTTTCCATGATCCACGGCCCTTTGGCGGTCTCCTCGCTGCTGTTCCTGCTGCCGGCCCTGCTGCTCGGCATGCTGTCGCCCTTCGCCATCAAACTGCTGCACGAAGACGATCCCGCGACGGGCGTCGGCAGCGTGTCGGGGCTGGTTTTTTTCTGGTCCACGCTGGGCAGCATCGCCGGCAGCCTGGGCGCGGGCTTCCTGCTGATCCCGCGCTGGGGCGTCGGCCATATCGTCATCGGAACAGGCGTGGGCCTGCTGCTGCTCGGCTGCGCCGGAATGGCGGCCGCGGCGCGCGCCCGGCGGCAGCTTGCGGCGGCCGCAGCCGTGCTGCTGCTCGGCTGCGCGCCGGCGCTCCTCGCATACCGGCTTGCCGCGCCGGCGGAAAAATCCCTCGTCTACCGGCGCGACGGGCTTTATGAACGCATCGCCGTGCAGGATACTCGTCTGCAAAACCGGCCGGCGCGCCTGCTGTTGCAGGATCGCAATCCGAACAGCGGCATTTACCTCGACGACGGGTCGCTGGCCTTCGACTACACCCGGTATTTCGAATTGTATCGCCTGTACTCCCCGCGGGTACGGCGCGCGCTGGCGATCGGCGGGGGCGCCTACTCGGTGCCGCAGGCGCTGCTGCAGCAATTACCGGAGGCGGAAATCGACGTCGCCGAAATCGAACCTCTGCTGCTGCCCGTGGCGCGCGAGTATTTCGGCTTCGCCGACAGTCCGCGCCTGCACAACCATGTGCTGGACGGCCGGCGCTTCCTGCACGACACGCCGTATCGCTACGAACTCATTTTCAGCGATGTCTACCATAACTTCGCGGCGACTCCGCCGCAGTTCAGCAGCCGTGAATTCTACGAGCTCGCGGCGGCGCGCCTCAGCGAGAACGGCGTCCTGATCGTCAATCATTACGGCAGCCTCGACCCTTCGACGCGGCCGCTGATCCTGTCCCTGCTGCGCACCCTGCGCTCGGTATTTCCGCAAGTGTATGTTTATGCGGTAAAGGATCCCGGCAGCCTGGAATTGCAGAATTTTATTTTCGTGGCGCAGCTGCGGCCGGAACGCGTCGACCCCGGTTTGGCGGCAGGCATCGCATTCACCTATCCTGAGCTGAAACGCATCGCGGCATTGGAGTATCGCCCCGCAGCCGCGCTGGTGGACGCCGCGATGCTGCTGACCGACGACTACGCGCCGGTCGAGTACTACGCCGCGCAGGTCGTGCGCCAGTACGACGCCCTGCTGCAATCCCGCCGCAAGGGTTCCTGAATTACCGGCCGGATACAGTACCAAATATCTCAGGAGCGCGCTGACACCTAGCAAAAAGGGCCGGACAAGCGGCCCTTTTTAACGGAGTATCAGCAGGCGCGGCAGGCGGTCAGTCGAAGTCGCAGCGCAGAGTAAATAAAACCGTATCCTCCGAATACTTTTCCTTGCCGTCACGGGTATTCAGTTCCAGCAAGGCGCTGACGCCGTCCTTACCGTAATAGCGCCACCCGGCGGAGATCAGCAGGCTGTCAGCATCGTCCGGCGGTTGTTCGCCGGAGGTGAACTCCACCGTTTCCGAGGAAGAATCCCGCATCATCACCGCCCCCAGATAAACCTGGGATTGAGACCCATACCCGATATCGCCGCCGAATTGCGTCTGCTTCAGCTCGAATTTGGCCGCCTCGACCACGGTATCGTCGGTCTCCGTATAACGATCCTGTTTGTTAGTGACGGACACATAGCCGAGCCGTGCGCCGAAATGCCAGTCGCCGTTCGCCCAGAAACCGTTGATATTGGCGGCGGTGAAATCGCGCTTTGACGAAAACTTGCTGCGCACGGTTTCCGGCAGCTGCGTTATGAGCAAGGTCGGCGGGGCGCTGGCGTCGATGGTGGTGACGATCTCCGTCCTGAACTGTTGGGTATCGATATCGCTCGAACCCAGGCTCAGGTCGAAGCTCCAGTTATCCGAGATGAGCCAGCCCAGATAAGGCGTGATCATGGCGCCCTTGGTTTCCTGATTGCCCATATTAAAGGTGGTATCGATGTCGCCGCGTTCTGAGCCGAGAGCCAGGCCATACAGGAAGTTTTCCGAGAGCGAGAAATCGAATCCCGCGAGCAGCAGCTCGCTGGCGCCGTCGAAGCGGGTGCGCGTAAAGCTGTTTTCGAATCGGGTGTAACTGGAGTTGACCCAGACGCCCTGGAATCCGCTGTCGCCGGCGCCCGCGCCGCCGCCCTCGGGCAGCACCAGGCCGCGGAATACGCCCTGCAGATGCGTGCCCACGGCGGAGGTTACCGGCTGCACCTGCGTCTCCAGCGTGTCCGCGTCAGTGACGGTGTTACTCGGCGCCAGATCCTCTTCATCGGGAAGCGGGATCAGTGTAAAGGCCGAAGCATTGCCCGCATAACACAGCAGCAAGGCCAAGAGCGCTTTAACGAAGTGACGGTACAAGGGCTTCATAAGAACCTGCCTGAGGGTGAGAGAGCCGTTGCCAAGAATACGGTAAAAACCCTGGCTGTTGAAGCGCATAGTCTGTGACAAAATTCCGCTTTCCTGGTGTTTTCACCTAGCTTTCAACTTCCTTCACCTGGAACGGATGGGAAAGTCGTTTTCGGTAATACCGGAAATTAAAAAGCCCGGTCAAGCCGGGCTTTTTGTTCCATTCGGCATGCGCTCACTGAGAGTTAAAGCGCAAGATGAACCACAGGCCGTCTTCGAGGTACTCCTCCTTGCCATCGCGCTTGCTCCATTCCAGCATGGCGCTGACGCTGTCGCCGTAATAGCGCCAGCCGGCCGCCAGTTGCAGGCTGTCAGCGTCGTCGGAAGGCTGCTCACCGGACGCGAACACGACCTTATCCGAGGACGAATCTTTCATCATCGTCACGCCGAGAAAGGGTTGTGAGCGCCGGCCCCAGGCCACGTCCGCGCCGATATAGGTTTGTTCGAATTCCAGACTGGCGCTCGGGACCTCGGTGCCGTCGCTTTCGATATAGGCATCCTGGTCGTTCCGCATCGACAGGTAGCCGAGCCGCGAACTGAAACTGAAATCGCCCAGGGTCCAGAAACCGTTCAGGTTGGCCGTGGCGAAGCTGCGCTCGGAGGACGTGCCGCTTGTTATCGTCGTGCCCGACAACGTGCCCAGCCCTTCGGGCACCACCCGGAACTGGTCGGTATCCAGCTCACTGTAGCCGAAACTGAGATCGAAGCTCCAATTGTCGGAGATCAGCCACCCGTAGTAAGGCGTGACGGTAAGACCCTCGGTCTCCATCTCGCCGTTGTTGAAAGCCGTATCGATCTCGGTGCTCTCGCTGCCGATGGCCAGGCCCACCAGATGATTTTCCGTGAGCGCAAGATCGTAACCCAGCAAGGCCAGCTCGCTGCTGCCGTCGAAGGCGGTGCGTTCAAAAGTATTTTCGAAATCCGTGCTGTTGTAATTGAGCCAGAAACTCTGGCCAGGTTCGCCGGCGCCCGCGCCATCGCCCTGCACAGGAGCGGCCTGGAACCGGAAAATATTATGCAAATGCTCGCTGACGGCAGAGCTGACCGGTTGCACCTGCGCTTCCACAGTATCCACATCGGTCACGACAGTGCCTGCAATAAAATCCTCCGCGTCAACGCCCGGAATTGCCGGAGCATCGGAGGGCAATATATCCACCGGAATCTCGGGTATGGAAATCAACCCGGCCCATGCCGGGATACCCTGCAGTAGATACAGGGTTGATAAAAGCTTGAGCAGATTGCGTAATGAGAACGTCATATAGGCTTACCTGCGGTGATCCAAAGGAATGGATGCCTAGAATACGAAAAAACCCTTAATAATTGAAGCGGGTGTATTCCGGCCAGCCAAATAATAATGACGGTTTTTTTATGAGACAGTCATTTTCGACCAAACAGAAAATGACTACGGCCCCTACTTTTCGGGAAGAAAAATGAAATGCCGTATTGCTTTTAAATTAAGTTCGAAACAAATCAATAAAACCAGAAGCGAACGACGGACGGGACATCGCTATTATAAAGATGCCGAGGGGCGCGCCGCCCCTCGGCCACGAGGGCTATTTCCCCGAAATGTAAGCCCTGACTTTCTCATCTTTGAATAATTCAATCACCGCTTCCGCGATACAGCCATTGAGATCCTGCAGCAGCACGCCGCTGCCATGAGTCACTCTTTTATCGATTACTTCGCCATTACCCAGTTTTGCCGTAAACCGGATTTCGCTGTTCCAATGCATGATTTTATAGATGCTCAACAGATAGTTGACGCTGATATCGATTTTCTTGGCAGCCCCCGGCGTTTTCGTTTTGGTATGCTTGCCAAGCTCTTTTCTCGCCTGCTCTACCATAACCTGGGTAATATCATGATAGTTGCTGGCCAGCTTGCTGCCCGCGTATGAATATACGATCGCCTGCTCCTTTGAAGCCTGCACATTATTGAATTGCACATCACCCGTCACGGCCAGCGGAGCAATCAAGTCATCGCGCAAGGGATATTCTTGAGGCTGATAGGCCATTGTTCCGCAACCGGTGACAATAACGAAAAAAAATACCCCCAATAAATATTTATATTTCATTTCTGTATCCCCTTTTTTGATGAGTTTAATTATTACCCTGGGGCTTAAGCCCCACGGCAGTATAGTCAAACCTTATCCAGACTGTCCATTTTATCCGGGACACCTCAAAGGCTTTTACAATCGCAGACGCAAGCATTCTCATCTCGACTACAAAAGCCCCGAGGTGTTTGAAAATGCCGCGTGAATTTGTGTCCACTTTTTGGGGTACGGGTCAGTGCCCGTGCGTTGGTAAGAATAATTGAAGTATTGGACATAGTAACGCCCCACCATCTGCATCATCTTGCCGATGCCCTCCTCAGTGCCCGGTGTTGCCAGTAAATGGACATGGTTGATCATCAACACATAGGCGTGAACGGCGCAATCATGCTTTTCCGCCGCGGCCGAAAGCTTTTTCAGATAAAAGCGGTAGTCACCCTCCGCATCGAACAATGCATCGCGGTTATTACCCCTCTGAATTAGGTGCTGAGGTTGCCCAGGAATGACAAAACGCGGCAAGCGTGCCATAGAAATACCTTCAATAACTTGAAGGTGGGAAGCTAATACACTCACCACCCCTGTAACCCTGAAATCAAGGAGTCTGACCCCTTGATTTCTTGAATTCACCACCCAACTGCTCCAGTTGATCCTCTATGGGTGACTCCTTGATTTTATATAGACTCCTAAAAAACCGCACACAATCAGCAATGTAAAAGAGCCAATCACATAAATTGTAATCATTATGTTTCCAATCCTCGCACTACCCACGTCTTCATTTCTGTATTGACTCAAAACTTTTAAATATCGGCCTCCATAGCTGAAGTAGACATAATTGAGTCCAATATATACTAATGCAATACTCGCCCATCCTAATTTAGAAAGCTCTGGTAATTTAATCTTGATCCCTGTTATAAGATTTATAATTATAGATAGAGTTAAAATATTAAGCGCTAATACGACTGCCATCATCATGCAAGCATGGGCCTTATGATAAAAAAAACTCTCTCCATTAACTTTTCTGCTCCACTGGTAGAGTTTATAGAACAAGTATTCGTAAACGTTAATCATTCCCACATGCCTTGCAAAGATAATCAAGGGGTCAGACTCCTCGATTTTCGATATGCTGCCGACTTCCTATCCCCCCATGCCCGCGGGATTGAACCTTGCGTTCTAATTTCTTTTCCATCCTCCGCTTGAACCGATCGCTCCCCAGCACCCAAGCCTTATTGGTCGCTTCGCGTATGTCCTCCAGCGTCATCTGCGGGATACGGGTCCGGAACAGTTGCCGATAGGCCTCCTGCCGTTCTTCATCCTGCCTGCCCAATCCCAGGTATTCTCCGTGCGGCCTGATCAATTTGTCTTCTTTCCCCAAGGCATTGTATCGATAACTTGACCATGGATATTCAGACGGATGTTTCACCATATCCGCCCTTACTGGGTTCAACTCGATGTAGCGCATGCAGGTTAACAGATAGTGTTCGCTATCCACCAACGTCGCCTTATACCGGCCTTCCCACAGGGTGCCCGTGCGTTGGTAAGAATAATTGAAGTATTGGACATAGTAACGCCCCACCATTTGCATCATCTTACCGATGCTTTAAGTGCAAAAACAGGGTAGGAGTCATTTTCAACCAAACAAAAAATGACTCCGACCCCATTTATTCGGTCGCACCACCCGGTGAGATTTGCTTTAACAAGTGATTGCTGGTTCTAGCAGCTATTATCAGATCAAAGAAGTAGCCGCTCGGGTCCGTGTACCGGATCGGGTTGTTCAGCACATAGCTGTAGCGGTTGTAGTTCTGGGAGTTATCGGGCGCCAACAAAATAGGGTCGGAGTCATTTTCAACCAAACAAAAAATGACTCCGACCCTATTTATTGTATAAAACGGTACGATGCGAGGTGTATCAGGGGATCAGGGGATCAGGGGATCAGGGGATCAGGGGATCAGGGGATCAGGGGATCAGGCGGCGCATATCCGGTCTTCTTCTTCCAGCCGTCGTTGGTGCTCAACAGGCTCTCATGGGGAGCGCCATGCAACAGGTCAGTACGCCCGTCATAGT
>DASUFE010000007.1:0-33422 GCA_036274675.1 Gammaproteobacteria bacterium
CCGGCGGCGCTGAAAATGCCGCTGGCCGCGACCACTTTATATTTTTTCAGCGCGGGCGCCAGCGGCAGCCAGATACTGCCCGAGGCATCGACCAGCGTGCCGCGATAATTGGTATACGGCACATAGGCCTCGACCCAGGTGTGCTCGATAGTCACGGCGGCGACTTTGCCGCCGCGGATCACCGGAGTATTGGGAATGCCGGCCAGATTCAATGCGCGCACGGCGTGTGCTGCATTGTTCAGGCCCAGACTCTGCATGACGGAATCGATCGGCAATTCGATCACGCCCTGCACATAGCGCGCCGGCAGGCCGCTGGCGCGGAACAGCGCAATCAGCAGGCTCGCCTGATCGACGTCGTTGCCGGCGCGTTGCCGCAGAGCGCCGGCGGCGCCTTTCATCGAACCCGCGTACCACTCCGTGCGGATTTCGTTGCTTACGAATTCGTAGATGCGGATGTAGTCGTTACCCAGCGCCTTGGCCTGCGCCAGGATTTCCTGCGACAGTGGTGCATCGAGGGTGCCGGCAAGATCCGCACCGAGCGGAGCTGCCTGATTGGCATTCGCATAAGCCGGCACTACGGCCGGCAGTCCCTGTCCCGGCGCCCGTTGCGTCAGCACGAGACGACGATAAGGCAGGAATGTACTGCCGAGGATGGGCGGCTGCGGGCGGTGTTCATGCCCTGTAATCTGTTCGAGGGTGGAGTTTGCGGCCTTGCGCAGTTGTTTGACGAACGCCGGATCGGCGGCAAGGGCGTCGCGGTTCTCTGCCGCCCGGTATTGCTTCGACAAAGAATCGAGCGGCTGACCGATGGCCGCGAAGCGCGCGCGGTAACTGCGGCGCGCCGCCTGCAGGCGCTGCGCAGCCTCCGCACCGGCCGCGCCGGCTTCGATACGCTGGGCGGCGTCATCGAAGCGCCCTTCCGACAGCAGGTGCGCGGCCTGCAGGCTTGCATAGCCATCGAACAGAGCGCGCACGGTGTCCGTATCGGGATTGCTCGCGGCGCCGAACTCGTGGAGTTGCCGCGCATACAACTGCAACTGGGTATCGAAACCTCCGGCCTCGTCCGCAGCGGTGCGCACCGGAGTCGCGGTGTGCCGCAAGCGTTTGAGCAAGGCGGTTGCATCGCGCCCGGAAGCCAGTGCTTCAATCAGTTCCTGTTGCGGATTGTGGACCTCGGCCGGGAATACGAGCGGACAATAAAACAAGGCCGGCAGCAGTAATCCCGCGGCCAGGTGGCCATATCGCGTTCTTCTATTCTTGTTATGCAAGTGATCCCCGCTCCCCTTATCTCCCAGCCGGCTTTAACTCTTCCAACCCAGCCGTATTGGGGAGGTTTTTTTATATGTCCGCTGTCGCGTACCTTATATATGGATTTGTATCCGCGATCAGAGCGCAAACCGGTTAAATTCGCCCGCCCGGTATTGCCCAGCGATTAAATCAACTTTCGAGTGCAAGCTCAAGCGAAAAATCAGGATATCTACTTAATTTTTTAAAGCTTAATAGTCAATTTTGATGATACATCGTAAAACGATAGAGACCGCGGAGTATACGGAGACTGGAAGCCAATGAACCTTAAACGACACCGCCGGGATTCGCGGGCTCATTCCAATCTTAATTTTCGATCTTCTGGCGCAGAAATTCGGCCAGGGTTTCCATGGTGGGGTGGTCGAACAGATCCGTGATATCGAGCACGCCCGGGTACAGGGCGTCGATCTGTTCATGTATTTGCGCCAGCTCCAGCGAGCTCATGCCCACTTCGAAGAAATTATCCTGCGGGCCGAGTTTTTTCTCCGGCAGCAGGCGGTCACAGATAAACTTGATCCGATGCTCGTACTCCGAGATCTCAACCCTTGCCTCGACCACGGTCGAAGTCGCGGTCAGTTGCAGCATTTCAGCGATGACATCGTCGAACTCTCCGCCCAGGTAGCCATCCGCGAAGAAACGGCGTTGCACCTTGCCGCTGGTGGTTTTGGGAATGCGCTGCACCGGTAATACATGGGTGACATCCAGTCCGGTCTGCTCGTTGATCAAAAGTCGGATCTGCCGCGCCAGCGGCAGGAATTCCTTCAGGTCGCCGCGGTAGACCACGCACACCAGGATCTCGTCATGGTCGGCGTCGTTCTGGCGCACGCCCAGCGCCGCGACCTTGCCCAGTTCCAGCCCCGCGCAGCCGAGCGCGATGGCTTCCAGGTCATGCGGATAAAAATTCTGGCCGTTCGCAAAAATAATATCCTTCTGGCGCCCGGTGACGACGACCTGGCCCCGGTACAGAAAACCCAGGTCCCCCGTTTTCACCCAGCCGTCGGCGGTGTGCAGCTCGCGGTTGGCTTCCTCATCATTGTAGTAACCCGAAGTGACATTGGGGCCTTTGATCTGGATTTCGCCGACCGTTTCCTCGCCAAGATCCCTGCCCGCGTCATCGCCGATACGCACCTCGCAGCGGTCCAGCGGAGGACCCTCGATCACGAAGCGCACCAGGCCCGGATCCGAAGCATTCGCGCGGCGTATCCCGGTGCCCGGACTTAAATGGTTGCGGTCCACTTCCAGGTATTCGAATTCGCTGCCGGGCACCGGCATGCTGACGCCGAGCGCCGCCTCGGCCAGACCGTAACAGGTATATATAGTGTTGCGCTTCAAACCATGCTTCGACATCGTGTCCAGGAACTCCTGGCACAACGCGACCGAAATCGGTTCCGCGCCATTCATGATGATGCGCACGCAAGACAGGTCCAGTTCGTGGTCGCCGCGGGTTTCGTACATTTTAAGATAATGCTTGTAACCGAAATTGGGCGAGCTCAGCAGGGTGGCGCGCTTTTCGTGAGCCTTCTGTAACCACAGCAGGGGGCGTCTGCTGAATACTTCGGTGGCCATGATGTGCTGGCTGATGCCGAACACGATCATGTTCAAATGGAATCCGATCAGGCCCAGATCGTGCGTCAGGGGCATCCAGCTCAAGCTGATATCCCGCTCCGTGTACTGCGCGCGGTTGCCCATGTCCACCATGGTGGTCAGCAGATTCTCATGGGTCAGGCAGACCCCCTTGGGATCCCGGGTAGAACCCGAAGAAAACTGGATAAAGGCAAGGTCCCGGCCCCGGGGCGCATGTTCCACGCCCGCCCGCCCCGTCGGCCGGATGCCTTCCAGCAGCAGGGTTTTAGCGAGAATGGCTGCGTGCTCATCCTGAACCCCGGCGTCGCGGGCATAGGACTGCAACAGATCGGAGGACTTGGCATCCGTCAACAGATGCGGCCGCTTGAGCCGCCGGAAGATGCGAAACACTTTGGAGCGATGTTCATCGCTGATGCCGACCGCCACCGGCACGGGAATAATGCCGCCCAGGATGCAGGCCCAGTAGGCCTCGATGAATTTTTCGTTATTCTTCAGGAAGAAAATCATTTCATCGCCGGGCTGCAGTCCTTTTGCCTGGAAACAATGCAGCAGTTCAGAGGCGCGCCGGTACAGTTCGCGATAGCTGAAGCTGGTTTCGTGCTGCGCGCCTTCGATGAAACTGATGCTGAGATCGTCGCGCGCGCGGGCTTGCAAGGCCTCGTTGAGGGTTTTATAGGGATTCATCCGCTGTTCCGGCCTTAAGCTTTACCTGGTCTCGGCAATCATTCGTATGGGATGCCGGCTTCGCAAATTGATGGCCGGCTCCAGTTCGATCGGCCGGTCCGGCACATGCCGCAAGACCAGCCGACGCGCTATGGTACCCATATGAATCTGAATTTCCAGTATTGACAGCACGTCGCCGATGCATTTGCGGGGTCCCGCGGAAAACGGGATGAAGGAGGTGCGATGATGCTGGCGCGCCTCGGCTTCGGCGAAACGTTCCGGATCGAAACGCCCGCTGTCGGGCCACAAGTCCTCACGACGGTGCAGGTAATAAGGGGATATAAAAAGATCTGAGCCGCCCGGTATCCGGTACTCGCCGAGCGTGTCGTCCTGCAGCGCGCGGCGGGAAAACAGCCACACCGGCGGATAGAGACGCAGGGTCTCGAACATCACCTGCTTGCAGTACACCAGTTTCTCGGCCGCCGCGAAATCCGGAGCCGCCTGCGCGGGGTCCAGCGCGTCCACCTCCCGATGCAGGCGCGCCTCGACCTCCGGATGCTGCGACAGCAGGTACCACATCCAGGTCAGGGTGATGGCGCTGGTCTCATGGCCGGCGACGATCAGTGTCATCAACTCGTCGATCAGCGCCTTGTCGGCCATGGGCCGGCCTTCCAGATCCCGCGCGCCCATCAGCGCACCGAGCATATCCGGAGGGAGCAGGCCGCGCTCGCGGCGCCGCGTGATAACCCTCTGCACCAGCTGCCTGAGAGCGCGGAATTTCACCGCCAAAGTCAGGTCACGCTCGTGCTCTTCGGTGAATATGGCGAAGGGATTGCCGCCCGCTTCCGCGATCATGATATCAAGGTCGTCGCCGAAGAGGCTGCGCAGCATGACTTCCAGCCCGAACTCACTCATCGCCCGGTTCAACTCGAAGGGCTGCCTGCCATCGGCAAGCTTAAGCCAGCGCTCAAGCCACTGGAGACTGATCGTACGGATGGTTGAGGACAGGGTCTTCAGCATGTCACGGTGAAACGCGGGTTGCACCATGCGCCGCTGCTGTTTCCAGAAATCGCCGTCGCTGACGATGATGCCGTTGCCGAGCAGCAGCTTGGCGCGCTCGTAGCCGATTCCCTTGACGTAATTCCGGTGATTGTCGATCAGCACCCGCTTGATCAGATCCGGGTGGTTCAGCAGATAGCCGTCAGCCTTGCGACTCAGCGTCGGCACCCGGCAGATATCGGGATGGTTGCGCAGCAGGGACGCGATTCGGGGAAATGAGGCGGGGTCCAGCTGGAGATCAAGCTTGTCCGCGGGACCGGGCGGGGCCGCGGTGGAACTGGTATGATTGGCCATCAAGATAACCGGCAACTGCTCCCGAGATAATTGTTCAAAGCGGCCTCTGCATGATTCGCGTCTATTATACACACGCCGCCGTGGAAAATATCAGCCCTTCCCTGCTGGACGCCTGGACCGGCTCCTGCGTGGAACAACTGCCGGCCGCGAAACGCGAACAGATCATGCGGCTGCGGCCTCCGCTCAGCCGCTTCAACTCGGCGCTCGCCTGGCAACTGGTGAAATTCGGCTTCCGGCATTCCGGCGTCCATGACTTCGAGCTGTCGTTACTTCGCTTCGATAACAGTAAAAAACCGCATTGGCCGGCGTCCGGCCGTGACTTTAATATCTCGCATTCGGAATGCCTGCTCGCCTGCGCCCTGGCGGACGATGGGCAGGTCGGCATCGATGTTGAATACATACGGCCGCTCAATGACGCCGCGCGCATGTTCGAACAGATACTGGCGCCACAGGAACACCCGGCCCTGGATGCCGAATTCTTCCAGTACTGGACACGCAAGGAGGCCGTGATCAAGGCCGAAGGCTCGGGCGGTGTCTGGGATATGCCGGGGGTTCACTTGCGGGACAATGAAGCCTCTTATAAGAACAGGAACTGGCGGCTTCATCCGCTGCAACTCGTCCCGGGCTACGCCGCTTGCGTCGCCTGCGACCGCCCGCAGGAAATCCGCGAGCAAGCCGTCGCTCTTGAACAATTAATCAACGCTGAAGGTAACGCATGAAATCCCGCTGGCTGAAAAATCTCAAATACCGCATCGCCGAACCCGTGCTGTCGTTTTACCTCAACCGCCTGCGCGACAGCGTCAAAATGGAAGCCTACGGCCAGGGGTCCGTCCTCGACCTGATCCGGCAAGGCAAACCCTTTATACCCTGCTACTGGCACCAGCAGAACCTGGCGTGCGCCTTCTATCTGCTCGATCTGCGCCGGCAGGGTCTCAATGCCGGCTTCCTGGTCAGCCCGTCGCGGGACGGCGAAGCGCCGGCGAATATCTTCCGCCGCTGGGGCGCGCACATCGTGCGGGGTTCGTCCAGCCGCACCGGCGCGCAAGCCATGCGCGAGCTTTATCAGATCATTACGCGGGAAAAGGTCTCGCCCTCGAATACGCCGGACGGCCCGCGCGGACCGCTCTATGAATGCAAACCCGGTCCCTTGCTGCTGGCGCAGATGGCGCAGGTTCCGGTCGTGCCGATGGCGGCCGCCGCTGATCGCTATCACCAGTTCAACTCCTGGGATCGCTTCATGTTGCCGAAATGGGGTGCACGCCTGTGCATCATGGTCGGCGAGCCCCTGTACGTTGAAAAGGGATTGCCGATGAAGGACCTGGAGCCGCTGCGGCTGCGTCTGCAGCAGAAGTTGATGGAACTCACCGCCGCCACCCGGCAGCATCTGGGGAAATCTTTTTAATAATCATCTCTCACGGAGGCGCGGAGAACACAGAGACAAGAATGCCGGAGTTCGCCGCGCTCACCCGCAACCTACTTTAAATCCACATCCCTGTATTCCCTATGGTTAATTTTTAAATTTTCTCCGTGTTCTCCGTGCCTCCGTGAGAAATATTCTTTTATTTTCTTATCTCTGAGTTCTCCACGCCTCCGCGAGAAAAAAATTATAAATGGTTTTGGCAATTCCTCGGCTTTGCGAGATAAAGACAAAAAAAGTCCTGGCAACTTAACGCGCTTTATTATTAGTTATTATAAAAGTAATCAATCATATACAGGACTGTCCCAGCGTAGATACCGGCTGCGATATCGTCCAGCATGATGCCGAGCCCTCCTTTGATGTTGCGGTCGAGGTAAGAGATGGGCCAGGGCTTGGCGATATCGAACAGCCGGAATAACAGGAAGCCCGCGACAAGATTGATCCAGGAAAAAGCTACGGCGGACATGGTGAGCAAAAAGCCGACGATCTCGTCCCATACAATACCGGGATGATCCGCCACCTGCAGCTCCCTGGAGGCGCGTCCGCAAATCCAGACACCCGCCAATGCGAAGGCCAGCAACACCGCGATGTACCAGCCGCGCGGTAAAAGCATCAGCACAAGATACAGCGGTACCGCAGCCAGCGTGCCCGCGGTACCGGGCGCCTTGGGACTTAAGCCCGCACCGCCGCCAAAGGCCGCGAGCAGCACGGGATTGCGCAACAGCCGGCGCCATGCGGGAGTGAAAGCGGCTTCAGCCATGGCGCTTGTCGGAGAAATGCTCGTAACCGCCGCTGGCGATTTCGAGCGGCTCGCCGCCCCGGCGGTAAATGCGCAGGCCCGGATTTTCCTGAATGTTGCCGATATGCTTGATAGGCAGTTTAAGGTCGTACTGCAGCTGATTGATGCGCTCGATATGCTGTTCGCCGATGGTAAAACACAATTCGTAATCATCGCCGGCGGTCAGCGCCAGTTCATACATCTTCGCGGGATCCTGGTCTTCCAGCATGGCCGCCGACAGCGGCAGGTCTTCCAGCGTCAGGCGCGCCCCCACGCCGCTCTGAGTCAGGATATGCCCGAGATCGGCGATTAATCCGTCCGAAACGTCGATCGCCGCGGACGCGATGCCGCGCAAAGCGATCCCCGCGATAATTCTGGGCTCGGGGTAATTCAAGCGGTTGCGCGCGGTCGTTATGGCAAGATCACCGCCTTTATATTTCAGGAGGTTCAGGCCGGCCTCGCCGAGAAAACCGGTTACGCAGATGTAGTCTCCCGGCCTGGCGCCGGCGCGCGTAATCGCCTGCCCCTGCGGGATAAAACCCTGCGCCTGCACGGTGATGCTGAGCGGACCTTGCGTGGTGTCGCCGCCGACCAGCTGTACTCCGTAGCGCTCCGCCAGGCCGAAAAAACCTTCGGCAAAGGACGCCAGCCACGCCATGTCCGCCCTCGGCAGCGTCATTGCCAGCGTGACCCAGGCCGGCTCCGCGCCCATCGCAGCCAGGTCGCTCAGGTTTACCGCCAGCGACTTGTAACCGATCGCATGCGGCGGAGTGTCGGCCGGAAAATGCACGCCCGAGACCAGGGTATCGGTGGTAACGGCCAGCTCATACCCGCTCTCGACTCGCAAGCGCGCGCAATCGTCTCCGATCCCCTGCAGCACATCCGGGCGTTGCACCGGATTATGCTTGCGCAGATATTCGATGAGATCGAACTCCACCGCCTAATTCTCATGCGGGCGCAGTTCCCGCGCCGCCTTGTCGAGTGCGCCATTGACGAACTTGTGCCCCTGCTCCGCGCCGAATTTCTTCGCCAGGTCAATGGCCTCGTTGATCACCACGCGATAAGGTATATCCGGGCGTTGCATCAGTTCGTAGAGTGACATGCGGAGTATGCTGTGCTCGACGGGATCGAGCTGCGGAACCGGAATATCGAGGTAGGGTCCGAGTAACCGGTCGAGGTCATCGGCGCGCGCGATGCATTCCCGCAGCAGTTCCGAGAAATACTCCATGTCGACTCCATCCATGTCCTGAGTTTGCAGGAACTCCTGCTGAATATCCCGCGCCGACTGCGGATTCAACCGCCACCGGTAAAGCGCCTGCAGCGCGCGTTGGCGCGCCTTGCGCCGCATCTGTGCGACATTCATCGGGGTCACGGCGCCTTGACCGGAGGATGATGGATGACAGCGAGCATTTCCAGTGCGCAGCTGGCCGCATCGGCGCCCTTATTATTGCCGTCCTTACCCATACCGCTGCGGGCCGCGGCCTGTTGCTCCGTATCCACGGTCAGAATCCCGTTGATGACAGGCAGACCGAATTTCAGGGATACATCAAGCACACCGCGCGCGCTCTCGCTGCAGACATAATCGAAGTGGGCAGTTTCGCCGCGAATCACGCATCCCAGAGCAATCAGCGCATCATAACGCCCTGTCTGCGCCAGTTTTTGGCAAAGCAGCGGAATTTCAAGCGCGCCGGGCACACGAACCACATCGAACTGATCCTTGCCGGCCTGGGCTCGCTGCAGGCGCTCAAGCGCGCCCTCCAACAATTTAGCCACGAAGCTGTCATTAAAGCGCGCCGCCACGATTCCAAAGCGATAATTGGCGGCCGTCAGGCCCTCGCTATACCGAAACGGATTATCGTCTGACATATAATTAATATTTTCAATAAGTTATAGAATATATTTAATCTGAAACATAATCCATAATTTCAAGCCCGAAAGCACCCAGGCCGTGGAATATCTTGGGCGCGCTCAACAGCTTCATCCTGCGCACTCCCAGTTGCGAAAGAATCTGCGCGCCGATACCGAAGCTGCGCAGATCTTCCGGCTGCCGGGCGGAGGCAGCTGCCGCGGGAGCGGCGGTGGAAGAAATATATTCCTGGATGCGATTCAACAATTTGGTACCGGAATGCGCCTCCGTCAGATACACGAACACGCCCTGCTCGGCGCGCGCGATGCGCCGCAGTGCGTCCGCGACGGGCCAGCGCTTGATGTCCTGCTCGCCGGCGAAGACATCATACAGCGGATTCTCGACATGGACTCGCACCAGCGTCGGCAGTTCCGGTCGCAATGGACCCTTTACGAGTGCGGTGTGCACGACGCCATGGACGTGATCCCGGAAGGCAACGAGTTCGAATTCGCCATACACGCTTCGGAATGGCGCCCGCTGCACGCGCTCGATCATGGTTTCGTGGGTATAGCGATAGCGGATCAGATCCTCGATCGTACCGAGTTTCATACCATGAGTCGCGCAGAATCGTTCGAGATCGGGACGCCGCGCCATGCTGCCGTCCTCGTTCAGGATTTCGACAATCACCGCCGCGGGCTCGAAACCGGCGAGCCGCGCCAGGTCGCAACCGGCCTCGGTATGTCCGGCACGAACGAGCACTCCGCCGTCTTCCGCCATCAGCGGAAAGATGTGTCCGGGCTGTGCGAGATCTTCCGGCTTTGCATCGGGACTGGTCGCAGCGCGGATAGTAGTCGTCCGGTCGGCGGCGGAAATGCCGGTGCTGACGCCGCGCGCGGCATCGATCGATACCGTGAAGTTGGTCTGGCGGACGACATCTCCGGATTTGGGCATCAGCGGCAACTGCAGGCGCTGGCAACGCTCGCGGGTCAGCGTCAGGCAGACCAGCCCGCGGCCGTGATGGGTCATGAAATTGAGATCTTCGGAACGGATCGCCGCGGCCGGCATCAAGAGGTCGCCCTCGTTCTCGCGGTCCTCATCGTCCATGATGACGACCATCTTGCCCTGGCGCAGATCCTCGATGATTTCTTCTGTGGAATTCAGGGCCATCGGTCAGATACCGTTCATATTCAGTGCATGGGGGAATTCGGGCCGCATAATACCACAGCGATACTCAGACTTCGCGGCTTTCCAGAAGCCGTTCCAGATAGCGCGCGAGCAGATCGACTTCCAGGTTAACCGGCGTCCCGGAGCGGTAATGCCTGAATACCGTCCGCTCGAGCGTATGCGGAACAATATTGACCTCGAAGCCCTGCTTGTCCACGCGATTGACGGTCAGGCTCACGCCATCCACCGTGATGGATCCCTTGGCGGCGATATATCGCGACAGTGATCCGGGAATATTGAACGCATAGCGAAACGAACGACCCTCGGCTTCGATGCCGGCAACCTGTCCTGTCGCATCCACATGCCCACTCACAAAATGGCCGCCGAGCGCGGTCTGCGCTGTCATCGCCGGTTCCAGATTTACCGCATCCTCCGCTTGCAAGGCACCGAGGGTGGTGCAGCGCAAGGTCTCAGCCGAGACATCGGCCGTGAAATCGGTATCCGACAGATCGGTTACCGTCAGGCAGACTCCGTTGACGGAGATGCTGCCGCCGAGCCGCAGCTCCGCAGCCAGCTTTGACTGCACACACAGGCGGCGATCCGCACCCAGCGGACGTATTGCGGCGACAATGCCGACGTCAACGATTATTCCCGTGAACATGACCCCTCATTCGACCAGATCGACGGTTCTGGCGGTAATCGGCGCGGCGCTGGCATTATTGAATTCGATGCCCGCCGCCACCCCGATCCTGGCGATTTCCTCGGCGCTGTCCAGCCTGTCGTAGACGGCATACATCGCGCCGAGCGCGAAATCGGAGCCCGAACCGATGGCCCAGAAGCGCGTGAACTCGCTGGTATCCCGCAGACCATAGACGGCGAATATGCCGTTTTTGTTGGCTATGACGGCATCGATATGCGAAGGCTCGTAAGGATCGTTGCTCTCATCCTTGGTATTGATATTCAGATAATATTTTTTCTTCAGCACGGCGTGCATGCGCACGAAACTGCGGAAAATCTCGTGGCGACTGCTCAGATCGTAGCCGGCATCAGACTGGCTGAAGATGTCATCGATCACCAGGCTGTGCGCGCTGCTGCCGATGATGCCGACGTAGGAATCGCCGCAGGTCTGGATCTTGTCGTGATGGCGGTCGTACGTGGAATACATCTTGACGTCATCGAAACTCGTCAGCGTATCCGCGGCTATGCAGGCCTGCCTGCCTTTACGAACTACAACAATGGTCGACATTTAAAATCAGACTCCACTTAATCTCAAATTAATGAAGCTCTGAATAATTCATCCCTGAATTCTCAGAGCACGGACCGCCCGCTGGGCGGAGTCCTGCGTAAAACAGGCGAAATGCAGGAAACGCAGGAGCAGTTTTCTGCCAAAGCAAAAGACGTGCCCCTGGCTGTATATCCAGGTGCTTTGCTTCATTTTTCAAACCCTTTCCGTGTTTGAAAAATGGCGGCACATCCCTGTGCCGCGGAACCTCTGAATCAATCAGAGGTTCCTTAATCCTTGTACACCGGCCGGGCGATAATCCGGATATCGCGATCGATCGGCCGTATTTCTTGAATATCCAGTTCAATCCGCTCCCGCATGTCTTGCAGGGGCTCTATATCGAACAGCCCCCTGGCGCTGCTGCCGAGCAGGCAGGGCGCCACGTACAGTACGATCTCGTCCACCAGGCGCCGCGCCAGCAAGGCTCCCGCCAGACGCCCGCCGCATTCAACCAGCAGCTCGTTGACCTGTCCGGCCGCGAGTATCGACATGAGATCGTGCAGATCGGGCTTGCCTCGTTCATCCGCAGGCAACCGCACCACTTCGACATGATCGGAAGTCAGTACGGCGCCCCTTGCCGGATCGTCACTGACCGTAACGATCAGAACATCTCCCGGTAATTTAAGAACACGGGCATCCGGAGGCGTACGTAAATTACTGTCGATTATAATACGCAGGGGCTGTTTTATTCGTGAGCTGCTCTCGGCCTCCAGTTCCCCCAGTACCGCCAGACTTTCCAGCCGGATCGTCATGGCGGGATTATCACTCAACACCGTATCGACTCCAGTCAGAATGGCAGAGCTGCGGGCGCGCAGCCGGTGTACGTCGATACGCGAATTTTCGCCGCTGATCCACTGACTCATGCCATTGGCCAGCGCAGTGCCGCCGTCCAGGCTGATGCCCTGTTTCAAGCGTATAAAAGGCCTTTGCGCCTGCATACGTTTGATAAAACCGGGGTTGAGCGCAGCCGCCTGCGAGGCCATTAAACCGGCATCCACCCGCACCCCTGCCTCGCGCAGACGTTGCATCCCGTCGCCGTCAACCAAGGGGTTGGGATCCTGCATCGCCACCACCACGCGTGCGAGCCGGTGTGCGATCAGCGCATCCACGCAGGGCGGAGTTTTTCCCTGATGAGAGCAGGGTTCGAGAGTTACGTAAGCGGTGGCCCCTTCCGCGTCAATGCCGGCCTTTTTCAAGGCCATGATCTCGGCGTGCGGCCCCCCCGCGTATTCATGCCAGCCTTCCGCCACTACGCGTTTGTTGCGCACCAGCACGCAACCCACCCGGGGATTAGGCTGGGTGGTATAAAGACCGCGTGCCGCCAACTGCAGCGCACGAGCCATGTACTGATGATCCAGAGCGTCAAACATAGACCTATCTCAAATTACCGCGCTTGGGTTGGTTGTACTGTGCTCCGCACTCGACATTAAAAAGGATCTCGCATGCTCATTTATTGCCATATAAACTCGAGCACTTTTCGCAGGGCTTTGCACGGCCTTTTTGTCTTGTCTTAATCCGCCCGCGTGCTACGCACGCGGCACTACATTTTGAGACAGGTTCCAACAGGCCCGCAAGGCAAGAATATTGAGATCAGGTTTCGGATTCCGGAGTTTCCAGCAGTGAAATCTGATGTTTGCGCATCTCCGGGGTGGGTTCTTTCTCGAGACCGTCGATGACTTCGCGGAAAGCATCGAGATCCTCGAAACTGAGATAAACGGATGCGAAGCGGATATAGGCCACCTGATCGAGCTTGCGTAATTCGTGCATCACCAGGTCACCTATGTAGCGCGATTCTATTTCACGCTCGCCCCGCGCCAGCAGATCCCGTTTTACGTGCGCGATCGCCGTTTCGATATCATCGGCCTGCACCGGCCGTTTCTCCAGGGCACGCACCATGCCGGCTCGCAGTTTGTCTTCATTGAAAGGTTCGCGGTTGCCGTTGCTCTTGATGACCCGCGGCAGCATCAGTTCCGCCTCTTCATAGGTCGTGTAACGCTCGGAACACTCCAGGCACTCGCGGCGTCGCCTGACCTGGTTGCCCTCGCTGGCCAGCCGTGAGTCGATAACCTTGGTATCTACGGCGCTACAGAAGGGACAACGCATGGCATCTCCCAGCCCTCAGTGTTCGTAAACCGGGAACCGCCGGCACACCTCAAGAACCTTGGTCCGGACTTTTTCGATCACGCTCTGGCTGCCGATATCGTCCAGCACATCCACAATCCATCCGGCAAGTTCGGCGCACTCCTGCTCTTTGAACCCGCGGGTGGTGATGGCAGGAGTGCCGATGCGAATCCCGCTGGTGACAAAAGGCGATTGCGGATCCTTGGGCACGGCGTTCTTGTTGACTGTAATATTGGCCGAACCAAGGGCGGCATCGGCATCCTTGCCGGTGACGCCCTTATTGATAAGATCGACCAGGAACAAATGATTGTCAGTACCGCCGGAGACGATCCTGTGTCCGCGCTTGATCAGGACCTCCGCCATGGTTCGCGCGTTACGCACCACCTGCTTCTGGTATTCCTTGAACTCGGGCTGCATCGCTTCCTTGAACGCGACGGCCTTGGCGGCGATCACATGCATCAGAGGACCGCCTTGAGTTCCGGGGAAAACCAGCGAATTCAGTTTCTTCTCGATCTCCGGATTGGAACGCGCCACGATGATGCCGCCGCGCGGACCACGCAACGTCTTGTGCGTAGTGGAAGTAACCACATCGGCGATCGGAACCGGATTGGGATATTCGCCGGCCGCGACCAGCCCGGCAACATGCGCCATATCGACCACGAACCAGGCGCCCACCCGGTCCGCAGTCGCGCGCATTCTTTTCCAATCGACGATGCGGGAATAGGCCGAAAAACCGCCCACGATCATTTTGGGCTTATGCTGGTCCGCCAGCGCGTCAATCTGGTCATAATCGATTTCGCCGGTCTCGGGATTGATGCCGTACTGGATAGCATTGAAGAGCTTTCCGGAAAAATTTACCTTGGCGCCATGCGTAAGATGTCCGCCGTCCGACAGGCTCATTCCAAGAATAGTATCGCCCGGTTGCAGTAAGGCGAGATAGACGGCTGCGTTAGCCTGCGAGCCCGAATGCGGTTGCACGTTCGCATAGGCGGCCCCAAACAGGCTCTTGGCACGCTCGATCGCCAGTTGTTCGGCAATATCGACATATTCACAGCCACCGTAGTATCGCTTGCCCGGATAGCCTTCCGCGTATTTATTTGTCAGCACGGTGCCTTGAGCTGCCAGCACACGCGGGCTGGCGTAGTTCTCGGAGGCAATGAGTTCGATGTGCTCTTCCTGGCGTTTGATCTCCGCCTGCAGAGCTCCCCAGAGATCGGCATCGAAATCGGCGATTTTAATGTTTTTTCCGTACATCTTTGTCCTTTTCCGGCCCCGGCGACAGGCGGCCATAATACCGAAAAGCCTGCGGCGGCGCAGCAAAATATTGTGGAGGCGGCTCAGGGTTTACACAGCATATAGGGTCAAATCCTGTATTCATTGAGTCCTCTTTCGGGAAATACTCTACTCCTTAAACATTGCTTTTTAATCGCGGAAACAGGACAATGTCCCACTTAAGAGGAATTCCAGGAATATCCGCTAAAATATTGATATGAAAGCAGCAATCAGCAAAGAGCAAAGCGTCGAACTGCGCAAGTGGCTGGAAAAACAGCGCCTGCCCAAGGAAATTATTGATGCGCTGCTCAGCAGCACTAACTCCAGCAACACCTACAAGGCTTATCGGCAGAAAAAGCAAATCACCGCAGACGGCTGGGCCATTCATTTTGGCGCCAACTGGGCCCGGCAAATCCAAAAAGACGAGATTATCAAAACCGAAGACGAAGCGAATATCTCCGATAACGACCCAGTGGACGAACCCGCGGTCGAAGTGGAAGCGGAAGCCGAGACCGAATCCAAAGCTTCAGCCAACCCGGAGGAAATCAAGGTAACTGACACCGTTGTTTCGCGGACTTTCATGGGCCTGGCCGAAAAACTCAAGAAGCTGAAAATCGAAGATGTCGACAAACCTCAGATGCAGAAAATCGCCTTTGAGATCGACAAGGACCATCTGGCGATGCTGAAAAAATACGCGGCGGTTAAAGGCCAGGGAGCTACCGTGGGCTCGCTGATCCGGCAGGCGATACGCGAGTTTCTGGAAAGCATTTGAAACAAGAGTCAGCAGCCTGGAATAAGAAGTCAGAAGCAAAAAACAGGATTTCACTCTGACACCTGTCTTCTGACTCCTGACTTCTCAAAGTCAGAATTCCATATCCTCGAAGAATTTCTTCACCTTGTCCCCCCAGTCGGCTTCCTGCGGCGCATGCCGCTTGCCGTCTTTTTTCGACAAGGCCTCGAACTGCTTCAACAATTCCTTTTGCTGGGAAGACAGATTGACCGGCGTCTCCACAGCAATCCTGCATAAAAGGTCTCCGCGCCCGCCTCCCCGCACCGGCTTCACTCCCTTGCCCTTGATACGGAATACCTTATCGGTCTGGGTTTCGGGCGGAATTTTTAGTTTTACCCTGCCATCCAGGGTCGGCACCTCCACTTCGCCACCGAGTGCCGCCATCGTGATACCTATGGGCACCGTGCAGACCAGATGGCTCTCCTCGCGCGTAAAAATCGGGTGAGGCCGTACATTGATTTGTACATAGAGGTCTCCCGCCGGGCCATTATTCTGGCCGGCCTCACCCTCGCCGGACAGGCGGATACGGTCGCCCGTATCGACGCCAGCCGGCACCTTGACGGAAAGAGTTTTGTGTTGCTTGACGCGGCCGCTGCCGCCGCATTCATTGCAGGGCGAGGTGATAATCTTGCCGCCGCCGTGACAGCGCGGACAGGTTTGCTGGATGGAGAAAAATCCCTGCTGCATGCGAACCTGGCCCATACCGTTACAGGTAGGACAGGTCTCGGGCTGACTCCCGGGTTTTGCACCCGAACCGCGGCAAACGGTACAGGCCTCCAATTTAGGCACCCGGATTTTCACTTCAACCCCGTTGACCGCCTCTTCCAGACCTATCTCAAGGTTGTACTGCAGATCGGCGCCCCGGTATACCCGGCTGCCGCCGCGACCGGCGCCGCCGAAAATATCACCGAATACGTCACCGAAAATATCGCTGAAATTACCGCCGCCGAAACCGAATCCCCCGTCGCGCCCGCCGGCCGCGCCCGGATTCACACCCGCGTGTCCGAACTGATCGTATGCGGCGCGTTTCTGCGGATCGGTCAGAACCTCATACGCTTCCTTGGCTTCCTTGAACTTTTCTTCCGCGTCCTTGCTGTCCGGATTCCGGTCCGGATGATACTTCATGGCCAGGCGGCGGTAGGCTTTTTTCAGTTCAGCCTCGCTCGCGTTTTTCTGGACTTCCAGTACTTCGTAATAATCGCGCTTTGCCATGTTGGTCGCTCTGGGCCCTGTGCTCTTCATGGACGGCCGACTGATCTGCAGCCGCCCGGATTAAAACTCTGTAGCAATAAAACGGGATAACCCGCGAATGCAGGTTATCCCGCGACGATGCGTCAGCCTTGTTTCTTTATTTATCGTTGTCCTTGACTTCCTCATAGTCGGCATCGACCACGTTGCTTTCATCTCCGGCATCCGCGGATTGCGCTCCAGCGCTTCCGGCCTGCTGACCGGCGCCCTGCTGGTAAACGCGTTGCGCCAGCTTGCCGGCGTGCTCGGTCAGCGCATTGGTACGCTGCTTGATCTGTTCGGCATCGTCCGACTTGACCGTATCCTGAAGATCCTTGATAGCAGCTTCGATTTGCTGCTTTTCGGCGGATTCGACCTTATCGCCAAGCTCTTCCAAAGACTTGCGTACAGCGTGGATCATATTGTCGGCCTGATTCCGCGCTTCGACCAGATCGCGCAGCTTCTTGTCTTCCGCCGCATGAATCTCCGCATCCTTCACCATCTTCTGGATTTCCTCTTCCGACAGTCCGCTGGAGGCCTTGATCACTATCGACTGCTGCTTGCCGGTCGCCTTGTCCTTCGCCGACACATTCAGTATGCCATTGGCATCGATATCAAAGGTTACCTCGATCTGCGGCACTCCGCGGCGGGCCGGCGGTATATCCGTCAGGTCGAAGCGGCCCAGCGACTTGTTGCCGCTGGCCATCTCGCGCTCGCCCTGCAGTACGTGCACGGTCACGGCCGTCTGATTGTCGTCCGCGGTCGAGAAAACCTGGTTGGCCTTGGTCGGGATAGTGGTGTTTTTATCGATCAGCTTGGTCATCACTCCGCCCAGGGTCTCGATGCCCAGAGACAGCGGCGTGACATCCAGCAGCAGCACATCCTTGACGTCGCCTCCCAGTACACCCGCCTGAATGGCCGCGCCGACCGCGACTGCTTCATCGGGGTTCACATCCTTGCGCGGCTCCTTGCCGAAGAAGTCCTTCACTGTCTGCTGAACCTTGGGCATGCGGGTCTGGCCGCCGACCAGGATCACTTCCGAAATTTCATTCACCGACAGGCCCGCATCCTTGAGCGCGATCTTGCAGGGCTCGATCGTCTTCTGGATAAGGTCCTCGCACAACGACTCCAGCTTGGCTCGAGTGATCTTGATATTCAAATGCTTCGGACCCTTCGCGTCGGCCGTGATATAGGGCAGGTTGATATCGGTCTGGTGGCTCGACGAAAGCTCGATTTTCGCTTTCTCGGCGGCGTCTTTCAGGCGCTGTTTAGCCAGCGGATCGGCGCTTAAATCGATGCCCTGATCCTTCTTGAATTCGGCGATGAGATAATCGATCAGACGCATGTCGAAATCTTCGCCGCCCAGGAAGGTATCGCCGTTGGTCGACAAGACTTCGAACTGATGCTCGCCCTCGACTTCCGCAACTTCGATGATGGAAATATCGAAGGTGCCGCCGCCCAGGTCATAGACGGCGATTTTGGAATCGCCTTTTTTCTTCTTGTCTATGCCATAAGCAAGAGCCGCGGCAGTGGGCTCATTGATGATGCGCTTTACATCCAGGCCTGCGATGCGGCCGGCATCTTTCGTGGCCTGGCGCTGCGAATCATTGAAATAGGCCGGTACCGTGATGACGGCCTCGGTGACGGGTTCACCCAGGTAGTCTTCGGCCGTTTTCTTCATTTTCATAAGCACGCGCGCGGAAATTTCCTGAGAGGCCAGCTTCTTGCCGTTGACCTCGACCCAGGCATCCCCGTTATCGGCCTTTACGATCTTGTAGGGTACCAGCTTGATATCCTTCTGTACTTCGGGTTCCTGGAAACGGCGCCCGATCAGACGCTTGATCGCGTACAAGGTGTTTTTGGGGTTGGTGATCGCTTGCCGCTTCGCGGACTGGCCGACGAGCACTTCGCCGTCGTCGCTGAATGCGACCACCGAAGGCGTGGTGCGATCGCCCTCGCTGTTTTCAATAACCTTTGGCTTGCCGCCTTCCATGATGGCGACGCAGGAATTGGTGGTTCCCAAATCTATGCCGATGATCTTACCCATGTTCCGGTTCTCCAAATCGATAAATCTGTGATGGTTGCTGGCTTAATTTACTTAAAGGCTGAAATAAGGCCATAGGGGACTGATTTCAAGGATTATGCCGCCTTAACCCGCATTTTTATCCGGCGCCTTGGCTACCGTTACCAGCGCCGGGCGCAACAGCCGATCCTGTAGACGGTATCCCTTCTGCAAAACCGAGATAACGGTATTGGGATCCAACTTGTCGGATTCCTGCATAGTGATGGCCTGATGCAAGGTTGGATCGAATTTCTCGTGTTCCGGATTGATTTCGGTAATTCCGAACTTCTGCATCAGCTGGGTCAGCATCTTGAGCGTAAGCGTGAAGCCCTCTTTCAAGCCCGCGAGTTCCACCCCCTCCTGGGCGGTGTTCAATCCCAATTCCATGCTATCCCGTACCGCCAGCAGTTCAGACGCTATTCTTTCCAGTCCATACTTGTGAGCATTTTCAACGTCACGCTGGGTCCGCTTGCGCAGATTTTCCAATTCTGCCTTGGTACGCAAAAACAACTGCCAGTTCTCATCGGCTTTATTCCGGGCCAACTCCAACTCCTGTCGGAGCCCGTTTTCTGAATCCGACACCCCCTCTTCCGTTATCTCATCAGAGTCGATAGGAGGCGCGGATTGGGAAGGCTTATTCGTGTCCGGCTGATCAGCCGCCTGCTCAGGCATAGGATATCTCCGTTGTAGACATGTCTGCCTGCAAAATGGGGATCACAGAGGAGAATTTCAACCCCGCGGTTAAACTACTTTTGGGTCAGGGCCGAACTCAACAGTTTAGCGGTGATGTCCACTATGGGAATTACCCGGTCATAAGGGATACGCGTCGGTCCGACCACTCCCAGTACCCCGACCAGCTCGCCCCCCGTGGAGTAGGAAGATGTTACGACGCTGCAATCATCCAGCACTTTGTAACCGGACTCATGGCCGATAAAAATCTGCACTCCCTCAGCCTGCTGGCAGCGATCCAGCAGATGCAGGATATCGCGCTTCTTGTTAAAGGCTTCAAACAGCTGTTTGAGCTTGTCCATATCGGACAGGTCGTTGAAACCCATCAGATTGGTCTGCCCCTCGACAACCAGTTCCTCCTGCTCATTCTGGTCGAAGACCTTGCCCGAAACCTCGACCACCAGCCGCATCAAGCCGCTTAACTCCTGCTGAGTCTGCAGCAGTTCCGTTTTCAGCCGGTCGAGCATTTCACGCAAATGATGGCCGAGCAGGTTCTGATTGATGTAATTTGCCGCCTGTTGTAATTCGCTGGCCGTATAGGACCGGTCCACGTCCAGAATCCGGTTCTGCACTTCCTTTTCATTGATCACCATAATGGTCAGGATGCGGCGGTTGGAAAGGGGCAAGAATTCGATATGCCGCACCGACATGGCATCACGGCGGGGAATCATGATAATACCGGCCAGGTGTGTGATTTCGGAGAGGATGGTCGATGCGGCTTTGATCAGCATTTTGCTGTCCAGCCCGGGATTCAGCTGCTTCTTAAGCTCGGCCACCGCCTTGCCGTCCAATGGCCGGACATTCAGCATGGTATCGATAAAAACCCGGTAACCCTGGGCGGTGGGAATTCGACCCGCTGAAGTATGGGGAGAGCTGATAAGCCCCATATCTTCCAGGTCCGACATGACGTTGCGTATGGTCGCAGGACTCAGGGACATGCCTGAATCGCGGGAAAGCGTGCGGGAACCGACCGGCTGACCATCGCTGATATAGCGCTCAATGAGCGTTTTCAGCAAGGCATGGGAGCGATCATCCAGTTTGGGCAGAGCTTCCGACATATTCCCGTCAATCAACGCTTGGCATACGCAACGATAAAGCGAGCCGCTTAATTCATCAAGCCGCAGATAATATGCGTCGGCCTTTATAAGTTAAGCTGCTGTTTATCCTGGAAATCAGGCAGTAATTTTAAGGTGACACGAGCATGCGAACAAGCTTGGGAAAAAACCGGGACCGGGGGCGACGGGGCCTTTAGACAAAAGCCCCTTGGCGGCCGATGTACCCCGTTTACTCGCCTGCGGAGCGGAGCCAGTTGTGCATCCAGGCGCGCAGGCGCAGCAGTGCCTCGCCATGAATCTGGCAGATCCGCGACTCACTAACCCCGATAATCTCGCCGATCTCCCTCAGATTGAGCTCTTCCTCGTAATAGAGAGACATGATCAAGGCTTCCCTTTGCGGGAGCGATTTCACGGCCTCGGTTAAAGCGCTCTTGAAGCTTGTACGCTCCAGGCTTTGGTGCGGATCTTCATCCTGAGACGCAATATAGCTGTCATAAGAATCTTCTTCGTCGTCCGCCGCATCCAGGCTGTAGATTCTCGCGCCGGCGGCATCGGCCAGTATCTGATGATACTCGTCCAGATTTATCCCAAGCTCCGCCGCCACCTCATAATCCCGGGCATCGGCGCCTTTCCTGTTTTCAACCTTGCGCATGGCCTCGGCCAACTCGCGCTGCTTTCTGTGCACGGAGCGTGGGGTCCAGTCGCCGCACCTGACCTCGTCCAGCATGGCTCCCCGGATGCGTATGCCGGCATAGGTTTCAAAGCTGGCGCCCTGGCCGGCGTCGTAATTCCGGACCGCCTCTATCAAGCCGATCATGCCGGCCTGAATCAGATCCTCGATCTGTATATTCGACGGCAGCCGTCCCATCAGGTGATACGCGATCTTTTTTACAAAAGGCGTGTACTTGACAAAGGATTCCTCAGGGCTCGCATCCGGTACTGCATACATTCCACATGCATTCATTCAAGTTCCCTCTTAATAAAAACATGGGCCGAAACAACCAACGTCAGCCGCGCAGGCTGACTGGAAAAAACTATTGGAACGTCGCGCCCGGATCGGGCGAACCAAAAAACCTGGAGATTTAAGAGGTGAATCCGGAATTCCGGAATATTCTGAAGGGAGTCCCGGTCCGGTTTGGGGCGAGATTACTCGATCATCCATGATCTACTCCTTGCTCGCGGCTCGGATTTTTCTTCTTTAAAGGGATGAGAACTGAGTCTAGCCAATAACCTTGTTTTCACAAGCCATCAACAATCAGTCCCTTTATTATTCAGAAGTATTTAACAGCCTGTTAACACTATTATTCACACTTTCTAATGTTGAGTCCAATATATTCTCATAGCTTATTGATTTAAATCAACAAGTTGTTTTTATGAACATTTATTCATTTATTGATACAAATATTTTCAGAAAAAAGCTTGAACCAGAGTCAGCCCCTTGGCACCGGACGAAACCGCCATATTGTCCCCGGGCTTAAAGCTTGGTAGCTTCCGGCCGATAGTCATTCAATCAAGGGATTTCTATCAGCCTCAGGTCACTTTCATCATTAACCGTCATCCCTGGCAGAAACCGCTATGCAAGACAGAACACCGAGCCAGCCTTCATGAAAAAATTACTGCCTAAAATCGTCTTCCAGAACGCGCCCACCAGAAGAAAAATCGAAACATTAAAGATGAAAATCGCTGCCGGTGAATACCACATTGACCCGCAGAACATTGCCGAAAAGCTGATGGCAACCGGTATGTTCTTCAACCCCCGCAAAACCGACTCCCCTGCCCGCCCATGGCTTTTCAAGCCGGGGTCCTTCTAAAGTCGGGAAATTCCCCTTACTATCGCTTGGGCGTCATCGGCCATGGCTCGATGTACGATCAACCGCGTATTCATCCAAGCAGGTACAGATGTCTCTCAATCGCTTGCTGAGCCTAAGCATACTGTCATTGGTCATCGCCGCCTGTGGTTCCGGGGAACAGCCTTATGCCGTCGGCATTCTCGAATGGGACCGCATTGAACTGCCGGCCGAAGCCAATGAACCTATCATCGAGATCCTTGCGCATGAAGGTGACATGCTTGAAGCCGGGCAAACCATATTGCGGCTGGACACCCGACGCACCCAGGCACAGTTGGACGAGGCGCAGGCCTTTCACGAACAGGCGGCCGCCAGACTCGCCGAACTGCAACGCGGACCAAGGATGGAGCGTATAAAAGAAGCGCAGGCGCAGCTGCGAGGGTCCGAAAGCGAACTGGCCCAAGCGGAAGCTGAATTTGAGCGCGTTACAAGCCTGATCGAGAAACAGTTGGCGGCCGCGCAAGTGCTGGATTCGGCACGCACCCAGCGCGACCGCGCCCGCGCGGACCGCGATGCCTCGCATGCCGCCCTGCAGGAGCTGTTGGCGGGCACCACTGTGGAAGAGCTCAAACAGGCGGAAGCCGCGCAGTCCCAGGCCGAGGCGCGAGTAAGAGGCCTGAAAATTACCCTCGAACGGCTGACCGTGACAGCGCCCCGCAAAGGCCGCCTTGACAGTCTGCCCTTCGAATTGGGGGAGCGCCCGCAGGCCGGTGAAACCCTCGCGGTACTGCTCTCCGGTGAGACGCCTTATGCGCGTGTTTACGTGGCGGAAACCTGGCGGGCCCGGATTACTCAAGGCACGACCGCCACTGTACGGATCGACGGCATCGATAACCTGTTTTCGGGCCGCGTGCGCATGATCAGCCGCGACGCCGTATTCACACCGTTTTATTCTCTGACTGAAAGGGACCGTTCGCGCCTGAGCTATCTGGCCGAAGTCGAGCTGCAGGATGCGGCGGCGCAGCAGTTGTCCTCCGGAATACCGCTGCATGTGGAATTCAATCCCGACTGAAGGCCTCCATGGAATCAGAATCCGCGATCGAATCCCGAAACCTGACCCGCCGCTTCGGGAACCTCGTCGCCGTTAATCATCTGTCCCTGAGCATACCGCGCAATATTATCTACGGCTTCCTGGGGCCCAACGGATCCGGCAAATCCACCACCATCCGCATGCTGTGCGGCCTGTTGATGCCGAGCGAGGGCGAGGTCCGGGTCCTCAACCACCGCATCCCGGGGGAAGCCGAAGGCTTACGACATAAAATCGGATACATGACGCAACGTTTCGCGTTGTACGAGGACCTCACGACGCTGGAAAATCTGAGGTTCATTGCCAGGATATACTCGCTACCTCCCGGTGAGCATGTACGACGGATAGACCAGGCGTTGGACACTTATAATCTCAGAGCGCAGACGATGCAGTTCGCCGGAACTCTGAGCGGCGGCCAAAAACAGCGGCTCGCGCTCGCCGCCGCAACACTGCACAAACCGGAGCTGCTGTTCCTGGATGAGCCGACCAGCGCAGTCGACCCGCAAAGCCGCCGCGATTTCTGGGAAACGTTGTTTCACCTCGTGCATGGCGGCACAACGATCCTGGTTTCAACCCATTACATGGACGAAGCCGAACGCTGCCACCGCCTGGCGATACTCGATGGCGGGACCATGGCGGCCAGCGGCAGCCCGGCAGAATTGATGGCAAATATGCCGGCTCATGTGGTCGAGGTCGAATCGGATCTGCCGCAGAAAACACACGATGCCCTCGAAGGCAACGCGGACATCCTGAGCGTCACCCAACTCGGGTTGCGTATCCGGGTACTGGTCGAGAAATCCCGGCAAAACCCGGTTGAATACATCCGTTTGTTGTTGCGCGATGCCGCCGTCGAAGCCGGCGTAAATCCGGCGCGGCCCAGCCTGGAAGACGTGTTCGTCGCCAGCACCGGGATCCATAAAAAGCGTGGTGCCGCATGAAAGCCGGCCTGCTGCGCATTTTCGCCATACTCGGCAAGGAAACGCTGCAACTGCGAAGGGATCGCCTTACCTTCGGCATGATCGTCGGTATCCCGCTCATACAAATCATCCTGTTCGGCTATGCCATCAATACCGATGTACGCCATTTGCGCGCCGCCGTTGCCGACCAGGCGCACACACAGCTTTCACGCCGGTTGATTGAAGATGTTCAGGCATCGCAGGTACTCGACATCGTGACCTCTGCTAATACCGGGGAGGAGCTCAAGGAATTGCTCGATAGCGGCAAAATCCACGTCGGCCTGTTGATACCGCCGGATTATGAGCGGCGCATGATGCAACCTGACAGACCAGCCGTACAGTTACTGGTTGATGGCACGGATCCCGTCATCCTGTCCACGGCGCGGGGGCTCGCAACCATGCCGCGAACCGGACCTCATGGCCGGGAGCAAACGGCCGGCATCTTCGAATTCCGCAACTACTACAACCCGGAGCGGAGGTCTTCAGTGTTCGTGGTGCCGGCGCTGGCCGGCGTGATATTGACCATGACGATGGTGCTGTTCACCGCCGTCGCGATCGTGCGTGAACGGGAGCGTGGTAATCTCGAACTGTTGATTAATACGCCTGTCCGAAGCGGTGAACTCATGGTTGGCAAGGTTCTGCCTTATATTTTAATCGGACTCATTCAGGTGAGCCTTATCCTCATATTGGGACACCTTCTGTTCAATGTACCGGTCAACGGCGACCTGCTGGACGTCTATCTTGCGGCGCTTGCGTTCATTACCGCGAACCTGATGCTGGGACTGGTGATTTCAACCTTGGCGAAAACCCAATTCCAGGCCATGCAAATGACGTTCTTTTTCTTCCTGCCCTCGATCCTGCTGTCCGGTTTCATGTTCCCCTTCGACGGCATGCCGAAGGCGGCCCAATACATCGCCGAAATCCTGCCACTGACCCATTTTGTGAGGCTTATCCGCGGCATTGTGCTGCGCGGAGCGGAACTCGGTCAGATGATGCCGGATCTGTACGCCCTCTTCCTGTTCGCCGCCCTAACCCTGCTGCTTGCGGTGACACGCTTCAAAAAGCGGCTGGGTTGACTGCCTTCCCTGCAGCATGCTCACGATTTTTTTACGCGGCCTTCCATATAGTCCTCCTATACCGGAACGTACACCGTGCGCATACTGATCATCGAAGACAACCGGGACATTCTGGAAAACGTGGCCCAGTACCTGGAAGGCAAGGGGCATGTACTCGATTTTGCCGAAGACGGAATTACGGGATTACATTTGGCAACCGTCAACGCCTACGACATTATCGTTCTGGACCTGATGCTGCCCGGCATGGACGGTCTGGATGTATGCCGCAAATTGCGCAAGGACGCCATTCTGAATACTCCGATCCTGATGCTGACAGCGCGCGATTCGTTGAACGATAAATTATCCGGTTTCGAAGCCGGGGGCGACGATTACCTGGTGAAGCCCTTCGCGCTGGCCGAACTGGAAGCCAGAATCAAATCGCTGGTGCGGCGGCTGGAGCGTCAGGATCCAGTGGTGCTCAGGGTTGCCGACCTGGAATTCGACACTTCCACAATCAGAATCACCCGCGGCGGACAGACTATCCATCTGCGCCCCATAACACGCAGGATTCTGCTGATGCTGATGAAAAACTCGCACCGGGTTGTCAGCCGCTCCGAAATCGAACGCGCCATATGGGAGGAAAACCTGCCCGATGGCGATTCGTTGAGGGCGCATATATACGCCATTCGCAACGCGATCGACAAACCCTTCGTTCAAAAACTGCTGCATACCGTGCACGGCACGGGCTTTCGCCTCTGCTCCTCCGATGAAAAATAAATCGCGCCTCCAGATCCAGTTGATATTCGTAATACTGCTGCTGCTGGTAATCAGCAACGTCGGCTTCGCCGTCATGATCTTTTATGCGAACGAAGAGTTTGAGCAGCAACTGCTGGAGGCCCAAATCAA
This sequence comes from Gammaproteobacteria bacterium, assembly GCA_036274675.1. Taxonomy (GTDB): domain Bacteria; phylum Pseudomonadota; class Gammaproteobacteria; order HTCC5015; family HTCC5015; genus DASUFE01. Next base: position 26,440 of record DASUFE010000007.1, read on the forward strand.
CCGCGAGATGGAACAATACACCAATGCCCTGGCGGAAGACGGATCGACGCCTTATCCAAAATCAGCCAATCTGTCCTTCTATCTAAAAAGCAATGACGACATATACCCGGTGCCCCCACCCTTCCTGGAACGGGAACCCGGGATTTATCACGGGATTAAATGGGGAGACAAGGACTGGCAGTTAGGCGTGCGTGATATGGGAAACGACCGCATCTATATGGCTCTGGATATTTCAAACTTTGAAAACCGCGAAGCCAAACTCGGGGCTCTGCTGAGCGCCGGCGCGCTCACAATACCGGTGATCGCGCTATCGATCGGTTTCTGGCTGCTGCTGAAAATCATGAGGCCGGTCAATCTCCTGGCCGAGAGAGTCGGCGGACTGGACCCCAAACAGCGGCATGTCCGGATCGGCCCGGGCTTTCAGGGTTACGAAGTAGAACGCATAGCAACCGCCTTTGACCGTTACCTTGAAAAAATGGACGAATACGTCGAGCACGAACAGCTGTTCTCCGCCGCGGCCAGCCACGAATTGCGCACGCCGCTGGCTGTCATTGCGACATCGTCCGAATTGATCGCGGACACCAAAGGCCTGCCGGAAAATATCAGAAATCTCGTGCAGCGCATACGTCGCGCGGAGCAGGGAATGTCCTCCTTGATATCCGCCCTGCTGTTTCTGGCTCGAAGCGAAGAGACGACTGAAGACGAATCCGTGGCGGAAACTGAAGTCGGGGAAGTGTTGCGCAAAGTCGCGGAAACCCACCAGTTGTTGATCAGCGATCGGAAAATCACCTTGACCGTAAATTGCGATAGACCTTGTTTCATAAAGGCCCCTCCGGACCATCTCGGCATCGTAGTCTCAAACCTGCTGCGCAATTCCATCTTTCACACCAAGGCCGGGCTGATATCGGTCAGGCTTGAGGGCACCCGTATAATCGTGAGCGACAGCGGCGACGGCATCGTGCCTCAAGACCTGGGGAAGATATTCATTCGTGAATACCGCGGCAAAAACAGCAAAGGCTACGGACTCGGGCTTTACATCGCGAAAAGCATCTGCGACCGCCACGGCTGGTCATTGAGTCTCAGCAGTGAGACCAACCGTGGAACGGTCGCCATTCTTGATATCAAAAGCGAAAACGGTCACAAATGAAAAAAACAGGTTCCGGCAGTAACGTGTAGTGACAAAATTTTTACATTCGATCAACATAATATGCATATAGTTACAGGTAAAAACCGGCAGCAGGTGGTGAAAAACATGAAGCCGCTCCTTTCGCTGATTTTATTGGTTACTCTCGCTTCGCCGGCCTTGGCGGAAACCAAGCTGTCCGATATCGAAAACCTCCCATTGATGACGGACAACGGCGCCATATCCTTGAAAAGCATGCGTGGGAAAACGGTATATCTGGATTTCTGGGCTTCATGGTGTGCTCCCTGCCGTAAATCCTTTCCCTGGATGAATGAGATGCACGGCAAATACAAGCATAAGGGACTCGTGATAGTGGCGGTAAATGTCGACAATAAGAAGTCCGATGCAATGCAGTTTTTATCCAGGATTCCCACCGAATTCACGATAGCCTACGATCCTGAGGAAAAACTGGCCTCCTCGATCGGGCTCAAAGCGATGCCAAGTTCCTTCATTATCGGTCCTGACGGCACCATCATCGACCGCCATATCGGCTTCAGGGAAAAAATGATCCCGGAATACGAAGAATCCATTCGCTCCGCTCTAGGGCTCGAGGCTGGAGCGGCCGGACCATAAGGAGTTTTCAAGATGTATAAGAAGCTTTTGATGTTTCTTCTGCTCTCACTGTCAGGATGCAGCCTTACCCCGGTACAGCCATGGCAGCGCGATACCCTGGCAAGACCCCAGATGCGGCCGGTGCATCCCGTCGACACCGCCTTCGATGACCACATCTACTTCAGCAAGGAAGCCTCCAGCGGAGGCCAGTCGTTCGCCGGCGGCGGTTGTGGTTGCAATTAAACAGGGTAATGGACATGAGCGAGAAAAAATATATCCGGAAATCTCTTTCCACCGCCACCGGCCTGCTGCTTGGAGGCGTTGCTGCTCCATGCGCACATGCATTCGGCACGGATACGCCCTGGGAACTGAATGCCGCCGTGCTTTATTATGGCGAAAGCGACGGCCGGGTTCAGGCACTGGAACCGGTCATCATGGGGCGCAAAGAACTGGATGACGAGGAATATCTGAATTTGAAACTGGTGGTCGACTCGCTGACCGGAGCGACTCCGACCGGGGCCGTTCCGAGCAGTCATCCCCAGACCTTCACCCGGCCTTCGGGCAAGGGAAGTTACACGATAGCGGCGGGCGAAGTGCCCCTGGACGACACGTTCCACGATACCCGAACCGCCCTCAGCGTGGACTGGGAAAAAGCGCTGACCGAGATGACGCGGTCGACCTTCGGTGCAAACTTCTCCAGCGAATTCGATTTTCAGTCCTTAGGATTGAGCGCCACGATCGACCACGATCTCAACCAGCGCAACACGACACTGACAGCGGGAATCGCGCTCGAAACGGACACTCTGGAGCCGGAAGGCGGCATTCCCCTGGAACTCGCATCCGCCATGGTGCCGGCCGGCAAGCCGCAAAACCGCCGCGACAGCTCGGAAACACGGGATCAGATCGACCTCCTGCTGGGGCTGACCCAGGTTATCAACGAACGCACACTGATGCAGTTCAATATTTCCCACAGCGAATCCGACGGATATCATTCGGACCCCTTCAAATTCATCAGCATCGTTCAAGACGCGTCCGGGCCGAACCAGGGCGAGCCGCTCGATAATATCTACGAGAACAGGCCTGATTCCCGCTCCAAATCCAGCTTCTTCTGGAAAACGCTGCATAGCTTCACCAGCGAGGATGTGATCGACTTTTCATACCGTTACCTCACGGACGACTGGGGGATCAAATCCCACACCATGGATCTTCGATATACCTGGATGCTGGACAGCGGGTCCTACTGGCAACCACATCTGCGGTTCTATAAGCAGGAAGCCGCCGACTTCTACAGAACTCTGCTGCCGCAATCGGAGACGGTTCCCGAATTCATCAGCGCCGACTACCGGCTGGGCGACCTGGCAAGCACGACCGTCGGCATCAAGTACTCACAGATGCTGGCCAGCGAAAACCTGATCGAATTCAGGCTGGAACTGCTGACCCAAACGAACGACCCGTCTCCGGGAAGCCGGATCGGCAGCCAGGCGGGCCGTCAATTGATACTGGATACCGAAGCCAGTATTCTACAGTTCACATATACCTTCTAGGTTTATAGCCGATGAAACCTGAAATCAATTTCACCTTCCAGGGAAGATTGAAACCGGCAGCATGGCTGGCGGTTCTGTGCTTGCTGCTGTCCGGCGCCGCACAGGCGTTCCTTTCGGAAGAAGATGACTTGCTGGACGCAGAAGTGGCCTTCTCAGCCAGCGGGTCGTCCAGGGGAGACACCGTTTTAGTCCATTACAATATCGCCGAAGGTTATTATCTTTACCGCCATGCGTTCAAATTTACGCCGGTCACCCAGGGAGTCACCTTGGGCGAGCCCGTCATTCCCGCCGGCGAAAAGCACATCGACGAGGACTTCGGCGAAGTGGAAACCTATCGCAACAGTCTTGACATCCAGATCCCCTTTTCTTACGTCGGCCAGGTCCGGCCCACTATCATTGAACTGCAGGCGACCTCGCGCGGTTGTGCCGACAGAGGAGTCTGCTATCCGCCGCACATGCAAGCCCTCGCCGTAGGCATTGACGCCGCGACAAGCACCGCAGTCACCGGGCCTGATGCAGCGGGCGCCTCCACTGTTGCCGCACCGGCGGTCTCCGAACAGGACAGATTCGCCGCAATCCTGATGCAGGGAGTCTCGGTGACCCTGCTCACCTTCTTCGGTGTCGGCCTGTTGCTGGCCTTCACGCCCTGTGTTTTTCCGATGATCCCCATATTGTCCGGCATCATTGTCGGCCAGGGAAAACCGGTCACCACGGGACGCGCTTTCATTCTTTCGGTCGTCTACGTGCTCGCCATGGCATGCACCTACACGGCCGTGGGCGTGATAGCCGGGCTCTCCGGCAAAAACATCCAGGTGCTATTTCAAAGTCCATGGGTACTAAGCACGTTTGCGGCCGTTTTCGTAGCGCTGTCGCTGGCCATGTTCGGCTTTTATGAGTTGCAAATGCCGAGCGCGATTCAAAGCAAGCTTAGCAGTCTGAGCAACAGTCAACAGGGCGGAAGCCTGGTCGGCGTCGCCGTCATGGGTCTGCTGTCGGCGCTGATCGTCGGTCCTTGCGTGACCGCGCCGCTGATCGGCGCGCTGATCTACATTGCGAAGACAGGCGATGCAGTACTCGGCGGTGTGGCCCTGTTCGCGCTCAGTCTGGGCATGGGTGCACCGTTGATCGTGATTGGCACCTCCGCCGGCAAGTTGATGCCCAAGGCCGGCCCCTGGATGGATGCGGTTAAAAACCTGTTCGGAGTTTTACTCCTGGGAGTCGCGATCTGGCTGCTGAGCAGAGTGTTGCCGGCGGGGGTGAGCATGGCGTTGTATGCCGCGCTTGCGATCGGATCCGGTGTATATATGGGGGCGCTAGACCGCGAAAGCCGTGACAACTGGCGGAAGCTGTGGAAAGCCGTCGGCCTGATATTGTTTATTTACGGCGCCGCTCTTTTCGTGGGCGCCCTCGCCGGCAACCAAAGCATGCTGCAGCCCCTGCAAGGAATCGTGAACGGCGCGACGAATACGGCGGACAAGTCTCACCTTGCTTTTCGCCGCATCAAGGGCGTAGCCGGCCTGCAACAGGCCCTTGACGAAGCGAAACGCAACCAGCAGCCCGTTATGCTCGACTTTTATGCCGACTGGTGCGTCTCCTGCAAGGAGATGGAAGCTTTAACCTTCACCGACCCGCAGGTTCGGCAGCTGCTGTCCTCGTTCCTGCTGATCCAGGCCGACGTCACCGCCAACGAAGAGGAAGACCAGGCCCTGTTGAAAAAACTGGAACTGGTCGGGCCTCCGGCGATTATTTTCTATGATGTCAACGGTCGGGAAATTCCCGGTCAGCGCGTGGTCGGGTTCATGAAATCCCAGGATTTCGCCGCGCATCTGCAGCAGCTTAAACAAAGCCAATAACTGATCAGTCATCTGGCATATATATTGCTCCCGTTAATCTCTCTAAGAGCATTTCTTAAATTTGTAAATAAACGCCTTAGAGAGTCAGGGAGCAAGGGCCATCATGACCCCGGAAGAACATGCAAGACTGAATAATGTGTCGGATTATCCACAATCCGCACTGATCAAAGTGTCGAGACTGCGACGGTTGATCGCCGAAAACGGCTACGGTATTGATCTGCTGCAGAAAGGAAGCCCCATATTGCTGATCGAAGCGGCGCGGGTGATCAACTGCATCCGGTCCAAGCGCCTGGCAGCCGAATTGCTGCTTGAAATCGGAATCCACGATTCGGAGCTTTGCACGGCATACCCCGTGGATTTCGGTCTTTAACCCGCACAACTCACGATTGCTTGTCCCTGACCACGCGGCAGTTAAAAACATTCACGTGTTGCCACACTCTTCACTTCCCGGTGACCGGGAGTTTAAAAAACTTCAGAACCGCCACCCCATAAACCGCCATAAACGGCGGGGTTTTTATGGATATGGCGCACCCAGAGAGATTATGGCGGGCCTGCCGTACCACTACTGCAGCTCAAAATTGCTCCAGGCAGTTATCGAACTCCCACCTTTCAAAATGCCTGGCGGGCCTTTTTATGGATATGGCGCGCCCGGAGAGATTACAAAATACATCCCTGCATTTTGCCGCCATGCGGCCTGCCTCCGGCGGTTCAAAATCGTTCCCTACGATTTTATCGAACTCCCCTTTCCAGGTGGTCGGCAGTTCGAATACCTGCAGAACACTGATCCATAAAAAAGTCCGCGCAAGGCGGGCTTTTTTATGGATATGACGCGCCCGGAGAGATTGCTCATCCCATCTCGCCCTACGGGCTCCCTACGGTCGCGCAAAAACGCTCCCGGCGTTTTTGTCGAACTCACCCTTTTGATTCGTCGGGAGTTCGAATGCCGCTCGCAACACGATCCATAAAAAAGCCCGCGCAAGGCGGGCTTTTTTATGGATATGGCGCGCCCGGAGAGATTCGAACTCCCGACCACCTAGTTCGTAGCCGGTTTTTAACTTATTGATTGTTAATAACATCAGTCACTTACGGCGTTTGCTCATTTTGAACCGCAGTTGAAAGATCAATGACTTACAGTCGAGTGGTATTTCGAGTTAGCACAAATTCAGCACAACGAACAACAGCCACCACTCATTGCCAAGTAAATGCAGACTTGGTGCGGAACCATTGGAATCATTATTCGTGAAGGTTGGCTCCTTATTGCCATCGACTATCAGTGTGATATAAAACCAGCCTTCGCTGCTGCCGAAGATTCGTACAATTCCCCCCACCCTATAGATACGATGTCATTTTTTGCAATAAAAAAATTATTATCAGGAATTCCGACTACTAATCTTGCCACGTGGACGTATGCGGGCCATTCCCTAATAACAAAAAGAGAATAGCCGGAGTGACGACTTGCAATAATAACTTTTGATATGTTCTGCTCGCCTAGTCCATATGATTGACCGGCTATTGGCGGATCTATCTCACAAATCATGTAGCCATCGGGATGGCCATCCATCAAGCGCCTTCCCTTATAGCATGCTCTAATTTCTTCAAGCCCATATCCTTCGCTAGAAGTCAGGTAAAAATCGGGATGATTAAAGCGCTTTGAACTGAAAAAGGGGCAACACACTTTCCGTAATTGCACTTCTTGGCCTTCATTTATGAAAAGTACATCGAGGTGCTCATGCGAACCAAACATACGACGAAAAATTGAAGCGATATCATTAACTAATTTCTCATCCCCTCTCTCACTTTCCAAGGCTATACAGAGCGCAACATTAAAATCTTTTTCATTGTTATGCTCCA
>DASUFE010000008.1:0-62382 GCA_036274675.1 Gammaproteobacteria bacterium
TGGTGGAGTTGATCGGGAACGGAAGCTGCTATCGCGGCCGAGCGTGCGAATTAATTCCTGCTGAGCTTGAAAACCACGTTATTTTCGTCATTGCCGATCAACGCGAGGGTGTAGCCGTGCGCAGTGGCCTGTTTTGAAGCCTGGTAAAGCCCGATCCCGAAGCCGGACCGGGATTTCACCGGGCCATGGAGCAGCGTTTTGACGACGGCCTCCGGCACCGGTGAACCGGAATCGCGTACCTGCAGTTCCAGTTCGTCGAGCGTGCATTTCAGCCCAACCTGGATCGTAAGTTCCGGCTCGCGCTTGTGTTTTTTCTTGGCGTTGTCGAGCAGGTTGTCGATCACGCTGTTGAATAATTCTTCGGGGATCTCAATGCCGTCGGTGATCTTCTCATTGAAGAAGATATAGTCGTTGCTGGCTTCGCGTTGCTTCACGTCGTTCCACCATTTGTGTATCGAAACCGACTGCCCCGAGAGGGTCTCAGGGTTGCGCAGTTTCATCAAGGTTTGCTGCAGCCGCTGGCTGATGATCTCAAGGTTCTTGAAGAAGAGTCTGGAATCGTGTTCCTGCACACTGCGGGAATTCGCGGCCGCCAGCATCAGATTGAGCGATTGCAGAAGATTTTTAATATCGTGCGTCAGGCGGGCGCCGGTTTCATAGATGGCCTCCATGTGCGACGAGCGCGAGATGGCGAGCTCCCGGCATTTGGCGGCGTAAAAAATCTCGATCAGCTTTATAAGCAGGCGCGAGTGCGTCGCCATGGCGGGGCCGAGTTCATGGGTAGAGTAAAGCCTGACCTCAAGCTCTTCGAATTGCGACAGATATGCCTGCCCTTTGAGTTCACCGGCGTCCCCGCGGTTGCCGCCGGATTTCCAGTCAAAGCCGTTGATCCACTCGAGCTTGCAAAGATTGTCGAAAGCCTTTTCCAGATATTCCTCCGGGTCGCCGGTCGATTCGCTGATCTGGGCGGTTTCGAGCAGGAAGGACTCGAAGGGAGTGCCTAGGTTCAGCAGATAGCGGTCACGCAACTGCGCCAGCAGCCCGATTTCGGAGCTTGAGTGGAAAACCAGGTTGAACGCGATGATGGTGCCGGCCAGTGTCATCAGCGAGAAAACCAGTGCGAGGTAGTAATCGTCGATGCCGTAACTCATCCAGATGAGAGTGGTCATCGCCACCAGGATGACGATCGAAATGGAGATGATCGAATACAGCACATCCGAGTTGTAGTTGCGGAAGGATGTAATGCGCGCGGGCGCCAGGAAGGCCAGCGTGCAAAGAATCAGCGTGCTGTACTCTATATAAGCCGTATCGCTGAACAGCCGGCTATCCGCCTTGGTATTGAATGGAATGAGCCCGGCGAACAGCTCGATCAGCAGGTAAACGATCAGCAGCAGGAAAATCAGTTTTTCGCTCAATGCCTCCAGGCGATAGCTGCTTAATATGCCGACCAGGAAAACGATCCAGATAGTCTGAGCCCAGCCCCCGCCCATATAAATGATGCCCAGGATCGCCAGGATGAGGATAATAGTCGGCCGGGTCTGAATCTGGGTGCGATGGTTAACGAACGGTTGCCAGATCAGGAACAGGCCGATATGCAGCAGGAACAGCGTCTTGGATAGTGCTGGATTTTTGTGATCCCATATTGAAAAATGCAGGGGGAAGAAGGACAGGACCAGCAAACGATGAGAACTGCGCAGGGCTATGCGGTCGAACAGTTTCGACACTCTATTCATGACACTGCCCGGCATGGTGGTTGAGGATGGCAATCGATAAACCCTTTGTTATTGTTAAATATACACTGATCGAAGCCGTCAGCAGAAGGTTTGTCCTGTTATTTGCCGCCGCTATTTTGTTGAGTATAGTCATTTCCCTCTATGCAGCCAGCCTTTCCATGCTGGAAAAGCAGCAGACCTTGGCCGCATTTTACGGTTTTTCCATGCGACTCTTCAGCGCGGGTTTGTTCGCCGCATGGGTAATTACGGCTGAGGCAAGGTCTTTGGATCAGGCGAATGCGCCGCTGTTTCTCGCCTTGCCGGTCAGCCGGGTACAGTATTTGTTGGCCCGGCTCTGTGGTTATGCGCTCATTGCCGTTATAGCGCAGCTTGCAATCACGCTGCCCCTGCTGGTGCTCCCGATTTCGAGCGGAACAGTGTTGGCATGGGCGCTTTCTTCCGTCTGCGAACTCCTGATCGTCATCATGCTGGCGATGACACTGGTTCTGATTTTTTCGCAATCTGTTGTCTGCCTGTTTTTGTTTACTGTGATTTATCTGTTTGCGCGCAGCAGCGGAGAATTTTGGCGCCACAGCAACACAATTCTCAACGGAGGGGGAGGGCTGGAGCAAAAAATCATCGCCTGGCCGCTCAAGCTCATTACTTATCTGGTGCCCAGACTGGAAGAATACGCCGGCGCGTACTGGTTATTACGTGACACCGTACCCCCCATGAGTTTGCGCAATGTAACTCTCGAAACGGCAGTTTATGTATTGTTATTGCTGGCAATAGCTGTTGAACGGATCAGAAAGCGCGCATTCTGAGACTGATTGAGGAGCGCAGCTTGTTGAAAAGATACCTTCCGATCAAATTCCTGCAGGGCTTGCTGTTTCTGGGTTTTATTTTGTTCAAGCTTGCAATCACGCCGGCCATGACGCCCGAAAAGGATATACCCCTCCCCATCACTGCGGATCATATACGTCTGGTCGCGCTGGGAGAGCCTCCGCTTGCCGCGAAACTGGTGGCATTCTGGTTGTTGACCGTGGATGTGCAGGCAGGCAACTGGTTGCGGTTGGAGGAGCTGAATTATCCTAACCTGACGGGCTGGCTCGAGACCATACAGGAGCTGGATCCCTGGTCCGAATACCCGGGCATGGTCGCGAGCGGAGTTTTCATCGACGTAAAGGATTCACAGCGTATCCGCTGGATAATCGATTTCGTGCTGCGGAATTTCGAGCAGGCCCCGGAGCGCCGTTGGCGCTGGCTGGCCCAGTGCGCGGTGCTGGCAAAGTATCGTTTGCATGATCGGCCATTGGCCTTGCGGCTCGCCAGCGCGCTGCGTACGCACACTCGGCCGGGAGCATTACCCGCCTGGGCTCGCGATATGGAATTCCTGTTATTGCAGGAGATCGGTGAATATGAAACCGCGCGTCAAGTCATCCTCGGGATCTTGCAATCGGGCGAAGCTCTGGAGCCGCGCGAGCAAGCGTTTTTATTGCAACGGCTGCGGGAATTGGAGTCGGATCTTTCCGGAAGATATGTCGAATAATCAGCGATTTGCCGAAATCTCGTCAGGAAATTGTCGAAATACCGGCAGAAAGCGCTTTTCATAATTGAATATATAAGCCCGAGGGAAGCTCATATCGCTGTATCAGCGAATGCAAATCACTGTTTTGCAAGGCCAAAAATCTCTGTTAGCCATTATGAAACCACGCCTGGTTCTAATCACGGGTTGGAATGAAAATTGCACGATTGATTCCTTAAATAAATAAGTGGTTCGGGGAAAAATAAATGAAAAAGGAAGCAGGATTCACGCTGGTTGAAATCGCCATCGTGCTGGTGGTGATCGGCTTGCTCCTGGGCGCCATTCTTGCGGGACAGGAAGTCGTGTTGAATGGTCAGATCCGCAACGTGATCAATGAATATAACAATGTGGCTTCGGCGGTTTATGTCTATCAGGATCGCTACCGCCAGATTCCAGGCGACGATATGACCGCTTCGGCCCGATGGCTCTCCAACAATGCTATTTCTCCCCCCGCCGGTACCGGCGGCAACCGTCTCATTGACGGTACTTGGGATACCGGCACCAGCGCCGAGGAAACGGGTCTGTTCTGGCACCACTTGCGTAACGATGAATTGGTAGCCGGTCCCCGGAGTGGAGCCACACCCCAGAGCTTTCAATTGCCGAGAAATGCTTTTAACGGCGTAATCGGGGTCCAGGAAGGGGCCTTTGCTGGCGGAATCCCGGATACCGTGATTTGTCAGTCAGAAGTACCGGCCAAGGCCGCTATTGTTATTGATTCACGTCTTGATGATGATACCGGCGACGGGGAAGGCAGTGACAGCGGAAACCTTCAGGGAGGAGCTGATGAAACCGCTGCGGATGGCCAATACGATTTGCCGAATGAAGACGTTTATTTGTTATGCCGTGAACTTGGTTAAGCCACAGAAATTTCGAATAAAAGCCGGGTAGCGCCGGCTTTTTTGTGGGCAAAATATTTGTAAGCCTCTGATCCAATGAACATCGCGCTGCAACTTCGGAACCTGAACAAGTCCTTCGCTGGGCAAACCGTTTTGAGCGATATCAGTCTGGAGGTGACTACTCATAGTATCCATGGCCTGGTCGGATTAAACGGCGCCGGCAAGACCAGCCTGATCAAATGTATTCTTGATTTACAATCGGCCGATTCGGGCGAAATCCTTATTCACAATATATCCAGCGAGCTGACAGATTCCCGCCATCCCCTGATTTATCTGGCGGAACGTTTTGCAGCACCGGATTATATGACCGGATGGACGTATCTTCGGTTTATCGCCGATGCATATCTGCCGGCCCCGCAACGCAGGGAAGTGAACGCTGACGCCGTAACCCTATGCGCCAAACTGGATTTCCCGACAGCAGCCCTGGACAAGTCCGTGCAGACTTTGTCGAAGGGCATGACCCAAAAACTCGGCATCATGGGATGCCTGATCAGCAAAAAGCCGTTTCTCATTCTCGATGAACCGATGAGCGGACTCGATCCCAAGGCGCGTGTACAGTTCAGGCAGGTTATCGGGGAGCTGAAAAGCGAGGGTAGAACTGTTCTGATGTGTTCTCATATACTTTCCGATATCGAGACCCTCTGCGACAGCATCACTATTCTGCATCAAGGCCGGATATTGTATTCAGGCACGGCCGAAAATTGCGTTAGACAATACGGCGCGCAGGATTTCGAAACCGCCTTCTTGAAATGTATTGAAAATTGAAAGAGAAGTAACGGCTCAGGCCAGCTCCCCGTTTTTGCAGCGCGCGATAAGTTCCGCATACCAGGCTGCGCTTTGCTTCGGTATGCGCCGCTGCGTCGGGTAATCGACATAATAAATACCGAAGCGCTTGGTATACCCTTCGGCCCATTCGAAATTGTCCATGAGACTCCACAGGAAGTAGCCTTTCACATCGACTCCCTGGAGCATCGCTTCATTCAAGGCCTGCAAATGCCGTTCAATGTAGCGAATGCGCTCGACGTCCTTGATTTCATTGCGGGACAGGATATCGGGATAAGCCGCGCCGTTTTCGGTGATGTAGACAGGCGGTAAATTATATTGGCGATGAAGCTGAAGCAGGATATCCGTAAAACCCTGCGGAAAAACCTCCCAATCCATATGCGTGCGTTCCTGAGCATTCCTGAGCACGGTGAGCCCCAGCAAGGGAGATTCAGGTGCATTCTGTATGACTTCTCGAGTGTAGTAGTTGATGCCCAAAAAATCGAGCGGACGGCTGATCGTATCAAAATCGCCGGCTCGTACCTGCGGCACATCCGCGCCGTAGTAATTCCACATCACCTCGGGATAGCGCCCTTTAAATAGGGGATCACTGAACCAATTATTATAAAAACCATTCCAGCGTTCCGCAGCCGCGATATCCTCGAAGGACTCTGGATTCGCCGGGTAGCCCGGGCATACGTTGAGGGCGATACCGACATTGGCGGCCGGAGCATTGGCGCGCAGTACCGATAAAGCGCTGCCATGAGCAAGTAATAGATGATGAGCGGCTTGCAGCGCTTTCTTGCGATCCTGCAAGCCCGGTGCGTGCATTCCGATATAGTGGCTCAGCATTGAACTGCACCAGGGCTCGTTGAGAGTGATATAGGCTTTTACCCTGTCCCCCAGGCGCCTCGTTACAGTGTCGACGTAATGGACGAAAGCTTCGATAATGCTGCGATTCATCCAGCCGCCTTTTTCCTGCAACGCTTGCGGCAGATCCCAGTGATAAAGCGTGGCATAAGGATGGATGCCGCGTTGCAGCATTCCATCGATCAGGCAGTCGTAGAAATCAAGGCCTGCCTGCGCAACAGCGCCCGTTCCTTCGGGCAGAATGCGCGGCCAGGCAATGGAAAAACGGTAAGCAGAGGCTCCCGTTTCCTTAATGAGATCGAGATCACCGGCCCATCGGTGATAATGGTCACAGGCGATTTCACCGGTGCTCCCGTCCAGAATCTTGCCGGGAACATCGCAAAATGTATCCCAAATACTTTTTCCACGCCCCCCTTCATGCACGGCGCCTTCTATTTGATAAGAGGAAGTGCTGACACCGAAAAGAAAATCGCGCGGGAAGCGGAATGGAAAATTTACGTTTGGCCGGCTAATAGAATGGTTCCCGTTTTTAGCGGGATTATAGTAATTTCACTAAAGCTCGTACAGCCAGGGAATCAGGAGCAAGCAGCCTGAATTCACGTCTTCATATTGAATTCCGGCTTCAGGCTCCTGAATTCTGATCCATTAAACATCCATATCCAGTTCTTTAAGTTTGCGCGTCAGAGTATTGCGTCCCCAGCCGAGCAGGCGCGCGGCATCCTGCTTGCGTCCGCCCGTCTTGTTCAGCGCCACCGAGATGAGAATACGTTCGAAAGTCGGCGTGGCGGTATCCAGAATCTGGCGTATGCCCTGATCCAGCTGTTGCTCGGCCCAGGATTGCAGCGCGGATTCCCAGGAGCCGCCGGCAGATTCCACTGTCTCGGCGCGGGTTTGCGCCACGAGTTCGGCGGGCAGATCCGACAGTCTGATTTCGCGGCTGCTGGCCATGACGGTCAGCCAGCGGCTCAGGTTTTCCAGTTGGCGTACGTTACCGGGCCATGGTTGCTGTTTCAGCCAGGCTTCGACCTGCTTGTCGAATACCTTCGCTTCCACCGAAAGCTCCTGCCCAGCGCGTTTCAGAAAATATCCCATCAGCAGGGGAATATCCTCTTTGCGTTCGTGCAGCGCCGGAATATGTATACGAATCACGTTCAGCCGGTGAAACAGATCTTCGCGAAATTTTCCTTCCGCCACCAGGCGCTCCAGATTCTGATGGGTGGCGGCAATGATGCGCACGTTGACCTTGATCGGCGAATGTCCGCCGACCCGGTAAAATTCCCCGTCGGAGAGCACGCGCAATAGCCGTGTTTGCAGTTCGGGCGGCATATCGCCGATTTCGTCGAGAAACAGGGTGCCGCCATTCGCCTGTTCGAAGCGCCCCTGGCGCTGGGATTGAGCGCCGGTGAAAGCACCGCGCTCATGGCCGAACAGTTCCGATTCGAGAAGGTCGCGCGGAATTGCGGCCATGTTCAAGGCGATAAAAGTCTTGCTGGCGCGGGGACTGTGACGATGCAGCGCGCGTGCCACCAGTTCCTTGCCGGTGCCCGATTCGCCGTTGATCAGAACTGTAATATTGGACTGGGAGAGTCGCCCTATGGCCCGGAACACCTCCTGCATCGCAGGCGCCTCGCCGATGATTTCGGGAAAACTTTCTTCGATGGCTTCCTGCTTGTTCTGCGCTTCATGATGATACTCGCAGGCACGGCGCGCGAGCGCGACGGCGTCGTTCACGTCGAAGGGCTTTGGCAGATATTCGAATGCGCCGCCTTCATAGGCGGAAACCGCGCTGTCGAGATCCGAATGCGCCGTCGTGATGATAATCGGAATATCCGGATGATCCTGCTTGAACTTGTTCATGAACGCGAGACCGTCGGTTCCTGGCATCCGGATATCTGTGATGACTACATCGGGCAGCTCATGGTGCAGCGCGTTAATCGCTTCATCGGCGTTGCCGAAAGTGGAAACCTGCAAATCCGCCTGTTGCAATGCGCGTTCCAGAACCCACCGGATTGACTGGTCGTCATCAATGACCCATACATTATCCTGCTTTACCATGCAGACGCTCCGAGATGTGGTTGAAGGGGAGAAGTATCGAAAATACGGTTTCGCCAGGCTTGCTGAGGCACTCTATGAGGCCCCCATGCAAGCTGATTAATGTCTGGGCGATGGTAAGGCCCAGTCCGGTTCCTTCGGAGCGACTGGTAACCATGGGGTAAAAAATCTGTTTGAGTCGCTCGGGCGGGATACCCGGGCCGTTGTCAATCACATCGAGGCGCAACAATAGTTTGTGGAATGTTTGACCTATCGTGAAATTACGCGCGATTCGCGTCCGCAGCATTATACGGCCTGTTTTGGAATCGATCGCCTGCCAGGCATTACGCACGATGTTCAGTATCGCCTGAACAAGCTGGTCTCTGTCCGCGGTCAACGGCGGCAGACTGGGGTCGATATCGTAGCGGATACGCAGCTTGTTCTTGGATTCAGCAGACAGCAGCTTGACTACATGATCGAGAACTTCATACAGGTTCAATTCCGCTTTTTTCGGCAGTGAATTGGGTCCCAGCATGCGCTTGGTCAGATTCTGCAGGCGGTCGGCTTCGGCAATGATGATACGCGTATATTCGCGAGCCGCTTCCGGCAGTTCGCGTTCCAGCAACTGGGCGGCACCGCGCAAACCGCCGAGAGGATTGTTGATTTCATGAGCAAGTCCTCGGGCTATTTCGCGTGCAATCAGATGTTGCGCCACCAGGTTTTCTTCCTGGGTAATTTTCAGGATCCGGTCCACTGAGCTGATTTCGACCAGCAACCTGTCACTGTCCGACATGGGTGTAATCGTGCAATTAACGATGTGTTCTGGCGCATTCGGCGGATGCAGGCTGATTTCACGGTAGGTATAGGACTGGGCCATCGGCTGTTGCGTATGCAGGCAATCCAGAAAAGAAGTCGGTCCGCCGTCGATCATGATTTCATTGAGCTTGATCTGCCCCGCCATGCGCAGGCTGGTGCCGAGCAGCTCTTCCGCAGCAGGGTTCATGAAAACGACCTTGTAATCACGGCTGACAATCAGCACCCCGGTGCTGAGATTGTCGAGAATCATGTTGTTTTCGATGTTTTTCAAAGGCATAACTGCATTCATGCTGGGGCCTTAGCAAAAAACGATCCAAGTCGAAAAATTTGGCTGGATCGGCTTAAGAGCCACATTTTCTAATGAAATCAAAAGACTAAAAACATTGTTATGGGAGGCGGTGTGCCTCAATAATAGCAGACGCACCAATATGGTGCGACCGAAAAGAATTATTTAGTGCAAAGCTTCAGGGGGTAAACGGTTGTTTGACATTTACCGTTACAGGCGAGGCGCTGATCAGAACCTGTTTATTGGCATCAACAACCCGGGCCTGGATCACGTGTTCACCGCGGTCGGCTTGCGTGACCTGGTAGCTCATTTGGTTTCGGGCCAAGACCTGGCCGTCCCAGAGCAACTCAAGGTTATGCCCCACGCCGCGGTTGACCTCGGGCGACAGTTTGATCTGAATGGAGATGCTGGCGGTGTTGATGTAAATGGTGTCGTTGTTCGCCGGTGAGACTATTGAAAGCTCTTGATACTTATATTCTTCTTTCTTCGAGGCCGGCGAGGATTGGGAATTCAGACGATCGGGAGCATCCAGGATATTTACTGGCGGCAGTTTCACTTCCGCGGCATCTTCCTTGGGAGGCACATCCGTATAAATGACGTTTCCTTGTTCGTCCCGGCTTTCATAAATTTCAGCCCGGCTCCAGGCAGCCGGTAACGAACACAAAATTAATAATAAGAGCGGCCGTATTTTCACGAATCCCGACCCTGCAGCGTAGCTGCTCTATTACAGGACGTCACATGCACTAATGATGGCACTAAAGAGAGGGAATTCAAGGAAAAAAACGCCCCCGATAAACGGGGGCGTTTCCTGTTAGCAACAGGCTTGTGGCCGGCAGGCGATCAGACGCTGTAATACAGCTCGTATTCCAGCGGATGGGTTGCCATGCGTACGCGCTGTACTTCCTGATATTTCAGGCCGATGTAGGCGTCGATCAGGTCGTTGGTGAAAACGCCACCAGCAGTGAGGAAGGCGCGGTCCTTGTCCAATGCTTCCAGCGCCTGCTCGAGAGAGAAGGCAACCTTGGGTATGGAAGCTTCTTCTTCCGGCGGCAGATCGTACAGGTCCTTGTCCATCGCGTCGCCCGGATGGATTTTCTTCTGGATGCCGTCGAGACCCGCCATCATCATGGCGGCGAAGGCCAGATAGGGGTTCGCGGTCGAATCCGGGAAGCGAACTTCGATACGGCGTCCCTTGGGGCTGGATACGAAGGGAATACGGATCGAGGCCGAACGGTTGCGGGCCGAATAGGCCAGCATTACCGGAGCTTCGAAGCCGGGTACCAGACGCTTGTAGGAGTTGGTCGAGGAGTTGGTGATCGCGTTCAACGCATGGGCGTGCTTGATGATACCGCCGATGTAGTACAACGCGGTTTCGGAAAGGCCGCCGTACAGGTCGCCGCTGAACAGGTTTTTGCCGCCCTTGGCCAGAGACTGATGGACGTGCATGCCGTTGCCGTTATCGCCAACCAGCGGTTTGGGCATGAAGGTGGCAGTCTTGCCGTAGGAATGAGAGACATTGTGCACGACATACTTGTAGATCTGCACTTCATCGGCCTTCTTCACCAGGGTATTGAACAGCGCGCCGATTTCACACTGGCCTGCGGTCGCGACCTCATGGTGATGAACTTCGGTCTGCAGACCCATTTCTTCCATCGTCAGACACATCGCCGAACGTATATTCTGGAAGGAGTCGACCGGAGGAACCGGGAAGTAGCCGCCCTTGATACCCGGACGGTGGCCGATGTTGCCGCCGCTTTCGGCGCTCAACTCGGAAGACCAGGCGCCTTCGACCGAGCCGACGGAATAGAACACGTTATCCATCGAGTTGCTCCACTTCACGTCGTCGAAGATGAAAAATTCATTTTCGGGACCGAAGAAGGCGGTATCGGCGATGCCGGTGGATTTCAGATAGGCTTCCGCCCGCTTGGCGCAGGAACGCGGGTCGCGGCTGTAACCCTGCATGGTCGAGGGTTCGATGACGTCGCAAGTCAGGATCAGCGTAGGCTCATCGAAGAAAGGATCGATCTTCGCCGTGCTGGCGTCCGGCATCAGGATCATGTCCGATTCATTGATGCCTTTCCAGCCGGCAATCGAAGAACCGTCGAACATTTTGCCGTCGGTAAAAACGGATTCGTTAAGGGTGTGGGCAGGCGCGGTTACGTGCTGCTCTTTGCCACGGGTATCAGTGAAGCGAAAATCGATAAACTTCACTCCCTGCTCTTTTATTTTCTTTAATACGTCGCTAGCGGACATGACTTTCCTCCGGAGAATGGTCCTGAAGCTAATGGTTAAAAATGGCCTACAGTGTTAGCAGGAAGCATGCCATTGAACAGTTCAATAAAATCAATGGGTTACTAACAATCGCCCGAGGCTTCGCACCAATTTCGGGCGCCACCGATTTTGAGTGCACATTATTAGTGCATCAAAATCAGCAAATCGCGCGGCCAATCGAAATAATCCCGAACCCGCCCTGAACCAGGGTTACGGGGGCTGCAAGTGTCAGCGGGAAAGCCCATAGTGTCAAGACTCCCGCAGCAGCCTGCGCACATCGTTTCCCGATTGCTGCTGCACCCACGCAGCATCATCGTTTATACTTGCCGGCTTGTTTTTCAAAGCAGATTTCAAATCCGGAGTGGCCGCCACGGTGACTGAAAAGTCGCATCATGATTTGCAAACCTTTCAGGGTCTGATCGCCACCCTGCAGGAGTATTGGATGCGGCAGGGCTGCGTACTGATGCAACCCTATGATATGGAGATGGGCGCAGGCACTTTCCATCCAGCAACTTTTCTGCGCGCCATAGGCCCCGAACCCTGGCGTGCGGCTTATGTGCAGCCTTCGCGACGGCCCAAAGACGGCCGGTATGGCGAAAATCCCAACCGCCTGCAGCATTACTACCAGTATCAGGTGATCCTCAAACCTTCCCCCATCAACATCCAGCAACTCTATCTGGACTCTCTGAAGACACTGGGTTTCGATCCCCTTGTACACGACATACGCTTCGTCGAGGACAACTGGGAATCGCCCACGCTGGGCGCCTGGGGTCTCGGCTGGGAAGTCTGGTTGAACGGAATGGAGGTCACCCAGTTTACCTACTTCCAGCAGGTCGGCGGACTCGATTGCCGTCCGGTCAGCGGCGAAATCACATATGGCCTGGAGCGTCTTGCAATGTATTTGCAGGGCAAGGAAAGCATTTTTGACCTGGTCTGGGCCAAAGGACCCCAAGGCATCGTGACATATGGCGACGTCTATCACCAGAACGAAGTCGAGCAATCCAAATATAACTTCGAGCAGGCGGATACGGGGGTGCTGTTCAAGGCTTTCGACGATCATGAACGGCAGAGCATACGTCTGATGGACGAGAATTTGCCGCTACCCGCCTACGAACAGGTGATGAAGGCTTCGCATACCTTCAATCTGCTGGACGCCCGCAACGCAATATCCGTCACAGAACGCCAGCAATATATCCTGCGCGTACGCACCATGGCTCGTGCTGTCGCACAGCGTTACTACGAAGCCCGCGAGCGTCTTGGGTTCCCGATGCTGCAGCAAGGGAAGAAGCGCGCATGAATAAACGCGCGAACAAAACCACGGCTAAAACCAGGAGCGCTGCAAAGCGCACGCTCGCCAGGCGTTCTTCCGTCAAACCCAAGGAAACACAACGCGATCTGCTGATCGAGATCGGTACCGAAGAACTGCCGCCATTAGCTCTGGCCAACCTGTCGCAGGTATTCGAAAACGGTATCGTTCAGCAATTATCCGCGCTCGGATTCTCCGGCCTGCAAAGTCGCCGCTATGCCACCCCGCGCCGCCTCGCCGTGATTATAAAGAATCTTCCTCTGCGCCAGCCCGACCAGGAAATCGAGCGACGCGGGCCGGCCATCAACGCGCCGGAAAAAGCGATCGAAGGGTTTGCACGCTCCTGCAACATCGAAACAAGCCAGTTGCAGCGTCTGAAAACAGATAAAGGCGAATGGTTTTATTACAAAACACGGCAACCAGGCGCGGAAACACGTGACAAAATCCCTTCAATTGTCGAGGAAGCTTTGGCGAAACTTCCTATCCCCAAGCGAATGCGCTGGGGCAGTGGCAGTGCTGAATTCGTGCGCCCCGTGCATTGGGTGGTGCTGCTTTTCGGCAAGGAAGCGATCGAGGCCCCGATTCTGGGCGTCGCGGCAAGCAACATCTCTTACGGCCATCGCTTCTATCATCCGAAGCCCATTGCTTTGAAAAATCCATCCGAATATGAGTCCGCCCTCAAAAAAGTTAAAGTCATTGTCGACGCGGAAGAGCGGCGCGGCAAGATCGCCGAACAGGTGCTGGCAACCAGCAAGCAGGCGGGTGGCAGGATAAACCTGGAAGAAAAAAATGCCCTGCTGGACGAAGTGACCGCGCTCGTCGAATGGCCGGTGCCGTTGCTGTGCCGTTTCGACGAGCATTTTTTGCAGGTCCCCGCGGAAGCCCTGGTCTCCACCATGGAGAGCAATCAGCGCTATTTCGCGCTCTACGACAAGTCCGGCAAACTGCTACCGGATTTTATCGTGATCTGCAATATCGAAAGCCGCGATGCGGCCCGAGTGCGCGAAGGCAATGAACGCGTCATACGCCCCCGTTTCGCCGATGCCGCATTCTTCTGGGAACAGGATAAAAAACAGCCGCTGGAATCCTTCAACGAAAAACTTAAGACGGTGGTGTTCCAGAACAAGCTCGGCACAGTCTATGACAAGGCCGCACGCATCGCGGAACTTGGCGTGAAGATCGCGCGCCGACTGGGCGAGGACGAGCAACCGGTGCGGCGCGCGGGGCATTTATCCAAGGTGGATCTGATGAGCAGCATGGTGGGCGAGTTTCCCAAACTGCAAGGCATCATGGGTCGCTACTATGCACTGCATGCCGGCGAAATGCCGGAAGTGGCCGCTGCGATCGAGGAACATTATCTGCCGCGCCACGCGGGTGATCGCCTGCCCGGGACAACCGCCGGTCAGAGTCTCGCTATAGCCGACCGTCTCGATACCCTGATCGGCATTTTTGCCGCGGGTCTCAAGCCCACGGGCGAAAAAGACCCGCATGGTTTAAGGCGCGCCGCGATCGGCGTGCTGAAAATCATGATAGAAAAACGTCTTGACCTCGATTTGCGCCAGCTGCTGCAGGATGCCGCTGCCGGTTTTCCCGACGCGGTAAAAGCCGATTACGTTGTTAACGAGGTTTTCGAGTTTGTGCTTGGCCGGCTGCGCAGCGAATACGAAGACAATGCCGCTGAGCCCTTCACGCCGCAGCAGATCGAAGCCGTGCTGAGCCTTAAGCCCGTCCGGCCGCTGGATTTCGACCGCCGCATCCGCGCGGTTAAAGTCTTCAGCGCATTGCCCGAAGCGGAAAGCCTGTCCGCCGCCAACAAGCGCATCGCGAACATTCTGAAAAAATCCGGCGTAGCGGCCGCGGGCATGGTAGAAGCATCGTTGCTTCAGGAGGCAGCCGAGCGGAAGTTGCATGCCGAAATCGAAAAACTAACGCCACAAATAGAACCGCTCTGCAGTAGCGGGCACTACGAAGCTGCATTGTCAAAACTGGCCGGGCTGCGCAAGAGCGTTGACGAATTCTTCGACACCGTGCTCGTCATGGCCGAAGACGAAGCCGTCAAAAGGAACCGCCTGGCGTTATTGCATCGCCTTCACCAGTCGTTTACTCGCATCGCCGATATCGCTTGTCTGCAAACCTGACCCGTCGGATCGAGATATGCTGATGAATGCGGTTGAAACAACGCCCTCGCGTTTCGCGCTCATTTCAAGAGCTTGCCTGTTCTGGCTGTGTTTCGCCGTAACCACCATCTTTTGGGGCGTATTCGTGATTTCATGCTTCGCCCTGCCGATCAGCTTTCGCTACGCGGGGCATAAGGGATGGGCAAAGAGCTGCGTGTTGCTGATGAAAACGATCTGCCGCCTGAGTTACCGTGTTGAAGGCCGCGACTACGTACCTGCCAAACCCGTAATCATATTTTCCAAACATCAGTCGGCCTACGAGACCATTGCACTCGCCGATATCATTATGCCCCTGTCCTTGGTTTTGAAACGGGAGTTATTGTGGATACCTATTTTCGGCTGGGCACTGGCACTGGTCGCTCCGACCGCAATTGACCGCAAGGCCGGCGGCCGCGCGATCGACCAGGTGGTCAAGCAAGGCTGCCGCAGCCTGAACAAGGAACGCTGGGTGGTCATTTTTCCGGAAGGCACGCGCACCGCGCCCGGCAGCCCGCCTAACTACCGCATCGGCGGCGCGATACTGGCTGCCAAGAGCGGCTATCCCGTGCTGCCGATCGCGCACAACGCGGGCGAATTCTGGCCTCGGGGGAGTCTTCTGATGTGGCCGGGTGAAGTTGTGTTTTCCATCGGCCCCGTGATTCACACCGAAAACAAGAAGCCGGAAATGATCATGCAGCAGGCGCAGAACTGGATCGAAACCAAGATGAAGGAAATCAGCGACCCGCGGCGGTGGAATCGGTAACAGCGCCGGAAGTTGTCACGGATTTTATAATCTTCCTCTCGAAGAGACGCAGAGAACGCTGGGATAAAAACAAGAATTTCTTTCACGGAGGCGCGGAGAACACAAAGTAAAAGATTACTCTGTGCGGGCAGGGATGAGCCTTGCGAATTCCTGCAGATAACGGCCCTGAGCTTTTATAATTCTTAACCAGCAAAAGTGCAAAAAACTTCAAGAAAAATAAAAAGATTTCTCGCAGGGGCGCGGAGACGCAGAGAGTGCTGACAAAAAACAGGAATATCTCTTACGGGGCACGGCGTACACGCAGTGAACTATTCCCGGTGTGGTTGGGATGGGCATGGCCAATCCCAATAAATTCTGTACATTTGAGTTGATCGTTGGGTCCGTTCTACTCATCCCAATCTACTTGCTCCCCGTTCAGTGATATAAGTCTAATGGCGGTTGCGATAACACGGCTTGGCGAGAATCAGGGGAGTATCGATTTGTTTCATGCAAAGCACCAGTGCCAAGGTTCATACATATAGCCAAATCGGTTATTGGGCGGGAACGAGAGCGAATATCCGAAGCTGTGGGCATTCTCGCTGAGCCAATGAAAAGCGGAGGTCCGTTCGAATTCCTGTTTCAGCGAGCTCACGGCATCCGTTGTAATATCGATGGCGCGGCCAGTGTGGTGTTCACTATAGCCCGGAGGCGCGTTTACTCGGAGTATATCTTCCAGCGATATGCCCTTTTCAAGTTTGCCGCGTATGATTCTGGTCTGATGTTCGATGGAGCGAAACGCGGAGAAAATTCTGAGAATTATGCCGTCAGCTGCTGCCGAGGCTTTCATGGCGTGCCAGGCCTCCGCCGCCGGTTTAATGAGAAGATAGTCCTTAGCTTTCCCATCCGTCTCTGCAATAACCAGCTCGGACGCCTCCGGGTGAAATGGTAGAGTACGGGAGGCAATCAGATCGACCGTGATGCCCAGCGCATCCAGAACAGCTTTTACATTATCAGGCAAACCGGTCATAACAGTATTCTGGCATTTATCTGCGTTTCGCTGCGCTTCAGCGTCCTTGCGAGAGAGTATTTATAAAATCTTCCGGTAAACGAGGTCCCACACGCCGTGCCCGAGCTTCTGACCGCGGCGCTGGAATTTGGTGGCGGGCCGCGGCAAGGCCTCATCTGTGACAACCTTTGTAAAAGATTTAGATCCGGTCATAACTGTCATGACGTGTTCCATATAGTCCTGCCAGTCGGTGGCGAAGTGGAACAGACCACCAGGCTTTAGTTTGCGGGCCATCAGTTCGATGAAATCCGGTTGCACTATACGGCGCTTGTGGTGGCGCTTTTTGGGCCATGGGTCGGGGAAGAAAAGATTGATCCCGGCCAGGGATACGTCGGAAATATTTTCCACCAGCACTTCGACGGCATCCCGGCAGATCAGCCGCACATTTTTCAGTTGCCGCGCATGAATCAACTGCAACAAGTGGCCGACGCCAGGCCGGTGAACTTCGACACCAAGAAAGTCATGCGAGGAATTCTGCTCCGCCATAGTCGCCAGCGATTCGCCGTTGCCGAAACCGATTTCCAGAATAACCGGCGCCTTACGGCCGAAGAGTGCATCAAAGTCGAGAGCGGCATCTTTCGGATCGATGCCGTATCGCGGCCACAGTGTATCCAGCGCCTGTTGTTGTGCGGATGTAATGCGACCGGCGCGCAGCACGAAGCTGCGGATAGTACGGGGAAATGGGATTGAATCGGTCATTAAATTAAGCGCGCAACGTTGCCTGGGCTTTTACGATTTCTTTATCGCCAAGCCGCCAAGTACACCGGATGGTCAAAAAATAGTGCCATCAATGGGAGAGGAAGCCGAGGCATAGCGCCGGCGCGGCATGCGGCCGGCCAGGAAAGCGGCGCGGCCGGCTTCGATCGCTTTTTTCATGGCCTCCGCCATCAATACCGGTTTTTTTGCGGCCGCGATGGCGGTATTCATCAGTACGCCGTCGCAACCGAGCTCCATCGCAATCGTTGCGTCGGAGGCAGTTCCGACACCGGCGTCGACTATAATCGGTACTGTCGCGTTTTCTATTATTGTGAGGATATTGTATTTGTTCTGGATGCCGAGGCCCGAGCCGATAGGCGCTGCCAGCGGCATCACGGCGACGCAGCCGATATCTTCCAGTTTCTTTGCCACAATCGGGTCATCGCTGGTGTATACCATCACCTCGAAGCCTTCCTGTACCAGTTGCTCGGCGGCGCGCAGGGTCTGCTCGATATCCGGATAAAGGGTTTTCTCGTCCCCCAGCACTTCGAGCTTGACCAGGTTATGGCCGTCCAGCAACTCGCGTGCAAGGCGGCACGTGCGCAGCGCATCATCGGCCGTATAGCAACCGGCGGTATTCGGCAGAATAGTGAATTCCCGCGGGGGGATCACGTCGAGCAAATTCGGTTCGCTCTTGTTCTGACCGATATTGGTCCGGCGGATGGCGACGGTAACGATCTCGGCGCCGCTCGCAAGAATGGCGGCGCGGGTTTCATCCAGGTCGCGATACTTACCGGTGCCGACCAGCAGGCGGGACTGAAATACGTGCTTGCCGACTTTAAGATCATCTTTAAGGGTGTTTGCAGGCATAACAAAACTCCCACTATCAGCCGCCGCCGATGGCGTGCACAATCTCGATGCGATCACCCTCGCACAGCCGGCGCCCGGTGTGCAGGCTTCTGGGCACAATCTCGGTATTAATCTCGATCGCCAGGCGGCGTCCCTGTAACTGCAGCAGGCTGATGACGTCCTGCAGGGTCGAGCCCTCGGGTAGATCCCGGCTTTCGCCGTTAATAAGAACGTTCATGGGGCGGATTGTATTAAAAAATTAACCACACAGGCCAGAGTACAGAGAGACTTGAATAATCAAGAATGGTTTAACCCTTGGCGTCTTTGCGATAAAAGAAATATAAAAGCCTTGGCAACGTTGCGTGCTTATTCTTCAGGGAAGTTTGGTATCAATTACGAGTTTGATCGAGGGCTTTGCAGCCGGATCAAGCACCGCGCTCTTGCCCAGCAGATCGCCGCTCGCCGCGCTGGCATTACCGGACTTTGAAACCCGCGCACTGACGACAACCTGGTTGAAGGAGGAAAGGTTCATACCTTGCGCCATGGCGGAACTGTCATCCAGCACGAGTTTCAGCGGCAATTCGGCGGCGCGCCTGCGCGCGACGGCCAGCGGCATTTTGGGGCCGTTCGCGGCCTGCGCAAATACGAAAACGGTGTCACCGGCGGCAACCTGGCTCGCGAGTTGCGGCGACAGGCTGAGTTCGACGGTAATGGAAGGGCCGGCAGGGGAAGCGGCTTTCGGCGGAGCTGCCTGAGCGGGTGCCGCAGATCCGCCGGCCAGTTGGCGCGACTGTTCGATCAGGTTTTGCACAACGGACCGGGTTTCTTCGTCCAATTGCGGCAGCGCCAATACGGATTGCCATGTCCGGACAGCCCCCGCACCGTCGTTGAGATGAAATTGTACGATGCCTTTCAAAAGCAGAGCGCGCGTATTCGCGGGTTCAAGTTGCAGTGCCTCATCGATCAACTCGGCGGGCCTGCCCAGCACGTTATTGCCGTTGGCGCGCGCAATGGCTTCGGCGTAATCGAGAACGATTGCGGGATCTTTCGGCCCGCGTTTGTAGACTTCGCCATAGGCGCTGGCCGCAGCCGGGTAGTTCTGCAGTACGCTGTAACTGCGGCCGAGCATACGCCAGCCTTGAACGTCATCCGGGTTGCTTTTAAGGCGCTGCTCCAGGCGCGACACCATCTCCATGATCGAAAGTTGCGTGTTCGCCGCCGCCGGATCCAGCGCCTGCGGCCTGCCGAGCCACAGATATAATGAAGCGGCGAGCAGCGGCAGGGCCAGACCCAGTGTCCAGGAAAGAGCCTTGCCGGGTTTGGCGGGACGGGCCTGATCCTGAGCGCCGCTCTGCAACTCGTAACCGAGGGCATCCGACAAATCCTGTTGCGCCTGTTCGTATCCATTGGCGTCGAGTTCGCCATTGTCGAATTGCTGCCGGGCCTGTTGCAGGCGGTTCTGGTAAATGGAGATGACCGCCTGTTCGTCCGCGGCAGGGGAAACCGCAGGCGAGCGGCGCAAGGCTCTCAGCAGGGAAAACAGGAGGCCGCCCAGGAGCGCGACACCGATCAGAACAAATATGGCGACGTTCATTGCTTGCTGCCCTGTTTGGAGGGGCGCGCCTGCTGGCGGCCGCGCAATTCCTCGACGCGACGTCGTATCGATTCGGAAACCTCGGCGGCGGGCGCCGTCTGCCTGTTGCGGCGGACAATATACAGGAGCAATGCCACGCTGCCGACGCCGATCGCGATAAACGGGGCGAACCACAGCAGCATGGTGGAGGGTTTGAGCGGCGGATTATACAGCACGAAATCGCCGTAACGCTGCGCCATGAAATCGATAACGTCCCGGTCGCTCGCGCCCTGTTCGATCATCTCGTACACGCGCTTGCGCAGGTCCAGCGCCAGCTCGGCGTGCGAATCGGCGATGGTCTGGTTCTGGCAGACCAGGCAGCGCAACTGGTTGATCAGGTTGTTATAGCGCTCCTTGTACTCGGGGTGGCTGAATTCCAGCACCGCGTGGTCCTGCGCCCCGGCGCTGCCCAGCAACAGCAACACCATCAGTACGGGCCATTTGGTAAATTTGCGCGTCATTGTCCGGGTTTCTGCAATTCCACGAGTTTGGGATACAACACGTCAACCCATACCTTTTCGGTGATCGGGCCGACTTGCTTATACACGATCACATTGTTCCGGTCGACCAGAAAGGTTTCCGGCGCGCCATAAACGCCGAGATCCAGCCCGAGCGCGCCCTTTTCGTCGAAGGCGACCACATCATAAGGATTGCCGTAACGCTCCAGCCAGGACTGCGCGTCCTCGCGCGTATCGCGATAGTTCAATCCGTGAATGGGCACCAGGTTTTGCCGGGCCAACTGCACCAGCAGCGGATGTTCGGTGCGGCAGGCCGCGCACCAGCTGGCCCAGACGTTCAGCAGATAAGGCGTGCCCAGGAGGTCGGGCTTGCCGATGGTCCGGTTCGGATCGCTCAACAGCGGCAGCGAAAAATCCGGCACCGGCTTGCCGATCAGCGGCGAAGTGACCAGGCTGGGATCGCGTTTTAAGGCATAGCCAAAGAGAGCCATCAGGGCTAGAAAGCAAAGAAAAATGACAGTGAAAAGAACTTTACGCCACATGCGCGCGCCCTTTAACCGTAGCTTTCGCTTCCACTGTTCTGCGATAACGCCGGTCGAGCGCCGATATCACGCCGCCAAGCGCCATCAGCAGGGCGCCGAACCAGACCCAGCGGATAAAGGGCTTGTAGTGCAAACGCATCAGCCAGGCGTTATCGCCCACGGGCTCGCCGAGCGACACATAGAGATCGCGGATCAGGCCGCCATCGATGCCGGCCTCGGTCATGGGATTGCCGCCGCCGTCGTAGCTGCGCTTCTCGGGAAACAGGCGCGCGACCTGCCGCTCGCCCTTGTAGATATCGATGGTCGCGCGTTGCGCCTCGTAATTCGGACCGTGCAGCTCCTCAAGGTCCGAGAACATAAAGCGATAGGGTCCGAGCTGCTGCGACTCGCCCACGTCAAGGCGCACATCCTCGTGCTGTTCATAGACGACGGCCACGCTGACACCGATCACGAAGATGCCGACGCCGAGATGCGCCAGCAGCATGCCATAATAGGAACGCGGCTGGGAAAGCAGGACGCTCTTAAGGTCGCGCCGGTTCCGCAGCCGCGTTTTAATCGAGTAGATGGAACCGCCGATCACCCACAGCGCGAGGCTGAGGCTCAGCGCGACGCCCAAAGACCGCGGCGCGAAGGCCAGCAGCGCAAAGGCCGTTCCAAGCACTACCGCGATAGCGATGGTCTTATAAAGACGCAGCAGCAATTGCTTCAGGCTGTCTTCTTTCCAGCGCAACACGGGCCCGAAGCCCAGCAACAGCAGTAGCGGCGTCATCAAAACGGTGAACATCAGATCGAAGTAAGGCCTGCCCACCGACATCGAACCCATGCCCATCGCGACATGGATGATCGGATAAATGGTGCCGAACAGGACCATGGCGGCGGCAAACACCAGGAAAATATTGTTGAACAGCAGGGCGGTTTCGCGCGAGACGACTTCGAAGCGGCCGATACTGAGCACCTTGCCGGCTCGCCAGGCGAACAGCAGCAGCGCGCCGCCGATGACCGCCGCCAGAAAACAGAGAATGAAAATACCCCGCGCGGGATCGTTCGCGAAGGCGTGCACCGAGACCAGCACACCGGAGCGGACCAGGAAGGTGCCGAGCAGGCTCAACGAGAAGGCGAAGATCGAAAGCAACAGCGTCCAGGCCTGGAATGCCTGGCGTTGTTCGGTGACGGCGAGCGAATGCAGGAGTGCGGTGGTCAGCAGCCACGGCATGAAGGACGCGTTCTCAACCGGATCCCAGAACCACCAGCCGCCCCAGCCGAGTTCGTAATAGGCCCACCAGCTGCCGAGAGCGATGCCGGTCGTAAGAAAAGACCAGGCGACCAGCGTCCAGGGCCGGGTCCAGCGAGTCCAGGCGGAAAACAGACGGCCCTCGAGCAATCCGGCGATGGCGAAGGCGAAGGGCACCGACAGTCCCACATAACCCATGTACAGAATCGGCGGATGTATGATCAGGCCGATATCCTGCAGCAGTGGATTGAGGTCCTGTCCGTCGGGCGCCCCCGGCAACAGGCGCTCGAAGGGATTGGAGGTGAACAGCATAAACATCAGGAAGCCCATGCTGATCAGGCCCAGTACCGCGAGCACGCGCGCGGTGAAGGAGAACGGCAGCGAACGGCTGAGGAACGAGACCGCGAGCGTCCAGCCGCCCAGAATCAGCGCCCACAGCAGCAACGAGCCTTCGTGCGCGCCCCATACCGCCGACAGCCGGTAATACCAGGGCAACGACGAGTTGGCGTTCTTCGCCACGTACAGCACCGAAAAATCCTTTTGCAGGAAAGCCCACGCCAGACAGGCGAAGGCGGTCAGCAGGAACACGAACTGCCAGCGCGCGGCGGGGAAGGCCAGCGCCATCCACTGCGGACGGTTGGTGTGCGCGCCGATCAGCGGCGGCACGGCCTGGACCAGCGCCGCGCAGAAGGCGAGGATAAGGGCAAGATGACCGAGTTCGACTATCATAAATTTATCCTGCTTGATGTCATCGCGAGCGCAGCGAAGCGATCTATCAAGCCTCGATTACAGTTTTAATAGATTGCTTCACCGCTTCGCGGCTCACAATGACATTTTAAATTATCCAGATTTACTTAAAGATTCTGATTCTGGTGCGCCGGAATTTCCTTCAGGCTCTTCGCGACTTCCGGCGGCATATAGTTTTCATCGTGCTTGGCCAGCACCTCTTCCGCGGTGACGACGCCGTCAGCACCGAGTTTGCCGATCGCGATGATGCCCTGGCCCTCGCGGAACAGGTCGGGAAGTATGCCGGTGTAACGCACGCGCACCTGCTGTTTCAGGTCGGAGACGTCGAATTCAACGTCGGCGCCGCCGCTGCGGCGCACGCTGCCGGCCATCACCAGCCCGCCGACGCGTATGGTGACGCCGAGCGGAGCCTCGCCGGCCTTGATCTGGCTCGCGTCATAGAAATAGCGCATGTTGTTCTGGATGGCGGCCAGCCCCAGCGCCACGGCGGTACCGACGCCGAGCACGATGGCGAGCACGAACAGCATGCGCTGGCGGCGGGGAGTCATGAGCGGCGTTTCTCCAGTTGCGCCTGGCGGTGTTGCATGCGCTTGAGATCGCGCAGGATGCGGCGATGCTGCAGCAGCGGCCACAGCACGGCGGTGGCCAGCACCAGAAAGCTGATTCCGTAGGAAGTGTATATATAAAAGGAATAATCGTTTGTGTTCATGATTTCCCCCGCGCCAGCAGTTCGTTCACCCACTGGCTGCTGCGTTCGCGCCACAGCAGCTCGTTACGGGCGCGCATGAGAAGGTTGATAAAGAAATAAAGCTTGTATGCGAAGAACATCCAGATCAACGGAGTCAACATGCTGCCGTCGATGGTGGATTTGGTGAAAGTCACGGTCCGCGACTGATGCAGCGTGTTCCACCACTCCACCGAATAATGAATGATCGGCACGTTCACCAGGCCCGCCAGGGCGAGCACCGCGCTCGCCTTGCCGGCGGCGCGCGGATCTTCTATCGACGCCTGCAAGGCGATGAAACCGAGGTACAGGAACAGCAGGATGAGTT
Source organism: Gammaproteobacteria bacterium (assembly GCA_036274675.1). Classification (GTDB taxonomy): domain Bacteria; phylum Pseudomonadota; class Gammaproteobacteria; order HTCC5015; family HTCC5015; genus DASUFE01. The sequence goes on from DASUFE010000008.1 coordinate 23,708, forward strand.
CAGAAGTCAGACGCGCGTCCCAGTCCCAGTAGGCGCCCCACATGGGTTTGCCCCACAGCGAACCGGTCACCAGGGCGAGAAAGGTGAAAGCCGCGCCGACGGGCGCGCTGGCGCTGGCCACGATTTCGGACAGCTTGATGCGCCAGATCAGGCCGATTCCGGCATTTACCGCCATGAACACATAAACGAACAGCGACATCCAGGCGGCCGGCACGTGCACGAACATGATGCGGTAGCTATCGCCTTGCTGGTAATCGGGCGGCGCCAGCACCAGGCCGTCGTAAAGCCCGGCCGCGAAGAGCAGCAGGCAGGGTACGGTGAGCCAGGGCAGGCAGCGGCCGGTGAAATCATAGAAGTAACGCGGAGAAGCCAGCTTATAGAAGAAATTCCACATGCTCTCAAACCTACTGCGCTTGATGGTACTTCGTTAAAAGCTCACGCAAAATGTTCACTTATTTCCGATAAACCGCCCGTCACACTTTTGTCTCGTTCCTCAGTTTACCCCTTAAGGTTTGAGACGAGCGTACAAGGATCACTGCAAATTGATCCGGATCGCCGCTGCCACCGCGGGCGGCGCTAGGGTGAGCGCCAGCGCCAGCAGTGCCGCCAGAAAATACAGCGGGCCGGCAAAAGGCAGGCCGGCCATCGAGGCATTGACCGCTCCGGCGGCGAATATCAGCACCGGTATATATAGAGGCAGCACCAGCAGGGCCAGCAGGGCGCCGCTGCTGCGCACGGCCAGGGTCAAGGCCGCGCCGATAGCGCCGATCAAGCTCAGAACGGGCGTACCGAGCGCCAATGTTAGCACGAGTATCCCGGTCGCCGCCTCGGGCAATGCGAGCAGCATCCCCAGCAGCGGCGACAGGACTATAAGCGGCAGGCCTGTCAGCAGCCAATGTGCGAGGATTTTCGCGAGCGCCAGCATCGGCAGCGGCACCGGGCTCAAGGCCAGCAGCTCCAGCCCGCCGTCCTCGTAGTCGGCCCGGAACAGGGTTTCCAGAGCCAGCAGCACAGCGAGCAGGGCGCACACCCAGACCACGCCGGAAGCCATCGCCAGCAGCAGCGTGGGGCTTGGCCCCACGCCCAGCGGAAACAGGCTGACCGCCAGCACGTAGAACAGCAGCGGGTTCACAATCTGCCCCGGCTTGCGCAGGGCGGCCAACAGGTCGCGCCGGACCACCGTCAGCAGGGCGTTGGCAGTGGAGGCTTCACGGGCGTGCATCGGGTCAGGGGTCATATCAGGCCAGCAGCCGGATGTTGCGCGCCTGTATATGGCCGGGGAACAGGTCGGTGTGGCTGTGGCTCGCGAACGCCACCATGCCGCCGCGCTGCAGCTGTTCATCCACCATCCGCACCAGCAATTCAGAGCCGCGCGCGTCGAGCGCGGTGAACGGTTCGTCGAGTATCCACAGACGCGCCGGGCTCAGCAGCAGCCTCGACAGCGCGATACGCCGCCGCTGTCCGGAGGACAGGCGGTACGCGGGCTCGTATTCGAAACCGGCAAGGCCCAGGCGCTCGACGATGGATTCCGTCACCACGGTGGCGGGTTGCAGGGCCAGGGCCGCGAACGCGCGCATGTTCTCCAGCGGCGACAATTCCATTTTGATGCCGCCGAGATGGCCGATGTATTGCACGTTACGCAGGAATTGCGAGCGCGCCTCGGCGATCGCAAGCCCTTCCCAATAGACGGCGCCCGCCGCAGGCTCGTGCAGTCCGGCGAGAATGCGCAGCAGGGAAGTCTTGCCGCTGCCGTTGGCGCCGCTGATGTGCAGGATATCGCCCTGCCGCAGTTCGAAGGACAGGCCGCTGAACAGCTCGCGGTCACCGCGCACGCAATGCAGCCCAGCGGCGGCAAAAACGGGTTTGTTCGCGGAATTCATGTCCATGGAAACCGGGAGTCGGCAAGCGAGGCTGAAGACTATACACGATGTGACGCTGGAGTGGCAGGGCGGCCGCTCCCGCTGGATCAATGGGGCCGCTTGCTATATAGAAAGAATGTTATGCAGGACCTGCGGGTCTATCGGTTTTAAAAGATGCGTGTCGAAGCCCGCCTGCAGCGTCCGTTCGCGGTCACCGGGCTGGCCGTAGCCGGTGATGGCAATCAGCTTTATTTGCGGGGATTCCGCCGCTATTGCGGTGCGGATAGTGCGCGCAACTTCATAACCGGTCATACCCGGCAGGCCGATATCGATCAGGGCCACGTGGGGATTGACGCGCCGCACCAGCTCCAGGCCGCGCTGGCCGGTGTCGGCGCTGGCGACCTCATGACCCCATACTTCCAGGATCATGCGCAGCGATTCGCGTATATCGGCATTGTCTTCCACGATGACAATGCGCCGCGGGCGCAATGAATCCTGCGCGGAGGCGGGCTGCTCGATTTCCACCGCGGCGGCGGAGGCCAGGGGAAAGCGCGCGGTGAAAATCGAGCCCTTGTCCGGGCCTTCGCTGCTGGCCAGCAGGCTGCCGCCATGCAGTTCGGCGAGGCGCCGTGCGATGGTGAGGCCGATGCCGAGGCCGCCGCGGGAGCGGGCGAGCGAGCGGTCGTCCTGAGTGAACGGCTGGAACACGGCATTCACCATTTCCGGAGTGAGGCCGATACCGGTGTCGCGCACGGATACCACGCCGGCGGCGCCTTCTTGCCGGGTCTCCAGCGTGATTTCACCCGGATTGAGGGTAAACTTCGCGGCATTGGTAATGAGATTGATGACCAGTTGCTCGATGCGCACCGGATCGGCATTGAGCAACAGCGGCTGCCGCGCCAGGTTTATTTTCACCCGGTGGTTGCCGGCCTGGATCGCCGGGAGACTGGTATCGACGGCGGCGGTAACCAGGGCGTTCAGATCGACATGCTTGCGCTGCAGTTGCAGCTTGCCGCGTTCGAGGCGCGCCACGTCGAGCAGGTCGTCCACCATGCGCGACATATGGGTGACCTGGCGATCGAATATGCCGCGTGTCTTCGTGAACGCCGGATCGTCGATATTAAGCCGCTGCTGCAGATAGACGGCGTTGCGCATCGGCGCCAGCGGGTTGCGCAGCTCATGCGCCAGCATCGCCAGGAACTCGTCACGCATGCGCAGCGCTTCATCACGTTGCGCCAGCAGGTCGCGCACTTCGAGCTGGCGCGCCCGCGCGCGCAGCGCAACACGCACGGCCGAGATAAGCGTCGCCTGGTTCAGCGGCTGTTCCAGCAGCGTCAGGTTGCCGGAATTCGGCAATATCCGTTCCACCAGCATACCGAGCCCCACGCTGTCGGGGCCTATCAGAATGAGCGGTATATCCGACCACGCGGGCTGGTTCTCGATCATCGTGCGCAATAACGGCAACTCATCCTCGGTCAGCGCGTCGCCCCCGATTACGATACATCCGATATCCTGCGGTATGGACTTGCAGAGTGCGCCGATACTTTCGTAGGCGCGCATCCGGATACCGGCCTGCTCCAGCAGCTCGAGGGCGAGCCCGGCGTCGGCCGTATTCGCCGTAACCAGTGCCGCGCTCAAAGTTACCGTTTCCATCATGACCGCCGTCTTAATTTGTTTCGTGACCTTGAATTTTGTCGCGGGTGCCGAAAAATCTCGGCACGCCCGTCAGCACGCCTTCGAAATCGACCAGCGGGGGTCCTATGAGCACTCCATTCGGAGTCATCGACAGTTCGCGTATGGTCGTTTCATGCCGGCCGCTGCGCTTTTTGATCACCGAGATCGCCTTTTTGATCCCGCCGAGGGCTTCGAAATAGCGCGTCAGAATCACGGTATCGGCCAGATAGCTGATATCGATCGGCACACCCATCGGGCCGACCAGGCCATGCTGCGCCATCACCATCAGCGTCATGACGCCCTGCTGGTTAAGATAAGTGACCAGCTCGTGCAGATGCAGGTAGAGATATTCCTCGCTCGGCACCGCGCTGACATAGCCGTTGAGACTGTCCAGCACGACGACTTTCGTATGCTCCCGCTCGACCGCCTGGCGGATATCGTAGGCAAGTTCCCCGGGGGATACCTGCGCCGGATCGAGCTGGCGCAATTCGATCAAGCCCTTATCGATAAGCCCGTCCATATTGAGCGACAGTTCGCGGGCGCGGTTGCGCAGGATATGCACGCTTTCATCAAAGGTGTAATAGTTCACTCTCTGGCCGCGCCCGGCGGCGGCATGCGCGAACATGGCGGAGATGGTCGATTTGCCGGTGCCCGCCGGGCCGATCAGCAGATTGCTGGTGCCGGCATGCAGGCCGCCGCCGACCAGCGTATCCAGCTGCTCGTTCCCGCTCGAAATCATGACATCCTTGAACTCAACGTGATGATCGGCGGCGATGAGGCGCGGGAAAACCCGCAGGCCGCCTTTTTTAATGAGGTAGTCGTGATTGCCTTCCTGGAATCTTACGCCGCGCAGCTTGGTGACGCTGAGGTAGCGCCGCAATCCGCCGTACTTCACTTCGACCGAAGAGAGCGAGATCGTGCCGTGCACGATGCTCTGCACCTGAATATCGGTGCCGGTGGCGCTGCGATCGTCGAGCAGCAGCACGGTGCTTTCGCGTTCGGCGAAGCGCTGCTTTAGGGCCAGCACCTGGCGCCGGTAACGCAGCGGATTCTGCGCCAGCAGCCGCATTTCGGACAGCGAATCGAGCACGATGCGGGAGGGCTTGATACGGTCGACTTCGTCCAGCAGCAGTTTGCTGAGCTGGTTCAGCTCCAGCTCCGACGATTGAAACAGCGTGTTCTGAGCCTTACCGGCGAGCGCCGCCTCGATCGCGGATAATTCAATGATGTTGATTCCATCGAGGTTCCAGTCGTGAGACCGCGCAACCGCTGCCAGCTCGGTCTTGGTTTCAGAGAGCGTGACATACAGGCAGCGCTCGTTCCGCCGCACGCCTTCCATCAGGAACTGCAGCGCCAGCGTGGTCTTGCCGACTCCGGGATTCCCCTCGATCAGGTAGAGGCAGTTTCGGGTCAGTCCGCCCCGCAGGATAATGTCCAGGCCTGTTATGCCGGTGGGGCAGCTCGGTAATTCGTTTAAACTCATAAAGCGCCATCCCATTTGATGGAAAATAATTTCGAACCGGTTACCTTACCCCAGTCTTGAGCCTATTGCTAAATTTTTGGAAATCCGGGGATTGGCACTATCAGTCGTTTGCTTCAGTGGCCACTATTGCGCCCGGCGATGCTGGCGACGCTGGCCACAAACTCGTCCGCCTCGACCGGCTTGGTGACATGCATCAGAAAACCGGCCTGCAGGGCGCGGGTGCGGTCTTCGGAGCGGGCGAAGGCGGTCAAGGCGATGGCCGGTATGCGGCGCCCGGTTTGCTGCGGCACCCGGCGGATAAACTCATAGCCGTCCATTTCCGGCATGCCAATATCGCTGACGATAACATCGGGCTGCTGCCGTTCGAGGATGGCCAGGGCTTCCTTGCCGCTTTCCGCCGCGACCACGTCGGCGCCGCAATCCTCGAGCACGAAGCGGATGAGGTCGCGGCCGTCGGGCTCATCGTCCACCACCAGAACCTTCACTCCCGCAAGATCGGGCGCCTTGAAATCCCGAGGGCCCGGATGCAGCGCCTTCGGGTGCAGCCGCTCCGGGTACTGCGGCTTGCGTTGCACCACGGTCAGCGGCAGGTGAATTGAGAAGGTTGCACCCTGGTTATCGCCCGGGCTCGAGGCGCGCACGGTTCCGCCGTGCATCTCGACCAGGTGCTTGACGATCGAGAGTCCGAGCCCGAGCCCGCCGTGGCGACGCGTAGTCGAGCCGTCCGCCTGGCGGAAGCGCTCGAACACGTGGTCGATGAATTCCGGTTTGAGACCGATGCCGGTGTCCGTCACCGAGATCTCGATATGCGAATTGACGCGTTCCAGCAGCACCTGAATTTTGCCGTTCCTGGGCGTGAACTTGACGGCGTTGGAGAGGAGGTTCCACATCACCTGCTGCAACCGGCCCGGGTCGCCGGAAATGGGGCCGGCCGCGGGGTCCAGGATGCTTTCGATACGGATGCTCTTGGCATCGGCCGCCGGTTTGATCGTCTCCAGCGCCGCTTCGATAATGGCCTTGGGTTCCATCGTCTGTACGTCGATGCGCAGCTTGCCGCTGGTGATGCGGCTGGTGTCCAGCAGATCGTCGATCAGCTGCGCCTGCAGGCGCGTGTTGCGCTCGATGATCTCAAGCCCTTCGCGGATTTGAGCTTCGTCCAGTATGCGCCGCCGCAACATCTGCGCCCAGCCGAGAATGGCGGTCAGCGGGGTGCGCAGTTCGTGCGAAAGATTGGCCAGGAATTCGTCCTTAAGGTCGCTGGAGCGCTCGATTTCCGCGCGGACGGCGCGCTCGTCTTCAAATGCTCTCTGGGCCGCTTCGTACAGGCGCGCATTATCGACGGCGACCGCCGCCTGCGCGGCGATGCCGCCGATCAGGCGTTCGGCGCGCGCCGTGAATACACCCGTCTTCGAGTGACCGAAGAAAAGCCCGCCGATGACTTCGCCGGAGCGCGAAACCACCGGCACCGCCAGGTAACTGCGCACCGGCAGGTGTCCGGGCGGCATGCCGTGGAAGGGCGCCCACTGGCCGTAACGCGGATCCTTGAGCACGTCGTCGCTGCGGATAATCCCCTCGCCGCGGAAGGTGGGGCCGAACAGCGGCGTCGCGCGCGGGTGATCGAATCTCTCGAAGGCGTCGCGCGGCACGCCTGACAAAGCGTACAACAGGTAGTTTTCGCCCTTGTCATCAACATTGTTGTAGAAAAAGGCGCCGAACTGCGCGTTGCTGAGTTCGGTCGCGGCGTCGGTAACCGTCTGCAACAGCGACTGCAGGTCGAGTTTGGAGGCGAGCATGCTGCCGGTCTTGTTCAGCACCTCGAGATGATGCGTTTCTTCATGCAGGGCTTCTTCGGCTCGTTTGCGCTCGGTAATGTCCTGTACCACGCCGATCATGCCGAGTACTTTGCCTTTCGCATCATAGATGCCGCGGCCCTGGGAAGTAACCCAGATCCGGGAGCCGTCCGGACGATCGATTTTATATTCGATATTGTATTGGCTATGGTCGGCGAGGGATTGATCGCGCGCCTGGCGCGCGTGTTCGCGGTCTTCGGGATTCAGGACGCTGCGCATGCGCTCCCAGCTCATGGGTTCCTGCGGCAGGCCGAAAATCTGCGCCGTGCGGGGTCCCATCGTCACCAGGTCGCTCTTCGCATCCCAGCTCCAGTCGCCCAGCCCGCCGGCGGCGAGCGCAAGCTGCAGGCGATCCGCGGCTTCGCGCAACAAGGTTTCAGTATTCTTGCCGCGTGCGCGCGGGGTTTTTTTATTGCGTAACTTCACGGGTCCCCCGGCATCCTGGTTGCAAACGAGTTACCGGCTGCATATGGACCATTCGACATGAAAAATCGGGCGCGTCATAAGCTTGCGCCAGTCCGGCGGAATATTTTCCCGGCATGACGGTCTTTGAAATTTTTTCCAACGATTTGTATTGCTGTTGCATCGGATGATTCGTAGCCCGTTTCCTTGCGAAACTACGTCGGTATTTTTAATGTCGCGTAATTTAACACATCCCGCTCGCGGCTGTAGCCAGTGCATACGCAGGCTTCGCAAATTGTGTGCGTTACCGAACATATCGACCGATAAAATTGTAATTTTTACCGATTTGTCTTTACATAAATTTCCCTATTTTTCACGGGTTCTTGATAAAAGAAAGAACAAAGTTAAGATACACATCTTGTCCGAAGACGCCGGACAAATCGGATAAAATTTTTCAACCCCGCAGTTTTCCCGGGTCTTAATTGAGATACACCGGAGAGCGAATGTTATGAGTCTGACGAAGCATCCAAACAAAACATCTAAAGGATCCACGTCTCATGCAGACGACGCAAAAGGATTGCGCGTGCTGGTGGTTGACGACAACCGTGACGCCGCGGACAGCATGGCGGCGATGATCGGGGTATTGGGAAACGAGGTGCGCGCCTCCTACAGCGGCTTCGACGTGCCGACTCTCGCCGAAAGTTTCCGTCCCGAATTGGTATTGCTCGATATAGGGATGCCGGGAATGAACGGCTACGAAGTTTGCCGCGAGCTGCGCAAGACGCAGGGCGACGCCATGCACATCGTGGCGCTCACCGGTTACGGCCAGGAGAGCGATCGCAACCAGTCGGAAGCCGCGGGCTTCGACGAGCACCTGGTGAAACCGATCACCCTGGATTCTCTCCAGCGGGTGCTGGCGGCCGCCAGGCTCTGACAGGACGCGAATTAAAAACCACGGGGCGTCCGGTCCCGGCGCAACATCAACAGGATCGTGATAAAGGTGACAACGGGTGTGAATCGCGCGGCGGAGTTGCAGCAGGAGCAGATGATCGCGCTGTTCACGCAGGCGCCGAATCCCGTGGTAATGCTGCGCGGCCCCGACTATGTCATAGAGCTTGCCAATCCTCATGTCTGTAAAGTCTGGGGACGCCGGCACGAGGACGTCATCAACCGGCCGCTGCTGGACGCACTTCCCGAACTGCGCGGCCAGGTGTTCAAGGACATGCTCGATAAGGTCATGCGCACGGGCATCCCGCAAGAGGGGAAGGAGGCGCCCGCGCGGCTCGACCGCCGCGGCGACGGCGATTTCGACACGGTCTATTTCAATTTTGTCTATGCGCCGGTGCGTAACGCAGCGGGCGCGGTCGACGGCGTGCTCGTGATCGCTTTCGACGTCACCGACGAAGTGGCCGCGCGCCGGCAGGTGGACACGCTGCGCAGTCAGGCGGAAGCGGCGAATCGCGCCAAGGACGAATTCCTGGCCATGCTCGGCCATGAGTTGCGCAATCCGCTGGCTCCCATCGTCACCACGCTGCAGTTGATGCGGCTGCGCGGCATGCAGTCGGCGGAACTCGAAGTGCTCGAGCGGCAGGTCGGACATCTGACGCGCATGGTCGACGATCTGCTGGATGTCGCGCGCATTACCCGCGGCAGGATCGAGCTGCGCAAGCGCCGTATCGAAGTAGCCGAAGCCGTGATCCGGGCGATGGAGCTGACGAGCCCTCTGCTCGAACAGCGCGGCCACCAGGTCGACCTGCAGGTCGCCCGCACCGGACTGGGCGTGATCGCGGACTGTGAGCGGCTGGCGCAGGTCTTCGCCAATATCCTGACGAACGCGGCCAAGTACAGCGAAGCGGGCTCGCGCATAGCGGTAAGGGCCCGCCGCGTGGAGGACCGGGTGCAGATCAAGATCAGGGATCATGGAATGGGCATTCATCCTGAGCTGATCGATTACGTGTTCGACCTCTTTATGCAGCAGCCGCAGACTCTGGCACGCTCCCAGGGCGGTCTGGGCCTTGGTCTTGCAATCGTACGCAATCTGGTGAAGCTGCATGGCGGCAGCGTGCATGCGCACAGCGATGGAGTCGGTAAGGGCAGCGAATTTACCGTGGAACTGCCGGCCGTCAAGGGCGCGGTCTATGTGCAGATGCCGGGACGCAACCTGCCGTTGCATCTGAGCAGCATCCAGAGCCGCCGCATTCTGGTGGTGGACGACAATGCAGAACTCGCAACCACCTTGTGCGAGGCTTTGCAGACGCTCGGCCACATCGTGGCCATGGCCTGCGACGGCCCGGCCGCGCTCAATGTTGCGAAGAGCTTCAGGCCGCAGGTCGGCCTGCTCGATATCGGCCTGCCGGCCATGGACGGTTATGAACTGGCGCAGCGCCTGCGCGGGCTGCCGCATCTGCAGCCGATCCGGCTCATCGCCACCAGCGGCTATGGGGTGGAGATCGACCGCCAGCGCGCGCGCGCGTCGGGCTTCCAGACCCATCTGGAGAAACCGATCGATCTCACCCGATTGCACCGCATGCTGGCGCCTGCCCTGATGAAACGACCCGGCGGTTTGGCGCGCAGGATCGGCCGGGGCTATCAACCCAGCCTGCCTTTCGAAAAGGAATAGAGCCGGTTAAGGAACCCTCTGATTTATTCAGAGCTTCCGCGGCACAGGATGCGGCGGCATTTTCAACGCATAACGCGTTTGAAAATGCCGCAAAGCGTCTTTATATATGCGGCTCATGCTCTGAAAATTCAGGGATGACATTCAGAGCTGCCCGAACTTACTCCGCCGCCGGCATGGACGCAGTTTCTCCGCCATGACGCTGGACCTTGCCCAGCAGCAGCACGAAGGGCAGCATGATCATAAAACTCCATGAGACCATGACGAAGGCGTCGACCAGTCCCTGCATCCGGGACTGGCGCCCCAGTTCGCGGGCGAGGATCGCGATCGCGCCGGGGTCCGTGGGCTTAAGGCCCAGCCCGGCGAGGTACTCCGGCAGCGCGGCGTTATAGACGCTGATATGGCCGCCGAGCTCGTTCCACGCCACCTGGGTCTGGCGCGCCATCATGGTGATGATGACGGAAATGCCAATCGACGAACCGAGCGTGCGCGTGAGGCTGTAGATGCCGGCGGCCTCCGCCGAATATTGCGGCGGCAGCGTCGAGAATGCGATCGTGGAGACCGGCACGAAGATCAGCCCGATGCCGAAACCCTGCAGCAGCACCGGCCACACCAATGTCCAGGTGTCGACGTAGAGACTGTAATGCGTCATCGCATGCGAGCCGGCGAAGCCGAGCAGCAGCCCGGCGGCGACGAGGTAACGCGGCTGCACGCGGTTGATGATGCGCCCCACCAGCATCATGCTGAGCATGCTCGACACCCCGCGCGGCGCCATCAGCCAACCGGTCGTGACGGTGGGATAGCCGAGCAGGCTTTCGATCAGCATCGGCTGCAGCACCAGGGCGCCGAACATGCCGAGCCCGAACAGAGTCATCAACAGCATCGCGGTCGCGAAGTTGCGGTCGCGGAAAATATTGAGATGGAACAGGCTTTCCCCGCGGGTCGTCGCCGCATGCCAGATAAAGCCGCCGAAACCGGCGGCGGCCACCAGCGCGGCCAGCTGTATCATGCGTGAATCGAACCAGTCCCGCTGGTTGCCATAGTCGAGGACGAACTGCAGGCCGGCGATGCCGGTTATGATCAGCGCCAGGCCGGTCCAGTCCATGGCGCGCGAGCGGCGCGGCGTGTCCGGCACCACGCGCCAGGCGAGTAACAGCGATACCAGCCCGACCGGCAGGTTGATGTAAAAAGTCCAGCGCCAGTCGATGATTTCGGTCAGGTAGCCGCCGAGCGTCGGCCCGGTAATCGGGCCGACCATCACGCCGATGCCCCAGATCGCCATTGCACGGCCGCGGTCCCGCGGCGGAAATGTCTGGACCATGATCGATTGCGACAGCGGAACGAGCGCGGCGCCGAACATCCCCTGCAGCAGGCGGAACAGCACCATTTCGCCGAGGTGGGTCGCAATGCCGCACAGACCCGAAGCCAGCACGAACCCGCCGATAGCCAGCAGCAGATACCCGCGCTGGCCGAGACGGTCGGTGGCGTAACCGGTGAGCGGCATGAAGATCGCCGAGGCGACCAGATAACTGGTCAGCACCCAGGCGATCTGCTCCGGCGTGGCGCCGAGATCGGCCTGCATGTGCGGCAGCGCGACATTGACGATGGTGGTGTCCAGCGCCTGCATGATCGTGGCCGACATGACCGCCAGCGAAACCAGAATGCGATGCCGGCTCGCGCCGGTTGGCGCGGCGCCGTTCGTCATCATGACGAATCCGCGGGCGCAGCTCCGTGTACGGACAGCCGCAATCTCACTGCGGCGCTGGTGCCGACGCGCAGCGGCAGCGCCGGATCCGCGTCGAGTATCATCACCTTCACGGGAACCCGCTGTATCACCTTGACCCAGTTGCCGGTCGCGTTCTGCGGCGGCAGCAGCGAGAACGCGGTGCCGCTGCCGCCGCTCACGCTTTCCACCTCGCCATGGAAGACGCGGTCGGGATAATTGTCGACGCGAATATCCGCGCGGTCGCCGACGCGGATGTCCGCGAGCTCGGTTTCCCTGAAGTTGGCATCAACCCAGTACTGGTCCGAAGCGATGATCGAAAACAGCGGCGCGCCCGCTTCCACCATGCTGCCCGGCCGCAGCGACAGATTGGCGACCGTGCCCGCTGCGGGCGCGGTCAGCCGCGTGTGTTCGAGGTCGAGCCGTACCTGCGCGAGCACCGCCTCGGCGGCCGCGACCGCCGCTTCCGCCACCAGCGCCGCGGCGGCGGCATCGTCACCTTCCTGCGCCGGCAGGGCGCGCTCCCGGACCATGGCCGCCACGCGGCGTTGGTTAAGCCGCGCGCTTTGCAGCTCGGCCTGCCGCAGGCGCAATTCCGCTTCGGCTTTCGTTACGGCGAGCCGGAATGGTTCGGGGTCGATTTGCAGCAGAGGGGCGCCGGCCGCCACGGTCTGATTGTCGGTGACCTGCACCTCGATCACCCGGCCGCTTACCTGAGCCGCCAGGCGCACGATGTGAGCGTTGATGTAGGCATCGTCCGTACTGACGAAATTACTGGAATAGCTCCAGTACCAGCCAGCGCCGCCGGCCAGCAGGGCGAGCGCCGCCAGCAGCGCGCCTGCGCGCAAACGTCCGGAACGGAAAAAAGTTTTCATCGACTGACCTCGCGACGGCGGGGTTTGCGGGAGAGCTCGTCCGCGGCGGCGCGTATGCGCTGCAGGGTGCGGATGCAGACCCGCAGATCCCGCGCGGAAATCCCTGCCAGCAGTTCACCGCGCAACTCCGCGGCAATGGCCGTTATTTTCCGGATCGTCTTCAACGCGGCCGGCGTCAGGTGTACGGTCTTGCTGCGCCGGTCGTGCGCGCTTTCACGGCGCGACACATAGCCGTCCCGTCCCAGCCGGTCGAGCAGCGAGGTCAGGGTCGCGCCCTCGATACCGAGCCCCGCGGCCAGGCGCGTCTGCGTCATCCCGTCGCCGCCGCGGTGCAGGTACAGCAGGGCAAGCCATTTTGCCTGGGACAGGCCGAGCGGTTTCAGGCGTTCGTCGAGCCGGGTGCGCCAGGTACGCCCGGTCTCGCCGAGCAGTCTGGCGAAGGTCTCGGTCGCCGGAGCGGATGAATTTTCCGTGGATGGCTTCATGGGGATACGGTTAGCAGGCTAATAGATAGCATGCTAACAAATGCGCAAGCGCCGGGCCAGGGATTTTTGGTCAGCCTTTAGTCCGCGGCGAACCGCGCGAGGCGGCGCGGTCCCTGGCGGGTCCCTCGTGTATGGAAAGATTGCGCGCCGTATTGATGAGCGCGATATGCGAAAACGCCTGCGGGAAATTGCCCAGTTGGCGGCGTGAAACGGGATCGTACTCCTCGGCGAGCAGGCCCACGTCGTTGCGTATCGCCAGCAGCCTTTCGAACAAGCCTCGCGCCTCGTCATGCCTGCCTGCCATTACGTATGCGTCCGCCAGCCAGAACGAACAGGCCAGAAAGGCGCCTTCTCCGGAAGGCAGGCCATCGACGCCGTGTTCGCTGCGGTAGCGCAATACAAAGCAGTCCTGCAGCAATTCGCGCTCGATGGCCGCAATCGTGCCGGTTACGCGCGGGTCGGTCGCCGGCAGGAAGCCGACGGCGGGGATGACCAGCAGCGCGGCATCGAGGGCGGTTCCCCCGTAGTATTGCACGAAAGAATTTTTGGAACGGTCGAAACCGTTCCGGCACACGTCGTCATGGATGAAACGGCGCAACAGCCGCCAGCGATCGATGTCGCCCGTCAGTTTGAATTCCTCCACGGTTTTGATGCAGCGGTCAACCCCGACCCAGGCCATGATCTTCGAATGGGTGAAACACTGCGGTTCGCCCCGGATCTCCCAGATGCCGTGCTCCGGGCCCTGCCAGCGCTGCTCCAGGCAGTCGAGCAGCGCCTTCTGCACGCGCCATGCGTCGTCGTCGCCTTCGAAGCGGGCGCGCCGTGCGACGTGGAACAGGTCCATCACCTCGCCGAAGGTATCCAGCTGGATCTGGCCGTGCGCCTCATTGCCGATCCGCACCGGCCGGCTCGCCAGATAACCGTTCAGCCACGGCAGTTCGAGTTCGTTCAAACGCCGCTCGCCGCCGAGCCCGTACATAATCTGGATTCTTTCGGGCCTGCCGGCGACGGCGCGCAGCAGCCAGTCGCGCCAGGCGAATGCTTCATCGGCGTAGCCGGCCTGCAGCAGCGCGTAAAGCGTGAAGGTTGCGTCGCGCAGCCAGCAATAACGGTAGTCCCAGTTGCGCAACCCGCCGATCTTTTCGGGCAGCGACGTCGTCGGCGCCGCCACTATTCCCCCGGTCGGTTCGTAGATCAGGGCCTTTAGGGTAATGAGCGAGCGCATGACTTCATCGCGCCAAGGTCCTTCATAACGGAGTTGGCGGCTCCAGGCCCGCCACCAGTTTTCCGTTTCCTCAAGCAGGGCGAGCGCTGCGCGAGGCTCCGGAGGGCAGTGATGCGCGGGATACCAGGTCAGACTGAAGGCGATTGTCTGCCCCGCCGCGACCGGGAACAGGGCGGTGCTCCGATAGTCCTTATTGACGAGCTCGACCGGCGAGCGGAATTGCGCGGCGTCCATGCCGGCGACCGCCTGCAGGCCGAAGGGCTGACGCCGCACCCAGGGCGTGATGCGCCCGTAATCGAAACGCAGACGCAGCTCCAGGTACATCGTGACCGCGCCGCGCTTTCCCTGCACGATCCGCACGAGGTCGGCCCGTTGCGCGCCGCCGCGCCGCGCCATGAAATCCGTAACAACTACGACGCCCTGATCGGTCGTATATTCCGTTTCCAGAATCAGCGAGTCCGTGCGATAGCGCCGGCGAATGCCATCCGTTTCCTTGGCCGGCGCCAGCAGCCAGCGGCCGTTCTCGGATTCTCCCAGCAGGGCGGCGAAACAGGCCGGGGAATCAAAACGCGGCAGGCACAACCAGTCGATGGATCCGTCATTGCCCGCGAGCGCGGCGGTGTGCAAGTCGCCGATCAGCGCGTAGTCCTCGATGGGCAGGCTCATCAGCCGTTACCCCGGAATGCCGGATACAGCATCATGCCGCCGTCAACCGTGAGCGTGGTTCCCGTTATGTAATCCGATTCGTCGGAAGCGAGCCATACCACCGCGCGTGCAACGTCTTCCGGAGTTCCGATGCGCCCGTAAGGTATCAATGTCAGCAATTTGCGCCTGTTCGCTTCGTCTTCCCACATTGCGCGATTGATCGCGGTACAGATGGCGCCCGGAGCCACCGCGTTAACGCGGATTTTTTTCGGCGCCAGTTCCTGCGCCAGCGTCTCCATCAGCAGGCGGACCCCGCCCTTGGCTGCCGCGTAATTGGCATGGCCCGCCCATGGAATCGCCTGGTGTACGGAACTCATGCAGATGATTTTCCCGAGCGCCTCGCCGTCCTGAGCGTCCTGTTGCTCCCGCATCTCAAACAGCCGCACCGCCTGTTGCGCGCACAGGAACTGCCCGGTGAGATCCGTATCGAGCACCTTGTTCCACTGTTCAAGCGACATTTCCTGGATCGGCGCGTCATCCTGGACGCCGGCGTTATTGACGAGTATATGCAGCGCGCCGAAACGGTCGAGCACCTCCGAAAACATCCGCTCGACCTCGTCGGCCCGCCTGACGTCGGCGGCCGCCGCGATGGCCCGTCCGCCGCGCGCTTCAATTTGCCGCACCACCTCCCGCGCCTTGTCCCGGGAGCGCGCGAGGTGATTGATCACCACTGCCGCACCGGCGTCCGCCAGCGCGAACGCACAGGCGCGGCCGATTCCGGAAGCCGCGCCGGTCACCAGTGCATACTGTCCCTGAAGCGAATGCGGTTGCGTATCCATCGCGCGCCGGCTCTTACTGACGGCGGATTCCGAGAAGGTCGCCGATAACGAGCGTTTTCATGAAATGGGGATCGAAGCCGGCTTCGAACGCGCGCCGGACGCGCCGGGTTTGCATGAGCTTGAGCAAATTATGCATGACCTTCCTCGTTCTATTTACTATTGAGAGAGGGAATCAATGCGGATCGTTCGGGAAAGCCGGCGGAAACAGGTGATTACCGGGGCATGGATTCGCGGATGCGGGAAGAACGCCTGCAATCCGGAAGTCTGAAGGGAAACGATCGATTAATGAGGTATTTCCGTATTGGCGGGATCATCCGTCCAGGGTGACACCAGTTCGACCGTTTCCAGGATACTCTGGATTTCCACCGGCTTTTTCAGATAGGCCTGGGCGTGTATCGATTCCATGATCTCCTTGGCCTTGGGATGAGCCGACATGACGATCACCGGTATGCCGGCAAGCTTGGGATCCGAAATCTGCGCCTCGCGGAATTGCATGCCGTCCATCACCGGCATCATGAGGTCGAGCAGGATCAGCCCCGGAGGGCAGCCGCTCTTGAGCAGTTGCAGCGCATCAAGGCCGTTGAAGGCATGCTCGACCTCGTAACCGTGTATCTGCAGCAGCCCGCTCAGCGCCTCCACCACGTCGCGGTCATCCTCGATGATCAGGATCTTCCTGCCCGCGCGCTCCGGTTCATTTTGAGCCTGTCGTTGCGGCAGGCGGACGATGAAGGTCGCGCCCTGCCCCGGCTCGCTTTCGACGCGCACCTCGCCGCCGTGCGCATCGACGATCTGTTTGACAATGTAAAGGCCGAGCCCGAGGCCGCCGACCTTGCGCGAGAGAATGCCTTGTTCGAAGCGCTCGAAAATTTTCTCTTGGGTGGCGGGAGGTATGCCCGGACCGCGGTCGCGCACGACCAGGTTCGCGACGCCGTCATCGCCGGAGAGCACCACTTCGACCGGCGTTCCGCTGCCGTGCCGCAACGCATTGGAGATGAGATTGTCGATCACCTGCTCGATGCGCAGTTTGTCCCACTTGCCGCGCACGGGCGACGGGGCGTCCACGCGCAAGACCGTTTTGGCGCGCTTGACCTCTTCGGCGAAACGGCCCGCGACTTCGCGCACCGTTTCCGCCAGATCCATGTCTCGGAACTCATAGCGCATCTTCTTGCCCGACATGCGCGTAACATCGAGCAGATCGTCGATCAGCTGGGTCAGGCGGTTGATCTGCCTGTTGATGCCATCGAGCCTGTACGCAAAGGCGGGTGAGAAGACCTCCGTCCCGCGGTCGCGCATCAGCAGCGCCGTCTGCACATGCAGCTTCAGCGTGGTGATGGGGGTGCGCAGTTCGTGCGAAGCCACCGACAGGAATTCGTCGCGCGCCTGCACGGCCTGCTGGAGTTCCCGTACCAGTTGCTCGCGCTCTTCATCGGCGCGTTTGCGCTCGGTAACGTTCGTAACCATGCCGAGCGCTCCGGCATAAGCGGAAGCGCCATCGCTTTTTATGGGACTGCTCGAGATCAGTCCCCATACGATGCCGCCTTCCTTATGGCGGAATTTCAACTCGGTCTGCCTGTTGAAACCCTCGTTCGGCATCGTTGCCGGGTCGTCGAGAAAATCCGAAAGTGGATGGCCGATCATCTCGTACTCGGCATAGCCCAGTATGAGCGCCATATATTTGTTGACGAAGGTGGTGCGGTTTTCGGCGTCCAGCACCCAGATTCCTTCCTGCGCCGTATTGACGATCTGGCGGTAGCGGAACTCGGCGGCCTTAAGGGCCTGTTCGGTCCTGCGGCGTGTCTGGCGGATCTGGGCTTCGCGCAACTCACGTTCGATGATGGGGGCCAGCCGTCGCAGGTCGTGTTTAAGGATGAAGTCGCGCGCTCCTGCGCGCATGGTGGCGACCGCGCGTTCTTCGCCGATGGTGCCGGAGATGATGATGAAGGGAATATCGAGCCCGGTCTGCTGCAGCACCGTCAGCGCGAGCGGCGCGCCGAAATTCGGCAGCCGGTAGTCGGACAGCACAATCTCCCAGTCCTGCCGCCGCGCCAGCGCCCGGGCCATGGATTCCGCCGTGCTCACGCACTCGTACTCGGGCTCATAACCGTCCTCCCGCAGCCGCATCAGCAGCAGTTCGAGGTCGTTGGCGTCGTCTTCGACGATCAGCAGCTTAAGCGGTCTGCTCATGGGCGCTCAGCTTGTTCGATAAGGTGCGGTTGGCGATAAGCCAGAAGATGCCGATCTGCTGCAGCGCGGCGCTGAACTCGGCGAAATCGATGGGCTTTTGCACGTATGCGTTGGCGCCCAGGCGGTAACATTCGATGAGATCGCTCTCTTCCTTGGACGAGGTGAATATCACAACCGGCAAATGGCGCGTGCGCGGATGGTCGCGGATCTGGCGCAGCACCTCGATACCGCTCAGTTTCGGCAGCTTCAGGTCCAGCAGCACCACCTTGGGCAGGATGCCAGCCTCACGCATGGCGTAGCCGCCGCGGGCCCACAGATAATCCAGCGCTTGCGGGCCGTCGTGCGCGATCACCAGGTCGCATTTGATGCTGTTCGCCTCGAGCGCCAGCCGCCCGAGTTCCTCGTCGTTCGAATCGTCTTCCACCAGCAGTATCGTCGGCAATCCCATTATTGCGGTCCCCCGCTGTCGAGAGTGAAGAAAAAGGTCGCGCCTGCCTCCGGTTCGCTCTGTCCCCAGATATCGCCGCCGTGGCGCTGGATGATGCGCTTGACGGTGGCCAGTCCTATCCCCGTTCCCGGGAACTCGTTGGGGCTGTGCAGGCGCTGAAAGGCGGCAAACAGCCGGTCGGCGAAGGCCATGTCGAAACCGGCACCGTTGTCGCGCACGAAATAGACAGTCCGGTTTTTCTGGATGCTGCCCCCGAATTCGATTCGGGCCCGCTCGCGGCGGCCGGTGTATTTCCAGGCATTGCCCAGCAGGTTTTCCAGAACGATCTTAAGCAGGTTTGGATCGCCATAACCCTCAAGGCCGGGTTGCGCGGTGAATTCAACGCTGCGCTTCGGTTCCGCGCGCCGGAGTTCGTCCGCAACCATGCCCGCGAGCGCCGTCAGATCCACCGGCTCCTTGCGCATCTGTTGCCGGCCCAGGCGCGACAGGTTCAGCAGGTCGTCGATCAGTTGCGCCATGCGCTGGGAAGAGCCGCGGATACGCCACAGATAGTCGCGGGCACGCTCGTCCAGTTTCTCACCGTAGCTTTTGAGGAGTGCGGCGCTGAAGCCGTCCATGCTGCGCAACGGCGCCCGCAGGTCATGCGATACCGAATAGCTGAAGGATTCCAGCTCCTGGTTGGCCGCTTCCAGCAGCTGCGTGCGTTCCCGCACGCGCCTTTCAAGTTCCTCGTGCGCCCGCCGCAGCGAGTCGCCGGCGGCTTTCTGCTCGCTGATGTCGCGCGTGACCTTGCTAAAGCCGCGCAGCTTGCCGCGCTCGTCGCGCAGCGCGGTGATCACGACGTTCGCCCAGAAGCACGAACCGTCTTTGCGCACACGCCAGCCGTGATCCTCGAAGCGGCCCTCGCGCTCGGCCGTCTTCAGTTCGTAACCCATTTTGCCGGACTTGACGTCTTCCGGAGGATAGAACAGGGAGAAATGGCGGCCGATGATTTCACCGGCCCGCCAGCCCTTGATGCGCTCGGCGCCGGCGTTCCAGCTTATGATGTGGCCTTCCGGGTCCAGCATGATGATGGCGTAATCCTTGACGCTCTCGACCATCAGGCGAAACCGCTCCTCGCTTTCGCGCAGGGCTTGTTCGTTGCGGCGGCGCTCGGTCAGGTCGCGCGTTACCTTCGAGAAGCCGATGAGTTTGCCGTCCGCGTCGTTCAGCCGCGTGATCACCACG
The DNA here is from genome assembly GCA_036274675.1 of Gammaproteobacteria bacterium. GTDB lineage: Bacteria > Pseudomonadota > Gammaproteobacteria > HTCC5015 > HTCC5015 > DASUFE01. The sequence continues at coordinate 43,244 of DASUFE010000008.1, forward strand.
TTGGCCCAGAAACGCTCGCCATTCTTGCGCAGGCGCCAGCCTTCTTCCTCGTAGCGCCCCGTGTTCGCGGCGATGTTCAGCTCCTGCGCCGGGTGTCCGGAATCGATGTCGGCCTGGGTATAAAACGTGGAAAAGTGACGGCCGATGATCTCCTCCGCGGTCCAACCCTTGAGGCGGACAGCGCCGGTATTCCAGCTCATGATGCGGCCGGAAGGATCAAGCATGAAAATGGCGTAGTCCTGCACGCTGTTGACCAGCAGCCGGAACCGTTCTTCCGCGTAGTCGCGTCGGGTCAGGTCGCGGGTAACGCCGAGGTAAGCCTGCAGGCGGTCGTCGGTATCGCGCAATGGCGTCAGGCTCACCCGTGCGCGGAACCGCGTACCATTGCTTCGCATGCGCCAGACTTCCGTATCGCAGCAGCCTTCACGTAATGACCGCTCGAGATCGGCGGACATCCGCTCTTCCCGGTCATTGTCCGGAGTATACAGAGTGCTATAAGGACGGCCGGTGATCTCCTGCTCCGTATAACCGAAGATGCTGGCGGCTTCGGTATTCCAGCTCAGGATGGCTCCATCCGGCGCCAGCATGAAAATAGCGTAACCGTCCAGGATATCGAACAGGGATTGGAAGACTTCGTCGCGGAACGCCTCTGTATGCGCAACCCCGTGCAATATGGGCCGCGGGTTATCGCTGGCTGTGGCTTCCATGGGAAGTTGGATATTTCTTTAACTTAATTGTTCGGGGTAGTTTGTTTATAGAGATAAAACGTGCTCGACCAAGCAGCGGCGGCATCGACAGCGAGATGTTCTTTGTATGTGATACTCCGGTTTCTACAGAAACGGATCTCAAGCCGCGAATTATAAGGCGCGCCTAGATATACCCTGATCGGTGATATACCTGAAGTTAAGCAGGGAGAAACCACGGATTGAATACAAGGACGTACAGCTACGTTGTCACAACTACCGGGCGCTGCTAGACTTGAAACCGCTTTTACAAGGCAGCAAAGCGGGTGTAGTCAGGGGTCAAGTTAGCTCTGTAATACCCGGCGCTGCCCTGAAATGCGAAGCATTGAAGGGCGAGTATCAGGATGATACGAGCATTCCCATCACCTATGATGGGAATCCAGGTTGAAACAAAGCGGGTGTAGTTCAATGGTAGAACTTCAGCTTCCCAAGCTGATAGCGTGGGTTCGATTCCCATCACCCGCTCCAATTTTTTACCGATAAAACATATGGCTGAATAGACAGTATCAGAGTGATGCGGGTTATTCCCATTTCGGGTGATGGGAATCTTGAAAGGAGGCGGGTGTAGTTAGGGGTTAAGTGGGTTCAGTAAAAGCAATTTATCCGAGCGATTTTCTTAAGAGGTATAACTTCAGCTTCCCAAGCTGATAGCGTGGGTTCGACAAAATTGCCTGGAGCAATTTTGGTCAGGGCCGCTTTAGCGGCACTGCCCCCGAGATGCGGAGCATCGAGGGGTGAGTATCACGGATGATACGAACATTCCCATCACCCGCTCCAATTCCTATCGCTCCTTGATTATTCAAAAGCAGCGCCGGCCAGACCCATGGAATATTTGATTATGTCTTTAGGCCAGCCCAATATCAGCTCGGCGAATTTCTTTTTATCCTTTCGATATAGAAATCTCATTGCCTCCTCGAAATTCGGCAAGTTTCCGGCGACCGCGGATAAAAATTTATAAGTCCTCTCCTGCGCGATTTTTGTTTTATCCGAAGAGCTGTTCTGGATCTTTTGATCAATCAATCTTCTGATCACGGCGGAAGCACCGCCGTCCTGATTGATCAGCCACTCCCAATGATGCGGCAGCAGTGATATTTCTCTCGGAACAACTCCCAGCTTGGGGCGGCCTGCTCCGGCGCTTGGCGGGGGTTGTTGTGAAGAATAGATCTTTAACCTGTCCAGGACCTGTTTATCGGTTCCGCTCAGATCAAGGTCTATCTGACGGCCCGTTAAATCGCTGAAAATAAGAATGCTGGCGGCTTTCTGCTCTTTTATCCGCTGTTTTACCGAGATAGCGACGCTCTGCAGATTTCCCTGGGCAAGAATTTTGAAATTATCGAACGCGGTGTAATTAAACATAACGGCCAACCACCCTGTAATTATATTAACCGCAATATTACCCGTATAAAATCAGAAAATCAATATTACCCGGGTAATATTTAAAGCTGGAGCGATGCCGCCCCGGCCAAAACTGTTCCTGACAGTCTTGAGTTTCGCCTGATTTTCAAACATTTGCCCCATTTGAAAAATGGCGCCGCATCCTCCCGGAAACACTGAATAAATCGGAGTTTCCCTGATTTTTAATTCCAGGAACGCACGCAGCGGCGGAAGAAAGCCTGGCTTTCTTCACGCCGCTGCGGGTGTTGCGGGTTAAAAACTCTTAACGGACTTTAATGATGAGCCGATGCAGAGCTCTGCTGCGCGCCCTGCCGGCTGCGCGCTGAGGCGGACTCCTGCTGTTGCGACTGCCTGCCGCCGCTGCTTTCGATATAGCTCTTCAGGCGTACCAGGTCATCGTCCATCTGGTTGGACGGGTCGGCGCCGAAAAGTTTGGCGACTGCGTGTCCCAGAATGCCCGCGGGAGGATCGTAAGACATGTGTATCTCCACCGTAGTGGATCCGTCCGGATTTTCGTTGAAGTGCGCGACACCGGCGTGCTGAATGGGCGAATCGGCATCCGTGCGCCAGGCCAGCAGACGGTCGCTTTCGGAAGCGACGACGAAGGTGTCGAATTCAACTTCGGTCCCAGCGGGGCCGTCCACCGTCCAGCGCCAGCGCGGATGTTTGCTGCGGACGCCGTCCTCGATACGCCGCACGCGGCGCACATGCCTCAGATATGCCGGGAAGTTTTCAAAATTGCTCCAGGCGGCGTAGGCGCGCGCGACCGGCGTGTTGATATGGATGGTCTTATGGACCTGGATTCCGCGCTGCGGAACCTGAGCTCCCGATCGGCTGAAACTGCGTCGCTTCACCGAGCGCGCGACCAGCCATGAGCCGGCCACCGCCGACAGGATCGAACGCTGGCGCAATCCCGCGAGGATCAATGCGCTTCCAGCCGTGGCTCCCGCGATCGTGCGTCTGCGGGCGCGGCGCTCGGAACGGCTCGACTGCCCGCCCGACTGTCCCTGGGAGGAGTACTGGCCTTCGCGCTGGGGTTGTCCTTGGCCGTATTGCTCTTCGAACGACTCAAGCCGGTTGTCGATTTCCTTGACGCCGCGTACGCCGCGTACCTGACGCAGCAGTTGCTCGGAGTCCCGCGAAGACGCCAGGCCCCCCAGGGTGACGCGGCCCTTTTGCGCCCTGACTCCGATCGAGCCGGCATTTCTTACCACTTGCCGCAGACGGGAACGTACTTTGTCGGCCAGCGTATCGTCCTCGGACATGCGGAAGCGGAAGAGCTTGCGAGCCAGTCCGCCCCGGATGCGGCTGCCGCCGTTATAAGTGGCTGAGCCGCTCAACAGCTGGCGCCGTCTCAGGCGCTCGGCGCGCTCGGGATTGAAATAATACATAAGCCCCGCGCCCGCAATTCCCGCGCTGAAAAGGGTCCCCCATTTCCAGCGTGAGAAATAGCGGCTGCGGAAAAACATGCGCGCTTTGGTGCCTGGCGGCAGTGCGTTCCAGATCGCGTTGCCTGCGGGTTCGAAAAAATCCTCCGCTGCGCCGTTGCGGCCTATTTTTTTGAAATAGCGCGACTTCCAGGGCTTGCTTGAGAATTGCATCAGCCGGGGGCGGCGTGCCTGCCAGGCTTTGCGTCTTATGAAATTACTGAACATATTTTAACCTCCGGTGTTGGGGGTGGTGGGTTTGAAGACGCTCATGTTCCGCCAAATGCGGCGTTCTATCTATCCGGACGGGCACCCTCCGGAAATTCCGAATTTCCCTGCGTCGAGAAAAAATAATCGCGCAACACATTGTGAACTCGAACATCCTAGAAACACGATCCGTTGCAAGATTCGCGCCCCAATGTCTGCGTTTTCTAAAATTTAATCCGCGCCTTGCGCGGTTGCGTTGCCAAATGGCGACAGCTTCGCTTTCCCGGGGGAAATCGGAGCAGCTCATGGCACGCTCCGATCCTTTCGCGCTAGAATCCGCAACCGTTACAGGCGGAGTTGCGGCCATTTCCTTGCATTATTCAAAAGACCCCCAGATTCAGCGCAGCCTGCGCTATTCGGTGCGGGATGCCGTCTCCTTCTCGGTGATGGCGGGCGGGCTGGAAACCTATTTTTCAGCCTTCGCGATTTTCCTCAAGGCCAGCGCGCTCCAGGTCGCGCTGGTGGCGACGCTGCCCAACCTGCTGGGCTCGCTGGGTCAGCTGGTCTCGGCGTGGCTCGGTCATCGCATCAACCGGCGCAAGCCGATCATTGTCCGCGGCGCCTATGCCCAGGCGCTGGTGCTGCCGTTCATGCTGGCGCTGCCTTTTTTGTTCCCTGACTATGCGATACCGCTGGTGATGCTGGCTTTGACACTGTACTACGCCGCGGCGCATATCATCGTTCCGCAATGGACCAGCCTGATGGGCGAGCTGGTGCCGGAGCGCAGGCGCGGCCGCTTCTTCGCGCACCGCACGCGGCTCGCCACCGTCAGCTCCTTCCTCGCACTGTTCACGGGAGGACTGCTCCTGCACGGCTTCAACCTCAATCACAGAACCGCGCTCGGTTTCGCGGTGCTGTTCGCGGCGGCGTTCTGCGCCCGGCTCTATTCCGCGCACTGCCTGAGCAGAATGCATGAGCCGAGCTTGCATGCCGCCAGCCTCGAGTCCTTGCTGCGCCTGGGCTGGTTGCGCAAACCCGAGTACGCCGCCGCCAAGCGCTTCAGTCTGTTCTTCATATTGATGCAGAGCGCGGTCGGAATTTCGGCGCCGTTCTTCTCGGTTTACATGCTGAACGTACTGCACTTCAGTTATCTGCAATTCATGATGAACACCGGGGCGGCGGTGCTGGTGCAGTTTCTGACATTGAAATCCTGGGGCCGGGTCAGCGATATCATGGGCAACCGCCTGGTGCTGGTGACCACCGGCAGCCTGATCCCGTTCCTGCCGGCGCTGTGGCTGTTCTCCACGGATCCCTGGTACCTGTTCGGCGTGCAGATTATTTCGGGCTTTGGCTGGGGCGGCTTCAGCCTGAGCGCCACCAACGCGGTGTACGATCTGATACCCCGTGAAAAGCGCTCCACTTACCAGGCCCTGCAAAGCGTGCTGCTGACCTGCGGCGTATTCATCGGCGGCATGCTGGGTGCTTTCCTTATCAAGATACTGCCGCGCACGGTCGAGATCGGCAATCTGAGTTACACGCTCGGCACCACGCTGTTATGGGTATTCCTGATTTCGTCGCTGGCGCGCATTACGGTATCCCTGATCTTTCTGCCGCGCCTCGCCGAGATGCGCAAGCCCCGGCGGCGCCTCTCGCCCTACGCCCTGGTCTACCGTTTTACCCGCTTCAACGCGTTCATGGGATTGATGTACGAAGTCGTCACGCGTATAAAGAAAGAGCCCGCGAAACCGAAGTCCCTTGCAAAACAGGAACCACGCTAAGTTTGTGTCAGCGATTGGCGCCACCGGGAAACTCTGTTGAGCGCGAGCATCCCTTTTGTTCCCCTTCGCTCCCGAAGGGAGATTGTCGGGGGAATGTGTCATTGCAAAGCGGAGCACACGGTTTCACCGGAATCGCCATGACAACAATCGAATTTATATAATTACGCAAGCATGAAAGATTGCATCATTATCGGCGGCGGACTTATCGGCATGCTGAGCGCGCGCGCGCTGCGCCGGCGCGGGCTCTCGGTCGGCATCATCGAGCGCGGGCCCTTCGGACGCGCGGCTTCTTGGGCCGGCGGCGGCATCCTGTCGCCGCTCTATCCCTGGCGCGAGGCGCCGGCGGTTATCAGGCTCGCGGCCTTGGGAGCCGGCATGTATCCCGCGTTGGCGCGCGAGCTGGCCGGTTCCACCGGCATCGATCCGGAATGGCGGCCCTGCGGGATACTGAACCTGGAGGCGAACGATGCCGAGCCTGCGCTGGCCTGGGCGCGCCAGCATGGCTTCGAAATGAATGTTATCGCCGCGGCCGCAATCCCGGCGCTTGAACCGCGGTTATCCGCGCAAAACCTGAGCGCGTTGTACCGGCCCAATGTCGCACAGATCCGCAATCCACGCCTGCTCAAGGCCCTGCAGCAGGACTTGCGGAACCGGGGCGTCGATCTCCTGGCGGAAGAGGAGGTGGTGGCCATCGAAACGCGCAACGGCCGGGTCGCCGGGATCAGAACCGCCGGGGATACTATATATAGATGCGAAAACGTGGTCATCGCCAACGGCGCCTGGAGCAGCCGGCTGTTGCAAGGGACCGGCGTGAACCTCGATATCCGGCCGATCCGCGGGCAGATGATCCTGTTGCAAGGCGCGCCCGGGATGTTGCGGCATATCGTATTGCAGCAGGGCCATTATCTGATCCCGCGCGCCGATGGCGCGATCGTCGCGGGCAGTACCGTGGAAGACGTCGGCTTCAATCCTTCCACTACCGAGCAAGGCTTGCTTGAGATCAAACAATTTATCGCTGCGCTCGCGCCCGGGCTGGCGGAACTGCCGGTGGCGAAACACTGGGCGGGGCTGCGTCCCGGCTGCGGGCAGGGTATACCTTATATAGGCGCGCATCCACGGATAGAAGGCCTGTATGTAAACGCGGGGCACTTTCGCAACGGCATCGTCATGGCGCCCGCGTCAGCCGAACTGCTGGCCGCGCTCATGCTCGGTAAAACGCCGCCGCTCCACTCCTCGCCATACTCTCTTCAAAGAAATACGCCTGAATGAAAACTTAGCCAGTAAGCAGTAAATTTTGCGGCGGACTGACCCCTGAATTCTCTACATTCATTTTTTGCTCTGCAAATCTGTCCGAGAGTGCCTTTAAAAGCATTCTACGAAGATTGCGCTATTGGAAAATTCATCCGTTTGGGGAATTGTAGACAGCGGATTATTTGAGTATATTTCCAGCGGGCTAAGGGCATCAGGGCTTATTCAAATCACTATTTACTACTTATCCACGGGCAAGGGGCTCATCATGCAATTCACGGTTGCGTTAAAGAGTTTATTACGCCTTTATACCGCTAACGGCGGAATTCAGAGCGTTTGCAAAGAGATGCCGCCAGAACAAATAGTTTGGCGTTCATCCCGAGCGGCCCTGCTGGCTCTTGGTCTTTCACTGGTGCCCGGCATCGCATTGGCGGTCGCGCCGGTCATCAGCACCGTCGATAATACGGCGAGCTATACGGAAAATGCGGCGCCGGTGATTCTTGACTCCACGATTACAATTACGGACTCGGACAGCACCCAGTTAAATCAGGCAACGGTCAGCATTAGCAGTCATTTTGCCGGTCCTGAGGACGTTCTAATCTACAGTACGCTGAATGGCATAACCGGTACCTACGACAGCAACACCGGGGTGCTCACGCTTTCCGGCGTGGCAACTACTGCTCAATACGAGCAGGCTCTTGAAAGCGTCAAGTATCAGAATGTATCGGAGAAACCCCTCGCTACTACGCGTATTGTTTCGTTCGCAGTCCGTGATACGACGAATTCCAGCAGTCAGCCGGACACCATGTTCTTGAATGTCTTCTCCTGGGCTGATGCTCCAGTGGTCAGCGATGTCAATAACACGGCGAGTTATACGGAAAACGGCGCCCCGGTTTTTGTCGACCCCGCGATTACGATCTCCGACCTGGATGACACGAACCTGATCTCGGCAACGGTTGAGATCGCCGGCACTGTCCCGCCAACCATGGATCGATTGACCGCCAGCGTGGGGGTCGATGGCATTACAAGTTATTATACCGCGACCGGCCTTCTGGTCTTTTCCGGCACCGCGACCCTTGCTCAATATGAACAGGTCCTGGAAGGCGTTACGTTCCATAGCTTATCGGATAATCCGGGTACTTCGCGCACGATTACATATTATGTAACGGATACGACACATACCGGCAATACGCCGATAAGTACGACAGTAACCCTGACCCCTGTCAATGACGGGCCGCTGGTCAGCGATCTGGATAATGTGGCGGCCTTTAATCCGACATCCGGCCAGGTCGTCATTGATCCCGCGGTTACCATCACTGATCCTGACAGCACCCAGATCAACCAGGCAACGATCAGCATCACCGGCAATTTCAACAGTACCACGGACAGGCTCGTGTACAGCACGATTAACGGCATTGGCGGGTCATACAACACCAGCACCGGCGTGCTGACGCTTTCCGGAACCGCCACGCTGGCGCAGTACGAACTCTCTTTGGAGAGCGTGAAATACAACTATATCGGCACTGTCCCCGCCAACACGGTTACAAAGACCATTTCAATGGTGGCGAGGGACACGGGTAATACCGTCGGTGTGGCGGATATTACGACGCTCACGGTTTCCCCGGGCGCGGCGCCCGTCGTCAGCGGAGTCGATAACGTCGCAAACTACACAGAAAACGGTTCGGCGGTCATCATCGATCCCAGCATCACGATTACGGATACCGGCAACACTCAGCTCAACCAGGCGACTGTCAGCATTTCAAATAACTTTAACAGTTCGCAGGATCAGTTGTTGTATAGCGCCATCAACGGCATTGCCGGCTCCTATAACAGCAGCACCGGGGCGCTGACTTTGACCGGCGCCGCAACACTCGCCCAATACAAGCAGGCGCTGGAGAGCGTGCAGTATCAGAATCTCTCGGAAAGCCCGAGCCCGGCTACGCGCACTTTGTCGTTTTGGGCGCGCAACAACGCAAATGTAATTGGTCCAGTGGATACCACGACGCTGACCGTTACATCGGTCCTCGATGCGCCGATAGTCAGTGGCTTCGATAACGTGGTGAATTACACGGAGAATGATTCACCGATAACTATAGATTCCACGGTCACGATCTCGGATGCCGACAGCACCCTGATCAGCAGGGCGCTCCTCACCATTACGGCGAATTACGAAAATTCCAAAGATGAATTGAGTTATCCCAGCACGATCCACGGCATTACCGGCGTCCCTGGAGCCGGGACGATGTTGCTCGTGGGCGAGGCCACTCTGGCGGAATACGAGCTGGCCTTGGAGAGCGTCCGCTATGTTAATACAGGGGAAAATCCATCCACCCTCCCACGCACGCTTACGCTGGTATTATTCGACGCTGATAATGTCGGCAGCGTGGCCTCGACCACCACACTGAATGTTGCGGCGGTCAATGATGCCCCGGTAATCTCAAACGTCGACAATATCGCCACCTATACGGAAAACGGCTCGCCGGTAACCGTAGACTCCCTGGTCACCATCACGGATTCCGACAGTACCCAGTTGAATCAGGCAACCGTCAGCATCACCGCCAACTTCAACAGCTCGCAGGATTCTCTCCTGTACACAACTCTAAACGGGATCACGGGCTCCTATGACGCCGGCACGGGAGTGCTGACGCTTTCCGGTACGGCCACGCTGGCTCAATATGCGCAGGCTCTGCAGACCGTCAAATATCTGAATTCATCGGAAGCCCCGACCACGCTTGCACGCACTATCTCATTTACGGTGTGGGACACCACGAATCTCGGCAGCTTGCCGGATACCACGACCTTGAATATCACCAGGATCGACGATGTATCGGTTATCAGCGGCGTGGATAACGTGGCGCATTATACGGAGAACGATCCGCCGGTCCTCATCGATCCTACGATTACCATCACGGATATTGACAGCCCCATCCTGACAGGAGCCACGGTCACAATCACAACTAATGCCAACTCCGCCCAGGACAGGTTGATTTATACCCCCATCCACGGCATTAACCTTACCAATGGCAATACGATGGCGACGCTTTGGGGTAATGCAACCATAGCGCAGTACGAGGAGGCCTTGGAAAGCATCCGCTACGAGAACATATCGGAAAATCCAAGCACTGCAACGCGTACGATTTCATACGTGGTTCGCGATTTTGCCACCAGTGCGGCAGTAACCACTACCCTGACTCTCACGGCAGTAAATGATGCGCCTTTGATAAGCGCCGTGGACAACATTGGAACTTACATCGAGAACAGCAGCGTTGGGGTTCTGATCGATACCTCTTTTAACCTCAGCGATGACACCGACAGCCTTAATCAGGCGACCGTCAGTATCACCGATAATTTCAACAGCGCTCAGGATCTGTTGACATTCAGCACGGTCAGCGGCATTACGGGGTCCTATAACAGCAGCACCGGGGTGCTGACCTTCTCCGGCAATTCCACGGCCGCTCAATACAAGCAGGCGCTGATAAGCGTTCGGTATCGGAATACATCCGACAATCCGGACACTGCTCCGCGCACCTTGTCGTATGTGGCCCGGGATACGGCGGGGCTCAGCAGTACGCCGGACACCACGACCGTGAACATCACGGCCGTCAACGATGCGCCGGTCATCAGCGCCGTGGATAATGTAGCCACCTTTATCGAGGGATCGGGTCCGGTCGTCATTGATCCGACCGTTACGATCGCCGATCTCGACAGCACCCAACTGAATCAAGCCACGGTCAGCATAACAACTAATTTCAATGGTGCTGAAGACGCGCTGCTGTACAGCACGGTCAATGGTATTACCGGCTCCTATAACAGCAGCACGGGAGTATTGACTTTGTCCGGCACCGCCACGCTGGGCCAGTACGAACAGGCGCTTGAGAGCGTGCAATATAATAATACCGGCACTCCTCCCAATACCAACACCCGTACCATTTCAATGGTGATCCGCGATACCGGGAACTTGAACGGGCCTGCGGATACCACGACTCTTACGATCACTCCGGGCAACCAGGCGCCGGTTATCAGCGAAGTCGATAATGTCGCGAATTACACCGAAGACGGCTCGCCGGTGACCATTGATTCCGCGATTACGATCGCGGACGCCGACAGTTCGCAACTGAACCAGGCCACTGTCAGCATTACGGCCAATTTCAATGCTTCCGAAGATGAATTGGTGTATAGCACGTTGAACGGCGTTACGGGCTCCTACAATAGCGGCGCGGGCATACTGACCCTTTCAGGCGTTGCCACGCTGGCCGAGTATGAGCAGGCTCTGGAAAGCGTGCAGTACCGGAATTCCTCGAATAACCCGAGCATCGCGCCACGCACCCTGTCATTCGCGGTCCGCGATACCGGTAATGCCGGCAGTACGGCCGATACCACTACCCTGACAGTCTCCGCGACAAATGATGCGCCCGTTATCAGCGGTGTGGATAACATTGTCGATTTCGTGGAGGATGCAAATCCCGTAACGATCGACGGCAGCATCACGATCGCCGATGTGGACAGCGCCCAACTGAATCAGGCTACCGTCAGCATCACCGCCAATTTCAACGACTCCGAAGATGAACTGGTTTACAGCACCGTGAACGGCATTGCCGGTTCCTATAACAGCGGTACGGGAGTATTAACGCTTTCAGGCGCCTCCACTCTCGCCGATTATGAGGGAGCCCTGGAGACCGTTCAGTACCGCAACAACGCCGCCGGCAATCCGGATATCTCGACCCGTACAATATCCTTCGCGGTGCGGGATACGGCCAATGCCGGCAGTGCGACCGTTGCCACAACGCTGACTATTTCCCTGGCCAACGATGCGCCGGTGATCGGTGGCGTGGATCATGTGGCCAGTTACACCGAAAACGATCCCGCGGTCGCTATCGATAGCACGATAACGATCAGCGATGTGGACAGCACTGAACTTAATCAGGCTACGGTCAGCATCACCGCGAATTTCAGCAGCTCCGAAGATGAGCTGGTGTACAGCCCCATAAATGGCATTGCCGGTTCCTACAATAGCGGCACCGGCATGCTGACCCTTTCGGGCGTCGCCACGCTGTCCGAATACGAGCAGGCACTGGAGAGCGTGCAATATCAGAATTCATCGAATAACCCCGGCACTGCAACCCGCACGATCACATTCGTGGTCCGCGACACGGGCAATGCCAGCAGCGTGGCCGATACAACGACCCTGACGGTATCCGCGGCCAATGACGTGCCTGTAGTCAGTAACGTGGATAATGTCGCGAATTTCGTGGAAAACCTGGGCGCGCAAGCGGTCGTTATCGACGGCAGCATTACGATCGCGGACGTCGACGATAGCGAGCTTGCCGGGGCGACCGTCAGCATTACCGGCAATTTTCACGACAGTGAAGACCAGCTGGTTTACGGCGGCATCTACGATATTGACGGTTCCTACAACAGCGGCACGGGTGTGCTGACTCTTAGCGGCACCGCTACACTGGCTGAGTACGAGCAGGCATTGGAAACGGTCCAGTACTTCAACAATTCCGACAACCCCAATACCGCCATCCGGACCGTCTCATTCACCGTCAACGACGGCACCGGTACGAGTTCGGCAGTGACCACCACCGTGACGGTGACGGCCGACAACGACGCACCATCAGTCAGTAACGTCGATAATATCGCGGCCTTTACCGAAAACACGTCCGGACCCGTCTATATCGATAGCAGCGTCACCGTTGCGGACAGTGACAGCGCGCAGCTGGATCAGGCGACCGTCGGCATCGGCACGGGCTTCAACGCCGCGCAGGACCGCCTGCTGTACAGCACGCTGAACGGTATAACGGGTTCCTACAACACAAGCAGTGGGGTGCTGACCTTGTCAGGCACGGCCACGCTCGCCCAGTACGAACAGGCGTTGGAGAGTGTTCGCTACGACAATATATCGGACGCCCCAACCACCGCCTCGCGCACGATTTCGTTCGCGGTCAGGGATACCGGCGGAGCCGGCAGCATCGTAGTCACGACCTTATTGACGATCAGCGCCACCAACGACGCGCCCGTAATCAGTGAGGTGGACAATGTGGCTGAGTATGTCGAAGGAGGTCCCGCGGTCATTATCGATCCCTCAATCACGGTTTCGGATGTAGACGGCATCCAGCTCAGCGGAGCCACGGTCAGCATCACCGGCAATTTCAGCGGTTCGGAAGATGGGTTGGCGTACAACACCATCAACGGCATTAACGGAACCTATGACAGCGGCACCGGCGTGTTGAGCCTTAGCGGCGTCGCGACTCTGGCGCAGTACGAGCAGGCGCTGGAGAGCGTGCAATACCAGAATTCGGCCGCGACTCCTGATAACGCCACCCGCACCATCTCGTTTGTGGTAGTGGACAGCGGCAGTACCGCCAGCACGGCTGTTAGTACGACGCTGACGGTTCTCCTGGAAGATGACGCCGATGGCGACGCAGACGGTATCGCCAACGGAGTCGATAACTGCCCGACGGTCGCCAATCCCAACCAGCTGGACACCGATTCCGACGATATCGGCGATCTGTGCGAAGTGCAGGGAACCGTTGATATTACCTCGCCCGCGGACGCGGCCTCGATCACGACAAACACGGTGAACGTCACCGGTACCTTCACGGGCCCGGTTAACAGCACCGTGATAGTCAACGGAAAAGTTGCCTGTATCTCGGGAAACAGCTTTTATTTAAACAGTCTGCCTCTGCAAACCGGCGCGAACGCAATAACCGCGCGCTTGACCGTTCCGGTCGGATTGGGCCCCCAGGATGGAGTAACGGTCAATCGTACCGGTAACAGCATTTACACCGTTACCGTCGACATTGATTGCGGGCTCGCGCCGCTGGCGGCCAAGTTCAGGATTTCAACGACCCTGCCTAACATCCAGAGGGTCGAGTTCGATTACGATGGGAACGGTACAACCGATCAGACCGTCAGCAACCTGTTCCAGATATTAACCCAGAGCTTCGGCCATACGTACCAAAACCCCGGCGTGTATCCCTTCGTGCTCAAGGTGTTCGATACGAGCCAGGTCCAGTTCAACCTGCCGTTGAACATCGTGGTTCTCGATGAAGAGGATATCGATGCCCGGATCAGGAGCGTGTGGAACGGCATGAATTCCGCGTTGACCACCAGCGACACCGATGCCGCCACGCAATATTTCAGCCTGGGCGTCCGTGGCATATACGGCCCGATTCTGGGAAGCCTGTCGACGCACTTGCCGGAGATTGAAGACGATTTCTCGGATATTACAAAGATCAATATCCAGGATGACACTGCCGAGTATGCGGTATTGCGCGTCGTGAATGGCGACGCAAAAGTCTTCATACTGCAATTCAGTCGCGACGATGACGGCCTCTGGCGCCTCAGAGAAATGTAATATGCAGAGCAGAACAATATTTCTAATGCTGGCGTCGATACTTTGGATTCCGGCGTGCACTGATTCCAGGCATGGCTATAGCGGCGGTTCGATCGAGGGCGATGTCTTTGATCAAATCACGGGTCAGCCGATGCAGGGAGTTATCGTGGCGGCTTTCTGGGAGCTGGAAGGCGGGATCCACACCGATACCCAGGGGATCTTGAGGGCGGATGAAGCGTTGACCGATGACCATGGGCATTTTTTTATACCGGCCTGGGGCCCGCTTGAGCCGGTGAAAGGCAGATTGAGCAGCGACGCTCCAATGCTTTTGTTTTTAAAAGACGGGTATAACCTGCTTATAAAAGCAAATGAATTGCATGCGCCAGGCCACAACCCATCGATACGGAACTCGGCATACAACGGGAACCGTTTCGGGTTAAAACCGTTTGCCGGGGATATCAAAGAGTACGCGACTCATGTAAGCCATTTGGAGCTGTTTATGACGTATCCAATTGAAGCCGGCGAGCCATGTTACTGGGAGAAAATCCCGATTTTCACGAAGACGGTTTTGCGGCTGAAAAACTCTTTCGACCAACAGAAGATTTATAACCGCTTACCTGGCCCGAATTCGCTAGAACGGATGGGCAAATGCCCGAATCCAGCCAAAATTTTGGGGGACAATTAAATGCGCAATTTATTCCTGGTTTTCGTAATGCTGAGTCTGGCCAACTCGGATGCAATGGCGTACTCGGAGGACACGCACGAGGAGATTACGGGGGCTGCGGTGATCCACTCCATTCTGAACCCTGCCAATATCGCGGAGGGGGAAAAACCGGTCATGGAGTCATTGGGCCTGCAGGCATGGGATCAAGAGCAATTCTCGCTTACTGTTGTCGGCACAAATGGCCCCAACGGCCCGTTTACAAAACTGGAAGACATCGTCCGTTTCGGCGCTTCCTACGAGGATATGAAAAATCAAACCCGGGTATTCAACCATTTCTTTGATCCTATCAGCGGCGAGCCCCTGCATTTGACCTTCCTTGAACTGGGCGCCCCTTCACCGGATTGGGCCCTGGAGGATCAGCATGAAATCGAGGATATTCCCTTAAGCTTGAGATTGCTTTTTTATGCTGCGGTTAAAGGAGATGTGCCGGCGGCAAACGCCATAATCAATAGCTTATTTGATAAGCAGCAGGATTATTCCTATCGGGATATGATGTCGAATTTCTATCTGGCATTGACTTCCCAGTCATCGGGCGTCCGGCAACAGAATTGGGGCGAACTTTTCCAGCGCCTTGGACACGTCATCCACCATGTCCAGGATATGGCTCAGCCCGAACATGTGCGCAACGATCCTCATCTTGACGTGGGTGAGATGTTAAAAGGCCTGGGAATTCTGGATGAAGCTCCCCAGGAGGGGAGTGAAACAGAAATCCTGTTAAGGGGAATAAACGGCGTCAGCCTGTACGAAAAATTCACCCGGAAACAGGTTATATTAAATCCCGGACTTATCGAAGGCATGCTCAATGCCAGTGATTACGATCACATAGATGTCGTAATGACAAATCCAAGGTCATATTGGACGACTCCGGATGGCAAGGGCATGGCGGACTTCACAAATATGAATTTCGTCAGCAACGACACAAATTTTCTGATGGAGGGTGGAGTAATCGTTGCCGACGAAAGCGAATATGACAAGCCCGAGCCCGGCGATACGCATGTAGAGCCCCTGGTTAATCTGACGGTATACGGGGAAGTTTTGGGGAATTACGACACGTGCGAATTTTTAAAGCAGACCTCGCCCGTGCCGTTACCTCCTGATTATGATTGTCCGATAGAGTTCGTCGAAACGGACATCGATGACCGCTATACGGGCGCGCAGGATGTCAAGAATGAACGGGCTTCATCACTGTCGGTTTTTGACAAGTATCTGGAGGATTTTGAAGTCACTCCGGTTATCACGCCGACAGCGGGCGGTGCTCCTGTGCAAGTCGATCGCGTATTCACATTGAATCGATATAATTACGATTCATTCCAAAGATTTTTGCTGCCACGCGCGGTGAAATACAGCGCGGGCCTGATCAATCAGGTTTTCAAGAAAAGGCTGAGTCTGAGGAAAAATCCGAATGGGATCGGCTGGATTGTTGAAAATATCTCGAATCAGACTTTGAACGGGGAATTTAAATTATTGGCGGACGGCGTGGTCCTGCAAAGGCACCTGCTTGGTATTCAAAACATCAACCTGACCCCCGGTTCGTCTTTCCTCTTCCCCGCCACCTTGCAGGATCAGACCACCACACAAATGGTGGTTTCCTTCAGGGGAGGAATGGGAGGAGTGCTGGCCGGGTTCGACAGCGTCACTGGAACGGTGACCGAAGGCCCTGATGGCCAAAGAGGATATTCTATTCACGACAATGACGTGGACTGCAATCTCAATCCGATACCGCCTCATATCGGGCTGGCTTTTATTCTTAATGGCGCCGCGCCATGGCCGGGTGGTTCATTCGAGCCCAGCATCGTAACCGATACAGGTTTTGTGGTTGATTTTGATGCCGTGAATGTCCAGTCCGGATCGCGCCCCGAAACCTGTGAAAGCGTGGGATTTGACGAGCATATAACCCGGATCGGGGATTTTGAATATATTCACATTGTTTCGGAAACGGACCCGCAGCAGCAGAATTACATTTTAAATGTCTATAACTATCAGGCTCATCCCGAGCTGTCGTTGAATATAACTCATGAAAAAATATATGTGACCAATAAAGACGATATTTAGGGATTGTGCGGCCTTTTGAGAAGGGTATTTGATTCCAAAGAAGACAATGAAAAATTTGAGTTTGATATGGTTCCTTTTGTCAGTGGCGCATCCTGCGTTTGCCGGAAGCTATGAGGAAGTAAAAAAACTGGTTGAATCTATAGAGTGGGAGGTTGATGTATATGATGGCGTTAAAAACCTGGACCAGGAAGACATCAAAAAAGGGCTTTCTTCAAAAGAAAATCATGCCCTGTTTAACTATATAGTGGCGGCGGGACTGCTGAGGGACAGAACGAATCTGGGAAAAGTTCAAGCGATACACTCTAAGGATGACAGAGTGAATATAGCCAAATCTTTTTCAGTTTGCATGCTTTCTTCGGGTTGTGAAAAGCAGTTACATTTTCTTAAAAAAATGGGTGCGATTCAGAACGATTTTGCGTATCCAAGTTTGAAGTATTTGCAGGCTTCTCAGCTCATATCCTTTTTGTGTATTGATGATTATGAGACTTATTTTGCGAGTTTAAAAACGGATGAAACTTTCCAGCTTGAAAGCCTGGATGTGTCATTGGAGAGGTCCAACCTTATTTGTAAGATGGAAAAGTCAAATTAAAAAGTCATCAGGGTCGGACCCGTGCAAGTGATCGAAGTTGAAAGAGTGGTGATTTAAAAAGGGCTGTAATTCGAGCTTGGACGGGTGATTTCAGGGCTGAAATAGTTGGTTTAAGGATTAGGAAGATAAACCAGGCTTCCATCGCAGGATTTGCAGACCTGGTAAATCCTTTTCTTAAGCGACTTATTATGAAGGGCTTGGGTGACGCTTAATCTCGCAGCGATGATCTGCATCAGGATTTCTGGCGCGTTCTGATGGCTGCGAAGCGATTCACCGCAACATAAATACACGATTTCAAACCCTGGAAATGGGCTTTCATCACATCGACATTGCTCAACGGCGAACCACTACCCAAGAATAAGGCGGCGAAAAAATTGCCAGGCGAGATTGTCGTCAGGCCTTAAGCCGGGGCGGCTTAATGGCGGTTTGGATCGTTTTATATTTAAAGGCTGGGGCCGAACAAACTAAAGAGGGAGTCGGGCGATGCGAAGCGCGAACGTCGTAAAGTGTTTCTCAAGGTTTCTTATCGCAAGGAAGCATTCACGCATTCACCAAGACCGGTTAAGGCCGATGTCTTGTGACCGGGAATCGCTGCTTCAAAAGCGGATATCCGCAGCAGCCATACTCCTGGTTTTCTCCCTGTCTCTATTGCCGGCAATTGCCCAGGCCGCGCCGCCGGCCAATCCGCCGGCGACTTTCACCGTACCCGCGACTGACAGCAACGGGTCCTACTCGATATCCTGGAGCACGGTTTCCACGTCGACAAAGTACGAATTGCAGGAGAGCGTTAACGGCGGTTCCTGGTCGACGATCCAGAACACCAGCGCCACCAGCAAGAGCTTCTCGGGCAAGACCAGCGGCAGTTACGGTTACCAGATTCGCGCCTGCAATGCGGACGGTTGCAGTGCATACAGCGAAACCAAAACCACCGACGTGGCCATTGTCCCCGGGGTGCCGAACGCCGGCTTGAGCGTTACGCTGGGCCCGGATGGCACCAGCATCAGCGTCGACTGGAATGCAGTCAGCGGGGCCACTTCTTATCAAGTACAACAGCGCATCATGGGCGGCAGTTGGAGCCAGGTCTATTCCGGCTCCGCGTTAATTGCAGAAATCACCGGGTTGAGCGCGGCCTACTACGAGAATCAGGTTAGGGCCTGCAAAACCGTGGGCAGTTACACCAGTTGTTCGGCATGGTCGAACTCGACTTACGGCCGTGTACCGGGACTCGGCGGCGACGGCGCGCCCGCTGATTCCGACAGCTATACCTTCTCAAGCAACACCATTCAATATATCGATTTCGACGGAATTTTCACCCTGAAGTGGTCTGCGATGACCATTGCGACTTATAACGGGCCCATCACGGCGACCTATTACTACGTGAACTCGGTGAAAGTTACTAGCAAATCCAAGAGCTACACCGATCAAACGACCGGCTTGAATAACTATAATGTCCAGGGCTGCACGGTCACCCAGCTTCAGGGCGACACGTCGCCCAAGGAATACTGCAGCAGCTACCTGGGGATGCAGGTTCTGGTGCAGAAAATAGCGCCAAACCCCGCCACCTTCGAAGCATTCGTGCCGAACGTTTGCGGCACGCCACCTTCAATACCCCCGTCGGTGACGGTGAACTGGGAACC
>DASUFE010000009.1:0-8904 GCA_036274675.1 Gammaproteobacteria bacterium
CAGCGGCGTCAGCGACGGCGAGTTCGGCCGGCAGTTCACGCCGGTTATCAGCGTGAGCGGCGAGCATATTACCGCCACGGATATCCGCCTCAACGGCCAGGCCTTCGTGTCGGGCACGGCGGTGACGGCGGACGGGCAATACACCCTGACTGCCACGGCCTCGAACGCCGCCGGCAGCGACAGCAAGTCCGTATCCTTCGTGGTCGATACGCTGGCTCCGGTTATCTCGATTAGCGGCGTGGCGGATGGCGGATTGGACAAACGCTTCGTGCCGATAGTCGCGGTAAGTGATCTCAATCTGCTTTCAAGCGCTATCACGCTTAATGGGCAGCCTTTTGTGTCCGGCACGGCGGTCGGCGCGGATGGGCATTACATACTGGCTGTCAGCGCCCGCGACCGGGCCGGCAATACCGGAACGCAAACGGTTTCATTCGAAGTTGACGCCACCCCGCCCGTAATTTCGATCGGCGGCGTGCAGGCCGGCGCGGTTGTCAACAAGGCGGTTACCCCGGTGATAGATGTGACGGATGCCAATCCGGCGGGACGGAATATCACCTTGAACGGTCAAGCTTTCGCTTCCGGCACGGCAGTAGCGGCTGAGGGCGAATACCAGTTACTGGTGACTGCAACGGATGGCGCCGGGAATAGCGCGCAGCGGAGTATCGGATTTACGATCGATCTGACGCCGCCGACGGTGGCCATACTCAGTCCGGATAACGGCGCGAGCATCGCTGAGCCGAGCGTTGATATTGTCGGCTATACGGAAGCCGGAGCTACCGTGTTCTTGAGCGGGCCGGGAGCACAGGAAATCCCGGTGCTGGCGGATACTACCGGACGCTTTATATTCGCCAGTGTGGCGCTGGCGGGCGGCGAAAACCGGTTTAGTCTGCATTCCACGGACAGGGCCGGAAATACCGGGCCGGATACTCAGCTTACGGTGTTCGGCAGCGGCGCCGGGCATTCGATGCAATTGAACGGCGCGTTGATTAACGACATCCGTGTATTGATCTGGATGCCAGACAACGGTCCTGGCGAGCCCTCGGCGCTGGAACAACTGCTTGTCAGTACCCTTGGCGCTCACGGTATACGCTATTGGATCGTCAACGACGAACTGGAATTCCGCAAGGAACTCTACTCGCAGCTCTATACGGTTGTGTTCATCGGCGATTTGAAGGCTAAGCCGGTGAAGCTCAACAAGAAGCTGGTGGACGACCTGAAGACGAATATTGCCGGCGGTACCGGATTAGTGGTCGTTAAACCCGTCAGGGGCATCGGCGGCATCATCAACAGGATTCTCAAGAAGGTTATCGATTTGCGCCATATCGAACCTGGCTGCAAACCATCCGCCAACAGCTCGATCTGGGATGCGCTGGACCTGGATGCTGAATCGGGTTTCTTGCAATATGCGGACAGAAAATGGCAGAGCTTATTCGATTCTTGCGGCTTGATCATCGATCAATATGTCGACGGTAAAGCCATAATAGCCGGATTTAATCCGGCGGATCTCGAACAGCCGGCCGGCCAGGAATGGATATTGCGCATGTTGTCGACCGCTGTTGCCGACCGCATCCCGACGATCCCGGGCGCGGTTACCGGTGTGCGCTGGACCCTTGATAATGTGGAACCGCCATTGACCGTACGGCTTGCCCAGGAGGTCAGTGAGCCGATGCGGATCATGGGCGTTACCGGCGGGCGCATCATCGACGACCGGAATGCCGAGTGGTTCAGGACCGTTACAACGCCTCAGAGTCTGTTCGACTCCCTGGTCAGGCTGCCCGAGCAAAAAGGATCGTACCCGGTCAGCACGGATGTGTTCGATGAAGCTGGCGGCGCAACGCCTGTTTTAAGCGCTGAACTCGATGTGAGGCTCGATGCCGATCTCGGAGACCTCGGCGCGGCCCTGATGAACACGTTACAGACGCTTAAGAAGGGCGACAAGAAGCATGACCGTAAACTGGATGATCTGATCAAGACCGCGCGGGACGTTGTCGAATTGAATGTGGATACCAGGCAGGAAGCCGAGTGGGCGATTTCCAGACTGATTAATGTCTACAAAACCGTCGAAACGGATTGGCAATTACCGGATGCACTGCGGCAGATTGCCGGATTGATAAAAGCGTATGAGATTGTCTGGTACAGGCTGGCGTACGGCGCAAATACCGCGCCCTCCATAACCCTGCTGGAACCGGCGAGGGACATTCATAATGCGGCTAATATCTGGATTCGCTGGAGTGATTTTGATCGGGACAGCCGGGCGCGCATCAGTCTGTTTTACGATACCGATAATCGGGGTGGCGATGGCAAGTTGATTGCCGCCAATATCGAGGAGGAGCCCGAGGGGGAGAAGGACCGTTACAAATGGAATATCGCCGGGCTGGCGCCCGGAACGTATTACGTTTACGCGGTCATCAGCGATGAGACTTCATCCGCGATAGCTTATGCGCCCGGCACGGTAACCAAATAGCGGTGGAGGGATGATTATCCGGAATTTGCCTGGATAAACCCGCCGCGTTTCAGCCATTCGCCGTACAAAACGTCCGCCACGCGTTGCGCGTTGCGGATGCGCGCCTCCAGGTTTTCGTTCATCTGCTCCCGGCTCTGGATGCTGAGCGTCGGTTCGCTGATCTGGTCGGCATAAATATTCGCCCATTCGCTCACCATGGCGGCCTCCATTTCGACATGGCATTGCAGCGCGAGAATGTTGTCCTTGACCCAGGCCTGGTTGGCGCAGAAAGCGCTGCGCAAGAGGGGCGTAACGCCGGCCGGCAGGGCAAAAGTCTCGCCGTGCCAGTGATACAGTTCGAGTGGAAACTCGAGCCCGCCCAACCAGGCTTCACTTTCGTCGCTCGCGATCCGGTCGACCTTATGCCAGCCGATTTCCCGTACCGGGTTGAAGGTCACCTCCGCCCCCAGAGCCTTGCTGATCAGCTGCCCGCCCAGACAGTGGCCGAGTACGGGCATGCGGGCGCTGACCGCCATCCGGATCAGCTTTAATTCGTCCAGTATCCACTGGTCCGGATCGTTCACGCTCATGGGGCCGCCCATAAAAACGAGGGCGCTTGCGTCCTGCAAGTCCGGCACCGGCTTTCCCTGGTCGATGGCCACTAGCTTATAGGGGAGTTTGCGCCGCTCCAGCACTCGGGCAAAGTAGCCTGGTCCTTCGCATTCTATATGGCGGAATACCAGAATCGGTTTCATAATTGCAGCATGCAGTTTAAGGAAAGAAAGCGCATATTAATGTTTCCCCGGCTCGCTGTCATGGCGTTGATTTTTGTTTTTCCGCCACTGGCCTGCCCGGCGGGCGCGCACGATGCGCGCATTGAAGTCGCAGGCCTGCTGGGCGACAAGGCGGTGCTGGTTATCGACGGCAAGCAGAAAATTCTGCGGACGGGCGAGGCAACGCCTGAAGGCGTCAAATTAATCGCGGTGGAGGCGGAGGGCGTTACTCTGGAAATCGACGGCGCGCGCGATTATTACCCGCTCGGCGAGGCGGGGATAGGCACCAACTTTGACGTCAGCGCAAACACGGTCGAGCGGGTATACAGAGACTCCAGCGGCATGTTCCGCGCCGCGGGCAGCATCAACGGTTATCCGGTGAACTTCCTGGTCGACACCGGAGCCAGCATCGTCGCCATGAATTCAGTGCAGGCAAAGCGTCTTGGCATCCACTATTTGCTGGATGGCGTTGCAACCGTCGTTTCCACCGCATCGGGCAAGGTGCCGGCCTACAACGTCCGGCTCGATAACGTCGCAGTCGGGCGCATCAAACTGACCGGCATCGAGGCAGTGGTGATCGAAGGCAGCCATCCCGAGGAGGTGCTGCTCGGGATGTCATTCCTGGGGCGCCTCAATGTCAAAAACGAAAACGAAGTGATGATGCTCGAAACCAAATTCTGATTCCGCCGTACGTCCAGTGGTGTTCCAATTTAACTCCGCCATCCCCGTGCTTTCGGCGGTCAATCATGAGATTGGGTCAGAGGGGAAGCCGGATGCCGGCGTTGTGCAGCATCGTGGTGAGGCGTATCAGCGGCAGGCCGATCAGCGAAGAGGGATCCTCGCCGCGCATGTATTCGAAGAGGCAGATGCCAAGGCTTTCCGCCTTGAAACTTCCGGCGCAATCGAAAGGCAGTTCGCTGTCGACATAGCGCTCGATCTGTCCGGAGGTCAGAGCGCGGAATTTCACTTCGTACAGCACATCGTCCAGCTGAGTCTTGCCGTTTCCAACATCCAGCAGGCAAAGGCCCGTGTGAAAGATGACGCTGTTGCCGCTGCATTTTTGCAGTTGCGCTATCGCATTTGGCCGGTTACCGGGTTTGCCGAGGATTTCTCCGTTCAGAACGGCCGCCTGGTCCGAACCGATGATCAATCCCTGTTGCTGGTTCGAAGCCACCGCACGCGCCTTGCTTTCGGACAGGCGCAGCACCAGCATGTGCGGTGTTTCACCGGGAAGCGGAGTTTCGTCGATTTTGGGTGAGGCGACGCTGAAGGGCAGCTTCAGCCGTTCCAGCAACTGGCGGCGATAAGGTGAAGTGGAGGCAAGTATCAATGGTCTTGAATTCATTCAAACCACAGAGAGCATGGAGACCGCCGGGGATTGTACGTTAAGAGAGAGTCTGTCTTGACGGACCGGCTGTTCTCCGTGCGCTCAGTGTTCTCCGTGGTTGGATTTGTTATTCGATTTCAACGAGCGTCTCGTCGGGATTGACGAGGTCGCCTTTCTGCACGTTGATGCGTTTCACCGTACCGGCGACCGGCGCGTGAATCTCGGTTTCCATCTTCATCGCTTCCGCTACCAGCACGGGATCGCCCGCCTTGACCGCATCTCCCGACTTGACCAGCACGTCAATGATGGTGCCTGGCATGGTGGTCGTGATGTCGCCGGGCTTGTTGGCGCGCCGCCGTTTGGATTCCTTGTCGCCCGCTTCCTGTGTCGCGGCCTTGGAGCCGTCCGGATTGATCACCTTGGTGACCTCGAGCAGTATTTCCTCCGGCACGCCGTCGACCGTGACATAGAACGGTCGCTTGCGCATGCTCTTATGGCCGGTGCCGTCGACTCGCATCTGGTAGGTCTCGCCGTGCAGCGTGACTTCGAACTCGACCGGTATCGGGTTGTTGCCGCCGGCCGAGGCGGCGTTGACCGGCTCCAGCGGTTCGGGCACCAGCATGCCATCGCGGCGCTGCTGCAGGAATTCACGCCCGATTTCCGGGAACATTGCGTAGATCAGCACATCTTCCTCGGATTCCGCCAGGCTGTGAATTTCGAAAGCCAGCTTGTCCAGCTCATTGGGTATCAGGTCGGCCGGGCGCACGTCGATAGCTTCTTCCTGGCCGATGGCCTGCAGTTTCAGGGCTTTGTTGATCGTGCCCTGGGTCTTGCCGTATTTGCCTTGCAGATAGAGTTTCACCTCGTTGGTGATCGTCTGGTAACGCTTGCCGGTGAGCACGTTCATCACCGCCTGCGTGCCGACGATCTGCGAAGTCGGAGTCACCAGCGGCGGGTAGCCGAGATCCTGGCGTACGCGTGGAATTTCGCTCAGCACCGCGTTCATCTTGTTGAGCGCATTCTGCTGTTTCAACTGGTTGCTCAGGTTCGAAATCATGCCGCCGGGAACCTGGTTGACCTGAACCCGGGTGTCCAGGCAGGTGAATTCGCTTTCGAACTGGTGGTATTTCTTGCGGATCTGGTGAAAGTAGAACCCGATTTCCTGCAGCAGCTCGAGGTCGAGACCGGTATCGTACTCGGTGCCTTTGAGCGCGGCGACCATGCTTTCGGTCGGCGGGTGGCTGGTGCCGCCGGCGAAGGCCGAAATCGCGGTATCGATATGGCGGCAGCCGTTCTCGATAGCCTTGAGCTGGCACATCTCGGCGAGGCCCGCGGTCGCATGCGAATGCAGGAACACCGGTACTTTCAGGGATGAGCTAAGGCCTTTCACCAGTTCCGCCGTGGCCGCGGGCGTCAGCAGGCCGGCCATATCCTTGATGGCGATGCTGTCGCAGCCCATCGCTTCCATTTCCCTGGCCATGGTGACGAACTGCTGAATCGTATGCACCGGGCTGGTGGTATAGCAGATGGTGCCCTGCGCGTGCTTGCGCACCGCCTTGACCGCCGTGATCGCGGTTTTCAGGTTGCGCACGTCGTTCATTGCGTCGAAGACGCGGAATACGTCGATGCCGTTTTCAGCAGCCAGTTCGATGAAGCGCGTGACTACATCATCCGCATAATGGCGGTAACCGAGCAGGTTTTGTCCGCGTAACAGCATCTGCAGGCGAGTATTGGGCAGCGCCTCGCGCAGCTTGCGCAGACGATCCCACGGATCTTCCTTCAAAAAGCGCAGGCAGGCATCGAAGGTCGCGCCGCCCCAGCACTCCAGCGACCAGTAGCCCACCTGGTCGAGCTTCTTGCAGATCGGCAGCATATCCTCGGTGCGCATGCGCGTGGCGATCAGGCTCTGGTGCGCATCGCGCAGGATGGTATCCGTGATATGCACGCGGGATGAGGAAGCCTTGCTGGTTTTCTTTTCTGCCATAATTACTTCGCCGGTGTTAAAGCTGTAAATGAGCGGCAATCACCGCGCCCACCGCGGCCGCGATCTCGCCTTTGTTCAGCTTGGTCGAATATTCGGCCAGTTCCGGATGCGCTTCCACGAATCCCGTATTGAAGCTGCCGCCGGTGAAATCCTCCGAGTTGAGGATTTGCTGATGATACGGGATGGTCGTTTTCACCCCGTGTACCTCGATATCCTTCAGCGCCCGTTTGCCGCGCGCGATCAGCTGTTCCCAGGTCAAGGCCCATACGATCAGTTTGAGGCACATTGAATCGTAATAGGGCGGGATATGATACCCCGTATAGATCGCTCCGTCAGTGCGCACGCCGGGACCGCCGGGGGCGAAGTACCGCGTGATGCGGCCGAAACTGGGCAGGAAATCGTTACGCGGGTCCTCGGCATTGATGCGGAATTCCATCGCCATGCCGCGGATGCCGATTTCATGCTGGCGAAACGACAACTGTTCTCCCGCCGCGATCCGGATCTGCTGCTGTACCAGATCGATGCCGGTGACAGTCTCGGTCACGGGATGTTCGACCTGGAGCCGGGTGTTCATTTCCATGAAATAGAACTTGTTTTCCTCGGACAGCAGGAACTCCACTGTCCCCGCGTTTTCGTAATTCACGGCCTTGGCGAGGCGCACCGCGAGGTCGCCGATATAGCCCCGTTGCTCGGCGTCGAGCTGTGGCGAGGGCGCTATTTCGATCAATTTCTGGTGCCGGCGCTGAATGGAGCAGTCGCGTTCGTACAGATGCACGACATTGCCGTGGCTGTCGCCCAGCACCTGGACCTCGATATGCCGCGGGTTGACCACCGCCTTTTCCATGAAAACATCCGCGCTGCCGAAGGCCTTGCTCACTTCCGAGAGCACGCGTTCATAATTGCGATCCAGGTCGCCCTCATCATGGCACAGCCGGATGCCGCGGCCGCCGCCGCCGTTGGTGGCTTTCAGCATCACCGGGTAGCCGATTTTTTTCGCCAGTACCCGTGCCTCATCGAGGGATGCAAGGTTGCCGTCGCTGCCGGGGACTACCGGGATGCCCGCCGCCACCGCCGCCTTGCGGGCTTCCAGCTTGTCTCCCATAAGCCGGATCACTTCCGGGCTGGGCCCGATGAAGCGTACCCCGCGTTCCCGGCATTTTTCGGCAAGCGCGGGATTTTCCGAGAGGAAGCCATAACCGGGGTGTATGGCGTCGCAGCCGGTGGCGACAGCCAGGTCCACAATGCGCGAGACATTAAGGTAGCCGGCGACAGAATCGGGGCCGATATTGTAGTTTTCGTCGGCCTTGGTGATATGCAGGCTGTAGCGGTCCGCGTCGGTGAAGATAGCGACCGATTTAATACCCATTTCGGTACAGGCCCGCGCAATGCGAACGGCGATTTCACCCCGGTTGGCTATCAGCACTTTCCTGATCAAGTCGTTTTCCTCGAGCGTGCACACCCATATAAAGGGTCAGGCCCTGGTTCGGGCGGCGCGATTATAGATGATCGGGTCCGGGCTGGGAACGTATTCCAGCCCCGAAGCGGCTTTGGTCCCAACCGGTTGTTGTCTGCCGCCTGGATAAGCGGTTGAATCACATAAAGAAAAAAGAGAGGATTTCGGGATTTTCCCCGGTTAAACGCTTTTGACAGACGTAGCGGATACCAATAAAATTGCGCGTTTTATGGACCAGCAGCTGCCTGATCGCATACGTTTGCAGCCCCTGACACGCAAAAAAGCTTTTATACAGGGTACTCTGGACCCCCGGCGCCTGCAGCGTATCCCGGGGTTTAAGGAAGTTGTCGCGGTCCGCGATATCCGGCTTGAGCTTAAGGTCGAAACCCGGGAATCTGGCCTGTTCCTGCTGAACGGCAGAATCGAGGCGCGAATGGAGCTGGTATGCCAGCGCTGTTTGCAGGGGTATTCCTGGTCCGTGAACGAACCGGTGCGGCTGCATGCCGGAGCGGTGCCCGGGCAGGTGGAAGGGTTCGAGAGTATCGAGCTCGAGGACGACATGCTCAACATCGAGCAGCTCGTCGAGGACGAACTGATTCTGCGCATACCGCAACGGCCGGCGCACCCGCGGGTCGAGGACTGTGACCCCGCGATGCTGCAGCGGACCCAGGAGTATGCAGGTGAGATTTCGGAGAAACGGGAAAATCCGTTTGCCGTTTTGAAGCGGGAAAAGCCCTGACGGGCGTTTCCTAATCGTTAACCAGATCGATATACGGAGTAAAACCGTGGCTGTACAAAAAAGTCGTAAAACACCCTCGCGTCGTGGCATGCGCCGCTCTCATGATGCGCTGAGCGGACCAACCCTTTCCACCGATCCCACTTCGGGTGAAACGCACCGCCGGCATCATCTCACCGCGGACGGCT
>DASUFE010000010.1:0-4336 GCA_036274675.1 Gammaproteobacteria bacterium
CCCTTTCCCGGCAACGTCGACTTCATGGAAGTCGCGCCGGAAAACTGGATGCGCCTGGGCGGGCGCTACACCCGGCAGTTCCGGGAATTCACCGCCCGTTACCCCTTCGTATGCCACGGCCTGTCGTTGTCGCTGGGCGGCCCCGCGCCGCTGGACGAGCCATTCCTGCGCGAGCTGAAGGGTTTCCTGGACGGGCACGGCATCCGCTGCTACAGCGAGCACCTGAGTTATTGTTCGGACGACGGCCATCTCTACGACCTGATGCCGATCCCCTTCACCGAGGAAGCCGTGCATCACGTCGCCGGCCGCATACGCCGTGCCCAGGAAATACTGGAGCGACGGATCGCGATCGAAAACGTCTCCTATTACGCCGCGCCGGGCAAGGAGATGGACGAAATCCTTTTTATTAACGCGGTGCTGCGGGAAGCGGACTGCCTGCTACTGCTCGACCTCAACAACATCTACGTCAATTCCGTCAACCACCGTTACAACGCCGAGCAATTCCTGCTGGCACTGCCTCCGGAGCGCATCGCTTACGCCCATGTCGCGGGGCATTACAATGAAGCAGCGGACCTGATCGTTGACAGTCACGGCGCGGATGTGATCGATCCGGTGTGGAAGCTGCTGCAGACCGCGTACGAGACCTTTGGCGTATTTCCGACCCTGTTGGAACGCGATTTTAATTTCCCGCCGGTTCCCGAATTGCTGGGCGAAGTGGACAAGATCCGCGCGCTGCAAGCGCAGGCCGTCAAGTCAGCCGCGGTCGCATAAAAATTTCTCTCGCAGCGACGCAGGGTTCGCTGAGAAATTGATCATACAAATTCTTATCATTCCGCGTTCGCAGAGTCGCTGCGAGAGGATCTTTTATATCGGATAGTGGACACTAAAACCCGGTGAGTATGCCGTACTCATCGGGACCACCGTTGTTTGATTAATACGGTTAATGCAAGGAACGCGAATAACGCCTGAACCAGTCGACGGCGTGACGCGCCACGTCTTCGAGCATGCCCGGTTCCTCGAACAGATGCGAAGCGCCCGGTATCACCACCAGCCTGCCCAGGGCATGCATGCGCGAGAGGGCCTGCTCGTTCAGTTCCAGCACCAGCTCGTCGCGGCTGCCGACAACCAGCAGCGTCGGCGCTTTCACCTGTTCCAGCCGCTCGCCGGCCAGGTCCGGGCGGCCGCCGCGCGATACCACTGCTTTTACCGCCTGCGGACGCTCCGCCGCCGCGATCAGCGCGGCCGCGCTGCCCGTGCTCGCCCCGAACAGGCAGAACGGCAGCTTGCTGGTTCTCTCGTTGCGCCCGGTCCAGTCGATAATATCGACAAGACGCTGCGCCAGCAGCGGAACATCGAAGCGGTATTCGGAAGTAACGGCGTCACGCATATGCTCCTCCGCGCTCAGAAGGTCGCACAGCAAGGTGCCGAAACCGGCGGCGTTGAGCCTGCCGGCGACCAGTCGGTTGCGGGGACTGTAGCGGCTGCTGCCGCTGCCATGTGCGAACACAATCAGCGCCTGCGCGTTATCGGGCACCAGGAGATCGCCGTGCAGCATGGCCGAACCCGAAACAATTACGCTTTCCAAGGGCCAGGTCCGCATCGTCAGACTCCGAAGGGATAGGTTTCGGGAGCCTCGTGCCGGCACCAATCCGGAACCGTGTCCAGCGGCTCGATGGCAGTGGTTTCGTCCAGATGGAATACAGCATCAAACTGCGGCTTGATGCCGGCGCGGAAATAATGACTGGCGCGTTCCGTTTCGGGCCGGTAAATCACGCCGATCGCTCGCTCCAGCATGACAGTGTTGCGCAGGGGATGTCCCTCCGCCCCTTTAAGCGGCAGGAAAAAACATTCCAGGCCGGTGGTCGAGAACAAGTGCTCGTAACTCTCCGGCAGGGCGGGCCGTACCCAGCGGTGCTCGACCGCCCCATCCCATTCCCGCGCCGCGGCGACGAAACCGGTATGGGTCGTGAAACCGACCAGAAGCGCGTCGTCGTAACCGGCGCGCATGCGCACCAGTTGGCCCATGTTCTGCTCGCCGTTCCAGCCCATTTCGGTCGCGCGCGCATCCCCCAGATGAGAATTGTGCGCCCATACCGCGAGCTTGCCGGCGCCGCCGCGTTTGCGTTGATGCCGTTGCAGGTCGAACAGGACCGACGTCATATGGCCGTCGCGCAGATTCCAGCTGTGAACGCGCGAGCCGAACATTTCCCGATAGTAGCTTTCTGCGGCCAGCGCCAGTTGCGCGTTCTGTTCGGCGGAGAACTGCTCTTCCGCCCGCCCGGATCCGCCGCCGGCCTGGTAGTCCGCCGCCCGCAAGCGCAGTTGCTTGAGCTGCTGCAGAATTTCGGCGCGACATGAAGGGCGCAGCTTGAACGCGGATTGATAACCGTACTGCTGCGGGTCGCGCACATGATCGAGGCAGTCGTAGGCGCGTCTCGCGGCTTCCGCCTGCTCGGGGTCGACCTTTTCCAGATATCGAATCACGAGATGCAAGGAATCGTAGAGACTGTACAAATCCAGTCCGTAAAAGCCGACGCGGCGGCCGACGGGTCGCCGCAGGTTGTACTCGCGCAGCCATTCGATGAACTCCGCCGTTTCGCGGTTACGCCACATCCATTGCGGAAAGCGCCGGAACTCCCCGAAAGGATCCGTCCGGAGGCCTGCCTCATCTTCGGCGCCCGTTACATACCGGTGCAAACACCAGGCGGTCGGCCAGTCGGCTTCCACCGCCACCGCATCGAAGCCCTTCTCTTCGATCAGCCGGCGCGTGATGTCACCGCGCATACGGTAGAACTCGCGGGTGCCGTGACTGGCCTCGCCGAGCAGCACCAGAGAACGATCGCCGACCATATCCAGCAACGCGTCATAATCGGAATGTCTTTGTTCCAACCGGAGCGCCCGTGCGCGTATGTTGCGTGAAAGAGCCGTTGTTTCCAGCGTCATGCCCGTGCTTTCCTTGTCCATCCGGCCGCTTGCGGTCTCCACGGCTGCGCCGCCGCAAGCAATGTCTGCACCTCGTCATCGCCGACCTGCGCGAAGTCCCGGTACCACCTGCCCACGGCGTAGAAAAACGGCGGCGCCGACACGCAGATACAGTCGTCGGCCAAGGCGCGGAGTTCATCCAGCGCCTCGTCGGAACCGGTGGGTACGCCGACCGCTATATGGCCCGCCTTGAGCAGTCGCAGCGCCTTCACCGCCACTTGCATGCTGGCGCCGGTCGCCACACCGTCGTCGACAACGATCACGGTACGGCCCTCGACCCGCAGCGGCTCGCGGTTTCCCCGATAGTCGCGCTCACGGCGCGCGAGCTCGAGCTGTTCGTAGCGGATCACGCTTTCAATTTGTGCGAGTGTGATGCCCAGGAGCCGGGTCAGATCGTCGTTGAGCACGGTAACGCCGCCGGAAGTAATCGCTCCCATGGCCAGCTCCGGCTGGTATGGCACGCCCAGTTTGCGCACCACGAGCACATCCAGTTCGGCATTCAGTTCTCGCGCGACCTCGTAAGCCACCGGCACGCCTCCGCGCGGCAGGCCGAGTACCAGCAGCCCGGGTGTACCCTTGTACTTCACCATGGCTTGCGCCAGTTGCCCCCCGGCGTCGCGCCGGTCCCTGAAAATCTGATCCATATCCACAATCTCCGCAATGAAAGCTTTGGCACCCGGAGTCTGCGAAAGTTTGCGGAGGACCGCGGTTATATGGCGCGCATCCAAAGCTGGGTTAAAAACGTATAGAATGGGTCCTGATATTTTCAAGGGAGTCCCATGAATAAACTGCTCGCGATCGCCGGCCGCGCTCAAGCCCTGCTGGATAAGACCCGCAAGGCGGATTTTCTCGCGCCGCTGGCGCTGCGCCTCTACCTGGTCCCGGTCTTCTGGGTCGCCGCCAACAACAAACTGAACCCCTTCAACATGGAAAGCTCGCTGCAACCCGTGATTGACTGGTTCGACATGGGGCTGATGCTGCCGCTTCCCAAGCTGATGGCGCACCTGGCCTGGGGCACCGAATATTTCGGAGCGATCCTGTTGCTGCTCGGGCTGGCTACACGATTGATTTGCATTCCCATGATGTTCACCATGATCGTGGCCATTGTCAGCGTACACTGGGCAAACGGCTGGCAGGCGGTGCATGATCTGGCGAGCCCCTGGGCCTCGGCGGATGCACCGGCCGCTCTCGAACGGCTGATCGAAGCGAAGGAAATCCTGCGCCAGAGCGGCGATTATGAGAGGTTCACCGAGTATGGAAGCCTGGTCATGTCCAACAACGGCATCGAATGGGCCGTTACCTACCTGCTGATGCTGCTGGTGCTGTTCTTTTACGGCGGCGGGCGTTATGTCAG
>DASUFE010000011.1:0-55363 GCA_036274675.1 Gammaproteobacteria bacterium
ACGTAGAACATCATGCTGGTATCGCCGTGGTATCCGTCCTTGATAACTGTGATATCGATATTGATGATATCGCCGTTTTTGAGCACCCTTTCCCCGGGAATACCGTGGCAGACCTGGTGGTTCACCGAGGTGCAGATCGATTTGGGAAATCCCTGGTAATTAAGAGGGGCCGGTATGGCCTGCTGGGTATTGACGATATAGTCATGACAGATCCGGTCCAGCTCTCCGGTGGTAATCCCGGCTTTGACCTGTGGGGCAATCATTTCCAGCACTGCGGCGGCGAGGCGCCCTGCGATGCGCATTTTGCCGATTTCTTCCGCTGTTTTTATGGATACCGTCATTAAACTGGGCCTGATTTACAGCCCGCCATTGTAGCCTATGCCGGCGGCGGGCGGTATTTTCAGAGGCACTGCCGCGGTTCTACCCTAAAAAATACTGAAATCAACGGTTTAGATTGTCGTACGGGTTGTTGGTCCGGCCCGATTATGGTATAAAGCGCGCGCATCCTCCGGAATCGGGGGGCGCAAAATTCGCACACATTTCCGGCACATGCGACGGGGTGCCTGCTTCGGCGGGTCATTGCATGGGGAGTGTGGAGGCATCAACCCAAGAGGGTCGGCCGTTCTGCAAACCGGCTCCCTCGCTACAATCAGGAGATTAGGCCATGGCCAACGTCACGATGCGCCAGATGTTAGAGGCTGGCGTGCATTTCGGGCATCAGTCCCGTTACTGGAATCCGAAGATGAAAGCGTACATCTTCGGTGAACGCAACAAGATCCATATCATTAACCTCGAAAAGACCGTACCGTTGTTCAACGATGCGATGAATTTCGTATCCCGCATGGCGGCGCGCAACGGCAAGATACTGTTCGTGGGCACCAAACGGGCGGCCCGCGATGTGATCCAGGAAGAGGCCCGCCGCTGCGGTATGCCCTATGTGAACCATCGCTGGCTGGGCGGCATGTTGACTAACTTCCAGACGGTCAAGCAATCCATTAACAGGCTCAAAGAACTTGAGGCGATGATCGCCGACAACTCAATCGAACGCGTGAACAAGAAGGAAGGCCTGGGCCTGAAGCGCGAACTGGAAAAGCTTGAGCGCAGTCTGGGCGGAATCAAGGATATGGAGCGTCTGCCGGACGTGCTGTTCATCATCGACGTCGGGCACGAGAAGATCGCCGTACAAGAGGCGCGCAAGCTCGGAATTCCCGTGGTGGCGATCGTGGACACCAATAATTCCGTCGACGGCATCGATTATGTAATCCCCGGCAACGATGACGCCATCGGCGCCATCAAGCTGTATTCCGTTGCGGCCGCCGACGCGGTCCTCGATGGCAAACAGAGTGCCCAGCTGCAACGAGTCGCGGAAGCGCCTGAAGAGGGCGAGGGCAAGGCGGCGAAGAAGGTCGTCAGCAAGAAAGCCGGTGGCAAACTGGCCGATAAAAAATCTGAACCCGCCGCCGAAGGCGCTGCCCAAGACCAGCACGCGGACGCCGGCGGTGACGAAGCCGAGGGCAAAAAAGACCCGGCCGCAAGAAAGGTCGCCCCCAAGAAGAAGGCGACGGTAAAGAAAAATGGCAAGGATGGGGATGAGTCCTCCGACGAATAAGTCGCGGGAGTGTTTAAATCGATTCAGATTCGAGGTGTGAAATGCAAATTACTGCCGCGATGGTAAAGGAACTGCGCGAACTTACGGGCGCGGGCATGATGGAATGCAAGAAGGCGCTGACCGAGGCGGGCGGTAATACCGAAGCCGCGATCGAGTGGATGCGCAAGAACGGCCTGGCCAAGGCCGACAAGAAGGCCGGCCGCGTGGCGGCCGAAGGCGTGATCGCGCTGGCGACCGCGAAAGACCAGAAAGCCGCCTGCATGATCGAGATAAACTGTGAAACCGATTTTGTAGCCCGCGGCGACGACTTCCGTAATTTCGTCGATCAGGTTTCGGCGGTTGCCCTGGAAAAGGCTCCGGCCGACCTGGATGCGCTGCTCAAACTGCCGCTCAAGGACGGTACCGTCATTGAAACCCAGCGCAAGGCGCTGGTGGCGAAGATCGGCGAGAATATCCAGATCCGCCGCTTCGTTCGTATTGCATCCCAAGGCGTCGTGGGCGCGTACTCGCACGGCGGGCGTATCGGAGTGCTGGTCGAAATGGTCGGTGGTGATATCAATCTTGCGAAGGATATTGCCATGCATGTCGCGGCCAGCCGCCCGGTCTGCGTTTCGGAAAACGACGTTCCGGCGGAACACCTGCAGAAAGAAAAGGAAATCCTGGTGGCCCAGGCCGCGCAGAGCGGCAAGACCGGCGATATCGTCGAAAAAATGGTGCAGGGGCGTCTCAAGAAATATCTGGCCGAAGTCACCCTGCTGGGCCAGCCCTTCGTCAAGGATCCTGACCAGAGCGTCGGCAAGCTGCTGAAAGCGGCTGCCGCGACCGTCAAATCGTTCCATCGTTTTGAAGTCGGCGAGGGAATCGAGAAGAAAGAAGAAAATTTCGCCGAAGAAGTAATGGCGGCGGTTCGGGCCGGTTAGTCCCGGCGATCGGTGTAAGGACGCGGCTCATTGGCCGCGTCTTTGTTTAGAGCCCGTCTCACAAATGTCACGAGTGCCGTGTGCGCGGGGCGGAGCCCGGCGTAGAAACAGCTTAACCGAGTGAGGCAACATGCCTGAGCAGATGGCGGAAAAAACCAAGTACAAACGGATTTTGCTCAAGTTAAGCGGCGAGGCCCTCATGGGCGACCTGTCCTACGGAATCGATCCGAAGGTGATAAACAGGATTGCCGGTGATATCAAGGCGGCGCACGCATGCGGCGTCCAGATCGCCGTCGTCATCGGGGGCGGTAATATCTTCCGCGGCGCGGGATTGGCTGAGGCGGGTATGGACCGCGTGACAGGGGACCACATGGGTATGCTGGCCACCGTCATCAACTCGCTGGCGCTGCAGGATGCGCTCGAAAACATGGGGATGTACTGCCGGGTGATGTCTGCCATCAAAATCAACCAGGTCTGCGAAGACTATATCCGCCGCCGCGCGGTGCGGCATCTCGAGAAGAGCAGAATTGTCATTTTTGCCGGCGGTACCGGCAATCCGTTTTTCACCACCGATTCCGCCGCCAGCCTGCGCGCCATAGAGATCGAGGCGGATCTGATGCTGAAGGCGACCAAGGTGGACGGTGTTTACGACAGCGATCCCAAGCGGAATCCGGCCGCGAAACGTTACAGCAGGCTGACTTATGACAAGGCGCTCGCTTCCAAATTGGGTGTCATGGATGCGACCGCGATGGTGATGTGCCGCGATTACAACATGCCGATCCGGGTGTTCGATATGAACGAACCCGAGGCGCTGGTTCAGATTATCGCCGGCAAACCGATTGGTACCGTAGTAGAGCGGGGAGATGAAGCATGATCGAGAATGTGAAGAAAGACAACGAAAACCGCATGAAAAAAAGCATTGAGACCTTCAGCGGCGAACTGTCCAGGATGCGTACGGGCCGCGCCCATCCCAGCCTGCTGGAACACGTCATGGTGGATTATTACGGCAACAAGACGCCCGTCAACCAGGTGGGTAACGTCGCGGCCGAGGATCCGCGGACATTGAGCATCACGCCCTGGGACAAGAACATGGTTCCGGTCATCGAAAAGGCTATCATGAATGCCGGGCTCGGTCTGAACCCTGTGACCGCCGGTAACGTGATACGGATCCCGATGCCGGCGCTGAATGAGGAACGACGCCGTGAATTCGTGAAACTCGTGAAACATGAAGCCGAGAATGCGCGCGTCGCCGTGCGCAATATCCGGCGCGACGCCAACAACGAAATAAAGAAACTGTTGAAGGATAAAAAGATCACCGAGGACGACGAGCGCAAGGCCCAGGACGCGATACAGAAACTGACGGACAAGTACATCGCCGAAATCGACAAGTTGCTCGAAAAAAAGGAAAAGGACTTGATGGAAGTCTGAGCGAGCCTATGCTGCAGCGGTTGAAACATTTGGCGATCATCATGGATGGCAACGGCCGTTGGGCCAAAAGCCGCGGCCTGCCGCGCAATGCCGGGCACAAGGCCGGTCTTGAATCCGTATTTAACGTTCTGCAGGCTTGCGAACGGCACCAGATCGAAAATCTGACACTGTTTGCGTTCAGCAGCGAGAATTGGCGCCGCCCGAAATCAGAAGTCCGACTGTTGATGGACCTGTTCATCGCCACGTTGAACAAGGAGCTGGACAAGCTCAACGAAAAGAACGTGAGCCTGCGTTTCATAGGAAACATTGACGCTTTCGAGCCGCGCCTGCGCGATTCGATCCGGCAGGCCGAGCTGAAGACACGACAGAATACCGGTTTGAAGCTCGCGATCGCCGCTAACTACGGCGGACGCTGGGATATTGCGCAAGCCGCAGCCAGGATCGCCGAGGATGTGCGCACCGGCAAGCTTGCGCCGACTGATGTAACGCCGGAGCTTTTCGGCGCCTATGTTTGCCTGGCCGATACTCCGGAACCGGATCTCTTGATCCGCACGGGCGGCGAATGCCGCATCAGCAATTTTCTGAATTGGCAACTGGCCTATACCGAACTGTATTTCACGGATTGTTTATGGCCCGATTTCGGCCCCGAACAGCTGGATCAGGCGGTCGTCTGGTTTACGGGACGCCAGCGACGGTTCGGTCAGACCCCGGAACAGGTCGCAGCCGGCACACCACGGTTGCGGCATGCTTAAACAGCGCATCCTGACGATAGCGGTTGCGGCGCCGGTCTTTATCGCGCTGGTGCTGTATTCCTCAACCCCGATTTTTTCATACGCCATTCTGTTGCTGCTGTTGCCGGCGGCTTACGAGTGGGCGCGTCTCAGCGGGTTACGATCGGTCGCGGCCTGCGCCTGCTACGCCATACTGCATGCAGGTTTGATCCTGCTCGCGATGCGGCTTCCGCTCCCGGAAAGCTATCGCACCTGGATTTACGCCGCCGCCTTATGCTGGTGGCTGGTCGCCGGCGTCTGGCTCATCGCCTATCAGCGCAGCCGGTTTGTCGTTCGTTCGCGAGTCTTGAAACTGATCATAGGGCTGCTCACCCTGTTGCCGCCCTGGTTTGCGCTGACTGCGATCCATGCTGCGCCCGCCTCGGGTCCGCGGTGGGTATTGCTGCTGTTCCTGCTGGTATGGGCCGCCGATATCGGCGCCTATATCGCCGGCAAACTGTATGGGCGCACCAAGCTCGCCCCCGCCATCAGCCCGGGTAAAACACTCGAAGGCCTGGCCGGCGGCCTGATCGGCGCGGCGATTGTAGTCGCGATCGCCTCCTTTTATTTCGATTCGCCCGTACTGCCCTTGACCCTGCTTGGAATAGCGACCGCCGCGTTTTCCGTGATCGGCGACCTGTTCGAGAGTCTGATGAAACGCATGGCGGACGTAAAGGACAGCGGCTCTCTGTTACCCGGTCACGGTGGAGTGCTCGACCGTATCGATAGTATGACCATCGCGGCCCCTTTGTTCGCTTTGGGCTGTTTCCACTGGATTGTTTGAGGCCATCGTTCAAGTGCCATGACCGCTTGCAGAAACATCACAATCCTGGGGTCCACCGGCACCATCGGCATCAATACCCTGGATGTCATTTCGCGGAATCCGGATCGTTACCGTGTGTTCGCCCTGACGGCCAATTCGGATTCCGGAAAAATGTTCGACCAATGCGCGCGCTACCGGCCGGAATATGCCGTCATGACGGATCCCGCCGGTGCGGAGCAGTTGCAGCGCAAGCTGCGCGCCGAAGGCTTCAGCGGAATCAGCGTACTCTCTGGTGCGGCCGGCCTGGAAAGGGTCGCGGGCGATTCACGCGTGGATTGCGTCATGGCGGCGATCGTCGGAGCGGCCGGCCTTTTACCGACGCTTGCCGCGGCCCGGGCCGGCAAGCGCGTTCTGCTGGCGAACAAGGAATCGCTGGTGATGTCCGGCCAGCTGTTCATGGAAACCGTTCGTAACAACGGCGCCACGCTGCTGCCGATCGATAGCGAACATAATGCGATCTGGCAATGCGTTCCCTGTTTTGCCGGGGATGGAACCGGCCTGCCGAATGGAGCCATCAGCAAAATATGGCTTACCGCCTCCGGCGGGCCCTTCAGAAAACTGCCGCTGGAAACGCTGGACGGGGTGACTCCCGAGCAGGCCTGCGCGCATCCCAACTGGAAAATGGGACGTAAAATATCCGTCGATTCGGCGACCATGATGAACAAGGGCCTCGAGTTGATCGAGGCCCGCTGGTTGTTTGGCACGGAGCCTGAGTCCATACAGGTCGTCCTGCATCCGCAGAGCATCATTCACTCGATGGTGGCTTATAGCGACGGTTCGGTACTCGCGCAAATGGGCAACCCGGACATGCGAATCCCGATTGCGTACGCTCTTGCCTGGCCGGATCGTATTCCGTCTGGCGCGGAACCTCTGGACATTTTCAAGGTCGCAGAACTTAATTTTGAAAGACCGGATTTGCAGCGTTTTCCATGCCTTGGGCTAGCGTATGACGCGCTCCGGAGAGGCGGTACCGCAACAACGATTCTCAATGCGGCGAATGAAATAGCTGTCGATAATTTCCTGCAGGGCCGTATCCGGTACACGGATATTGTCAGGATAGTCGCATCGGCTCTTGAAAACCTGAGCCCCCACGAAGCGGATTCCCTGGAGGCTGTTCTCGAGGACGATAAGTTGACGCGCGCATATGCCAATGACCGGATTAACGCGATGCATTAAAATGATTCGAGCATGATCAGCGAGTTCCTTACAAGTTTGTTCGCCTTCCTGGTTGCCATCGCGATCCTGGTGGCGGTGCATGAGTTCGGCCATTTCTGGGTCGCCCGCAAGCTCGGCGTGAAAGTTCTGCGTTTCTCTCTCGGTTTCGGCAAGGTGATATGGCGCCGCCAGCGGGGTGAAACCGAGTATGTACTGTCGGCCCTGCCTTTGGGCGGTTATGTCAAGATGCTCGGGGAGCGGGATACCGAGGTGCCTGAGCATGAGCGCCATCGCGCATTCAGTACGCAACCGGTCTGGAAGAGGAGCGCCATAGTCGCGGCGGGTCCACTGTTCAATCTCGGGTTCGCGGCTTTTGTCTACATTTGCGTATTCCTTGTGGGAGTGCCCGGCACCCGGCCCGTGGTCGGCGAGATCGAGGCCGGTTCCTATGCGGCCGCCGCCGGCTTTGAAAACGGCGACCTCATAGTTACTATCGGCGGCGAGCCGGTGGAGAGCTGGGAGGATGCGCGCCTGGTGCTGCTCAAGCAGGTCCTGTCGGGTAGCGTTTCCGAGGTATCCGTTGTAGCGTCCGACGGGCGGCAAGCGACACGCCGGCTTGCGTTCGGCGACAACGAGTTGCTCAAGGACGAGGGCGATATTCTGGAGAATATAGGCATGGCTCCCTGGCGGCCTGCCGCCAATCTGATTGTCATGGAGCCGCAACCCGGCAGCCCGGCCGAGCGTTCAGGATTGCAGCCGGGCGACCATATTTCGATGGTGGACGGTCAGCCGGTCCGCTTCTGGAGCGACTGGGTCCGCCTGGTGCAAGCGCACCCGGGCGCGCAGCTCAAGCTGAGCGTTCAACGCAAGGGCGCACCCATCGAGTTAACCATTGTTACGGAGACGAGACAGGATGGGGAAAAAGCCGTCGGCTCGATCGGAGCGATGGTGCAACTGGAGCCGATCGATTCCGCCGCGTGGGACCGGATGCAACTGGTAGTGAGTTACCCGCCGCTGCAGTCAGTGATTAAAGGCCTGGACAAGACCTTGGATATGACGCTGTTTTCATTCAAGATCATCGGCAAGCTGGTCGTGGGGGACGCGTCCCTGAAAAACGTCAGCGGGCCGCTCACCATCGCGGATTACGCGGGCAAGACTCTCAGCATCGATTATCGGATTTTTCTCAACCTGCTGGCGGTAGTCAGTATCGGGCTCGCGGTATTAAACATACTGCCCATTCCCATGCTGGACGGAGGTCATTTGCTGTATTATGCGATCGAGTTTTTGATCGGCAGGCCGCTGCCGGAACGCATCCAGATACTGGGGCAGAACATCGGAATTTTCCTGCTGGCCTGTCTTATGTCGCTGGCGTTTTACAACGATATAATGCGATTGATGAGATAACCAAATGTTGAAAACAACAAGAACGATCGCGATTTTCATATTGATTGGCCTGCAGCTGGCGGTGGCGCACGCGCAACAGCAATACAACTTCAAGATTGAGAATATCGAACTTGTGGGGGCGCGCCGTATCACTCTCGCCACCGTGCTGACTTATGTTCCCGTCAAGATCGGCGATCAGATGACCCCGGGCCTGGCGCAGGAAATCATGCATGCGCTTTACACGACAGGTTTTTTCAAGGATGTCGGCCTGTACCGGCGGGATAATGTGCTGATTATCCGCGTAACGGAACGTCCCGCCATCGCGGAAATCAATATTGAGGGCAATAAGAAAGTAAAGACGGAAGATATCCAGAAAGCTTTTGACGACTTCGATCTGTCGCGGGGCCGGATATACAACGACCAGGTTCTGGATCAGATGCATCAGGAGCTTGAGCGCCTGTACTACAGCGCGGGCCGTTACGGGGTGAAAATCGAGAAAAAAGTGACGCCCTTGCCGCGAAACCGCGTCAAAATCGATATCAATATTCGTGAAGGCGTGCCGGCGAAAATCCGGCAGATCAATATCGTCGGCAACGAGTCGTTTACGGACGACGAGATTCTCGATCAGTTCGAGCTCGGCGTTCCGCCCTGGTACGTCTTCTTCAGCAAGAGGGATGAATACGCCAAATCCAGATTGAGCGGCGACCGTGAAAAACTGCGTTCCTTTTATATGGACCGGGGCTATATCAATTTCAGGGACGAATCGACCCAGGTCACCATTTCCCCGGACAAGAAGGACATCTATATCACTATCAATATCGTCGAAGGCGATAAATACAATATCCGTGATGTCAGCGTCACGGTGAGTTCCCCCGAGATCGAGCAATATCGCCCCTTGATGCTGGCGGCCGCGCAGAAAATCAATCTCAAGGGACAGAATTTCTCGAATGCCAAGTCCACGCAGACCACGGATTTTATCAACAAACTGCTGGGCAACCAGGGCTACGCCTTTGCCGATACCCAGATGATCCCCACGATCGACGATTCGACGAAGGAAGTCGATATCAATTTCATGGTGGAACCAAAGCAGCGCGTGTACGTGCAGCGCGTGTTGTTCAACGGCAATAACAAGACGCTCGACGAGGTGTATCGGCGCGAAATGAGGCAGATGGAGGGCGCCTGGTATTCCTCGGATGCGGTCGAGCGCTCGAAGGTGCGCTTGCAGCGCCTGACTTTCGTCGAGAGCGCGGAAGTGACAACACCCAACGTCCCGGGTACTGATGACAAGGTTGATGTGGTGTTCGATATCAAGGAGCGTTTTTCGGGCGCCTTTAATATAGGCCTCGGTTATTCAGCGGAGAACGGTACCGCTTTCACGACCAGTATCACCCAGAACAACCTGTTTGGCAGAGGCAACGCGCTTTCGTTTGCCATAAACAGGAGCGAAGTCGTCGAGGATTTCAATGCCACGCTCACGGAACCCTACTACACCGATGACGGTATCAGCCGCCAGACCGGACTGTTTTATCGCAAGATTGATACGAGCCAGACCCTGCTGAGCGACTATGTTATGAACAGCGCGGGTGGCAGTTTGCAGTACGGTATTCCGTTGGACGAATACAGCAGGTTAGGCGCGGGCTTTACCGTCAACCATACCGAGGTCATTCCGTCTCCGTTCTCGCTCTTCGAGGTCCATGACTTCATCAACAATTATGGGAACGACTATGACCAGTATATGGCGAACCTCTCCTACATCTATGATTCGCGCAACCGCGGCATATTCCCGACCAAAGGCGCGCGCCATGTACTGTCGGCGGAGTTGTCAATGCCGATGAGTGATCTTGATTATTACAAGTTTAATTATGTTGCCGACTATTATTGGCACGCCATCGGCCCAACGCTCTTTCACGTAAAATATAACATCGGCGTCGGTTTTCTCAAGGACGATCCTAATGAGGTCGGTATTCCGTTCTTCGAGAAGTACGTGGCCGGCGGCATCAACACTTTGCGCGGTTACGAGCCTCGAAGCATCGCCCCGCGAGGTCGCATTTACGATCCGATTTCGAATGTTCTCCGGACAAGCCGGGACCCCCTGGGCGGCGACCTGCTGACTGTGGGTTCACTCGAGTTTGTGCTGCCGCCGTTCGGCGATGGCACTTCGTCCCGCACCGTGCTCTTCTATGATTTCGGGAACGTATTCCCCAATTACTATGATTTTGACACCGATGAATTCAGGACATCTGTGGGTTTCGCTCATAACTGGCTGGCTCCGATTGGTCCCATGACCTTCAGTTATGCGTATCCACTTGAATATGAGGAACAAGACAAGGAAAATATCGAGCGGTTCGATTTCTCGATCGGCGGAACATTTTAGAATGCTAAACCAGAGGATGACTTAAAAATGAAATTTGAACTACTGAATCGTGTATTGCTTGCCGTCTGCTGTTGCTTTTTTCAGACGGCGTTTGCCCAGGATGCAGGTCCGCTGAAAATCGGTTTCGTGGATGTCCAGGCGGTGGCTTCCAAATCCCCGCAACTGGCCGAAGGCAACAAGCGCCTGGAAAAGGAATTCTCCGCCCGCAGCGATGCGCTCAAAGGAATGCAGGCTTCCTATATGCAGTTGCGCGACAGGCTGCAGAAAGAAGGTCTTACCATGAATACTGACGACCAGAGGAAGCTCGAAGATCAAATCCTCGGGCAGGAACGTAAAATCCGCTGGGAGCAGGGCATTATGGACGAGGACTTCAAGATCCGACGCAACCAGGTGGCGGCGGACGTACGGAAGGATATCTTCAAGACCATCGCGACGCTCGCGCAGAAGGAAGGTTACGATCTGATCCTTACCGACGGCGTGTTGATGAGCAGCGCTCGCGTCAACCTGACGGAACGTGTTCTTACGGAGCTTAAGAACAACGCCGGCGAGAAGAAAAAGTAATCGCATCGATCATTGTCGTGTGAGCAAGCCCTACACACTCGCCGAACTGGCTCGTATTTTCAACGTTGCCTGTACCGGCGATGGTGGCGAGATTATCACGCGTGTTGCGGACCTGGGAACGGCCGAGCCCGGCAGCCTCGCTTTTCTGAATAACCGCGACTATCTTCCGCTGCTGGCGACAACGCGTGCTTCGGCTGTTGTGCTGTCCAAAGAGAATGCAGAGGTTTGTCCGCGTCCGACGTTGGTCAGCGACAATCCTTATGCGCTCTATGCGAAAATAGCATTGCTGCTGCACCCGGATAAGGATTTATCCATAATGCCGGGGATTCACTCAACGGCTGTGGTCGCCGCTTCCGCCATTATCGCTGCCGATGCGATCATTGCTCCGCTGGCTGTCATAGAGGACGGGGTACGGGTAGGTCCTCGCAGCTATATCGGCTCCGGCACGGTGCTCAAGCGGGGCAGTGTAATCGGGGCAGATTGCAAGCTGGCACCCAATGTTACGGTATGCGACGGATGCCGCCTCGGTGATCGTGTCATCGTTCATCCCGCGGCTGTCATCGGAGCTGACGGTTTCGGCTTCGCGCCGGAAAATCGCCAGTGGATAAAGATTCCACAGCTTGGAACGGTGGTCGTCGGGGACGATGTTGAAATCGGGGCGGGAGTTGCGATCGACCGCGGAGCGCTGAAAGATACAATCATTGAAAATGGTGTTAAACTCGACAACCAGATTCACGTGGCGCATAACGTCAGAATCGGCGCTCACACGGCGATAGCGGCGCAGGCGGGTATCGCGGGCAGTGCCAATATCGGCAGTCATTGCGCGATCGGCGGGGCGGCCGGTATTCTCGGTCATTTGCAGATACCGGACGGCACGCGTCTGAATGCTTATTCGCAGGTTACGCAAACTATCGAACAGGCCGGCAGCTACGCCTCTTCAGGCATGCCTCTCGAACCGGCTGCGCAATGGCGGCGCAACTGGGTCAGGATCAAGCAACTGGACGAAATGGCGAAAAGAATCCGCATCCTGGAAAAAAAACTCGCGGAGTTTGAAAAGAACAGGAGTTAGAGATCAAGGGGGTTTTGAATTGAGCGCGCTGAATATCTACGAAGTGATGAAGAAATTGCCTCATCGCTACCCGTTCCTGCTGGTAGACAGAGTCGTATCGTGCGAACCGGACAAGGCGGTTGAGATCATCAAGAACGTAACGGTGAACGAGCCCTGTTTCCAGGGTCATTTCCCGGAGTGTCCCATATTTCCCGGCGTGCTGGTAACCGAAGCCATGGCGCAGGCCACCGGTATACTGACTTTTGAGTCCATCCCCCTGGAACTGACCGAAAACTCCCTGTTCCTGCTGGTCGGCATCGACAACGCGCGCTTCAAGAAACAGGTCGTGCCTGGCGACACAATGCGTATCCGCGCGGAAGTCATGCGCAAGACCCGAAACATCTGGAAATTCGCTACTAC
The DNA here is from genome assembly GCA_036274675.1 of Gammaproteobacteria bacterium. Taxonomy (GTDB): domain Bacteria; phylum Pseudomonadota; class Gammaproteobacteria; order HTCC5015; family HTCC5015; genus DASUFE01. Next base: position 12,492 of record DASUFE010000011.1, read on the forward strand.
GGCCCAGGTCGAGGGTGAACTGGTTTGCTCGGCCGAAATTATGGGCGCCCTGATACCCCGTTAGGTCCCATGCATGATACATCCGACCGCGATCGTTGATTCGTCCGCGAGAGTCGCCGCCGGTGTGGAAATCGGACCGTATTCGATTATCGGCCCCGATGTCGAAATCGGATCCGGTACCCGCATAGGCCCCCACGTAGTCATCAAGGGGCCGACGCGCATCGGGCGTGATAATCAGATCTTCCAGTTCGCCTCGCTGGGCGAGGCCACGCAGGCGTTGGGGCAGGAACCGGAGAAGGGCGTGCTGGAGATCGGCGACCGCAATATCATCCGTGAATATGCCACCATGAATCGGGGTTCCTCCACATCCACGGGAATCACCCGGATCGGCAATGACGGGCTTTTCATGGCCTACACACATATCGCGCATGATTGCGTGCTGGGTGATCACATCATTTTCTCGAACGCGGCGAGCGTCGCCGGCCATGTGTACATTGGCGACTACGCGATTCTCGGGGGGTTCACCACCGTGCACCAGTTCGTGCATATCGGCGCCCACAGCTTTTCCGGTTTCTCCTCGGCGATCAACCGCGACGTTCCGCCTTATGTGATCGTATCCGGTAATCACGCCGCGGCCTATGGTATCAACAAGGAAGGCCTCAGGCGGCGGAATTTCCCGGCGGATACGATACGCGCGCTGCACAAGGCCTATATGACCCTGGTGAAGTCGCGGCAAAAGCGCGAAGACGCAGTCAAATCCATAGTCCCCCTGATCGAAAAACATCCCGAAGTGGCGGGTTTCGTCGAATTCATCCAGCGAAGTCAGCGCGGTATCGTGCGCGCCAATAAATCCGGTGGCGAGGACGAATAACAGTATCGATTGCGGGTTCTCCGGCCGTTTTATATACGGTTTGCTATTGTGGTTTGCACTCTGCGGCCCGGTCGCCTGCAGTTCCGGCAGCCCGCCGCCACTGGTCCGTCAATACTCTTACACCATTGTAAAATCCCACCCCCATTCAGCCGATGACTTTACCCAGGGACTCGTGTTCATGGACGGCCGGCTGTACGAAAGCACCGGTCTTTACGGTCGCTCGGCGGTCAGCATCAAATCGCTCGATACCGGTGGCGTTATCAAGCGGTTTCCACTGCCCGATCGCTATTTCGGCGAAGGCTTGGCCGCGGTCGGCGAGCGGCTGGTACAAATTACCTATCGCGAGAACACCGGTTTTGTGTATGACCGCGCTAAGTTGCAGGTACTGCAGGAATTCTCTTACCCGGGTGAAGGCTGGGGGCTTGCCTATGACGGGGTTAATCTGATCATGAGCGACGGTTCGGCACGGCTTTATTTTCTGGATCCATCGAGTTTCAGCAGAAACAGGATATTGACCGTAAGTCGTATGGGCGATGTTGTCACGAATCTGAACGAGTTGGAATATGCGCGGAACAGGATCTACGCCAATGTCTGGCAACGCAACCTCATCGTGGAGATCGATCCGGTGACGGGCTATGTGACGGGGGAGGTCGATTTGACGGAGCTGGCGCAGCGGCATACAGTCTCGCCCGATGCGGTGCTGAATGGGATCGCTTATGACTCCCGGAACGACGTTTTTCTGGTGACCGGCAAGCTGTGGCCGGCGCTTTACGAGATAAAGTTACATAACCCGGATCCCTGAGGGATCCGGGTTGCAGCACCCCGGAGCAGGGAGGTTCAGTTGAAGGTGTCTCTCTGGATGTCGTACCGGAAACTGGTATCATCGCTGGGATCGTCCGGATCGTCTAGATGATTCGCCTTTGTCCAAATTATGACGGCGCTGTAATCGGGAGCCACCGCCAGTTGCGGGCTGATGGCGTCGCCATAATTGTATAGCAGGTTGAATTTATCGCGCGCAGTGTCATCTTCCAGCAGTATGGGGGTATTCCAGCCGTTGAAGCTGACCCGGAAACGGTTGGCATATATGTTGTGGCGATTGCGGCTGGTGAAGGTGTTGGTCGGGCCGCCTTCGACCTCGGACCAAACGCACAGGGCATTGCCCTGGCCGTCGACCGCGATCTGGGGTTCCGAGGCTTCGGCCGGGGCGGCGGAGTTATCAATCCGCTTGGCCTCCTCTGTCCAGGTCCACTTGTCTTGCGATTTACTGAACTTGAAGCGTCTGCTGAATACCCGCTTTCGCATGCCTGCGCCTTGTTTCTGCACCCAGACGGCAATAGCTGTGCCGTTCGGGGCCATCGCCACTTGCGGTGTCTCAGCCTGGACCAGGGACACCATGTCGCCTTTTGTGTTCTTGGCCGTGGCCGCATCAATTATTACGGCGGATGTCCAACCACCGTTACTCGAATAACTGCTGGCCATAATGTCGCTATCCGTGCCGTTGACCTGGGACCAGACGGCGATTGCAGACGGGCGGTCTAGTTCAGTCGTCCCGTCCGCGTCCATCGCGATTTGCGGGGATGTGGGAGGGGTGGTGGCGTTATCGCTGCTGGGGATTGGGGTTGCCCCGCCCCAGGTTGCTCCGTTGAAGCGGTTTATATAAATCGCGCTATTTTCGACCCAGATCGCGAGGGCTTGACCACTGGTATCGATGGCGATCTGCGGCGCGGCTACGTTGCCTAAGCTCGCGTCAATGGTGGCGGCGCCCGTCCAGTTATCGGTCGTTGCAAGGTAACGGTTGTAGTAAACCCGGTCGGATTCAATCCAGACCACGAGCGCATTGCCGTTGGCGTCGATAACAATCTGGGGTGCGGTGGCCGGGCCGTTTCCGGCATCGATCGGAGTCAGCGTCAGGGAATTCTGCCAGTTATTGGAATCAAAACGATTGGCATAGATGCGGGAGTTGGCGCCGTCAGACTGCGACCACACGACCATGGCAGTACGGTTGGAGGAAACCGCGATCTGCGGAGCGAGGGCGTCGTTATTATTGTCGGCGGCGCTCAGCCTCGTTTCCGGGTCATTCTTCAGGGCGTTCAGCTTCTTGACGAAAATATTGGAGCTGAGGGAGCCGTCGCCTTGAACCGGAGGGGGCGGGTCAGGCAGCGGATCAGGCGGGGGGAGCTTATCTTCGAAAAACTGCCTCCAGACGATGAAGCCCGAACCGTCGGCGGGGTTCATCGAGATCTGGGGATTGAAGGCATGACCGATCTTGAACGCGTCGCTGATGTTGTTTTCGAGGGCGGTAGCCCCGCTGAAGTTGCCGTCCCGCACCGTATAGCTCCAGAGTATATCCTCTTGTATTTTATTGCCGTCCAGGTCGCTGATTCCTCTTTTGAGGGTTGCATGATATTTCGTCACCAGCCGCAGGCGCTCGTCGGGGAAGAAGGAGATCATATCTTTAAGAATCTCGTTGCCTTCCGAGTCTTTGGCGCCGTGGTGCATTTTGCCGGAGACCTGCTGTCCATCCTGACGCACCAGGGTAATGGAGTCATCCTCCACCGAGGAATCGAGGATTTCTTCGTTAAACTGCAGGCGCACGAGATCCCGGTTGCCCGATGTCGCGCCACCGCCGGGATTGGAGATGACGATGCGCGGCGGGAATTTGTCTTCGCTGCAGCCCGCGACAACGCACAAGGCGCCGCACAGCAGGATGGATAAACAGCGTTGGTACATTCTGTGATTCCTCCAGACGGACGTCATGGGTAACTGTATAAAAGGGTTTAACGGTTTGAAGCTGGCCCGGCTTTGTGAGCCGGTTATAAAGGCTGGCCTGCCTGCATGAAATGTACGCAAGTCTACAACATTTCGGTCCTCAGGTCATCTCCGGGCCCAAGAGGTCCGGACGGGCTTAAAAACCGCCTATTGGCTCTCAGCAGGGCCTTTTTCGCCGACGTCCAGCAGTCTGAGAGCCAGTCTGCCCACCTCGGCAATCCCGTCCTGCCCGCCCAGGTTTCGCTTTACGGTTTGCAGGGCCTCCCGGATACGTTGGTAACGGCCGGCATCGGTTAAAAGGCTTAACGCTTCCGCCGCGATTTTTTCCGGCGTCGCGTCCGCCTGGACCAATTCGGGTACGACCGGATGCCCGGCCACTATGTTGGCGAGCGCGATTTGCTTGACGGTAACAAGTCTCTTCAGGATGGCATAGGACAGCGGCGATACCTTATATATCACAATCATCGGCTTTTGCAGGAGCGCGACCTCCAATGTAGCCGTTCCCGAGGCCGTGATCGCAAAATCGCTGGCATTGACCGCATCGTAAGTCTGGCCCTGGACGACCGGAATACGCAGGCCGCTTGCGGTTATCTGTTGCTGCAATGCCCCGGCGTCCAATGAGGAAGCCGCCGGCAACACGAACTGTACTTTCGAAATGCGTTGCTGAATTTCTTTTGCCGCCTCGACAAGTACCGGCAGCAGGCGTTTGATTTCGCTGTTACGGCTGCCCGGCATCAAGGCCACGGTCTTGAGCGCGGGATCCAGGCCGAACCGGCGCAGCGCGGTTTCACGGTCGAGTCCGGCCTGGACGCGCCGTGCAAGCGGGTGGCCGACATAGGTGACCGGGATTCCGGCGCTCCGGTAAAGCTCAGTTTCGAAGGGGAAGATCACCGCCATATGATCGATGCGGCGACCGATTTTGTGAATGCGCTTGGGGCGCCAGGCCCATACCTGGGGACTCACATAAAACAGAACCTTTATGCCGAGGGACTTCGCGGTCTCGGCAAGTTTCAGGTTGAACTCAGGATAATCGATCAGCAGCAGCAGGTCGGGGCGGCGCTCCGCCAGCGCGTTGCGCAGGCGCTTGAGCGCCGCCTGTATTTCGGACCAGTGGGCGAGTACCTCGACCAGGCCGACCACGGCGATGCGGCTGGAATCGACGAGCAACTCGACACCGGCGGCCTGCATGTGGCGGCTGCCCATGCCGATACAGCGGATACCTGACTGCTGCAGGTTACGCGCGATCCCGGCGCCGTGCATATCGCCGGATGCTTCGCCCGCGACCAGCATAACCGTCTGACTCATTCGTAACTCCGTTTCACGAGCGCGCTGACCGGGTGGACCTTAAACATCCAGCATTTGTTCTTTTAACAGTCGCGTAATCTCGGTGGCGGTCTGCAGTGCTCTCCGGCCGTCCTCGCCGCTTACCAGCGGCGGCGTATTGTTCTCGATGGCGGCGAGAAACGCGGCGATTTCGCTCTGCAGGGCATCGTCGTTTTCATAAATGGTTTCCCGGCTTTCGATATTGGGAATGCCGGGAGCCGATTCGCCGTCGCCCTTGGCGTGGCGGCTCAGAATCCTGTTCTGGAAGTCGACGGAGATATAGCAGTTGCTCTGGAATATCCGCATCTTGCGTTCGGCCTTGAGGCTGATGCGGCTCGCCGTGACGTTGGCGATACAGCCGTTGGCAAAGCGCAGGCGGGCGTTGGCAATATCGATGGTGCTCGAAAGAACCCTGGCGCCGCTGGCATCGATATCCTGCAGTTCGGATTTGACGAGATTGAGGATGATGTCAATGTCATGGATCATAAGGTCGAGAATGACATTGACGTCGGTCGCGCGCGTCTTGAACGGCGATAGACGGTGGCTTTCGATGAATCGCGGCTCCCTGATGATTTCATCCAGGGCCAGCAATGCCGCGTTGAAGCGTTCGAGGTGGCCAACCTGCAGCACCAGGCGGTGCTTGCGCGCCAGCGCGATCAGTTCATCCGCCTCTTCGACGGTCTGGGTGATGGGCTTTTCGACCAGTACGTGCACGCCATGCTGCAGGAATTCCCTGGCGACCGCATGGTGCATCGATGTCGGAACCACGATGCTGACCGCATCCACCTGTCCCAGCAGTTCACGGTAATCCGTCAGCGCACGGGTTCCATGGCGGGCCGCCACATCGGCCGCGATACGCGCATCGGTATCGACGACGGCCACCAGCCGGCTTTTTTCGAGTCTGGCGTATTTCTCGGCGTGGTATTTTCCCAGGTAGCCGACGCCTATAACGGCGGTTCTGATCGGCATGATCGCGGGCGACATGATCGTGGATACTTTAGTATACTGGCTTGCGTGATTCGGATCGTATAAAGGTCGTGAGTATAGCTTTTTCAAATAACCACGCACAAATATAATGACATCTCTCGCACAAAAGCGCAGTCGCAACCGGCGATCGAGGGGCTCATGGAAATTGAATGGATAGCGGGGGTCGATGAGGCGGGCCGCGGCCCGCTGGCGGGACCGGTTATGGCGGCTGTCGTGGTGCTGGACCCGGCGCGGCCGGTCGAGGGGCTCGCGGATTCCAAGCAATTGACTCCCGAGCAGCGCGATGAACTGTATCCCCAGATCACCGCCACCGCCCTGGCGTGGGCGGTGGCGCATGCCACTGTCGATGAAATCGACAATATCAATATCCTGCAGGCCACTTTGCTTGCGATGAAACGGGCTGTCGCGTCGCTGCCGCGCCTTCCGGCAAGGGCGCTGATCGACGGGAACCGTTGTCCCCAGCTGGATTGTGCGACCGAATCAATCGTAAAGGGCGATGCTTTGGTGCCCGCCATCAGTGCCGCATCCATCCTGGCCAAGGTGACGCGCGACCGCTGGATGGTGGAGCTGCATCGGCAGTATCCGCAATATGGATTTGACCGTCATAAAGGCTACTCCACCGCCGAACATATCGAGTCGCTGGAGCGTCACGGTCCATGTCCGCAACACCGCCGCAGTTTCGAGCCTGTCGCACGCCTTTTGCAGGGCCGGATCGCTTTCGGTTAACATGCCGATCGATTTTCGGCCCGACTTGCCAAAATGCGGTGCGTAAAGCATTGCAAGATAATCAGAGCATAGAGGGCATGGAACGCACGGAGGAATGTTCAGCTATCGGTGGATAGCGCGAGTTTTCAGATAAGTTTTACTTTTTCAGGATTTTTATTTCATTAAACCGCCGTGCAGGTTGCGAATCGATTCGAGATGGCTACCAATACACCATTTGTTCATCTGAGCCTTCATACCGAGTACTCGTTGCTCGACAGCACAATACGCATCGAGACCCTCATGGACGCGGCCAAGGCGGCCGGTATGCCGGCGGTCGCACTCACCGACCAGTCCAATCTGTTTGCAATGGTCAAGTTTTACAAGGAGGCGCTCAAGTCGGGCATCAAACCGCTGATCGGAGTCGATCTGCGCATCGCGGAGGGAATGCAATCCGAGCCGAGTCGGCTCATCCTGCTGTGCCAGAACGAGGAGGGTTACCGGAATCTCACCGAGCTCGTATCACGCAGCTATCTGCATGGCCAGCGCAACGGCGTGCCGCTGGTTGAAAGATCATGGCTTGAGTCACTCCATGGCGGTCTTATCGCACTCTCCGGCGGAGTGCGCGGTGATATCGGCCGCGCGCTGATCGCGCAACGCCGGCAAGAGGCGGAGCGGGCGCTGGCGTACTGGAACGCGCTGTTCAAGGATCGCTTCTATCTGGAGCTGTGCCGCACCGGCAGGGAGCACGAGGAAGCGTATATTTCCGCCGCCCTGCAACTGGCCGAAAGCTCGCGGGTGCCGGTGGTAGCCAGCAACGATGTGCGTTTTATCCGCAAGGACGAATTCGAGGCGCATGAAGCCCGGGTGTGCATCGCAGAGGGGCGTACCCTCGACGACCCGCGCCGCCCGCGCCGCTACAGCGCCCAACAGTATCTGCGCACTCCGCAGGAAATGGCGGAACTGTTCGCCGATATCCCGCAGGCGCTGGAGAACGCGGTCGAAATCGCCAAGCGTTGCAGCCTGGAGCTGCGCATGGACAAGCCATTTCTGCCGAATTTTCCGGTACCCGCGGGAGAAACCATCGATTCATTCTTTATGGCGGAGTGCCGGCGCGGCCTCGATCAGCGCCTGCATGATTTGCAGGCCAAGGGGACGGCCTGGCCGGAGCAGAAGATCGGCCAGTACCGCGAGCGCCTCGAAATCGAGATCTCCGTTATTTCCAAAATGGGATTCCCCGGCTACTTCCTGATCGTCGCGGACTTTATCCGCTGGGCGCGCGGCAACGGCGTTCCGGTCGGCCCGGGCCGCGGTTCCGGCGCGGGTTCATTGGCGGCTTATGCACTTGGCATTACGGACCTTGATCCGATCGAGTACGACCTGTTGTTCGAACGTTTCCTGAATCCGGAACGCGTTTCGCTGCCGGATTTCGACGTGGATTTTTGCATGGAAGGCCGCGACCGGGTGATCGAATACGTGGCGGACAAATACGGCCGCGACAAGGTGTCGCAGATCATCACCTACGGCAGCATGGCGGCCAAGGCCGTGGTGCGCGACGTGGGCCGCGTGCTCGGGCACCCCTACGGTTTCGTCGACAATATCGCCAAACTGATCCCTTTCGAAATCGGCATGACCCTTGACAAGGCGATGGAGGATTCGGAAGAGCTGCGCAAGATATACCAGAGCGAGGAAGAGGTTACCGCGCTGATCGATATGGCGCGCGCGCTCGAGGGCCTGGCCCGCAATGCCGGCAAGCATGCCGGAGGCGTGGTCATCGCTCCGTCGAAGCTGACCGATTTCACTCCGCTGTACTGCGAGCAGGACGGGCAGAGCCTGGTCACCCAGCTCGACAAGGACGACGTAGAGGCGATCGGTCTTGTGAAATTCGATTTTCTCGGTCTGCGCACCCTGACCATTATTGATTGGGCGGTAAAAACAATTAACGGCGGCCGTCGCGAGCGCGGAGAGGAGCTGCTCGATATCAGTGCCGTTTCGATGACCGACCGCAAAACCTTCGACCTGTTGAAGGCGCAGGCGACGACGGCGGTATTCCAGCTCGAATCCCGCGGCATGAAGGATCTGATCAAGCGCCTGCAGCCCGACAGTTTCGACGACATCATCGCACTGGTTGCGTTGTTCCGCCCCGGCCCCTTGCAGTCGGGGATGGTCGATGACTTCATCAACTGCAAGCACGGCAAGGCGCAGATTCATTACGCGCATCCGCTGCTGGAACCGATCCTCAAGTCGACATATGGAATCATCCTGTATCAGGAGCAGGTCATGCAGATCGCGCGCGAGCTGGCGGGGTATACCCTCGGCGAAGCCGATCTGTTGCGGCGCGCGATGGGCAAGAAGAAGCCCGAGGAGATGGCCAAGCAGCGCGAAGTGTTCGTCGCGGGCGCCCTGAAGAACACTATCAGCAGTCAGACCGCGACCTATATTTTCGATTTGATGGAAAAATTCGCGGGCTACGGATTTAACAAGTCGCATTCCGCCGCCTATGCGCTCCTGTCTTATCAGACGGCATGGCTGAAAGCGCATTATCCCGCGGAATTTATGGCCTCTGTATTGTCCGCGGACATGGATAATACCGATAAAGTAGTGCGGCTGATCGATGAGTGCAACGATCGCGGGCTGAAAGTGGTGCCGCCGGATATCAACGTATCCGGTTACGCCTTCACCGTCGATGCCGAAGGCCGGATCGTCTACGGGCTTGGCGCGATCAAGGGCCTGGGCGCGGCCGCGGTCGAGGCGATCGTGGCCGAGCGCAAGTCCGGGGGGCTTTACAAGAACCTGTTCGATTTCTGCCGTCGCATCGACCTTCACAAACTCAACCGCCGCGCCCAGGAAGCGCTCATCCGCGCGGGCGCAATGGATAGCCTGGACTGTACCCGCGCGACACTGGCGGCGAACCTGGAGGCGGCCCTGAAGCTCGCCGAGCAGGATCAGTCGAACCGCTCTTCGGGTCAGACCGACATTTTCGGAGTTGTCGCGGCGCAGGAGCCGACGGCTGAAATAAAACTGGAACATCTGCCTGAGTGGGATGAGGCTGAACGCCTGGCCGCCGAAAAGGAGACACTGGGGCTTTATCTGAGTGGGCACCCCATCGACCGTTATCGCGACGAATTGGCGCAGATGACCGGCAAGCGTCTCGGCGATTACATAGACGCCTTCGAGAGCAGAAAGACGGCGGGCGGCAAATATTCGCAGGAGCAGGATGTGCTGGTGGCCGGCCTGGTCACCGGCTTGCGCGTCAAGAACACGCGCAGCGGCAAAATGGCCTTCCTGGTCCTGGACGACCGCAGCGCCCGCGTGGACGTAATGGTGCGGCCTGAGGATTACCAGAAATATTCGGCCATGATCGCGCGCGACCGCCTGCTGGTGGTGCAGGGCGGCATGGGTCTGGATGATTTCAGCGGAGGTTACCGTATCCGCGCGCGGCAGCTCTATGATCTGGATCAGGCGCGGGCCGCGTTCGGCAAGGGCGTGGAGATCGGGCTTAGCGCCGCCGCCCGTCTGAACGGGTTTCTGGATCATCTCGATGCAGCCCTGAAACCGCACCGCAACGGCTACTGCCCGGTCTGGGTGAAATATCACGGCGACACCGCCTTTACCCGGCTGCGCCTGGGTCAGGACTGGCGGGTGCAGCCTTGTGAGCAGCTGCTGGAAAAACTCCGGGGTATCGTCGGTCCCGATCGTGTGCGCGTGCTCTATAAATAAAAGGCAGGAAAAGCCTGAAAGGCGCATGCCTCTAAGGGCATGACAACGGTCGACGGTAACGGTATTATCCGCAAACATCCCTGCAACGGAACGACTGATGAACCCCAACTATCTGGATTTTGAGCAGCCCATCGCCGAGCTGCATGCAAAAATCGAAGAGCTCCGTCATATGAACACGGACGTGGGCATCAATATCCAGAGTGAAGTCGAGGACCTGCAGGGCAAGTGTACGGCCCTGACCGAATCCATCTTCGCCAAGCTGGCGCCGTTCCAGATTTCACAGCTGGCGCGTCATCCGTTGCGTCCTTACACCCTCGATTACGTTAAACGTATTTTCACGGATTTTCATGAATTGCACGGCGATCGCATGTTCGCGGACGACGCTTCCATCGTCGGCGGCATAGGGCGGCTCGATGGCCGCCCGGTTATGTTGATCGGCGAACAGAAAGGGCGCGATACCAAGGAAAAGCTCAAACGCAATTTCGGTATGCCCAAACCCGAAGGCTACCGCAAGGCCATGCGCCTGATGAAAATGGCGGAACGCTTCGGCCTGCCGGTCGTCACCTTCATCGATACTCCGGGGGCCTATCCGGGCATCGACGCCGAGGAGCGCGGGCAGAGCGAGGCCATCGCCCGCAGTTTGTTCCTGATGTCACAGCTGAAAACGCCCATCGTCTGCACCGTGATCGGCGAAGGCGGTTCCGGCGGCGCGCTTGCGATCGGCGTCGGTGACCACGTATCAATGCTGAAATACAGTACTTATTCCGTGATCTCGCCCGAAGGCTGCGCGTCCATTCTCTGGAAAAGCGCAAGCAAGGCCGCCGAAGCCGCGGAGGCAATGGGCATCACCTCGTCCCGGCTGAAGGAACTGGGGTTGATCGACGAGATAATCCCTGAACCGGCGGGCGGCGCGCACCGCAATATTGATGTCACAGCAGCTTCGATCAAGGCTTCGCTTATCGCCAACCTCGACCGCCTGAACTACATCAGTATCGAACGCCTGCTCAATCAGCGGCATAAGCGTTTGATGAGTTACGGCAAGTTCGAAGAAAAATGACCCATCCCGCGGAACCGCGTATGCCCGGTGCCGCCATCGATCCCCTTCAGATCCGCGAGTGTCTGAGCGGTCTGCACGGTGTAAATCGTTTTCTGATCGGATTGAGCGGCGGTCTCGATTCCTGCGTATTATTGCACGTCTTGCGGCAGGCGCCTCCCGCCGCCGAATTGCGCGCGGTGCATGTCAATCATGGTTTGCGTCCCGCAGCAGGGGAGTGGGAGCGATTCTGCGCTGATTTATGCGCCGGTTATGGAATAAAGATCGACCTGCTGCGAGTGGACGGCCGTCCTGCCCGGGGGGAAAGCCCGGAAGCGGCGGCGCGTAATGCACGCTATGACGCAATCAGGAATTTGATGGAACCCGGCGACTGCCTGCTGACCGCGCATCAGCGCGACGATCAGGCTGAAACCCTGTTACTGCAGCTGTTGCGCGGCAGCGGGCCGGCGGGACTCGCGGCCATGCCCCGACTCGTCCGTTTCGGGAACGGCTGGCAACTGCGGCCCCTGCTGGATTTCGACCGGATTGACCTGCATAAATACGCTATTGCCGCAGCGATCCGCTGGGTTGAGGATGATAGCAACTCTGACCCGGCTTACGACCGCAACTTCCTGCGGAGCGAAGTCATGCCGCTGTTGCGCAGCCGCTGGCCGGCCCTCGCGCAGACTGTCGCGCGCGCGGCGGCGCACCAGGCGGAAGCCGTCGAATTGCTGCAGGTGCTGGGCGAACAGGATCATGCGGAAGCAGTGAATCCGCTCCGGGGAACGCTGTCCGTAACCCGGCTCCGGCTGCTGCCGCCGGCGCGACTGCACAATGTGTTGCGTTTCTGGTTCAAGGCACAAGCGGCGTTGCCGCCCAGCAGCGCGGTGCTGCGGCAGATTGTCGGCGCCATCAACGCGGCCGACGACCGTTCACCCAGGGTCGCCTGGGGCAGGTGGGAAGTGCGTCGTTACGGCGAGGATCTTTACCTGCTCGATCAGGTTCCACCGCCGGCGGAAGAGTACGTCTGGCGGTTGCGCGACGGCGATTTTTTTATTCCCGAACTGCGGCTCAGGTTGCGCCTCCAGCAACTGCTGGCCGCGGGGGTGCAATTACCTGAGGGAACCTCAACCTTATATATCCGGTTCCGGGGCGGCGGCGAACGCATCCGGCTGCGCGGTCGCAAGCACAGTCACAGTCTTAAGAAAATCCTGCAGGAACGGGCGGTGCCGCCCTGGTTGCGCCCGCGTCTGCCGTTGCTCTGTGACGAACGGGGTTCCGTGCTGGCGGTGCTTGGGTTGGAGCCGCCGCTGCTCATGGAAACAGGGGCGTAGCGGCGGCTGAGACTTATTTCTGCAGTGATTTATAGATGCGTAACTGGGTATTGAAGGTATCGGCGACCAGATCGTCCATATCCAGGGAGTCGGTGATGGCTTCGTCGATATAGGCTTTTATGGATTGGGCTTTAGACGAATTATTGTCGCCGATCAGTGCAAGTTCGCGTTCCAGGCATTTGCGATAAGTCATATTGACGCCGATAAAGTCGACGACGGCCTGCCGCATTTCACTGATCTGCTCCTGGCGTGCGGAGCGGCCGTCCAGAATAGTGGGTGCTTCGGGACGCTGGCAGGCCTCGAATTGCTTTTCATCGGCCCTGTCGGCCAGGGCCGGCCCGGCTGGCGTCAGCAGGCAGAGCAGGAGCAGAGCGCGTATTTTCTGAAGTACCCGAGGCATGGGAGCAAGCATAACGAGTTTACGAGCCTCGCGGCAAGACTCCCGCCAAACCCTTGAAAGGCAGGCCGTTTTTTCCCGGATTAAAGGCTTGATGATTGAGCCGGCGGGCGTATTCGGTTAAGATGCCGCGTTGCGGGAGCCTCCGTTCCCGTCCGGAAAACAGCCATTTCTATGACGCGGTATATTTTTATTACAGGGGGTGTCGTTTCCTCGTTGGGGAAGGGCATCGCCTCCGCCTCCCTGGCCGCGATACTCGAAGCCCGCAAACTCAAGATCTCGATGATGAAGCTGGATCCGTACATCAATGTGGATCCGGGGACCATGAGCCCCTTTCAGCACGGCGAGGTTTTCGTGACCGAGGACGGGGCGGAAACCGATCTGGACCTGGGTCATTACGAGCGTTTCGTGCGCCGCAAGACCAGCCAGAAGAACAATTTCACCACCGGGCGTGTTTACGCCAATGTATTGCAGAAAGAAAGGCGCGGCGACTATCTCGGCGCGACGGTGCAGGTGATTCCCCATGTAACCGACGAGATCAAGCGCCTGCTGATCGAGGGCGCCGGCGATGCGGACGTGGCGCTGGTCGAAATCGGCGGCACGGTCGGCGACATTGAGTCATTGCCGTTTCTGGAAGCTATCCGGCAAATGGCCATCGAACTCGGGCGCAGCCACACCGTATTCATACACCTGACGCTGGTGCCCTATATCAGGTCGGCGGGTGAAATCAAGACCAAGCCCACTCAGCATTCGGTCAAGGAACTGCGTTCCATCGGCATCCAGCCGGACATTCTGTTATGCCGTGCCGAGCAGCCGCTGCCCGACGACGAGCGGCGCAAGATTGCGCTGTTCACCAATGTCGAAGAGCGGGCTGTTATTTCCTGCGAAGACGTGAAATTCATCTACCAGTTGCCGCGGCGCCTGCATGAGCAGGGACTGGACAGCATAGTGGTGGAAAAGCTGGGCCTGAAAGCGCCGGCAGCGGACCTGCGCGAATGGGATTCGGTGGTGGAAGCCATGGTGCATCCGAAGCATAGCGTGACCATCGCGATGGCCGGCAAATATATGGATTTGGTGGACTCCTATAAATCCCTGAACGAGGCGCTGATCCACGCCGGCATCCAGACCCGCTGCCGCGTGAACATCCGTTATATCGATTCCGAAAAACTGGAAACCGAAGGAGCGGCGGCGGAAGCGCTCGAGGGCGTGGATGCGATCCTGGTGCCTGGCGGTTTCGGCAATCGTGGCATCGAGGGCAAGATCGTGGCGGTGCAATACGCGCGCGAACATAAAATACCGTATCTCGGTATCTGCCTCGGCATGCAGGTCGCGGTAATCGAATACGCGCGTCACAAAGCGGGCCTGAAAAACGCCAACAGCACCGAATTCGATCGCAAGACGCCGCATCCCGTGATTGCGCTCATTACCGAATGGCAGCAGGAAGACGGCGCGATCGAGGCTCGTAGCGAGGATTCGGATCTCGGCGGAACGATGCGCCTCGGCGCGCAAACCTGTCTGCTGGCTCCCGATACACTGGCGCATAAACTGTATGGCCGTGAAAAAATTTCCGAGCGGCACCGGCATCGTTACGAATTCAACAACAATTACCGGCAGGCACTGGAAAAGGCGGGGTTGCGCATCTCCGGCATCTCGCACGACAACTCGCTGGTTGAAATGATGGAAATCCCGGGCCATCCCTGGTTCGTCGGTTGCCAGTTCCATCCCGAGTTCGGTTCCACTCCGCGCGATGGTCATCCGCTGTTCACCGGCTTTATCCGGGCGGCAATGGCTTACCAGCAGCAGCAACAGAAATCCCCGGTCGCGGCCGCCGCTTCCTGAGAGTGAAGGCGATGCAGCTATGCGGTTTTGAAGTGGGTTTGCAGCGGCCGTTCTTCCTGATCGCCGGGCCCTGCGCGATCGAAACCGAGAAACTGGCTCTTGAATCGGCCGCAGAGCTCAGGCGCATTACCGCCGATCTGCGCATCCCTTTTATATATAAATCCTCTTTCGATAAGGCGAACCGTTCCTCGCATAGCAGCCCGCGCGGAGTCGGTCTCGAGGAAGGCCTGCGCATTCTGGAAAAGGTGAAGCGCGAAATCGGTGTGCCGGTACTGACCGACGTGCATGAGGATACTCCGATCGACGAGGTCGCGTCGGTAGTGGACGTGCTGCAGACGCCGGCATTTCTCTGCCGGCAGACGAATTTCATTCAGCGGGTGGCGGCTGCGGGCAAGCCGGTGAATATCAAGAAAGGGCAATTCCTGGCGCCGTGGGACATGAAGAATGTGGTTGCCAAAGCGCAGACGGTGGGCAACAAGCAGATTCTGGTCTGCGAGCGCGGCGCCTCCTTCGGTTACAACAATCTGGTTTCCGACATGCGCTCGCTGGCGGTGATGCGTGAAACGGGTTGTCCGGTCGTGTTCGACGCCACGCATTCGGTGCAACTGCCCGGGGGGCAGGGTACTTCTTCCGGAGGCCAGCGCGAGTTCGTCCCGGTACTGGCGCGGGCCGCCGTGGCCACCGGAGTCGCGGGCCTCTTCATGGAAACACATCCCGAGCCGGACAAGGCGTTCAGCGACGGTCCGAACGCCTGGCCGCTCGGCATGATGCGCGGCCTGCTGGAGACGCTGCAGGCTATCGACCGCGTTGCAAAGTCCAAGCCTTTTGCTGAAGACGGGTTGAAATAAGAAATCTCTGCCACAGAGGGTGCAGAGTACACAGAGATTTTTAAAAATAAAAATCGACGGATTGTGCGGATGATTAAGTTGAAAAAGTATCTGTAAAATCCGCCTTTCCGGGATAGTTTGAAATTCTCTCTGTCGCTCTGTGATCTCTGTGGTTTGTAAAAAATTAAAACAAACGGAGTAAATATGTCTCAGATAGTTGATATCAAGGGCCGCCAGATCATCGATTCGCGGGGCAATCCGACCGTCGAAGCGCTGGTGACACTGAAGTCGGGAGTCGCTGCTCTGGCGATGGTTCCTTCGGGCGCCTCGACAGGCGAGCGCGAGGCGGTGGAATTACGCGACGGCGACAAGAGCCGGTTTCTGGGCAAGGGCGTAACCAAGGCCGTCAACAACGTAAACACGGAAATCCGCAAGGCGCTGCTCGGCAAGGACAGCGCGCGACAGGAAGAGATCGACAACATCATGATCGAGCTCGACGGCACCGACAACAAGGGCCGGCTGGGTGCGAATTCGCTGCTCGCGGTTTCCATGGCGGTGGCGCGCGCCGAGGCCTCGGAACGTAAACAGCCGCTTTATGAATATATCGGCCGCGGCAAGGGCGTAACCCTGCCGGTGCCGATGATGAACATCATCAACGGCGGCGCACATGCGGATAATAACGTCGATATGCAGGAGTTCATGATTCTGCCCGTAGGTGCTCCGAACTTCAGCGAAGCCATTCGTTACGGCGCCGAGACTTATCATGCATTGAAGTCCGTGCTTAAGGGCAAGGGATTGGTGACCAGCGGCGGCGATGAGGGCGGTTTCGCGCCCGACCTTAAGTCGAATGAGGAAGCCATCGACACGATTCTGCAGGCGATCACCAAGGCCGGATATAAACCCGGGCGCGATATCATGCTGGGCCTGGACGTGGCGAGTTCCGAATTCTATGAGAACGGTACTTATAACCTGGCTTCAGAAGGCAAAAAGTTTTCTTCGCAGCAATTCGCCGACTATCTGGCCAACTGGGCGCGCCAGTACCCGATCATCAGCATCGAGGACGGCCTGGATCAGAACGACTGGGACGGCTGGAAGTACTTGACCGATAACATAGGTTCGAAAGTCCAGCTGGTCGGTGATGACCTGTTCGTCACCAATACAAAGATCCTGAAACGCGGTATCGACAACAAGATCGCCAACTCGATCCTGATCAAGGTCAACCAGATCGGTACTCTGACGGAAACCTTGAACGCGATCCGCATGGCGCACAAGGCCGGTTATACCGCTGTGATGTCGCATCGTTCCGGCGAAACCGAGGACACGACGATTGCCGATCTCGCGGTGGCCATGAACACCGGCCAGATCAAGACCGGTTCGATGTCGCGTTCGGACCGTGTCGCTAAATACAACCAGCTGCTGCGGATCGACGATCGCCTCGGCAAGCAGGCGGTTTACGCAGGCCGCAAGGCTTTCAACCAGTCCGGTTTCGTGACCCAGTGAAAATTCTGATCGGCGTACTCATAGTTTTATTGCTGGTTCTTCAGTACAAACTGTGGGTTGCCGACGGTGGTTACCATGATGTGCGCCGCCTGCGCGGCGAAGTCTCGACGCTCAAGGCCGAAAACGAACAGTTGCAGGCGCGCAACCGTGCACTGCAGGCGGAGGTTGAAGATCTGAAAGGCGGTCTTACCGTGGTCGAAGACCTGGCGCGCGACGAGCTCGGAATGATCAAGCAAGGCGAGACATTCTTCCAGGTTATTCCGCAGCAGAAGAACGACGGCAAGGAGGCGCATCCATGAACCGGCGCTGGGTGATCGTACCCGCGGCTGGAGTCGGGCGGCGCATGGGAAGCGAGCGGCCTAAGCAATACCTGGAACTGGCGGGCATGCCGGTGCTGTCGCATGTGCTGCAACGGTTCGCCGGGCTTTCCCAGCTTGCGGCAATCGTGGTTGCCTTGAATCCGGAAGACCACTATTGGAATTCAATAGCAAAGCCATCTCATGCAAGGCTGCAAACGGTCGCCGGCGGGGCCGAGCGCCGCCATTCGGTCTGGAACGCCCTGGGCGCGCTCGATGGCGAGGCCCATGACCGGGATTGGGTGCTGGTGCACGATGCGGCGCGTCCCTGCGTTCGCATTGCCGACGTGCTGCGCCTGTTGGGAGATATCGAGCGGCATCCCGCCGGTGGATTACTGGCTCTGCCGCTGACCGATACCGTAAAGCGTGGCGATTCGGCAATGCAGGCGGAGGCGACGGTCGATCGCAGTGGATTGTGGCGCGCGCAGACGCCCCAGGTTTTTCGTTATGGGGCGCTCAAGGCGGCTCTCGGGCAGGCGCTGGCCGGGAACCGCGCCGTAACGGACGAATCACAGGCGATGGAACTCGCGGGACACCGGCCGCTGCTGGTGGCGGGCAGCGCCGATAACATTAAAATCACGGATATGCAGGACATGAAGCTCGCCGAGCTGTACCTGCAGTTGCAGGCGGCGGAACGCAAACCGGAGCGGGAACGGGCATGAGGCTGCGTGTGGGACACGGTTATGATGTGCATCGCTTCGGTGAAGGCGACGCCGTCACGCTCGGCGGCGTGCGTATTCCGCATGTAAAAAGCCTGGTCGCTCATTCCGATGGCGATGTTGCGCTGCACGCGCTCTGCGACGCACTGCTCGGTGCGCTGGCTCTGGGCGATATCGGAAAGCATTTTCCCGATACGGATCCCGCGTATAGAAATGCCGATAGCGTGGATCTGCTGAAACGTGTGTACGCTTTGGTCATCGCCCGGAATTTCAGGCTGCAGAACGCGGATATCACCGTGCTGGCAGAACAGCCGAAGCTGGCGCCCCATATACCCCGGATGCAGGCGATCATCGCCCAGGCCCTGCAGGTTACAACCGGCGAAATAAGTATCAAGGCGACCACCAGCGAAAAAATCGGTTTTATCGGTCGCGAGGAAGGTATCGCCGCCTATGCCGTCGTACTGCTGTCTGCAACATGAATCTATTGAAGCTGTGAGCGCAAATTTTACATAGCAAAAAATAAACCACCGAGAACACAGAGCACACAGAGTTCTTAAAGTGAAAGAAATTTTTGATTCAATCAGTCTCTGTGTCCTCTTTGCTCTCTGTGGTTATAAGAGATATAAATGGAGTAATTGATGGCACTTGGACCCGTCATGCTGGATCTGGAAGGGCTGGAATTGACAGCCGAGGAGCGCGAGCTGTTGCAGCATCCGCAGACCGGCGGCGTCATCCTGTTCGCGCGCAATTATGCGGACCCCCGGCAGTTGAAAGTTTTGACGCGCTCCATTCGCGCGCTGCGTACTCCGCATCCAATGATTGCGGTGGACCAGGAGGGCGGGCGCGTCCAGCGTCTGCGCTCCGGTTTTACCATGCTACCGCCACTGGCCGTGCTCGGTAAGCTGTACAACCAGGACAAAGCCCGGGCATTGCGGGCCGCCGCGGAGCTGGGCTGGCTGATGGCGACGGAAGTGTTGCAGCATGGTCTCGATATCAGCTTCGCACCCGTGCTTGACACCGACTACGGCGTGAGCGGCGTAATCGGTAACCGTGCCTTCCACGGCGATCCACAGGTCATTGCCTTGCTCGGCGAGTCCTATATTCGTGGCATGCGCGAGGCCGGCATGGCTGCCACCGGCAAGCACTTCCCCGGCCATGGCGCCGTACGCGGTGATTCTCATACCGAGAAACCGCGGGATCCGCGGCCGCTCACGGAGCTGATGCGAACCGATATCGTACCCTTCGCACGGTTGATTCCAGAGGGTCTGGACGGCATTATGCCGGCACATGTGATTTATGAATGGGTGGATTCGAAGCCGGCGGGTTATTCAAGGCGCTGGGTGCAGGATATTCTGCGCACACAACTGAAATTCAAAGGGGTTATTTTCAGCGACGACCTGTGCATGGCGGGCGCGGAACTCGGCGCCTGTCACGCCGACCGCGCGGAACTGGCGCTGGAGGCGGGCTGCGACATGGTGCTGGTATGCAATCATCGGAAGGCTGCGGTGGAAGTCCTGGAAAGTCTCGAGGGTTACCGCAATCCCGCGGCGCAGCTGCGGCTCGTGCGCATGCACGGACGGCCCGCCATTGTTCTCGATGCGGCGCGCATGGCGGCGGCTCGCCGCCTGGCCGCCGAGCTGTCCTCCAACCGTTATCTCGAGTGAACATATGAGCATGCTGGAGCTGAATCATCTGGAAACGGTGCTGGCGCGCGCTGAAGTCATTCATACGGAACGCCAGGTGGCGGCGGCCATCGACCGTATGGCGGAGACGATCCGGCGCGATTATGAGCGAAAAAATCCACTGATGATCTGCGTGATGAGAGGCGGCCTGTATACCGCTGCCGAGCTTTATCGCCGGCTGCAGTTTCCGATGCAGCAGGACTATATGCACGTCAGCCGCTATCGCAACGATACCAGCGGCGGCGCTTTCGAATGGAAGGTCAAGCCCGCAACCGCGCTCAAGGGGCGGCATGTACTGATCATGGACGATATCCTGGACGAGGGCATCACGCTGCGGGAGATCCTGCGTTATTGCTCCGGCCTGGAAGCGGCGAGCGTCGAGGTGGCGGCGCTGACGCGCAAACTCCACAACCGCTGTGTCGATGGCGCGGGCGCGAAATATATCGGGCTGGATGTCCCTGATAAATACGTTTTCGGCTGCGGCATGGACTACCAAGGCTATTTCCGCAACCTCAACGCAATCCATGCGCTTCCATAAACTGAATACCAGCCCACAGCGACCATGGAGAAATTACAGCATGAAAGCCGGCGGCTACTTAACTAACCTTTTAATCCCGGTGTACTCTGTGTGCTCTGTGGTTTGTTAAAGGATTAAATGAAACGAATCGGGATTATCGGCGGTACGTACAGCGGTCAGTGATCAATGAAAAGAATCGGAATTATAGGGGGCACGACTTTAAGCAGGCTGGCCGGGGAGAAGGTCCATACCAAGACCGTGAACACTCCCTTCGGTGAAACTTCTGCGCCGTATGGCATCGCGGAATTTCATGGGGTCGAACTGGTTTTTCTGAGTCGGCACGGTGTCGAACATTCCATTCCCCCGCACCTGATCAATTACCGCGCCAATCTTTGGGGTTTGCACCAGCTGGAAGTCGAGGCGGTGGTGGCTTTCGCAACCGTGGGCGGAATTACGCCGCGGCTGGCGCCCGGCATACTTGCGCTGCCCGATCAGCTGATCGACTACACGCATGGCCGCCTCGATACCTTTTACGACCGGAATTTCTCCATAGAGCGTCATATCGATTTCACGCAGCCTTATGATGAAGGCTTGCGCGAAAAACTCTCGGCCGCCGCGGCGAGTGCGGGATTACAAGTCATTTCCCGGGGCACCTACGGCGTGACGCAGGGGCCGCGCCTGGAAACCGCCGCCGAAATCCGGCGCATGGCGCGCGACGGTTGCGACATGGTCGGCATGACAGGCATGCCGGAGGCTGCGTTGGCGCGCGAGCTTGCGCTGCCATACGCCTGCTGCGCGGTGGTTGTCAATTGGGCCGCCGGCCTGTCGCCCGCGGAAATCAGTATCGAGGAAATCCGCTCCATTGCGCATGAAGCCAATGCGAAATTCTGGGGTTGGCTGGAAGCATTGGCGTCGACGTACAAATAGCCTTGTGCAAGCGCATGTATTCTATCCGTGAAATGAATGAAGAGGATTTGGAAAGTGTGATTGATATTGTCTCGATTGCCTGCGGGAGTGCGTTGTTAAAGCAAATCATGATCAGGAATTCATAATGGGCCATATCAGGAAAGATATCGATTGGTGGCGCAATAATCAGGAGCAGTGCATTTCACTGGTTGCGGGGAAAAATGAAAGGCTTGTTGGCGTAATTCAGATTGTTGAGTGCGGAAATATGAAGCATCTTTTCGTGCACCCTGAATTTCAGCGCAGACGAATGGCGTCAAGTCTGGTAGATGCGGCTTTGACAAAATGCAGAAATAAAGCGGGTGGCGGAACGGTAAAGCTTAACTCCTCGAATTTCGCGATTCCCTTTTACAAGAAATACGATTTTGTGCAGACTGGGGAAGCCAGGCCGCTGCCCGGCGGCTGTGTACCTTTCGAATTCAGATTTTGAAAATGTCCGACCACTGTTGCGATCACGATCATTCTGGAAGTTCCGACCCGCGTTTTCGCCGCGTTCTCTGGATTGCATTGTCGATCAATGCGGCGATGTTTCTGATCGAAGTCACCAGCGGCGTTATCGCGGGCTCGGTGTCGCTGCTTGCCGATGCCGTCGATTTTGCCGGCGACGCCGCCAACTACGGACTGTCCCTGGCCGTGCTCTCCATGGGTATGCTGTGGCGTGCCCGCGGCGCCCTGGTAAAGGGCTGCAGCATGGGCATTTATGGCGCATTCGTGCTCGCGCTTGCAGGATGGAATGCTTGGCTCGGCAAGGTACCGGAGCCCTTCGTTATGGGCACGATTGCGGTGCTAGCGCTCGCAGCCAATATTGCAGTGGCGGCCATGTTGTACGCTTACCGGGAGGGTGACGCCGATATGCGTTCCGTCTGGCTGTGCAGCCGTAACGACGTGATCGGCAACTTCGCGGTCATACTGGCGGCGGCGGGCGTCTTCGGAACCGGCCATGCCTGGCCGGACCTTGCTGTCGCAGCCATCATGGGTGGACTGGCGGTCTGGTCTGGACGATCCGTGGTGCGACAGGCGTTGCGGGAAGCCGCCGGTTCCCGCCGCTAAAGCTTGCGGGAATCACGACTCAACATTGCCGGCGTGCTGTGCGCCAGAGCCGGCATTTTAATTTTCAACACCCATGAAAATACAAGCTGTTTTGGGGCGGGAAGTAAAGCCAGCGGCGATTGCCGCTGGCTTTAAATGAAGGCTGATCCGTCGCATTATTTCTTTTCACAAGTTTTCAGCTGTTAGGTGCTTCCAGCCGCACGCCGGCTATTTCGCCGACCGGTGTCGCCGCGATGGAGGGAAACATATGTCCGGCAAGATGGTAGGCGCCGGTGACGGAGACTCCATAGTATCGGGCATTTCCGCGCAGTATCACGTAGTAGATCCCTTGCTCCGGGCTCCGTATGCCGCAGCTGTGGCGGGTGCCCATGCTGGTGGAGCGGCAGTCATAGCGTACTGTGCTTGGTATGGTGCCGTGCAAGACATAGAGACCTATATCGCCGGGGCCGCCGCTGGTATCGAGCTGGAGCTCCGGGGTGTTTTCGGGCACGTACAGCATGAAAACGCGTTCCGGATTTTTCGGATTGATATGGGCGCTCATAGCCAGATCCCGGCGCAGGGTTTTTCTGAGCGCCGCCTTCATCTGCTTATGCAGATCCTTCCGCAACTGCTCTTGCAACGTCTCCGGATCGACCGGCCAGTTTGACGGGTGTACAACCATCACATCCTCGAATTCCGAATCGTTCGGATGCAGCTGCACGAGTGATTTCAGGGCGGACAGGATGCGCGTCATGGCGTGCGGCTGTGCATCCTGAATGTCTTCGGCATCGAGCCGCGCCGGGTCGGTGTTGGTGATCGTGGTAAGCGAAATCAGCAGCAGTGTGATGAAAATTAATAGCGTCGTAATGAAGAGATTTCTTGTAATTGAAATTGGAATCATATGTCTACTCCTGCCATTCCTGGAATGACTGGCGATCATGGGAAAAAATCAATACGAAATCTTTCTCCTGTTTTCAGTTGTGGGACCGCAATAATATTTGAATCGCCGGCAAATGCACCCCGTTTTTTCTGTAAGTAGCGGACTACGGATGCCTCCCGTGAAATGCATCAAATAATTTATTCGATGAATGCGTTGCTGAGTATTGACGCTGAATCAGGGGTATTTGAATGGAAAGTACAAAGTACGCTCGACAGAGCGAAGTGAGTTGTATTTACGGCGGATACTTCGGGGCGTATGCGTTCACGCAGTCACTCAGTGATTGCATTGAGGCTTTATGCGCCATTTGCCGACAAGACAGTTGATGCAGTTCCTGCCGTAGGTCCTGGGGTGGGGCCGTGAGTCGGGTGCTCTAGCGGCGGATGCTTCTAAATAGCAATGATTTGTATTTGCACTTTATTTTTAGTAAGCTGTTTTTCGAAAAGAGCCGGAGAGAACAAAAATGAAATTGCACCGTCACTTTTACCGGGTGCTGGCCGGTCTTCTCTGACTGGCTGGATCCGCTCCGGGCTGGACGAGGACACGTATATCATTCGAACTGTAGCTCTTGCTGCAGAAATACTTCATGGAGGGACAGATGATCCGGGTCGCCAACACGGGTATGGAAGCGACGCATGCCACCTGTGGCGATCGCCGACCTGCCTTCCGGTGTTGGATGGCCGATCAACCCGGACATGGAAATCGGAATGAAGCTCGGCATCGGGCTCACGCGGCAGTCGAAGTTCTCAATGAAACAGAATATGAAACCGAAGTGGCAGGAACGCTGGCCGGTATTCGCCGGTCCGACCCTTCATTACGGTTCCGAACGATGGTAGGCGACCTTTACCTGGCTGCTGCCGCAACTGGAAGGTGGCGGCGAACAATACGACGGCAGGACAAGAGCCTGCACCTGATCGAAAAAACCGGGCAGGAAGTCCGTCTCAAGCTTGAGTACAATTTCTGGAATGAGCGCTATGAACGAGCATGACTGGATCCCGTTTTGGCTGTTGCCGGCGGCCGCGTTCGTCGCGCCCGCCTATGCGGCTGACTACCTCACGGTGGAGCAGGCGCAGCGGCTGCTGTTTCCGGACGCCCGCGTGTTCCTGGAGTATCCGCTGAAGCTCACCAAGGAACAGCGCGACCAGATCAAACGCCAGGCCGGCGTGCGCCAGCGCCGGGAAACGCAGCCGGTCTGGCGCGCCGAACAGGACGGCAGGCTGCTCGGCTGGTTCATCGTCGACGAAGTCATCGGCAAGCATGAATTCATCACCTATGCAGTCGCTTTGTCCCCGGACGGGCGCGTGCTCGGTGTCGAAATCATGAATTACCGCGAAACTCGCGGCGGGGAAGTGCGCGCGGCGGAATGGCGCGGCCACTTCACAGGAAAAACTCTGGCGGACCCCTTCAAGCTGGATCAGGATGTTCCCAACATCAGCGGCGCGACTCTGTCCTGCCGCAATCTGACGGACGGGGTAAAACGCCTGCTGGTTTTGCAGAAGGTCGTGTTGCCGGATGAATAGCAGGCGCATGCGCCCCTTGCTGGGGACTTTCGTCGAGATCGGCGCCCGGATCGGCGCCGGGGGCGGCGCGGCCGCGAATGCCGCCATAACGGCCGCCTTCGCCGGCATTGAAACGATACAGCGCCTGCTCAGCTTTCACGATCCTGACAGCGACTTATCCAGACTTAACCGCCGTCCCGGCGACGAGATCGAGCTGCATCCACTGAGCTTGCGCGTGCTGCGGCTTGCCCGGTGTTTCACCCGCGCCAGCGGCGGCCTTTTCAATTGCACTGTGGGCGGTGCGCTGGTGCGTCTGGGCAGGCTTCCGGACCATGGCGGACCGCCGCCTCTGGATTTCGGGATCGCCGATGACATTGAAATTTTTCCGGAACGCGGCAGCGCACGCTTGCGCCGCCCGCTGCGGATAACCCTGGACGGTATCGCCAAGGGCTATGCCGTCGACCATGGAGTGCTGATACTGCGGCGCCACGGCGCCGATTCGGGCTGGATCAATGCCGGAGGTGATCTGCGCGTGTTCGGCGATATGAAACTGCCGGTACGGCGGCCCGAACCCGATGGTGGTTTTACTTCCTTCGGCGAGCTGCAACTCACCGCGCTCGCCACGTCCCGGGTCCAAAATATTCCGGACGATCGTTTTCCGGGATTTATAGTGGCGGCGGGAAGCGACGCGCCCCCGAAAGGCGTGTGGAGTGTTCTGGCGGCGCAGGCCTGGCGTGCCGATGCCTTGACCAAGGTGGCTGCATTGGCACAAGATGCCGCGCGAGAAGCCCTGTTAAACCGTCTCGGCGGTCGCCTATGCCCGGTGCAGCTTTTATGAAAGGTTATCCGAAATGGTTTTTCAGCCTGATTAACGGCGCGGTAATCGCTCTGTTCCTGAGCGGTTGCCTGCTGGCGCCGGCCACGCTGGATTTGCGTCTGGAATGGGATATGCCCTGGCGGCTGGAGGGCGCGCAGCGTGTTCTGACAGTGTCGCTGCACGCGCTGCTGGCTTTCATTGTGCTGATGCTTGTGGGCGCCTTGTGGAGCGTTCACATGCGCTTTAACTGGCGGCACCGCAAGCAGCGCTGCAGCGGGCTGGGCCTTGCGATACTCTGGCTCTTCCTCATGCTGACCGGCCTTGGCATCTATTACCTCGGCGATGCGCAGGCGTCCGTTGTCGCCGCCGTATCACACATGGCCGCAGGCGTACTGGTCATATTCTGGTTCGCATGGCACGTGGTGCGTGGCAGGCGCGACGCGCGCCGGCTTCGCTGATACGGCGCCGGGCGATTTTCATGGCATAAATTGCCGTATACTTGCGGTCCTTGCCGGACATGGGGACATCGATGAAAAAATTGCGTTGGGGAATTCTCAGCACGGCCAAGATCGGGCGCCAGTTCCTGATCCCCGCCATGCACGAGTCGGAATTTGCGGAGGTGGTGGCGGTCGCTTCGCGGGAGCGCGCCAGGGGCGAGGTCTTCGCGAAGGAAAGCCGTATTCCGCATGTGCATGATAGTTATAAAGCGCTGCTTGCCGATCCGGCTGTGGATGCGATCTACAATCCGCTGCCCAACCCGATGCATGTGCCGCTCAGTGTCAAGGCGATCGAAGCCGGCAAGCACGTACTTTGTGAAAAACCGCTGGGGCTTGATGCCGCCGATATTCAGCCCTTGCTCCAGGCTGCGGACGCGCATCCGGGACAAGTGGTGATGGAAGCGTTCATGTACCGATTTCATCCGCAATGGCTCAAGGTGCGCGAATTGATCCGCGATGGTGTGCTGGGCGTTATCAGGTCCGTGCACGCCGATTTCACCTATTTCAACCGTGATCCGGCCAATGTCCGCAACCGTCCCGACACAGGTGGCGGCGGTCTGCTCGATATCGGCTGCTACTGCGTCTCGGCGGCGCGCCTCGCGTTCGGCCGGGAGCCCGCGCGCGTCCTCTGCGCGTCCGACATCGATCCGGAATTCCAGGTGGACCGTCATGCCACCGGCGTGCTCGATTTCGCTCCCGGCGCCGCCACATTTTACTGTTCCACTCAAAGCAGTCCTTCGCAGGCCGTCAAGATCATCGGCGACAAGGCGAGCCTGTCCGTCGAAAATCCGTTTTACCGTCGGGAGGTTCCTTCACGCCTGTACCTGCGCCGTGATAATGCGGACGAAGCGATCACTGTAGGGCATTACAACCACTACGTGGAAATGATCGATGCTTTCTCGCGAGCCGCGCTCGATGGACGCCCCGCGCCGACGCCGCTATCCGATGCGCTGGCCAATATGAAAGTACTCGATGCGCTTTTTAGCTCCGCGAAGACCGGCGGTTGGATAACTGTTCGATAGGGATGCTGGGCGGGGAGATTAGAAATCGGTATCAGGGTAGGAGGTGCTACGCTTGCAGATTTCTTTAAATTTTGTCGGTGAGCATCCGTACTCGTCCCTGAAAAGTTTATTAAAGTAAGTGACGTTGTTATAACCCACCGAAAACGCGATTTCCGCCACATTGGCCTTGTCATTCTCCGACAGTAAACGCGCCGCTTCGGTCAGCCTGAGTTTGTTCAGGTACGCGGTGAATGTGAGCCCGAGCTCCTCCTTCAGAATCCCGTTTATTTTTATTCTGTTGATTCCCAGCGTCGTGGTGGTCTTCTCCAGGCTCAGGTCCGGGTCGGCGTATTCGGTTGCAATGAATCTCAAGAGCGCGGTTTTTTCCTGGTCCCGCTGAGGTTCGGTGGATAGTTGCTGGTGCGCGATCAGCGGCCTGTCCTTCTGCAGTTTATCCTTTACGTCCGCGACCAGGCTCTTGGTGTATTGTCTGAACAGCCAATACATAAAGCCCAGCCAGGCAAGAACAAACCATCCCGCGAAAGCCCATGCGTAGCGCCAGTCGCGCCCGCGCAGGGCGAGCTTTTCGATTTTAACGTTGGCGGATATATCGACCGGGCCCTGTTGCGAGGCGCCGATGGAAAGCCCGCCTACCTTGTCCAGACGATAGGTCTGGTCGGAAGCCTCCAGCTTAAACTTTTCCAGCCACCATGCCGGAACTGTCAAGTGCTTGAGGTCGATCTCAATGTTCGACCACCCTTCATGACAGGCAAATAAAGTTTCCGTGAGTCGATAGCTGGAAAAATTTCCGGGCTCAGTGGCGGTCTGGTCGAAGCTGTGCAGATAAAAGGACAATACGTTATGCGGCGTGCATTTCACCCTGAAAGTGGCGGTGGAGTATGCGCTTAAATCGGCCCCAAGTGCTGCATTTTCCAGCCCTAAGAAGTAGAGTGTGGCGATCACGTACGGATACTCTACTCTTTTCGTCAGTACGTAATCGTAATCCAGGATCGACTCCGCGTCATTGACGGTTACTGAAGAGGTTCCGCCTTTTCCCGTATCGGTTGCGGTCCCAAGTCTCCACAGAACCGCACTGTCCGAAGCCGGCTGCAGCGCGTCATGGACGAAAATTCCGTTCAGGCATGCGATGGCCAATACCATTGTGAGGCAGAGCAGGCCGAAAAAGATCAGGATTGCTTTTCTGTAGAACTCAATCATCGGATCACTCGCTTTTTTGCACGCCTATGAAGGTGCCGGGCGTGCAGCCGTATTCGCTTTTAAAAAGCTTGTTGAAATAGGATGCGTTGATATATCCGACCTGGCGGGCCACTTCCGCCACGTTGGGGCTGTCCTGTTGCGACAGCAGGCGGGCGGCTTCGGCCAATCTCAATTTGTTCAGATAGGTGCCGAAAGTCATTCCCAGCTCATCTTTCAGTAATTCGTTTATTTTCGTGCGGTTGATACCGAGCGATTCAACGGCGAACTCCAGGCTCATGTCCGGGTTCCTGTATTGCGTAGCCATGAAATGCAGCACCTGGCTTTTCTCCTTGTTCCGGTGCGGCTCGATCGTCAGCTTTTTATATGCGATCAGCGGCCGGTCTTTCTTTAATTTATTTTCCACCTCGACGATCAGGCTGCGGGTATATCGTCTGAATAACCAGCCTGCAAAGCCGATCCAGATAAGCGCCAACAGCCCGCCGAAAAACCAGACGTAACGCCAGTTGCGGCCGTGCAGGGTGAGTTCGCCGATCTTGACCCTGGCGGGCGTGTCTGCGGCGCCTTGCCATGATGCGACAAAGCTGATCGCCAGCACTTGATTCAGCCAATAGTCCTGATTGGAAATATCGACGTGCGCCATGTCCTGCCACCAGCGGGGTACTTTCAAATATCTCAGATCGATCTCGACGTCTGACCATTGCTCGTGGCAGGAAAACAAGGCCGATGCGATCCGGTATGAAGGAAAATCCGCAGGATTGGTGACATTTTTATCGAAAGTGTGGACGTAAAAACCCAGCACGTTGCGCGCTGAACACTTTACTTTAAATGTCGTGGTGGTAAATCTGCTCAGGTCCGCCAGATTTTCCGTGCTTCCAGGTTCTGCAAACGCGAGCATCGTGTAAACATGAGGATACTTGATGGCATTGCTGAGACGGTATTCGAAGTCGAGGCTGTAGATGTCGTCGATGACGGAGACGGAAGAGGATCCGCCCATTCGCTGGTCGGTAATGATTCGTGATTTCCAGGGAATGCTGCTTTCATGGGCCGGCAAGAGCGCGTTGCTGAAGAAAACAAGGTCGAAGCAGGCGTAGCCAAGCAATGCCGTCAGAACAACCAGACCCAGGAATACCGCGATGGCTTTTCTGTAAAACTCCAGCATTTTGTCAGCTACCGATAAGCCTGGCCGGGTTGATGAGTGTTTTTAAACGTTTCCGCCGCGCGGATCAAAGCATTATCCGCCTTTTCGGACGGTCAGCACCCGTTAAAGAGGATATATAGAGTGTCTCGACGGCCTGGTGGCCTTTGATAAAACGGTGTGCGTCCTCAGCTTATATTGATTTCTACCATAAGATAAAGAAGCCGCGCAAGGAAAGGGCGGGGCATGGAGTGTTTGTCCGTAATAATTTTGAAAGCCAGGCGTGCGTCCGGAAGTTCCGAAGTATGCGAAGTACACGGTATACATTACGCTTCGCTGCGTCCGCCGCGCGGGATGCGGCATGCAAACGCCCGTGGGAATGCGGAGCCTAGTCGCGATAGGGATTTATCGTTCGGATTGTGCCGTCGCTGTTGTGGTCTAGCGGCGTCATCTTAATCGAGCGCAAATGCGTGATACCGCCGGACAGGATGGAGTCGTGATAGAAAAGAAACCAGTTTCCCTGGAATTCACAGATTGAATGATGCGTGGTCCAGCCGACTACGGGAGTCAATATTTTTCCGCGGTAGGTGAAAGGGCCGTAGGGATTGTCTCCGGTTGCGTAACAGATGAAATGTGTGTCGCCGGTCGAGTAGGAGAAATAATACTTGCCCTTGTGCTTGTGCAACCAGGAGGCTTCGAAAAACCGCCGCTCATTGTCGCCGGCGAGCAGAGGCCTGCCTTGCGCGTCCTGTATGGTTATTTCACGCGGCGTTTCGGCGAACTGCTTCATATCGTCCGTAAGGCGGGCGACGATCGGGCCCAGCGCCAGCTCCTTATCGCGCGGCAGTTCGTTGGCTGCGTTGTAGACGTTGTTGCGGTATTTCTGCAGCTGACCGCCCCAGATGCCGCCGAAGTACATATAAAAAGTACCGTCCGAGTCTTCAAACACGGCGGGATCGATGGAGTAGCTGCCCTTGATGGCCGCGGGTTCGGGTTTGAAGGGGCCGGCCGGCGTATCGCCGACGGCGACGCCGATCTGGAAAATTCCGTCCTTGCGTTTGGCCGGGAAATAGAAGTAGTACTTGCCGTTACGGCGCGCGGCGTCCGGCGCCCACATCTGCCGTCCCGCCCAGGGCACGTCCTTGACGTGCAAAGCGACGCCGTGGTCAGTTACTGCGCCGCCCGGGGCGTCCATCGAAAACACATGGTAGTCTTCCATGTCGAAATGGTCGCCGTTGTCGTTAAACGGGATGCCGGCGTCGATATCATGCGAAGGGTAGATGTAGATCCGGCCGTCGAACACATGCGCCGAGGGATCGGCCGTGTAGAGATGCTCGACCAGCGGCTTCGAAATCGCTTTTGCCTCAAGACCTTTCAGGTCCCTTGCTTCCTCGCTCATTACATTAACCCTTTATGTATCAGGCTTTGGCCCTGCGCGCGGCGAGGTCCGATTCGATTTTCAGTTCCATGTTCTTGTCGATTTCGTAGATGAAGAGGCTGGCGACCGCGATCAGGAACGGCAGCGAGCAGTACAGGCTCACCGCGAGTTTAATACCGTTGACGGTCGCGGGGTTCTGGGCCTCGAGCCCCGCCTCGTAACCGTAGACGGCGAGTATGCCGGCCACCAGCGCGCCGCCGACGCTTAGGCCCGCCTTCAGGCCGAAAATCATCGCCGAGAAGATGATGGCGGTGGCTCGACGATTGTTCTTCCATTCCGAGTAGTCGGCTACATCGGCGATCATGGCCCACAACAGCGGGATCGAGATGCCGTAGAAGAAGCCGTGCAGGATTCCGCCCGACAGGAACACGAGACCTGCGGCTTCCGGCGGATACACATAGAAGGCCAGCAGGAACAGCGTGGACACGAACACCGAGGCGCCGAATACGTTGCGCTTGCCGAAACGGTCGGCCAGCATTTTCGAGAAGCCGATGCCGATGATCATGCAAATGATGCCCGAGCCGAAAAATACGCTCAAAGCGGATGTCGGCGCGTCTTTCGGCCACTGGAATTCGGTGAGACCCATGCTGGTCAGTGCGATATTCAGATTATCGATAAAGCCGTTGAAGCCGATATTTTCCAGGAAGGCGGCGAGATGAGGCTCGCTCGCATAGTAATTGAAGTAATAAACGTACATGCCGCCTTTCAGGGCCAGCGTGATGAAGACAAGAATCGTCACCACCAGCATGATGATCCAGGGCCGGTTCCTGAACAGATCACCGAGATCCTGCCCGATGGTCGAGCGTTGCTCCGGCGCCGGTACGATGCGCTCCCGGGTGGTGAGGAAAGTGATGATAAAAAATACCACACCCACGATGGAGAACAGTGTCATGGTGTTTCTGAAACCTTCGGCCTTGTCGCCGCCGCCCAGGATCAGCACCAGCGGCAGCAGCAGCGCCTGGATGATGAACTGGGCGATCATCACCGCCACGAAGCGGTAGGAGGACAGGCTGTTGCGCTCCGCCATGTTGCCGGTCAGCACGCCGCTCAAGGCCGCGTAAGGCAGGTTGTTGGCGGAATAGACCAGCACCAGCAATATATAGGTGCTGAGCGCGTAGATGACTTTGCCGGGTGCATCGAAATCGGGCGTGCTGAAGGCCAGCAGCGCAACCACTCCGAAAGGAATGGAGGTCCACAGAATCCAGGGCCGGAATTTGCCCCAGCGGGTCCGGGTGCGGTCCGCGATAAGACCCATCAGCGGATTGAAAAAGGCCCCGATCATGCCGCCAATAAAAATAATGGTGGAGGCTTCCGCTGCAGGGATGCCATATACGTCGGTGTAGAAAAAGGCGAGGAAGGTCAGCAGCGTCTGGAAGATCAGATTGGCGGCGAGGTCGCCGAGGCTGTAACCGATTTTCTCGACGACGGAGAGCTTCGCAGTGGTGGCTGTAGACACTTTTATATACCTATGGTGGACAAGGATTGATAAGCCATTCTCGCGCGTGCCCTACATATAGTCAAATATACTACATGGGTGAATGCCGGACCAAGCCTGCCTGGCGCGTTGGTTGTTCC
This sequence comes from Gammaproteobacteria bacterium, assembly GCA_036274675.1. Classification (GTDB taxonomy): domain Bacteria; phylum Pseudomonadota; class Gammaproteobacteria; order HTCC5015; family HTCC5015; genus DASUFE01. The sequence continues at coordinate 45,117 of DASUFE010000011.1, forward strand.
GCGCAAGTATAAATATCCGGCTTCCTTATTGCACTTGGTTTTCAAATTAAAGAATGCCATTGATAAATCATGCCGCGGTGTCAGTCTGGCGCTCCACCCATCCGCCCAATGCGGCGACGAGCCCCATGAAAATAACGAATATCCCCAGGGCATAGGCCAGGCCTATTCCATCGGCCAGGAACCCGACCAGCGGCGGGCCCACCAGGAATCCCATGTGCCCGAGGGCGCTCGCGGTGGCGATACCGACGCCCGGCGGCACATTTTTGATATTGCCGGCGGTGCCGAAGAGCAGGGGAATCACATTGGATACGCCGAATCCGACGCCGATAAATCCCGCGATGGCCGTGACGTAATAGTTGAAAAACACCAGGGTGGTGAAACCCAGCGCCGCCAGCGTTCCACCCACCCGCAGCAGAGTACCCCTGCCGAAGACATGCGCCAGGCGGTCGCCGGCGAAACGGCCGATCGCCATCGCCAGCGAAAATCCGGCGTAACCCAGGCCCGCCAGTTCGGATTTGAGTCCTGCCTGCTGATTCAGATAAAGTGCGCTCCAGTCCGCGACCGCGCCTTCGGTCATCAGGGTTACGAAGGTCAGCACCCCCAGCAGCAGCAGGTTTCCCCGCGGCGGGAAATAACCCTTCGCCGAGGAATGGGCGGAGTCGCCGGGATCGGGTAATAAAAAGCGTTTCGTGAGCAGCGCCAGCGCGATCCCGATCGCGGCCGCGATCAACGAGTGCGCGGCCGGCGATATTCCCGCGGACAGCATCAGCAGTCCGAACAGCGAGCCGCTGAGGCCACCGATGCTGAACATCGCGTGCAGCGAGGACATGACGAAGCGGCCGAGGCGCTTTTCGATCGCGACTCCTTGCGCGTTCATCGCGACCACCGCGCTGCCGTTGGCGGCGCCGAGCGCGATGAAAGCGCCCAGCAGCAACGGATAACTGGGCGCCAGCACCGGCAGCGCCATCAGCATGGTGCCGAGCAGCGAACCCGCGACCGTGAGTTTGCGGCTGCCCCAGCGGGGCAGCAGCACGCCGATGGCGTACATGGAGAATATCGAGCCGATGGCGATCCCGAGCAGCGCCATGCCGAGTTCGCCGGAACTGATGCCGAGCCGGTTCTTGATGGTGGGTATGTGCGTAACCCAGGTGGCGACCATGAAGCCGAGTATGAAAAAGTAGACGGCGGCGGCGAGACGCGCCAGGGAGCCGGCCGGCGGAACGCTGTCGCCGGAACTGCTGATGCTCATGGGGATTCCAGGTTTCTCTGCGTGGGAAGCTTCGCCATACTACTGGCTGAGCCGGAGCTTGAAAAGCTTTTTGTATGAGGTGTATTGTAGGGCGCACCTGCCCACTACCTTGATAAGGATAAAAATTCACTCGCAAAGACGCCAAGGTGCAAAGCAGGCGTGTCCGTTGCGGGCGGAGTAATGCAATACCGGCGGGTGGGTGCAGGGTCGTGCAATAACAACCAAGATGGGAGATCAGGATGACTTTACCCAGTTTCAACCGCACTCAAGCGATTCTATGGGGCGGCTTCGCCGCCGGCTTTATCGAGTTGATGGCGATTTTTGTAATCTGGCAGGTTTTCGAAAACGTCCCTCCGCTCGTGATCCTGCAGGCCGTCGCCACCGCTTTTATGGGCAATGATGCCTACCAGGCCGGTGCCCAGTCAGCGCTGCTGGGCCTGGTGTTGCATTTCTTCGTCAGCTTCTGCTTCGCGGCGGCTTACGTAACCGTCTCCGGTTATGTATCGCCGCTGAGGAAATATCCTTTTATTTTCGGACCGCTCTACGGCATCGTCGCTTATCTCGTCATGACCTATATTGTCGTACCGATTTCACTCGCGACTTTCGGGCGGCCTGATACTTTATTCTCCCTGGCTCGCAGTGTGCTTATGCATATGTTTATCTTCGCGCCGCCCATTGCGCTTGCGGCGAGTCGCATCAGGGCTTCAAGATAATTAAGTTTCAGGTCTCCCTTCCGGGAGGAAGGGAGATGCCCGAAGGGCAGAGGGATGGGCAGGGGATGAAGGAATTCAAAACAAAACATTCCGCTCGCTCACTCCGTGATCCCATTTTTACCACGCGCTCCGCAACATGGCGCCAAAAAAGTTCTTTTCCTGCGGACTGATATTCCGTCAGTACCAAGGAGACACAGGTCAGTCCCGGCTGGCTGGTCGCTCCAACGCTTATCGTCGCTTTGCGGAAGTCTATCGGCTTCATTCCGATGGTGATTGAAGTATTTTCGGCCATACGCCGCAGGTAACGTAAATTGCAGTTGTTAAGAGGCTGGGGCGTTCCTGAAGAACTTGAGTTGGGTTTGCGCTGGGTGTATTGTATGCCGTACAACCTGCTTGGCAAAGGCAGGAGATGGGCGACGATAAAAAGATACAAGGAATGTAAGAACAATAATAAGAATAAAGTGGTTCAGGGATGATGAGCAGATGATTCACTAAAACCGATATTCACCGATGATTTCCATGCTGCCACGTTAAGTGGCACGGGTACCTTTGCCCAGAGGGTTTTGTTGCCGGTGCTGAGGATAGTCTGAGAGCAAAGGGATTGGGTTTTGAATAAAACAATGGAAGATTGCGCGGCGGCGTGTGATGTCAGTGTGTGTGCTGCTGTATCTAAGGCTTGGAGCTGCCGTAACAAGGAATGGAATCGGTAAAAATACCGCTTCATTTCCCGATTGTGTGATTAACTGACAGCGGTTGTCGATGAACTGACGATAGATGTTGGACTGCTTTATAGGCTTTTTATATTCAAGGAGGAGTTTGGGCTATGTCTAATGAACCATTTGAAATAGGTTTGGTGGGGGCGGGAGCCATTTCCGCGGGTGCGTACACAAGCGGAGTGATTGACTTCATGGTTTACGCATTGGATGAATGGTATAGATTGAAGAAAGAAAATTCTCCGGTTCCGCCGCATGATGTAAAGCTTTCAACATTTTCCGGTGCGTCAGCGGGCGGAATTACAGCCGTACTTGGCGCCGCATATCTTGGTTCGGATCAACCTTCGATTAAAGATGAAGAGTCCGCGGCGAAAAACAAGGGACTGAACAAACTGTTCGATAGCTGGGTGGAGCGAATCGATTTTGAAAGTTTGCTGGATACCCGGGATTTGAATAATAAGAAAAATCCGGTTCTTTCGCTGCTGGATTCGACTGTGCTATCGGAAATCGCGGACGCGGGTTTGGATATAACCCCCCGTTCCGGCAGACGCCCTTATGTGGCCGATAGTTTTGAACTTTTGCTGACGGTTACCAATCTTCGGGGAGTGCCGTATTCATTCAGGGTGGAATCCGATAAGCCGGCGGCTTTCGATATGGCGCTGCATGCTGATTATGTGCATTTCAGCATCAGTGACGCGGGTAACGGAAACCACCCTGACCGGTATGCGATGAGTTGGTCCGAGTTTGGCGCGCAGTCATCATCTGTAAAAGAAAGAATGAAGTTATCTGCAATGGCCACCGGAGCGTTTCCTATAGGTTTGGCTCCACGAACCTTGCGCCATACAATAGCTGATGAAAGTCGACGGGATTGTTACAGCTCACGCGAGTGGTTGATACCCACTCCTGAAAGCAAGCCACATGCCTGCTTTACTCCCGGCCCCGTCCCACCAAATTGGGGCGAATTGGAGCGCCCCTATCAATACGAGTTCCAGTGCGTGGACGGGGGTGTTATGAACAATGAGCCATTAGAGCTGGCAAGACGCATGATAGCTGGAACGGCTAAGCGAAACACTCAGTCGGGCGAGGAAGCAAAAAAAGCGGTTTTATTAATTGACCCGTTTCCAAGTACTACGTTTTTTGACGGTAAATATAAACCCGCTTCAGGACTGTTCGGCCTTGTATTGAAGCTTTTCGCGGCGCTCAAGAACCAGGCGCGATTTAAAGCCGATGAATTAATCTTGGCCGCCAAGGACAATGTGTATTCGCGTTTTATGATCGCGCCAAGTCGAAACGGTTCTTTGCATCCCATTGCCTGCGGAGCCTTAGAGGGGTTTGGCGGGTTTCTCAAGCGTGATTTCAGATCTCATGATTATTTTCTCGGTCGGCGTAATGCGCAAAAATTTTTAAAGGATCATTTTATTTTGCCGGAGAATAATACGCTATTCGCGGAGTGGAACGATGCTATGAAGACGGAGCATTATGTTATGGACGATAAGGGCGACCGGTTTCTTCCAATTATTCCGCTGGTTGGAGGAGCTGTGAACGAATGCCCGCTTCCGACATGGCCAAGTTATACGCAAACTGACCTTGATACGTTTCTGGAGCGGGTGGAAAGCAGGGCGGGTGTCGTGATCGGTCGCTTGGTGGATCAATATTTGAAGAACCATAAATTTATTCGTTTTTTTGTCAAGCGGCCCCTTATGCATACGAAAAAAGATATCACTAAGATAGTTGAATCGAAGGTAAAAGATAATCTTAAAGAAATGAAAATAATGCGGTGACGCGGTAGGCGCCGCCCAGTCGGGATACAGAGACGTAATCTCTGTATCCCACCATTGTTTAATGATGCCCTTCGGAGATGCCGCCCTTGCCGTCCGGCAGACCGATGCGGATGTTCTGCATCATGCCCTGATCTTCGTGGTCGAGGATGTGGCAGTGCAGCACGAAGTCGCCGATGTAGCGTTCATATTTCGTGCGCACGATGACTTTGTAGGTTTTGCGATCGCCGTTGGACAATCTCACATTTTTCACCCAGAGCGTGTCTTTCCAGGCGCCTTTCAGGCCCGGGTACTGGGTGTCGGGCGGGCCGCTCTTGTCGAAATCGTCAATGGCCCCCGGAGCGCTGACGTCCTTGCCGTTCGGATCGTAGATGGCGACGACCTGGAAAGGATTCACGTGTATATGGAAAGGATGGCTCGCGAGAGCCGAGGTCAGGGTCCATTCGTCCGTGTTGCCCAGGATCAGCTTGCGGTCGATCTCATTGGGGTTGTAGGGCTCGTTGTCGATCAGGAACCCCTTGTTGTTGATGTTGAATTCCAGGGTTTGCTTGTTGGGTGTCGGCGGAATGCTTTGATGCTGCACGAATCTGGTCAGCGAATTATTGTTTTTAAGATCCGCGATGACCAGTTCACCAATGGCGGAAGGGTAGCTGCGTTTCGCGGCGTCGATCAGGGCCGCCTGCAGTTGCTCGCCGCTGCTGCTGCCTTTCAGGCTTTTACCACCGACCTGGACCATGCCGAGCAGCCGCCCGGAAGAGGCGGTCTGGTCGACGTTGGCGGCCGCCGCCGCATCGGCATCGATGACGCAATACTGCCCGGGTTCAGGGAACAGCATCAACGCGTCCCAGCGATAGCCGGGTTGGAAGATGATGTTGTCAGTCTGGCGGATGTTGGCCAGGGTGAGGCCGTCGGCGGCGATGAGATGTTGCGGAACGATTGCGCCGGTGCAGTTCTGTTCGATGAACGTTTTATCCTGCGCCGCGCGCTGGCCTGCCGGCAGTTGCACGCCGTCCTTGAGTTTGCGGAATTGCAGATTAATGCTGTCACGCACCCCGCCATGGATCATGCGCCAGCGTTCTATCTGGCCGGCCTGAGCATCGTTGAACAGCGGCTGGATCTCGCCGTTGATGCTGGTGTAACGGCCGGAGGCCTGCCAGCCGCCCGGGCCGAAGTCATCGTAATTTTCAACGACGCCCACATCATCGGGGTCGCAGCGGTAGGTTTTGTCGTCATTACGCTTGATCTGGGGTTTGGCGTCTTTGGTATAGCAGGCATACTGGATCTGCTGAAAGACCAGCACGCGCTCTTTAAAGGATTGCGCTTTGCTGGGCTTTAATAAGGTGTCGATATCGCCGTTCTGATCCTTGGTCGGCGGACGCTTGCCTTCGATTATCAGCGCGCCGGCCATGCCGCTTGCGACCTGCAGCGCGGTCGAGCCGTGGCGGTGCGGGTGATACCAGAAGGTGCCGGCGGGGTGATCCGCGGGCACGTTGTATTCGTACTGGAAGTCGACGCCGGGATTGATCGAGATCAGAACGTTGTCGCTGTTGCCGGCGGGGTTGATCCACAAACCGTGCGTATGCATGTTGGTGCCGTTGAAGCAGTGCGGCGTGTTGATCTTGGCGGACTTGTCGGTGCAGCTGGGGTCGGCTGGCAGGCGATTGAGCAGGGTCGCGTTAATCGTTTCGCCGGGCTGGATCCGGATCATGGGCGCGACGTAGGGCGCGTTCGGGTCGATGCCGGTGCCTTGATAACTGCGCAGCCGGACATTGTCATAACGTCCGGTGCCGGGGTTCCAGAGTTTGCTGGCGGTGTAGTCGACCTTCCACTGCAGCGAGGGTGACTGCCTGGGCGGCGTTTGTTGCTCGCCGTCGGGCCGGTTGATCTGCATCAGCGGCGGGTTCTGAAACGAGTGTTGCGCGGTCTGCGTGTCTTTTGCTTCCGCCGTCGTGAATGAGGTTACGGCGGCGAGGACCAGGGTAATCGTCGCGGGTTTTATCCAGAGTGTCTGCATAGTATCTCCCATGAATTATTATTTGAACTCATCTCTTTCTCATCTCTGTGGAGAAGGCGGGATGAAAGGCGTTGTCCGGGAATTTCATCACCCTCACCCATACCCTCTCCCTGGAGCAGGGAGAGGGTGGTATGAAGTGCGCGCTACGCGCGCCGCCCGGAGCTGTTTATTTCATTGTTTTGCGCCGGCCATGGTTTCCAGACGGATATTGCCGATCGTGACGCCGTCTTGATCGCTGCCGGCGGCTTCGAGCTTGCCGAAGGCCTGATCGCTGGCTACGAACCGCACCGCCAGCGCTTCCGCCGATTTAACTCCCAGCTGGCGGATTTCCTCCGTCACATCCCACATCAAGTCATCGAGAGTCCCGCCGCCATGATGATCGCCGTGCTCATGGCCGGCGCCGAACAAGTTAAAGGTCGCGATATAGACGCTTTGTTCGGGCTTGTCTTTGTTGGCCAGATATATTTTGTAGGTCAGCGCCGGGCTGCCGACGATCTGCACATTCTCCAGCAACAGGAAGGTCTGGCCGGGCTGGGCGGATTCCGGCGCTGGCATAGCCAGCAGTTCAATACCGGTTTGCGGCGCCAGCGGCACCACGGTTTCCGATTTGCCGCGCAACGCTACTGGTTTGCCGCTGCTCAGGGGCGCATGCGCTTTTAATGGCGCCGGCGCCGCTTTCAGTCTGGGCCTTGCCTTCTCGGTGGCAGCAGCCATGGTGGTATCGCAGTTGTTCTCGACATCGTAATGAGTCGTGATCACGCCGGGCGTGAAGACGTCGGCGATCGTCATCGTGGCTTTGTCGCCGTTTTCATCGGCGAAGGTGTAGCGGGTGTTATACCAGCTGTCGGGCATGCCGAGATTTGCCTTGGCCCAGGCCAGATCGATGGTCGCGCCCTTGGCCTTGCGGTTCAACCAGCACTGCCACAGGCGGTCGATATTCGCATGATGCATATAAAACACCGGATCCAAGCCGGCGATCGGCACGAAACCCAGGTCCGGCGTGGCGCAACCGGTGCCGACGGCGCAGTGCATGACGCCGTGCGGTTGACCTTGCAGCGTGTTGGAAAAGTGAATGAAGTCATTGTAATCGAAAGCCTGCGCGGCGCTGGCATCGTCGGGATCGATGGCCGATGTGTTGTCGTTCAGGCCGATTGTTCTGAACTCATCGTACAGCGTACCGGCCGCCGTGCCGCGAACCAGTACCGGCAGGGCCAGGCCTTTCAAGGCCGGATTGGTTTCCTGATAGTAGTTCCAGTAAGGCAGCGCCAGGTTCGGATCGCCGCTCAGCTTGCGCAGCGTTCTTGAGTAGAAGTGCAGGTACATGCGATGCCAGGGCAGGAAATTCAGATTGCCGTGCTGACAGGTTCCCCACACATCGTCGGTGAAGCCGTCCTTCGGCACGGGAGTATTCTGCATGTGCGCGTAATAATGGTCGCAGGTGGCTTTGTCGAGCGCCTGCAGGCAGCCGGGCATGCGGTAGGCGATATAGGCTTTTAAATTGGTCGCATGCTTGCCGTTGCCGAAATAACCGTGGGTATTGGCCCAATAGTCGAAACTGGTCCGGTAGGTTGCCGAGGTAGTCTTCGCGCTGCTGTTCGCGCGCAGCTGGGTAAAGGCCTTTTTCAGGGAGGCCACCTTCGCCGGGTCCTTGGCGAACTCCGCGACACTGATGCTGATGGGAGTGACGCTGGCCGAGTCGTCTGCCAGCGCAGGGCTGCCGCCCAGTGTTGCAAGCAGCAGTAACCAGGTTAAGCGGGGTTGTATGCGGTGCTTTGACAAAACAAATGCGATAGGCATGACATTATCCTTGTGCCGATGACACTATTTATTTAAAGAGAGAGTAAGTAATGAAAACCCGGCGGGAGCTTTATTTATAACGGACTTATAAGGCTTCCCTGCCTTTTATTATTGTCGGGGCAGTATACGCGATTATCCGGATATGGCCAATCAACCGTTTTAATGAAAGAGGGCAATCGTCGGCTCGGAAATAACCGGGACAGTATTTTCTCTCTCGCATGCCTTTGTGGTAATAAAGCGGGTCGGAACCCAATGAGAATTCCCTGCATGTCCAGACCTGAGCCCGGCCCGGAAAACGCCTTTCTATGCGAGCATGCGGAGCTGCTGATCTCCAGTTACCAGCGCATAACGGGGAGAGAGCTGATAGAGCAGAAGTGCTCCCGTGAAGAAAATGCGCAGGCACTGTATGAGGCCCCCTTCGGCGTGGTCTCGCACGGACTCGGCGACGATCCGATTTTCAATTACGGCAATCGAACCGCGTTGAGGTTATTTGAAATGAACTGGGCGAATTTCGTCGCGCTGCCTTCGCGCCGATCCGCGGAGGCGGCCAGTTGGACTGAGCGGCAGAAGCTGCTGGACCGCGTCAGCGAATTCGGTTTTGTGGATGGCTATCAGGGCGTGCGGATTTCAGCCACGGGAAAGCGTTTCAGAATCGAGCAGACGACGATTTGGAATGTGCTTGATGAGAAGAATGTGTATCGCGGCCAGGCCGCGCTGATTTTCAGATGGTCTGCGCTCTGATGTGTTCAGTGATATTCAAGTAATCGAGCGCGCCTGATAAGGCACCCATATTCTGCCTGATTTCATACCCTTGATAAGGGGTTTCATCCCAAGGGTGATGCAAATATCCTTGCAAAGCCTGTACTTTGTGCCGGGCTGGGCGTATCCGTCTACTTTGACGGGAAATCGGGAGACATTTTCCAAATCCGTGGACAGCTTGCGTGCGCGAGACGAGAAGGAGCGGCTTTCCATTTTTTCTAAAGAGTTATGGTTACGCATGGCGGCTAATTATTGGTGTGCGGCTCATTTCTTAAAGAGGAGAAAAATCGGATGAAAAAAGATAATTTTAAACGATGGTTAATAGGGACTCTTGTTGCTTGCGTCGTCACGTCCGGCAGCGCTTACGCGGTTCAATATGGCGAACCGGTAAGACATGTCAGCGACGTGGAATACGATATTAAACTGGTGTTGGAAAACAGCACGAACCGGTACACCATAACCGCGGCCAACGAGAATGAAGTCAAACCCGTCCTCCGGAATGTGGAGGGTATGGGAGCCGAATTCAGCCGGCAGTACAGCGACCTCTATGGGTCTTTATATGGAGCTCTCTATGACGCCGCCGCCGACGCCGCTGGCGGTGGCGAAGTGTCGGAATTCAATTTCAACATGGGAAGCTTTCCCCAGAGCATCTCTTTGGAGCTGACCGGCCAGAGCAACGGCATCATGCAGATAAAGATCGGTCCTTTAAGCATAGATCTCAAGGCGAAAGCCAAAAGCAAGTACGGCGCCAGCATCTGGAATGCGACCGTGGTCAGCCGCGCCACTTCGTTTTACGTCGTTGGCGACTATGATATCAATACTGGATACGTCTCGAATTTCCGCCTGGAGAACTACGATCCCTTTCTGGATTTGAATCTCAGCAGCGGTTTGTTCAATCTGTTCGGCTTTGAAGACGTTCTGGAATTTTTGGAGAGAAATTTCGAGAATGTCGCCCGTAATACAATGAGAGACAAGTTGAACGAATTCTCGTCGACGCAATACAAGCTGCTCGATATCGCGGAGGCCCTGCCGTCCAACAGATACCTGGTCGCAAACGGTATCGATATCGCCCAGGAAGTGAAGAATCTGTTAAGCACTATCGTGGAAGGGCGGCGCCTGAAAATATATTTGAACCGCCAGCATATCCGCTATTCTTCGAACCCCGCTGTCAGCCCCTCCAGCGGTTCGGATTCCTTTTTCACCGCTCACGAGCTTCGCGTCGAG
>DASUFE010000012.1:0-63787 GCA_036274675.1 Gammaproteobacteria bacterium
TCCACCGCGTTGCACATCGCGCCGCCATATCCAGGCCATCAAGGCGATTCCGGAGCCGCACGCAAGACAGTATATGAGGCTCAACAGGCCTCGCGTGCCGAGCAGGGGAAAGCCTGCGAAACCGGCACGCAACAGTCCGCCGCAGCCACCCAGAAAGAAAGCGGTCCAGAGCCGGGCGGAGTGCAGTTTATCCAGCAGGGACAAGACGGCTCCGAGCAGCAGAGGCGCGGGCATGATCAGCAGCATACTGAACACCATACTCCAAAACAGGACGTCGTAATTTCCACCCAGCAACGGCAAAAAGGAAACCGGATAATAGTTGGCCTGCAGGTATGAGGCACTCCAGATGCCGAGCAACATGGCCAGGCCGGCGCCGGCCAGTAACCAGCCGGCCCGGTACAGGATTACATCGCGATCCGCCGCCACACCGCGCACGAACAGCAGACTGCCCAGCGCAAAGGCCGACAGGAAGAGCGTCAGTGTGAGCGGAAAATTATAGGCCGACGAGGGATTGGCGATCGACATGGCGCGCAGCAGCGAGATTCCGAGAACAATGACGGTAAACCCGGCGACGAATGAGAGCGCCTGCAGCAGCGGCCGCAGGCGGGAGTCTTCATTGCCGCCTGGCGCGTGTGTATCGTGCGCCGTAGCGGGTGATTTGCGGGACCATAGGTACAGCGCCAGTGCCAGCGCGATATTGATTCCTCCGGCGATCATAAGCACGGCGGGCAAATCAAACCGATACAACACGAGGCACGGCACAGCGAGCGTGCCCAGACAGGCCCCCAATGCGAGGAATGCCTGAATCAGCCCTCCCCTGACTCGGGGGAAATTTTTGAACAGCAACCTCAAACCGCCGCCGATCAGCGCCGCCGGCGGCATCAACAACAGGAGGGAGCCGACCATAACCGCCGCGCGCACGCCCTCCATCTGTTCCGGAACCACCTTCAGCGCTCCAGCCACCAGAGGCGCGACCGCGGCGATGAGGTGAGAACTCAGCATCCCGAACAGACCACAAGCCAATTCGAACACGGCCAGGGTTTTAACGCTGCACTTGCCGCAATGCCCGGCGATATATGTGCCGATACCCAGTCCGAGCAGGCAGGCGGCGGCGATGACGGTCGCGGAAACGGCGTCATTGCCGAAGTAATACTTGAGAATTCTGTCCCAGACGACCAGGTAGATCAGCCCGCAGAATCCTATGAGTCCCGCCGCGAGCGCGGCCTTTGCCGAAACATCCCGCTTCATCGTATCCTCCCCGTTTCTTTACAACGCCAAGCGCAGAGCACCGGGTAGATCAAGTTCAATGCCTGAAATGGCGCATTCCCGTAAATACCATCGCCATGCCATTCTCATCCGCCGCCGCGATGACTTCCTGGTCGCGCATTGAACCGCCGGGATGGATCACGGCCTTGATGCCGGCGGCGGCGGCGGCATCGATGCCGTCCCGGAACGGGAAGAAGGCGTCCGAAGCCATGACCGAACCCTTGACGTCGAGTTTCGCGTCTTCCGCCTTGATCGCGGCGATACGTGCCGAGTAGATGCGCGACATCTGGCCGGCCCCGATGCCGACCGTGCTCAAATCCTTCGCATATACAATGGCGTTGGACTTGACGAATTTGGCGACCTTCCAGGCGAACATGAGATCGCGCACTTCATCCGGCGACGGCTTGCGCCGGGTGACGATCCTAAGCGCCTGCTCGCCGACCATGGAGCTGTCCGCCGTTTGCAGCAACAGGCCGCTGCCAATGCGCTTGAAATCGTGGCTGTTATGGCCCTCGCCCGGAGGGATCTCGATGGCGCGCACGTTCGGTTTCTTGGCGCAGACGCTGAGAGACTCCTCGGTAATCTGCGGCGCGATCAGGACTTCGACGAACTGACGCTCAAGTATCAGCCGCGCGGTCGCCGCGTCCAGAGGCCGGTTGAAGGCGATAATTCCGCCGAAAGCGGACGTCGGGTCAGTCCGGTATGCGCGCTCGTAAGCGGCCCCGATATCGGAGGCCGTCGCCACGCCGCAGGGATTGGCGTGCTTGACGATCACGCAGGCGGGAGCATCGAACTGGCGCGCGCACTCCCAGGCGGCGTCCGCGTCCGCCAGATTATTGAAAGACAGCTCCTTGCCCGCGAGTTGACGGAAAGTCGCCAGCGCGCCGGGGACAGGGTTGAGATCGCGGTAGAACGCCGCCTGCTGGTGAGGGTTCTCGCCGTAACGCAAGTCCATCACTTTCACGAAACAGCCGTTGATCTGAGTCGGAAGCCGCGAGCATGAGCCGTCCGTCTGCAGACCGGACAGATAATCGCTGATCGCGGCGTCGTATTGCGCAACGCGGTTGAAGGCCGCGACGGCAAGGGCGAAGCGGGTGCTCCCGGAGAGACCGCCCTGTGCTCGCAGCTCTGTGAGCACGGCCTCGTACTGGGAGGCATCGATCAGCACGGCCACATCCGTATAGTTTTTCGCGGCGGCGCGCAGCATGGCCGGGCCGCCGATATCGATATTCTCGATTGCGGACGCCAGGTCGCAGCCCGGCGTCGCGACGGTTTTCTCGAACGGATAAAGATTGATCACCAGCATATCGATCGGATCTATATGATGTTCGCGCATCGCTTCCCCATCGACACCGCGGCGGCCGAGCAGGCCGCCATGGATCTTCGGGTGTAAGGTCTTGACGCGGCCGTCCATCATTTCCGGAAAGCCGGTATAGTCGGAAACCTCCGTCACATCCACCCCGCCGTCCGCAAGCAGTCGGGCCGTGCCGCCAGTGGAGAGTATTTCAACTCCGAGCCCGCGGAGTTTTTTTGCGAATTCAAGAATGCCCGTCTTGTCGGATACGCTGATCAGGGCACGCCTGACGGTCACAAGATTTTGTTTCTCCAATTTTATCCCCTATAACAACGTTAAGAGCGCCTAGGATGTACGGCATGTCCCGCCCACGGACACCAGGTCAGAGTCCCGAGTAAAACCGGCCGTAATAAATGCGTCGCGAGTTTTTAACGCAGTATCGTCAAGCGCGGTGGTTTTTTATTTATCAAGGCCGTATTGCTTGATTTTCTTGCGCAAAGTTCCGCGGGTAATGCCCAGATAGTCGGCGGCCTTGCTCTGATTCTTTGCGGCGTATTCCATGACGGCTTCGATCAATGCGGACTCCGTTTCCTCGATAACCATCTTGTACAGACCGGCCGCCCTCTCGCCGTTGAGGTTATGGAAATATCCCCGCAGGCACGATTCAACGCTCGCCTTGAAATCCGTCTTCTTGCTTCTTGCCGACGCCTTGCTCATACCAAACAGCCCTGCCCCCTATTTCTATTCATCCGGCCTCATCGCCTTGAACGGCGCTTAAGCAGCCAACCTTGAACCGGATGCCTGTTGCACAGCGATATCCCGGAAAAACGATTCAATCAATTGATATTGCCGGCCTGCCTCTTCCACCTGGCTGATCTCTCGCCAGAACAGAGGATACTGCGGTTTAAGATACCAGCCGATGTGCTTGCGGGCAATGCGCAGGCCCGCCTCCTCTCCATAGAACGCATGAAGATTTGTCACATGTTCCAGTATCACTTCGCGCATTTCCGCCAATCCCGGTTTGACGCAGTGGCGGCCGGTCCTGAGAAAATGATCGACTTCGCGGAATATCCACGGATTGCCTTGGGCCGCCCGCCCGATCAACAATCCATCCGCACCGGTCGATTGCAGAACCAGGCGGGCTTTCTCCGGACCATCGATATCGCCGTTTGCCAGCACCGGAATACGCACTGCCTGCTTGATGAGACCGATCGTTTCATATTCGGCCGCTTGCTTGTAACCGTCTTCACGGGTGCGCCCATGCACCGCCAGAGCCTGTATGCCGGAGGCTTCCGCAATCCGGGCGATATTCAGGCCGTTTCTGCAAGCCGCTCCCCAGCCGGTGCGTATCTTAAGCGTGACCGGAACCGTTACCGCCGAGACCACCGCCTGCAGGATCCTGCAGACCAGCAGCTCGTCTTTCAGCAAGGCTGAACCGGCCATTACGTTACATACCTTCTTCACCGGGCAGCCCATGTTGATATCGATCAGGTCAGCCCCGAGATCCACGCAATACCGGGCCGCTTCGGCCATCATCGCGGGATCCGCGCCCGCGATCTGTACACAGCGGATTCCATCCTCGCCTGCGAAATTCATCCTGCAGCTGGACTTGGCGGTCTCCCACAGTTCCGATTTCGACGTCAGCATTTCGGAAACGGTGCGCCCCGCGCCGAGTCTTCTGCAAAGACGCCGGAACGGCGCATCGGTGACTCCCGCCATCGGCGCCAATACCAGATTGTTGGAAAAAGTATACGGCCCTATTTGCATATCGTTTATAGAAACCACCGGGCGGGGGTGGAATATTAACGCTATTGGGTGCGCGGATAAAGAGCGAAACCATCGCGCCGACCGGAACGGGTTTTGAAGAGCGGTCCTGGATAGATCGAAACCCGGTTTCGCAACACATGCATGCACCGCCATTTTTCAAACACTTAAGTGTTTGAAAAATGAAGAAAAGCAAAACACCGTCTTTCTGCTTCCGCTCGTATCATCCTGATGATGACTCCCTTGTACGAAGGATGTGGCATATTCGGCGTGTATGCCCCGACCACAAAATCGCTTCCGGAAATTTTGCCGTGCGCCAGGAATTCAGGAATAAATTATTCGGGGCTTTTCAAGCATCATAAAAAATCAATTTCAAAGGCCATGGCATCCTGCCCGGGATCCATCACGGCAAGAGTCACGGGGACTGATTTACCGGGTTCCATGCCCGAGGAATCCACGGCCTCCATAATCAGATATTCCTCCGGCTTGAAATATCTCTCGGCAATCACTTGACCGCGCCGGTTGGACATACTGATCAATAAAACGGGATAAGGCTGACTGAAAGCAGCGCTGTTGGTGATGACAGCATTGACGATGAGCACGCCGTTTATATTGGGATGCGAATAGACACTGCGGCTGACCAGCTGGATGCGCCCCGAATCGCGCGCAGGCGGCAGCACGCAGCGCGGTATGCGCTGACACCAGTCGGCGATATAAGGCCCGATACGCTCATGCCTCAGCAAGCGTTCCCGTTCTATATATGCAAGTTGCAATAACAGCGCGAGGCTGAGCAACGCCGCTCCCAGGCTCCAGCCCACCCGCGCCCATTTGCCGACGCCACCGGAACGGGCCAACAGCATCCGCTTGAAAAAATCGGGGCTGACCGGAGTTTTAGCATCTCTTTTATCAGCCTTAACCGCGCGTTTATCGGGTTTGTCCGCGACAAGCTGGATAAATCCGCTAAAGATACAGCCGCATTGGCCGCAGCGAACCTGGCCATCGGCCTGCGCAAGCTGCGCCTTGGTCACGCGGAAAAGGGTCTTACAATCGGGACACCGGGTGTTCACAAGACAACATTATGCAGACTTGCAAATGGGTAGCAAGTCGCAAATTTATCAAAACGATGAGCTAGAATCTGAAAAGCATTGGTAATATCTAAACCGGAGCTTTTGAGGAGACCATCCATGAACAAGAATTATTATATGATTTTCGCTGTTACCCTGGCCGGGCTGGCTTTACCGGGTTCAGCTTGCGCGCTCGATCTGGCGGTAGGGGCGCATGGCGGCACCATGGGCAACGGTTTTGAGGCTGCACTGGGCTTGAATTCCTTCGTGGGCCTGCGCGCGGGCGTAAATTCGTCCGATTATGAATACGATATCGACATCGAAGACGAGGAAGGTCTGGAGTACCAGAATCCCAAATTCGATTTCGACAACCAGTACCTGATGCTCGACATTTTTCCTTTAGCCGGCAAATTCCACCTGACCGCGGGATATTTCAAGAATAATAATTCAATCACGACCTCCGGCAGAGTCAACAACAGCGAAATCACCATTGGCGGCCAGCATCCCGCCATCGATACCGAGGTAACGGCCATGATCTCATTTGAGGACGGAGGTTACGCCGGCTTCGGTTTCGGCAGCGCGACCGATGACGGACTGATCAATTTCGCTTTGGATATCGGAGTCGTAATGCAGGGCTCGCCCCAGGTGGATATCGATGTATCGGATGACAGCATTAACGAAGCGGATATCAACCAGGAAGAAGCGGAATTAGAAGAAGAAAACAAGGATCTGGAGATGTGGCCGTTGGTTAATCTGAGCCTGTCCATCCACTTCTTTTAAACCATACCCCTTTGCAGCGACACTTTCGATTCAGATCGAAGGTGTCGTTTTTTATGGCCTCCGAATTTGCTGATGCGGCTGGCGATATAATATCGATCCCTAAAATTTTCTGGCCGCCAACAGCACCCAATCTTCCGCTTTATACTGCGGTTCAAACTCAAAAGCATGAGCGAAAGCGCCGCGCACCTGTTCCGCCTGCTCATGCAGAATTCCCGATAACACCAGCTCGCCGCCGGGCCTGACCAGGTCTGTCAGGGTCTGCGCCAGCAGAACAATAGTATTGCTGAGGATGTTTGCCAGCACGATATCCGCCTGCACCCGGCCGAGCTTGTCCGGGCTCATTATATGCAAGCCCGAGGCAATCCCGTTACGCAGCGCATTCTGCTCCGCCGCGATCAAGGCCTGCTGATCGATATCGACCGCGTAAACACTCGCGGCTCCCAGGCTCAGCGCTGCAACCGCCAGAATGCCGGAACCGCAACCGTAATCGACACAGGTCTTGCCGCTTATTTCACGGGCATCCAGCCAGCACAGGCACAATGCGGTGGTCGGATGCGTGCCGGTGCCGAAAGCCAGGCCCGGATCAAGAATGATATTGACGCGTTCCGGATCATCGGGAGGAATATGGCCGGGATAAACGGACAAGCGCCGTCCGAAATGCATGGGACGATAATCCTCCATCCACGCACGTTCCCAGGGCTGGTTCTCGACGCGCGCAATCCGCAAGCCGCCAGCGATACCGGCGAGCGCGGATTGCAAACTCCGTAACAGTGCATCGGGATCTTGATCCTGGGAAAACAAACCCGTCACGACGGACAAATTCCACAACGGAGTTTCTCCGGGGGCGGGTTCCAGCAGCGGCTGGTCGGCGGCATCCTGCAGGGTCACCGACAGCGCGCCATGACCGTAGAGGACGGATTCGGCCATCTCAACATGCCGCTCCGGCACGGTGAAAACGGCTTCATACCAAAAAACATTATCGGTCATGAAGCCGCCTCGAACTACTGTGCTTATCGGTCAGGAATGGCAAGTATCAGGTTCTGGACAGGTTCCGTTTATTTTTCTTTTGCCTGCTTGAGCTTGCCTTCCAGGTAATGGATATCGGTGCCGCCGTTGCGGAAATTCGCATCACGCATCATTTCACGATGCAAATCCAGGTTGGTCTTGATTCCATCCACCACGATTTCGCTCAACGCTCCATACATGCGCTCGATGGCTGTCGGGCGGTCCGGCGCATGAACGATGAGCTTGCCGATCATGGAGTCGTAATTGGGCGGAACCCGGTAGCCCGCATAAATGTGCGAATCGACCCGGACGCCCGGACCACCGGGCGCATGATAGCGCGTGATCGTGCCCGGACAGGGCACGAAAGTTTTCGGGTCTTCGGCATTGATGCGGCACTCGATGGCATGTCCCCGCGGTTCGATATCCTTCTGGCTGAAGGAAAGGGGCTCGCCGGCGGCGATGCGGATCTGTTCCTTGACGATATCGACGCCGGTGATCATCTCGCTGACGGGGTGTTCTACTTGCACACGGGTGTTCATTTCTATGAAGTAGAACTCGCCGTTCTCGTACAGAAACTCGAAAGTACCCGCGCCGCGGTACTTGATGCGCTTGCACGCTTCTACGCAACGCGCTCCGATCTGTTTGCGCTGTTTCTCGGTGATGCCGGGCGCCGGCGCCTCCTCGATCACCTTCTGGTGCCGACGCTGCATCGAGCAGTCGCGCTCGCATAGATGCACCGCGTTACCGTGAGTGTCGGCGATAACCTGAATTTCGATATGCCGCGGATGCTCCAGGAATTTTTCCATGTACACCGCATCGTTATTGAAAGCCGCCTTGGCTTCCGCCCGGGTCGTCGCGATGGCGTTGACCAGTGAAGCCTCGGAATGCACCACGCGCATGCCGCGTCCGCCGCCGCCGCCCGCAGCCTTGATGATGACGGGATAACCGATCTCGCGCGCGATCTTCTGGTTTTTCGCCGGGTCGTTGCCGAGCGGGCCGTCTGAACCTGGCACACAGGGAACGCCCGCCGCCTTCATTTCGCGAATGGCGGCGACCTTGTCACCCATGATACGGATGACATCCGCGGTCGGCCCGATAAAGGTAAAACCGCTGCTCTCGACGCGCTCCGCGAAGTCCGCGTTCTCCGACAGGAAACCGTAACCGGGATGGATCGCAACCGAGTCTGTTATTTCCGCCGCGCTGATGATCGCGGGAATGTTGAGATAGCTTTCAGCCGACGGCGGCGCGCCGATGCAGACCGATTCGTCGGCCAGGCGGACATGTTTCAGGTCGCGGTCCGCGGTTGAATAAACCGCCACGGTTTTAATGCCCAGTTCACGGCACGCCCGGAGAATGCGCAGCGCAATCTCCCCCCGGTTGGCAATCACAATTTTTTCCAGCATGGGATCCGATTTTATGTGAATTTTATTTATTTGATGACGAACAGCTTTTGCCCATACTCAACCGGATCACCGTTCTTGCACAGGACGGCCTTCACTTCGCCGGCCACGTCGGATTCGATCTGGTTAAGTATTTTCATCGCCTCTATGATGCACAGAGTGTCGCCCACGTTGACGCGTTGCCCCACCTTGACGAAAGGAGGGTTGCCGGGGGCCGGCGCCTCGTAATAAGTCCCCACCATCGGCGACTCCACGACATGGCCGTCATAGGACGGTTCTCTGGAAGCCCCTTCCGGGGCGGTGGCCGCGGCGGGCGCCTGGGCTGCTGCCGGCATGGGAGCCGCCATCATCGGCGCCATAGGCATGGGCATCGCTGCCGCCTTGCCCCGTGAAATACGGACCGATTCCTCGCCTTCCTTGATCTCAAGCTCCACGACATCCGATTCTTCAAGCAATTCGATCAATTTTTTTACTTTTCGTATATCCACGGTCTTCACCTTATTTTTTTGAATTCAGGAAACGACAGGCGGCCATTACCGCAAATTCGTAGCCCTGCGCGCCCAGGCCGCTGATAACACCCACCGCCCCATCCGCCAGATAGGAGTGATGGCGAAAGGATTCGCGCGCGAAAACATTCGATAAATGGACTTCAATAAAAGGAATGGCCACCCCTTTTAAGGCATCCCGCAGGGCGATGCTGGTATGGGTATAGGCCGCAGCATTGATCACGATAAATCCTACGTCCTTGCCCGCCGCCTGCTGAATACGATCCACCAGCTCGTGTTCGGCATTGCTTTGAAAGCTCTCCAGCTTGCAGCCCTGTTGCGTTGCCACTTCGGCCAGATGTTTATTAATTGTTTCGAGGTCCGTGTATCCATAGACCTCCGGCTCGCGCCGGCCGAGTAAATTCAGGTTAGGTCCATGTAAAACCAGTATTCGGGGCATAAAGAACCGAACAAATTTGAAGGCGAGGATTGTGCATTAAATTCAGGGAGGTGTCTACTTGGCCTTGAGTTCGGCGCAGTTTTAGGGAAGTTTGCTCCTTTTCGGCTCATTTTCAGCTGAGACTTTTAACAGGTCTTCTACAATAGGGGTTAATTCAGACTCCGTAAGTACGCCGCTGTTATGGATATGGGCGATGCGCCCCTTGGCGTCTACAAACACGGTAAATGGCAAAGTACCCTGCTGGTTGCCGTAAAGCCTGCTCACTTCCACTGCATCGTCGGACCCGTACAACAAGGGATAAGGAATCCCCAGATCCCGTGCATATTCGGTAACGAATTCGGGACTATCGACGGCAATACCGACTATTTCGAATCCCCGCTTCTCGTAGCGACGGCGTATCTCGATAAAAGCAGGAATTTCCTCCCGGCAGGGCGTGCACCAGGTTGCCCAGAAATTGATCAAAAGCGCATGCCCATCCCATTCCGACACGCTATGCGCGGTGCCCGCCAAATCGGGCAAAGTGAAGGCTGGTCTCTGCTGGCCGAGCAGCGTCTCCGGCGCCGGGGACTCTTTAACAGGAGGCGGCGCTTGGAATTGCGCTTGCGGAGGATGCAGCAGCCAGGCCAGGTTGTAACCGGCCAGGGCTGCCAGGAGTAATAAGATGCCGATCAAAAACTTATGCAGCGGTTTCACGTTTAACTGATTGATTTGAGAGTCTGTGTGGCAATCCAATCCAGATAGGCCCCAAGGCCCGTCGCCACGGGCAGCGCGATAATTTCCGGCAATTCATATGGATGATCGCGGCGAATACGGGCCTCCACTTCCGGATAGCGGGCAATGGAAGTTTTAATCACGAGTTGATGCTCCTGGCCCTTTTCCAGCTTGCCTTCCCATTCATAAACCGAGGTCATCGGAGCCAGGATATTGACGCAGGCAGCCAATCCAGCCCCTGCCAGATCCTCGGCCAATTTCAGGGCGGAGGCGTACTCGGGCAGGGTGGTCAATACAACAAGAGCTTGGGTCATAGGGGTTTAAATACCATCTCCGACAGTGAGTTGCACATAATAGTGCAACAAGACGTGTCTGACCAAAAACACTCCGGGTACTGTCTCCTTCCGGTCCGTGAAAAAACAGGTGGGGCCTCGAAATGCGAGCTGCTTCAAAGCTTCTTTGAGCCTTTGGCCTTGATTTTTTAGGGCTCGACACTATCATTAGCACTCCCGAAAGGGGAGTGCTAAACAGCACAGGATTGAAAATCCCTTGAATCTTCAAGGTTAACGAGATCAACCCAAGGAGAGTGAAACTATGAAAATTCGTCCCCTGCATGATCGCATACTGGTGAAACGTCTGGAGGAAGAGCGCACCAGCCCCGGCGGAATCGTCATTCCCGATACCGCGGCCGAAAAGCCGATCAAAGGCAAGGTTATAGCGGTCGGAAACGGCAAGATCCTGGAAAGCGGCGAAATCCGTGCGCTCGACGTAAAAGTCGGCGACAAGGTCCTGTTCGGCAAATACTCCGGCACCGAAGTCAAGGTTGACGGTGAAGAGCTGCTGGTAATGCGCGAAGACGATATCACCGCGGTTATCGAAGGCTGAACACGGTAAGTCATTAACAATTTAGAGAGGAATCAAAGATGAGCGCAAAAGACGTACGTTTTGGAGAAAGCGCCCGCAGCCGGATGGTGAAAGGCGTGAACATCCTGGCCGACGCGGTGAAAGTAACCCTGGGCCCGAAAGGCCGCAACGTGGTTCTGGAAAAATCCTTCGGCGCCCCGACCGTCACTAAGGACGGCGTATCGGTCGCCAAGGAAATCGAACTGCAGGATAAATTTGAAAACATGGGCGCGCAGATGGTGAAGGAAGTCGCCTCCCAGACTTCCGATGTCGCCGGTGACGGCACCACCACCGCCACCGTGCTGGCCCAGGCCATTCTGCGTGAAGGCATGAAGTCGGTAGCGGCGGGCATGAACCCGATGGACTTAAAGCGCGGTATCGACAAAGCTGTAGTCAAAGCGGTTGATGCATTGAAAAAGCTGTCCAAGCCCTGCGCCGACAACAATGCCATCGCCCAGGTCGGTACCATTTCCGCCAACTCCGATACCGATATCGGCAAGATCATTGCTGACGCCATGAACAAGGTCGGCAAAGAGGGTGTGATTACGGTGGAAGAAGGCTCCACCCTGGAAAACGAGCTTGAAGTCGTCGAAGGTATGCAATTCGACCGTGGCTATCTCTCCCCTTACTTCGTCAACAACCAGGACAACATGAGCGCTGAACTCGACAGCCCCTACATCCTGCTGTATGACAAGAAGATCTCCAACATCCGTGAAATGCTGCCCGTGCTGGAAGGCGTGGCGAAAGCCGGCCGCCCCCTGCTGATCATCGCAGAAGATGTCGAAGGCGAAGCGCTGGCGACCCTGGTCGTCAACACCATCCGCGGCATCGTCAAGGTTGCGGCCGTGAAAGCGCCCGGTTTCGGCGACCGCCGCAAGGCCATGCTGGAAGATATCGCGATTCTGACCGGTGGTAATGTCATCTCCGAAGAGCTCGGCCTGTCGCTGGAGAAAGTCACCCTGAACGATCTCGGCACCGCCAAAAAGATCAGCGTGACCAAGGAAAACACCACCATCGTCGATGGCGCCGGCAAGAAAGCCGATATCGAAGCGCGCATCAAGCAGATCCGCGCCCAGATCGAGGAATCGAGCTCCGACTACGACAAGGAAAAGCTGCAGGAGCGCGTAGCCAAGCTGGCCGGCGGCGTAGCCGTCATCAAGGTTGGCGCAGCCACCGAAGTCGAAATGAAAGAGAAGAAGGCGCGCGTCGAAGACGCGTTGCACGCCACCCGCGCCGCGGTTGAAGAAGGCGTGGTTCCCGGCGGCGGTGTCGCTCTGATCCGTGCCCGCGACGCCATCAAAGGCCTCAAGGGTGACAATGAAGACCAGAACGTCGGCATCACCATCGCCGTGCGTGCCATGGAAGAGCCCCTGCGCCAGATCGTGGCCAATGCGGGCGCCGAAGCCTCGGTCGTACTGGCGAACGTCGCGGCCGGCAAGGACAACTATGGCTACGACGCGTCAACCGGCGAATATGGCGATATGATCAAGCTCGGCATCCTGGATCCGACCAAGGTGACCCGCAGCGCGCTACAGAACGCCGCTTCGATCGCCGGCCTGATGATCACGACCGAGTGCATGGTCGCCGAGCTGCCGAAGGAAGAAAAACTCAATCCCAATGGCATGAACCAAGAAGTGCCCGGAATGATGTAATTCCTTTTAAAACCGGGAGGCCATCCCCTCCGGCCTCCCACTGGAAGCCCCGTCGCAAGACGGGGCTTTTTTTTGAAGATCGCCAGCCCGCCGCGACTTTCTAATTTTGTTTTTCGCCAAGGCAAGGCAATGCAGAGCTTGCTGAAATAGGCTTGAAATCAGATCAAGCCATTGAAGGGCGGGGCTTAATGAAAATCCCTTAAAGAAATCGCTCGGCCAGAATCATGCCCCAGACCGCCAACACCTGGATGAGACTGACCAGGACGGCCGCCGATCCAAGGTCTTTGGCGCTGCCGGCCAGGACGTGGTACTCACTTCCGATGCGGTCGACTACCGCTTCGATGGCGCTATTGAATATTTCAACGATCAGCACGATCAGGCAGCTGCCGATCAGGAGAGATCTTTGAACGGCGTCACCGCCGATCCAGAATGCGGCGGGAATCAACACCAGCGCCAGCAGGCACTCCTGACGGAAAGCCGCTTCGTTTTTCCAGGCATAGCACAAGCCTTTCAACGAGTACCTCGCTGCATTGATAATGCGCATCAGACCGGTTTTGCCAGGCTTCATGATAGTGTTACCTCTAAAAAATACTTTTCGTTCCGCAGACCGTGATACACCGAGCCTTGGTCAGGAGGAATTCAGCCACCCTTGGTGTACCGCATAATCCAATCTTGAGATGAACCATTCATATATTTCAGAATTTTCATTCTCTATAAATTGATGAGCCCCTAAAACCTGACTCTTGGATATATTATGATCTTTCCAGGCTTGACCCTTACTGGCAAGGTTATGCAAAAACGGAAGCAACCGGTCGACGATCTTCAAGAGCCTCGCTTCTTTACTCTTTCCGGATTCCTGTTCCTCCCAAAGCCCTATTAAATTCCCGATTGTATTGCCCTCGTGTCTTGCCAGACGTGCTATGCAGTCTCTTTCAGCAAGACTGGCAACAGCCCTGTTTGCGCCATACAGAAAGGTGTCACCGGCATCGATTTCGCCTAAATCATGAATTAACGCGAGTTTAATAAGCCTCTCGATATCAAAACTATCCTTGAGGTATTCGGCAAATATCCAACAAGCCATGGCGAGATGCCATGAGTGCTCGGCCGAATTCTCCAGCCTTTCTCCTCCATTAATGTATGTTTTCCGATTAACGGATTTTAAAGAATCAAACTGGAGAAGGAATTCTGAAACTGAAGTCAAAGTGGACACAATTTGCTTTCTCCTGGTCAATGTGAAGTATCGTAACGTTCTTGATACTTCTTAAACCAGCGGCGTGCAGATATGGATCTTGTTGCCGTCGGGATCCGACAGGCGCATCTCGCGGTTGCCCCAGGGCTTGGCGGATGGCAGGGTGTCGACCGGGATGCTTTTCTGCAGCAGGCGCTGGTGCCACTGATCGACGTCGTCCACATACAGATAAAGACAGCCGGGCGAGGAGATTGCATCCACCTGTTTCAGATAAACCCGCACGCGACCCTGGCTGAGCTGCTGAAAGCTTCTGCTATCCGGGCCCTGCCAGTTCCAGTCGCGCTCGAACCCCAAAGCCTCTGTATAAAAGACCAAGCTCCTTTCGGGATCGGTGGTCAATAATACCGGTACCGCATACTTAACGGGCATAACGAGTCTCCCCATTCACAGCAACAACTCACCGCGCATATATTCGACGCAACGGCCGTACAGCGCCACCTTGCCGTCTTCCAGCACCTCGCATTCCAGTTCGGCGCCGCGCGACGAAAGCTGACGCGCGCGCAGACGGGTCTTGTTCATCCGGGATGCCCAATAAGGCGCCAGATAACAATAGGCGGATCCCGTGACCGGATCTTCAGGCACGCCGATCTTGGGCCCGAATACGCGGCATACCAGGTCGCAATCGTCCCCCCGCGCCGTCACTGCCACGCCGCGCAGGTCCAGCAATTTTAATTGTTCCTGGTTGGGCTTGAGCCCGTACACGGCTGAAGCATTCTCGCAGACCGCGACATAATCGATCGATTCATAAACCTCGAGAATTTCAACGGGCAACCCGCGGGACAGCGCCGGCGGCGCCGGGCGGCGTTGCATGGAAAATTGGGGAAGGAACATTTTCAGCTGGGCACCGGCGCGTTCCACCCGCAACAGGCCGCTGCGCGTTTCGAATTCGGCATACTCCAGCTTCGGTTCGAGATGATGCAGGATCACCCAGGCAGTCGCCAGGGTGGCGTGCCCGCACATATCCACTTCCGCCAGCGGCGCGAACCAGCGCAACCGGTAACGCCCGCCCTTCCCCGTGAAAAAAGCGGTTTCGGAAAGATTGTTCTCGGCAGCGATAGCCTGCATCAGCCCATCATCCGGCCATTCCAGCAGCGGACACACTCCAGCCGGATTGCCGGAAAACATTTTCGATGCAAAGGCATCCAGCTGGTACAGTGGGATAGTCATACAGCCCCTCGTTCTTCTCATGACCGTTCGAAAGGCTAGCAGACATCCCGCGAGGTTGATAGAGGGACGCGCAGACATACGCCGACGGAACCATTAAACTACGCCGTCTTTTCATTTATCGACGGAACAGCTTATGAAAGTACTGATCGTGGGCGGCGGCGGGCGTGAACACGCCCTGGCGTGGAAGGCCGCTCAATCTCCGCGCGTAAAACGGGTATATGTGGCGCCCGGGAATGCCGGGACGGCCATCGAACCCGGAGTCGAAAACATCGATATAGCGCCCGAGGATGTCGACCAGCTACTGGCTTTCGCCCGGTCGAATCAGATTGATCTCACCATCGTGGGTCCCGAAGTTCCGCTTATTAAAGGTATCGTCGACCGCTTCCGGGAAGCCGGCCTGCGCATCTTCGGCCCGACTCGGGGCTGTGCGCAACTGGAAGGCTCCAAGGCTTACAGCAAGGCCTTCCTGCAACGCCACCGGATTCCGACCGCGGCCTACGGCGAATTCACGGATGCAGATAAAGCAAAAGAGTATGTGAAAAAACACGGCGCGCCCATTGTCATCAAGGCGGACGGCCTGGCAGCCGGCAAGGGTGTGATCATCGCACAGACCCAGGCGGAAGCTCTGGCGGCTATCGACGATATGCTGGTGAGCAACCGCTTCGGCGAAGCCGGTAAGCGCATCGTTATCGAGGAGTTCCTGCACGGCGAGGAAGCGAGCTTTATCGTAATGGCGGACGGAAGGCATGTGCTGCCGATGGCGAGCTCCCAGGATCACAAGGCGCGCGACGACGGTGATCGCGGCCCGAACACGGGTGGCATGGGGGCGTATTCGCCTGCGCCAGTGGTCGACGCGCAGTTACATGCGCGGATCATGCGTGAAGTCATCGAGCCTACGATCAATGGAATGATTAAAGACGGACATTCCTACACCGGGTTTCTGTACGCCGGCCTGATGATCGCACCCGACGGCATGCCGAAAGTGCTCGAATTCAACTGCCGTTTCGGCGATCCCGAGACGCAACCCATCATGCTGCGTCTTAAATCGGATCTGGTTGAGCTGTGTCTCGCCGCGCTCGATGGCAGGCTGGATGAACGGTCAGCCGAATGGGACGCGCGCTTCGCACTGGGCGTGGTAATGGCGGCCGGCGGGTATCCCGAAGGCTATGACAAGGGAGACCCAATAGAAGGTCTGGCGGGAGCCGATTCCTCGAATGTAAAAGTATTCCATGCCGGTACGCGCCTGGACGGCGGCCGTGTCCTCACCAATGGTGGCCGCGTACTATGCGTGGTCGGACTTGGGAATTCGGCGGGACAGGCGCAGCACACTGCATATGAGGTCGTGCATAAAATACGCTGGCGAAAGGCCTATTACCGGAACGATATCGGTCATCGCGCCATCGCGCGGGAAAAACACTGATACCGGGAAAACAGCGGAAGAGATTCAGGCCCGATCGATCACTGCCGCAAGCAGCCGCTCAAAAATCATGGCCTTTTCAGCAATTCCGGAATAACGATCAACGC
Organism: Gammaproteobacteria bacterium; assembly: GCA_036274675.1. Lineage (GTDB taxonomy): Bacteria > Pseudomonadota > Gammaproteobacteria > HTCC5015 > HTCC5015 > DASUFE01. The sequence goes on from DASUFE010000012.1 coordinate 16,725, forward strand.
TTCATCGAGTCGAAGAATTCGGCGTTGGTCTTGGTGCCCTGCATCTTGCTCAACAGGAACTCGATGGCTTCGAGTTCGTCCATCGAATGCAGCACCTTGCGCAATACCCACATCTTCTGCAGTTCGTCGGGCTCGGTCAGCAATTCCTCGCGGCGGGTGCCGGAACGGTTGATATTGATCGCGGGGAAAGTTCTCTTTTCCGCAATGCGGCGGTCCAGATGGATTTCCATGTTGCCGGTGCCCTTGAATTCTTCGTAGATGACTTCGTCCATCTTCGAACCGGTATCGACCAGGGCGGTTGCGATGATCGTCAGGCTGCCACCTTCCTCGATATTGCGCGCGGCGCCGAAGAAGCGCTTCGGGCGCTGCAAGGCATTGGCGTCCACACCGCCGGTCAGCACCTTGCCGGAAGCCGGCACCACCGTGTTGTAGGCGCGCGCCAGGCGCGTGATGGAATCCAGCAGGATAACGACGTCTTTTTTGTGCTCGACCAGGCGCTTGGCCTTTTCGATTACCATTTCCGCGACCTGCACGTGGCGTGTCGCCGGTTCATCGAAGGTGCTGGAGACAACCTCGCCCTGCACCATGCGTTCCATTTCGGTCACTTCCTCGGGACGTTCGTCGATCAGCAGCACCATCAGGTAGCATTCGGGATGGTTCGCCGCGACACTTTGCGCGATGTTCTGCAGCATGATGGTTTTGCCGGCTTTCGGCGGCGAGACGATCAGGCCGCGCTGGCCCTTGCCGATGGGTGCGCAGATATCAATGATTCTGGCGGTAATATCTTCCTTGCTGCCATTGCCCCGCTCCAGGGTCATGCGATCGTCGGCATGCAACGGCGTCAGATTTTCAAACAGAACCTTGTTGCGGGTGGTTTCAGGCTCTTCGTAGTTAATGGTGTCAACCTTGAGCAACGCGAAATAGCGCTCGCCTTCCTTGGGCGGGCGGATCTTGCCGGAAACCGTATCGCCCGTTCTGAGATTGAAGCGCCGGATCTGGCTGGGAGACACGTAAATATCGTCGGGGCCGGCCAGATAGGAACTGTCGGCCGAACGCAGGAAGCCGAAACCGTCCTGCAGGATCTCAAGCACGCCGTCTCCGGAAATATCCTCGCCGCTTTTCGAGTGCGCTTTCAGAATCGCAAAGATGACGTCCTGCTTGCGCGAGCGGGCGACGTTCTGCACGTCCATCGACTCCGCCAGCTGGATCAACTCGTTAACGGGTTTTTGCTTAAGTTCTGTCAAATGCATAACGACACGCCATTCTCAAAGAATTGTATGAATTAAAATCGGGATACTCACCGGTTGCGCAACGGCTGCGATCAATCAATACAGGAATTACTGGTTGCGGACTGCCTTGGAACTTCTCACTGCTCGGCTCCTGCCGTGCTCTGTGGCCCGCATCCCGCAGGCCTTGTGAATATCTGTGCCCGCTCTGTTTTAAGACAAGTTCTACTTATCAGTTCTTCGCGATATTCCGGGAGCAGGCAAACAATACACCAATCCCATACAGGCGTCCAGCCCCGTGGGCGGACGCCTCATGTCTCATAAATTGCTGTCTATAAAAGCCGTCAACTGCGATTTCGACAAAGCTCCCACCTTGGTTGCCTGCACGTTTCCGTTCTTGAACAGCATCAACGTGGGAATGCCGCGAATTCCATACTTGGGAGGAGTATCGGGATTCTCGTCGATGTTCAGTTTTGCAATGGCCATCTTGCCCGCATAGTCCGAGGAAATCTCATCGAGTATCGGCGCGATCATTTTGCAGGGGCCGCACCACTCCGCCCAATAATCGACCAGGACCGGTAAGTCCGCCTTCAGCACACTGTCTTCAAAGCTGTCGTCTGTGACGTGCAATATAGTGCCACTCACTTTGTGAGCCTCCATTCGCCATTTCAATAAACCAAACTAAAAACCCAAACCCTGATTACCGCCGATTGCTCCTCAATAGGGTTAACCCTGGAATTTTCAAGGGAAACGGGAGTGGTTCAAGGAGGAACAGGATTTATATTTGACGTTATATGTTCAGATTGCCCAAAATGCAAGCCCTAAATATTCCGGAATTGAAGTCCGGACTTCGATCCGGCGTTATCCCCGCCCGGGTTGCAGGCAAATACCGCTGGAATTACAGGTGAATTCCGGAGGTGCGGCCGGCGGAATATATGCGAACCAGTTTTAAATATTGAACTGGAATAATGGTATCGTGCGTCACTAACCCGGGATGCACAAGGAAAAGAACGGAAACGGGGCACGGATCGGCATGACCCGCAAATATAAAACGGAAAAGCCAAGCAACGAGTTGATATGAAAATTCTGGTTACAGGTTCGGCCGGTTTTATCGGTTCCGCGCTTTGTCTGCGCCTGCTTGAGCGCGGCGATGACGTCATCGGCCTGGACAACATGAACGATTACTACGACGTTTCCCTGAAGGAAGCCCGGCTCAAACGCAATCATGCCTATGAAAAATACATCCATTTCCGCGGCGCTCTGGAAAATCGCGACGAAGTCGCGGCGATTTTCAAAGAGTATGAGCCGCAGCGCGTGGTCAACCTCGCCGCACAGGCCGGGGTCCGCTATTCACTGATCAATCCCCACGCCTATGTGCAGAGCAACCTGGTCGGATTCGCCAATATCCTCGAAGCCTGCAGGGCAGGCCGGGTGGAAAACCTGGTCTACGCCTCAAGCAGTTCGGTCTACGGCGCCAATACCAGGCTCCCGTTTTCCGTGCATGACAACGTCGACCATCCACTCAGCCTGTACGGCGCCACCAAAAAGGCCAATGAATTGATGGCGCATACCTACAGCCATTTATACAGCCTGCCCACCGTGGGACTGCGCTTTTTTACGGTCTATGGTCCCTGGGGACGTCCGGATATGTCGCCTTTCCTCTTCACCAAAAACATACTCGCCGGAAAACCGATCGATGTCTTTAACAATGGCCGCCATTCCCGGGATTTCACTTACATCGACGATATAGTGGAAGGCGTGATCCGGACACTCGACAAGATCCCGGAGCCAAACGCGGCCTGGTCCGGCGACAGGCCGGACCCGGGAACCGCCAGGGCGCCTTACCGGCTGTATAACATCGGCAATCATCAGCCGGTGGAACTGCTCGATTACATCGCCGCTATCGAGGAGTGCGCCGGCCGCAAGGCGCAGCTGAACCTGCTGCCGATGCAGCCCGGCGACGTACCCGACACCTTCGCCGACGTAAAGGCGCTGATGGATGACGTGGGTTATAAACCCGGCACTCCGCTCAAAACCGGCATCCGCCGCTTCGTCGACTGGTACCGCGACTATTACAAAGTCTGATCCTCGAGGGCGAAGCCCCGGGTAAAAGAAGCCCCGAGTAAAAATGGTGCGAATAGTAATACGAACCCTTTTTAACGCCGTACTGCCCAGCGCAGTACTTTCGAGATAAATTCGGCACAAATAACCGGCCACTGATACAGCACCAATCCCGAAAAAATCAGCAGCGCTCCCGCCCAAACCGAAGGACTCAAGGACTCGGCGTTCAGCAAGTGGCCGAGCAGCATCGCCAATACCGGCGTAATTAAAGGAATCAGCATCGCGCTTCCGGCCGACATTTCCTTGAGAACCCGATAATAGAGCAGAAAACCGATGAACGAACCGACCACTCCGAGGTACAACACGGCCCCCAGAGTACGCGCCGGTATCGCGGAAATGTTTAAGGATTCGCCCATGGCAAAGCTCGCTCCCAGCATCAGCGGCACTGAAAGCAGCAAACCGCCGGTATTGATCATTGCGGACGAATAATCGGCGGACAGGCGTTTGACCAGCACCAGGCTGAGCGAATAAAAGATTACGCCCAGAGTCATACCCAGCACGCCTTTCCAGCCGTCCGCGCCCAGATGCAGCTCGTGGTAAAAAACCACCGTCAGGCCGATCAAGCCGAAGACCGCCCCCGCTATTTTATGGCCGCGAAAAAAATCCTCACCCAGCCACAGCCAGGCAAAAAAGCCGGTGACGATGAGCGACAGGCCGAACAGCACCGCGATCATGCCGGAACTGATGAACCGCGAGGACCAGTAGGTGGCCATCATCGCGCCGAATATGCCGATAACCGCGCTGCCGTAGATCCGCAGCGCTCCACGCTCGAATGAAAGCCGGCCACCGTGAAAACGCAGCAACAACCAGGACAGCAGCAGACCGATGACCGAGCGACCGGCGAGAGCGGCCGCGAAACCCAGACCTTCCGCACTCCATTTGATGCCGAGCGGCGTCGTGCTCCAGATCAGGACCAGGCCCGCATAAGCCAATAACGGATTGATTCCTCTCATACAAACTCCAAAAAAAAAGCCGCAACGGTATGTACCACTGCGGCTTTCCGGCAAAACCGGGTTGTATTTTCAGATCATACGAACCCGCGAGCCATGCCGCCGCAACAGGCGCAGCGCCACAGTCTCACTCGTTTCATATGCATAAATAACATGGCCGGCAAGCATATACCTTAACGGCGCGGTGTCAATCGCATTGTTGAGCTTTAAAAGCACCCTCGCCCGGAGATTCTGCGACGCCATACAGGCTGCCTCTTACGCCGGACAGGGTAAATTGTTTTGCAAGCGAGAGGGCATACGCCTAAAATCAGGCTTCGCTCGGGCGTCAGCCTATACCGGGAGCATAACTATAATGAGCGAACATCGCATATGCATCATGGGCGGCACCGGCTTCGTTGGTCGGCATCTGGCCGCGCGACTCAATGAACTGCAAATACCGGCCAAAATCCTGACGCGGCGCCGCGACCGGCAACGCGCAGTCCTGGTGCTGCCGCTGACGCAAGTCGTCGAGATCAACGTCTACGATTACGAGCGGCTGAAAAAGGAGCTCGTCGGCTACGATACCGTCATCAATCTGGTCGGCATTCTGAACGAAAGCGGACACTCCGGCGCGGGTTTTCACAAGACCCATGTCAGCCTCACGCGCAACGTCGTCGATGCCTGCATCAGCGCGGGTTGCAAGCGGCTGCTGCACATGAGCGCCCTCAATGCCAACAGCAATCATCCTTCCAGCTTCTACCTGCGGACCAAGGGCATGGCCGAAGACTACGTCCATACCTTCGCCCGCGGCATCCGGGCCACCAGTTTCCGGCCGTCGGTGATCTTCGGGGACGGCGACAGCTTTTTTAACCGCTTCGCGGGGCTGTTGAAACTCGCCCCCTATTACTTCCCGCTCGCCTGTCCGGATACCCGCTACGCACCGGTATACGTGGGTGACGTGGTGCAGCAGTTCATCGCGGCGCTCGACAATCCCGCGACCTATGGTAAACGGATCGAACTGTGCGGCCCTGAAACCTACACCCTGCGACAACTGGTCGAATACACCGCCGAAGTGCTCGGCCTCCCCCGCAGGATTGTCGGCCTGCCGGACTTCGCCGCGAAACTGCAGGCGAACATAATGGAATACGTGCCGGGTAAACCCTTCTCCCGGGATAACTACCATTCCATGCAGAAAGACAATGTCTGTAGCAGCGGCATTATCGCGGCCACCAGTTTGAAAGCGGTGGTGCCGGGATACCTGCTGAACCGGAACACCCGCAATCGCTACAATCTGTTCCGCCAGGAATACGGCCGCTGACCGCACAAGCTTTTCGTTTTCCCGGCGGAGCCTTATCATAATCCGACCCATAGGACGGATTCCCATCATGAAAATCTATCTGGTAGGCGGCGCGGTGCGCGACAAACTGCTCGGATTGCCCGTCCGGGAACGCGACTGGGTGGTGGTGGGCGCCACTCCAGAGCAGCTTCTGGCTCAGGGCTACACCCGCGTCGGACAAAATTTTCCGGTATTCCTCCATCCCGAAACCAAGGAAGAATACGCGCTTGCCCGCAGCGAGCGTAAAACCGGGCCGGGTTACAAGGGTTTTGAATTCAGTTTCACGCCGGATATCAGCCTGGAAGAGGATCTGCGCCGGCGCGACCTCACCATCAACGCCATGGCTGAAGACGCAGCGGGAACGATTACCGATCCTTATGGCGGGCGGCAGGACCTGCAGAATCGCGTGCTGCGCCATGTCTCACCCGCTTTCGTCGAAGACCCGCTGCGGGTGTTGCGAGTGGCGCGCTTCACGGCGCAGCTGGCGGGTTTCGATTTTCGCATTGCCGATGAGACCCTCGAATTGATGCGTCGCATTGTCGCCGCGGGAGAGATCAAACATCTGGTGGCGGAACGCGTCTGGCAAGAGCTGCACAAGGCGCTGCAAGCTCCCGGCCCGCAACATTTCCTGCACGCGCTGCAGCAGGCGGGCGCGCTGGCGCAATTACTCGCGGACGCACCCTTCGATTTCGACAAGGCGATCGCCGCTCTCGACCAGGCCTGCGCCCTGAGCAAGGATCCGCTGGTACGCTACGCAGCCATGCTGTCCGCCGCCGACAGCGCCATGACGGTCACGGCCCTTGGCGAGCGCTTGCGGGTACCCAAGGCTTTCACGGAGCTCGCCGAATTGCTGCAGGCACGGCACAAATTCTTTATCGACAGCGTACAGTTGCCGCCGCCCGACATACTCGAAGGTCTGAAAGCGCTGGACGCATTCCGGCGCCCCGAACGTTTCGAGCAGTTTCTGCTCGCCGCCGAAGCAGTCGCGCGCGCCCAGCCGGGTCGCGCGCACTGGCCGGTGCCCCAGCGCGAATACCTGCACACCGCGCTGGCGCAGGCGCGGGCCATCAACGCCAAGGATCTCACCAAGGTACGGCTGGAAGGCGAGGAACTGGCGAAGGAACTGGACTCCCATCGCCGCGCCGCAATCAGCAAGATCAAACGCACCTACCGCTGGGCTAAATTTAATTAATACTTTATCTCTCGCGGAGACGCAGAGAGCGCTGGGATATAAGAAGAAGACCTCTCACGGAGGCACGGAGAACACGGAGAGGTTAAAAATTAACACAAAGGATATTAAAGAAAATTTTCGGAAACCATAAAACATATGGACGCATCAAGTATTCCATCGAAACTTCCTGGCAACCCATCATTTATCCCTGTGTTCCCCGTGCTTCCGTGAGAAACTTTCTTGATTTGATCTTAGCGTTCTCTGCGCCATAAGAATATAAACATGTTGGCTGATATTTCATTGCGGTTTGCCTTGGTACTGAGCCTGCTGGCGGTGTTCGCGGGAGCGGCCGCTTCGGTGGTCGGTTTCGGCATCGGCAGCCTGCTGACGCCTTTTCTCGCGCTGCGCATGGGAGCCGACGTAGCAATCGCGGTGGTCGTGCTGCCGCATCTCGCCGGGGGAACGTTACGCGGCTGGCGGCTGCGCCACCACATCGACCGGACCGTGCTGCTGCGGTTCGGCGCCTTGAGCGCGGCGGGCGCGCTGCTCGGCGCGCTCTTCTTCTCCCGAATGGCGCCCCTATTGCTGACCCGGATACTGGGGCTGCTGCTGTTGCTGACCGCGAGCGCGGGACTGGCCGGCTGGACCGAGCGCTGGCAGCCGCGCGGGCTCCTCGCCTGGGCGCTCGGATTGCTGTCGGGTTTTTTCGGCGGCGTAGCCGGGAACCAGGGCGGACTGCGCGCAGCGGGACTGAGCGCATTCAACCTCGCGCCCGTTACATTTGTCGCTACGTCTACCGTAATCGGGATCTTCATCGACCTGGTGCGGGCGCCGGTCTACGTTAACGCCGCGGGCCCGCGTCTGCTGGAGCTATGGCAGTTGATCGGGATGCTCAGTGCCGGCGTACTGCTCGGCACGCTGGCGGGAGAACGCCTGTTGCTGGGTTTATCAGCCAAAACCTTCCGCGCCCTGATATCGACAGCCATAGGAATACTCGGACTCTGGTTCCTGTTCGTGCCCGCTTGAAAGGCCGGGATCCAGGCACGGGCGGCGGGGCTTAACAGCTCGTTGAAAAACGAGCTGCTGGCGCCGCACCGAAAATCAAACACAATAGGTGTTCGATTTTCGGAGCAAGATGTGGATTCACTTTACGCCGAAGTGAGTTGAAAAAGGCCATGGATCTTTTTCGACTACCTGTCAGGAGCCGAACAAGGCGGTTTCCAACCGATACAACAACTGATCGAAAGAGGTTTTGCCCAGCATCCAGGCGAACAATACGCCCGTGCTGTTGGCCAGCATGTCCAGAACGTCGAAATGCCGCAGCGGATGGAAGCTCTGCAGCACCTCGATCCCGGCTCCGAACAATATGAACACCGCGGCCAGCAACAGCCGCGCCTGCGGTTGTGGAAACAGTTGCAGCCACCACCCCATCAGCACTGTGTAACCGGCCGCATGGTAGAGCTTGTCGGTGTGACCCGGCATACTGATATAGGGAGATGACACCAGGGATAAAACGGCGATCAGCCCCCACCAGATCAGGCCCACGCCCAGCCACAGGTATCTTTTTTGCAGACGCGGATCGACCCTGAGCATTAAATTCCAGACCGCAAACTCTGATCAGGCATACAGGGCGAACAATACGGCGCCGAGGCACAGCCGGTAGACGACGAAGGGCAGCATTCCAATGCCGCTGATGAGCTTCAAAAAATAATGGATGCAGAAAAGCGCGCTGATTGCCGACACCATCGCTCCGAGGAGCATATCGTGCCATACCAGCGTGTCCTGGCTGTGAGACATGTCCACCACCAGCATGAGAGCGCTTGCCAGCATGATGGGTACGGAAAGCAGGAAGGAGAAACGCGCCGCCTCCTGCGGCGTCAACCCTCGCGCCAGACCCATAGTGATCGTAATACCGGAACGGGATGTACCGGGAATCAGGGCGACAGCCTGCGCGACACCGATCAGCAGCGTATCCCAAACAGTCAGTTGATATTCATTCTTGTATTTTGAACCGAAGTACCACGCCAGCCATAACAGAATCCCGAATACGACGGTGGTTACGGCAATCACCAAGGGTGAACGCAAATAGGTTTCCACATAGGGTTTGCCGAAGAGGCCGCAAAGCCCGGCCGGAACAGTGCCCAGGATAATCAGCCAGGCGAGGCGACTGTTCTTCGTATGCCGAAGGCCGGACGGGGAAGGAATGATCGAGCGGCACCAATCCGCCGCCATCGCCCACAATTGCTGGCGGAAATACAACAGCAGCGCCGTCAGCGTGCCGGCATGCAGCGCCATGTCAAAGTAGAGACCCTGATCGGGCCAGCCCAGGATGCGCGGCACCAATATCAGATGCGCCGAACTGGAAATCGGCAGAAACTCGGTCAGACCCTGAACCAGAGCCAAAACGACGATATGCAGCGAATCCATTATCTCTCCTCGAAAACTACAACCGGTGACTGCGGTCGGCTCCGCCGAAACCGCTCAGCGCGCGATTATACGCTTTGTGCAGGGCTAAAACCTTGAACCGCTCGCCCATTTCGGAAGGCAGCAGCAAAGCTTTCAACTGCTGCGCGCGCTGCAGGACGGCCATGTCTTGCATAGACTCCTCCGCGCACAGCCGCTCGATCCCGCCATTCACCAGAAACCCCGCCTGATCGATAAAGCCGCCCACTTCAAATCCAGCCGCGAGCCCCGCCGCCGCAACGGCGCTGAAATCGACGAAGGCGGTGATATCCTGCAGACCGACCAGCATCAGCGGATTATCGTGCATTCGATGCCGGTAATGGCAGGATAGCGTGCCCATTGCGCGTTCGGGCAAATAATATTCGGCCCGCGGATAACCGTAATCAATCAGCAGTGCCACCCCGGAATCCAGACTGTGCCACAGCGCCTGCAGCCAGGGGGCGAGACCCGGGTTCCACTCCGAGGTATACGCTTCCGGCAGCGCATACCCTAAATCCCGTTGTATCTCCTGCAAGGCCCGCTGCAATTCCGGAGCTGCAGGGCGCAGCGTCCATTCGAAACCATCTCTGGATCCGGCGGCCACATGCAACTCCCGCAAACCGTCGGCATGACATTGAAAGCGCCGTACCGGCATCGCGTCCAGTACTTCGTTCGCGAGCACGACACCCTTGAATTGAAAATGATCGAGGTTTGACAACCAGTGCACGCGCGAGAGTAACTGCGGAACCCGTGCGCCGATTGTCTCACGTTGGCGCTGCTGCAGCTCGGCGCTCAGTTCCAGAATGTAATAATGTTCGGGCAAGCGGTCCCGCTGCGCCAGGAATTGCAGAATGTCGGAGGCCATCACACCCGAACCGGCGCCGAATTCGAGTATCGAGGCCCGGGGGATGTGCTGCATGACTTCCAGACACTGGCCCGCCAGGCAAAAGGAAAACAGTGGCGAGACTTCCGGCGCGGTGATGAAATCGCCGCCGTCGCCGAACTTGCGCAGGCCCGTCATGTAATAGCCGAGCCCCGCTTCATACAGGGCCATACGCATGAAATCGGCGAAGGGTATGGACCCTTCCCGCTCGATCTGCCCCCGGATATGCCGGCTCAGGGCTTCACTATAAGCAATCGCCTCGGACGGAGGCGGCGGCAAATCCTGCAGCGGGGTCTGAAACTTCATAAAACGGCAAACCGCATAAAACAGATTTGTAAATTAATGCTTACGCTAAGTAAACTAGCTCGATGAAAAAGCAAAGGACCAGCGCCGGTAACATACCGGTCGCCTTGATCACTGGCGGAGCCCGCCGCATCGGCGCCAGTATCGCACAAACCCTGCACGCTTCGGGATTCAATATCGTATTGCATTACCGCAGTTCGGCCGCCGAGGCTGAGGAACTTGTCGCGGCCCTGAACCGGCAGCGTCCCGAGTCCGCGATCTGCGTGCAAACCGATCTGCTGCTGACCGCACAGTTGCCCGGCTTGATCACACGTGCCGTGGAGGTCTGGGGTCGCCTCGACGCCCTGATCAATAATGCCTCCTCGTTCTATCCGACGCCGGTGGGCGATATCGATGAGACCGCCTGGGACGACCTGATCGGCAGCAACCTGAAAGCCCCCCTGTTCCTGTCGCAGGCCGCGGTGCCGCACCTCAAGACCAGCGGCGGCGGCATCGTCAATATCGTCGACGTGCATGCCGAACGCCCGATGCGTAAATATGTGGTGTATTCAGCCGCCAAAGCCGGCCTTGCCTTGCTTACCAAATCTCTGGCGCGCGAACTCGCGCCCGAAGTGCGCGTCAACGGCGTCGCCCCCGGCTCTATACTATGGCCTGAACATGAAATGCCGCAGGAAGACCGGGCATCGATACTGCAGCGTATACCCCTGCAGCGCGCCGGCACTGCCGAAGATATCGCGCTCGCGGTCAAATTCCTGCTGCTGGAAGCTCCTTATATTACGGGACATATCTTGCCGGTCGACGGCGGGCGCAGCCTCTATATCTAGTCCCTCTTCTCTCTCGTGAAAGCTAATTAAAACGAACCACCGCGAGCACAAAGTCTACGGTTCAATAAACAAGCTTCAATCTCCAACCCGGAAATAAGCTCTGCGCGTAACGTGTCCTCTGTGCCTGGGTTCTTAATCAAGAGATAATTTTGGCATCAATCGCTTCGAGGGCTTGTTCCCCCGTAAACTCGCGCCACAACTGCCGGTAACTCTTGCGTTCCACCGGGTGCAGCGCATCACCGGCCAGTTCAGACAGGGGCCTCAATACGTAGGCATAGCGCAGGACATCGCCGCGCGGCAGATCGAGCCCGGCCTGTTTATGCACGGTATCTCCATAGACCAGCAGATCCAGATCCAGTGTGCGCGAGGAAAACTTCGGCCGGTTGGAGTCGCGCCCGTGCTGACCCTCGATGTATTCAAGCCTTTGCAGGATTGCGGGCAGCGGCAACCGGGTGCTGATCCCGGCGACCAGATTCAGAAAATCATCGCCCGGAAACCCGATCGCGGGATTACGATACAGCGTGGACAGGCGCAATTCGCCGAACTCCAGGCGCAGCATGGCGAGCGCAGACCGGATATTACGCGCGGCGTCAATATTACTGCCGATGCCTATGTAGGCCGGGCGCGACTGGGTACCGAGGCGCTCGCGAATGATTTCCAGCCCGACATTGCGCGCGTAACGCAGCGCCCCCGGCTTGCTAAGGCGCAACCGGAGCCATTGCACGTCAAATTCATAGAGGACGATTTCGGCGACCCGCTGGGCCAGGGTCTCGATCAGCTGGTAATGGCTATCGCCCACATACTGGATCAGGCGTTTGGCGACCAGCTTGTAATTGAGCACGTCGTTGACATGGTCGCTGGCGGCGCCGGGCCGGGCATCGGCGGCCATTTCCAGGTCGAAACTGACGGTCTGGCGGATCTCCCGTTCCCAGTCATAGACCCCGATTACGGTATCGATCCGCAAATCCTGGATATACAGCTTGTCCATGGGGTTTCCCGGGGTCTCCTGGCAATTTTTCTGAAAAAGTCCTGTTTCGGGGGCCGGCCAGCCGCCACCATAACCCAAGCCCGGCCCCGGCGCCATACCGGTTACTTACCGGCTCACGGGCTTGTGAGCCCCCGGTTTTTCCGGTAATATCCGCGGCCCCTACTGTTGAATATCTTTGCTTTTCAAGGGATAACGATTATGTCGAAAGTCTGCCAAATAACGGGTAAGAAGCCGATCGTCGGACACAATGTGTCCCACGCCAACAACAAGACCAAGCGCCGCTTCCTGCCCAACCTGCATACCCATCGCTTCTGGGTCGACAGTGAAAAACGCTGGGTCAAGCTGCGCATCAGCTCGGCTGGCCTGCGGACCATCGACAAGCGGGGTATCGAAACCGTATTGAAAGACCTGCGCGCCCAGGGCGTGAACGTCTAAAGGTTAATACCGCCTACGGCGAAAATGTATAGAGCAATAATCGCCTGCGGCGAGAAGGAATGAGGTAATAACATGGCCAAATCCAAACGCGACAAGATCAAGCTGGTATCGACCGCCGAAACCGGTCATTACTACACCACGGACAAGAACAAGCAGAACACCCCGGACAAGCTGGAATTCAAGAAATACGATCCGGTCGCGCGCAAGCACGTGATCTACAAAGAATCCAAGATCAAGTAATCGGGATTTCCCAAACAGATAAATAAAAAGCCCGCATCGCGGGCTTTTTTATTCTCATCCCCCTGTCCTTCGGACATCCCCCTTCCTACCCGGAAGGGGGATAAGAGGGGGATGCCTTAATCAATACGCTCCACCCGCCAAGGCAACCGCCTCATTCGTCGCGATCACTCCAGGCGTTCCACAGCCAGGGCAACAGCTTCACCCCCACCAATACACAACGCAGCAACTCCGCGCCGCAAACCCCGGATCTGCAGGGCCGAGAGCAGGCTGATCACAATGCGCGCTCCGGAAGCGCCGATCGGATGCCCCAGCGCACAGGCGCCGCCGTGCACGTTGACCTTGGCATGGGAAATACTCAGACCGCGCATAGCCGCCATCGTTACGACTGCAAAGGCCTCATTGATCTCGAACAGATCCACATCGGTCGTCGTCCAGCCGGCGCGCTTCAGCAATCGGTCCACTGCCTCCACCGGCGCCGTGGTAAACCACTCCGGCGCGTGCGAATGCGCGGCATGCGCCACGATTCGCGCCAGCGGTTTCAAACCCCGCCGCGCGGCTTCAGTCGCGCTCATCAGTACCAGCGCCGCGGCGCCGTCGGAAATAGCACTGGAATTGGCCGCCGTGACAGTTCCGCCCTCGACGAAGGCTGGTTTGAGTTTGGGAATCCTGGTTTCATCCACGCTGCGCGGATGCTGATCGCTGTCGATCAACGCTTCCTTGCGTCCGATCACGGCTTTAACCGGTACGATATCATGCTTGAAATGGCCGCGCTCTGCCGCCTGCCGTGCGCGCTGCAGCGATTCCAGCGCGAAGGCATCCTGGTCTTCGCGGCTGAAGCCGTAACGTTCGGCGGTCGCCTCTGCGAAAACGCCCATGGATTTACCGCCGTATACGTCTTCCAGACCGTCCAGCATCATATGATCGTAGATCTTGTCGTGACCCATGCGATAACCGCCACGACCCTTCTGCAGCAGATAGGGCGCGCTGCTCATGCTTTCCATGCCACCGGCCACCGCCGCGGCGTAAGTGCCGAGCCTGAGCGCGTCATGCGACAGAATCAGCGCCTGCATGCCGGAACCGCACATCTTGTTGATCGTCTGGCAATGCACGGCCTGCGGCAAACCCGCATACAGCGCCGCCTGTCGCGCCGGCGCCTGCCCCAGGCCCGCCGGCAGTACGCAGCCCATGGTCACCGCCTCGATCGCCTGCGGCTCCACGCCCGAGCGTGCGACCGCGGCTTCAATGGCGGCGGCGCCGAGTCGGGTCGCGGGCACGGACGCCAGCTCGCCCATGAAATCCCCGACCGGCGTGCGCGCCATGCCGACTATCACCACATCATCTTGTTGCATCTCGCTCTCCTGATCCCTGTGGCTAGCATAGAGAAGATAAAGTTGCCTTGCCACGTACCAATAAGACCATCAAACCACGCTCCGTTCCGTGCTGGCGGCGAAGAATGCTCCGTATTTCCGCAGTACGAGCCTGGGCCAGAAAATCCTGCCTGTGGTGCCTTGCATCAACCATAAGAGAACGCACAGCTGGGTTACCTGATTCCATCCATGCCAGTTCAAGACCGCCCCCAGCACGAACGAGACCAGGACAACAAACACCATCAGCACGAGGCCGGCCCGCTGTGTCCAGTAAAGAGAAACCGCGAGCCCGATCTTGAGCATCAGCCAGGCGACAGGAACCAGAAGGTATAACCCCTTCTGATTATCCGGATGAAGCCCCTTGAAGTATGCAAAAGTCCAATACAAGCCGTAGAGACTAGAAATTAGAGTCCACAATACCCAGGTATCCACAATTCTCCGGCTGTCATTTGTCAGCGCTAAACGAGGCATTATCAAACGGAGGTCCAACAACAACTCAAAAACGGATGGCTCGGCGTTTCCGCCCGCGCGCTTCAGAATCCGGTCGCGCATCGCCGCATAACAAACTCCAAAACCGACGGCAAAACCAGCTATATGGCCCCAGTAAGCAATGTAATCGTAATAAACCGATCTGGCCACGTAGTAAATCATGCCGGTTATATCGGCAAAAACGGCGAAGGCCGTCACCCAGAACAAGGACATGCTGAAAGTGCCGTTGCTGAAGCCGAAGAAATACGCGAAATGGCAAAGGCGTAGTGGATAAGCCGCCAGCGCCGCGCCCATCAGTCCGCTGATCATCCCGCTGGCTCCGGCCACTGATTCTCCGAGGGCGATTGAAACGAATCCGGAAGCCATGGTAGAGACCAGGCCTATGGCCAGGTAGACTTTTATACCGAATGCCTGGCAAACAATATTACCGAAAAAGTAGAGATATATAAGGTTGGCAATAAGATGCACGTGATCGACATGAACGAAAGCATTGGTGACGATTTTGTAGGTTAACCGCTCAGAGTCGCCGGCGAGAACAGATGACAAATGCAGCTGCGGAATCAGCCTGTCCGCCAAATGCAATGCCAGGAGCATTGCCATCAACAGGGCATTTGCGGGATTCGGCCGCGCCGGGACCTGATCGATTTTGATCGGAATAAAGATGGCCTAAGGTCCCTGGCTGCTTGTCGACGGGATCATCATCACTCCGCACTTTTTTTATAGACATTCACAGGCAACAACTCCATCAGGATTTAATATGCAGAAAAGCGCTCACGCAATACGGCCTCCTCGATCCTGATACGGCACGCAAGCGCAGCGAGGTAAGCCGGGAACATGATTGCCAGTGTCAGCCATGCTTTCATAATCAAGGTTAGCGCAAGTAGTTCGGGAATGATGTTGAGGTAATAATTGGGATGTCTGATATTCCGGAAGAGCCAGCTCTGCTTGAGCACGCGGCCAGGAGCGATCAGGACTTTGATGGTCCACAAATTTCCCAACTCGCGAATGACATAAAACAGGGCCAACATCGCACCGGCGTAGAGAATCAGGCCGAACCCGGCCAGCTCATCCAGCCGGCTTCCGCGCCATGCGCCTTCCGCGAAAGCAGCGATATAAAATGCCGTGTGCAGAACGGCGATAAACCTTGAATTGGTTGCGCCATATTCCTCGGCGCCCTGGGCCCGCAGCAGCGCTTCATTTTTCCTTGAGATGACCACACTACCCAGTCTCAGCAGGACAGCGCAGATAAAGAAGGCAGTCAAAATGATCATCGCTCTCTTCCCTCCAGGTTTAGACGCCGGATCAGGCACAACAGGCCAAACGTCTGAATGGTGCAATAGCCAGCCAGTATCACCCTGCTCCCGCTTAGGGTCGCTTGTGATGAGAAATCAGAAATTAATTCTTTTTCTTATCGTTGCAAAGCCTAAGATTGAAGCGCGCAGCACTCAGGATAGGAATATAGGCATCGGCATCCCTGGGCGGATACTCTTCCCGTATATTCTCCTCGGTTTTAGCAAGATCCGTTGTAAAGGTTTGCAGAGTTCTCCTGCACTCTTCCAAATCGCCCAATTTATATTGCGTAATCGCCAGATCATTTTGAATCCAGCCTTTCTGCAACCACTCAAGCGAATCAGCACAGACCGACAGAAGCGGCTCCAATTTTTGATACGCCTCGGAATAGGACTTCTTTTTGTATAGAACCTTAAATTCTTCCTGGGTCCTGCGGCGTGCTTCCAGCTCACAAACGGGATCAACCCTGAGATAAGTGCCGTCAAAATAACCCCGGGTTCCGCAAAAATAAAAACAATTCCCCGACACGGCGGATACTGAAACCGCATTCTTGTACTTGGAATCGACAATCTCGGTTACAGATCGAAAATCGACAATGCATGGTTTGTCTTTCTCATCAGTCTCCAGAATGGATCGATTATTTTGCAGTTCACCGTCAAGCAAACAGGTATGCCCATTATCCACAACCGACACAAGATCAAAAGACGACTGTTTTACGCTTTCTTGTTTAACAGTGAGATAACCCCAACCGCCTTTTGTAATGTACTGCCCAGGCTGAATCTGAGAGTCTCCAGCGAAGGCTTTGGATAGCATCGCTATCAAAAGCAAGATCAGGCACAAAATTATACGGCGCAACGATAATGGGAACAAATGCATGGGAGTCTCACAGAGCCACACTCGCAGTATAGTCAGCATTTATCTGGACTGTCCACCTTAACAAGGTTCATTGCTGGCGTGCAGCAGGCCTGATTTCGCGCTCTCGCCGCTTCCACAAGAGACATATTATTCTTCTCTGTGCCTCCGCGAGAGCCTCCTCTCAAGCGCCGCAAAAAGCAGCCGGGTCCTGCCGGTAATAACCGGAGAGTTGCATATAGAGTGCAGGATGTTTACGCCGCAGGACGCGCGGGCGTTCGAAGAAGCATTCGGTGGCGACCGCGAAGAATTCGGCCGGGCTTTCGGCGCCGTATTCGTCGAGCAGCGAGGCACGCTCGGCCAGCACGGCGTTCTGCAGTTGTTCGTATTCCTGCCCGAAGGCCTTGGCCCAGGCTTGGTAACGCGCGAGACTGCCGAGCGCGGGCGCGCCATCGGTGGCGCCGGATTCGTCGTCGAGCTGGTGCGCGAATTCGTGCAGCACCACGTTGTAGCCGTCGTGCGGGTCCTGGGCGCCGGCCAGCACGTCCTCCCAGGAGAGAATCACCGGTCCGCCGTACCAGGACTCGCCTGCCTGTTCGACCGCCGCTTCGTACTCCGTGCCATCTTCCTGTTCGTAACGGTGATTCACCACAAAGAGATCCGGATAGACCAGGATCGTGCGCATGGTAGGGAAATAATCGGTCTTGCGATGCAACAGCAGCAGCGCGGCCTGCGCCGCGATAGTGACGCGTATCTCGTCGGTGATTTCGAGCCCGCCGCAGCCGGTGAATTTTTTCTCGGCCAGCAATACTTGCATGTGCCCGAACAATTCCTGGCGATCGAGCGGGGTCAACAAGGCGATATAGGGTACGTTGCGCGCAAGCACCGACTTCCAGCGTGACGGCAGCGGCATGGTGCGCAGGCGTTCGCGCCTGCGGCGTTTGAGCCAACCGAACATCAGGACTCCCTTTAGGCACCGCAAAAAAACGAAACCCCCGGATTTTACTCCGGGGGTTTCGCATGCAACAGTATTTGAGCAGCTTTAAGCGGGTTTCAATCCATAACCTCTGAGATTGCCCGCGAACTCCTGCAGCACCTGGATTCCGGACTGCTCGGCGCGATGGCACCAGTCGGCCAGCGCCTGCAGCAGTTTTTCCTGGCTCCCGTAGGTGCGCTCCCAGATTTCCAGCAACTGCTGGCGGAAATTGTAAACCGCCTGCAGCTCCTTGCTGCTGGCCAGCGTCTTCTGCAACTGCGCGCGGTAGCGCTCATTCATGCGCGAGCTTTCACGGATCAGCACATGCTTGGCCTGCCGGAACAGCGCCTTGCCCTGCTCCAGCTTGGGACGTTCCTTTTTCAGCACCGGTTCGATCACGCGGTTGGCGTAGTCCGCCATTACATGCATTTTGCTGCGAATGACCGCGCGCAAAGTATCCATATCGACGTGACGCTTGGCGGCGTCGATTACGGGTTCGGGCGCGACCTTCTTTACTTTCGCCAGACCGAGCGTGCGCAGAATGGTGATGTACATCCAGCCAATGTCGAACTCCCAGGGCTTGATCGAAAACTTCGCCGAACTGGGGTAAGCATGATGGTTGTTGTGAAGCTCTTCGCCGCCGATCCAGAACGCCCACGGCGTCAGGTTAGTGGAATCGTCCGGGCTTTCGTAATTGCGGTAACCCCAGTAATGGCCGATACCGTTGATGCCGCCCGCCGCGTGGAACGGGATCCAGATCATCTGGATCGCCCAGATGGTGATGCCGATCGGACCCACCAATAGCACCTGCAGCGGCAGCAATAGTGAAACCCCGGCGACCGACAGCCGGCCGTAATAGAGTTTGCGCTCCAGCCAGTCATTGGGTACGCCATGGCTGTATTTACTCAGGGTTTCCTGATTCTTCGATTCCTTGCGATAGAGTTCCGCGCCCTGGAAAAACACCTTACGGATACCGAAAAAGCGCGGGCTGTGCGGATCGTCCTCGGTTTCACACTTGGCATGGTGCTTACGATGTATCGATACCCATTCCAGCGTCGACATGCCGGTCGTCAGCCACAACCAGAAACGGAAAAAGTGCGAGAGCACCGGATGCAACTCCAGGCTCACGTGCGCCTGAGAGCGATGTAAATATAAAGTGACCGCCGCGATGGTGATCTGAGTGAGAATAACGGTGTAAAGGACATAGCCCCACCAGGGCAAATCGAACAAACCATTTAAAAGTGTCATGTAGTCTCCAAGATACTGTTATCAGCGCTATATCTGCATATAGCCTAAAAAACTGTAACAGGCTGCGGCATTATATGGGTTCGTTCGGCGCCCATTCAACACCATATAAACCCTATTTCGTAAAATACCTCCCTAAATTACTGTTTCCCCAGCACTAAATTGCCGAAACGATCAATTTCTCCCTCCCAGCCACGATCAATGAATGTAGTTGCAACCGCGTCGCAAATGAGTGCGGGTCCGCATAACGTCTCGCCGATGCGCAAACTGTCGCGGAAACGGACCGGTATCGATGTATCGTAACCGTACACCTGCGTTTGCTGGCACTCTCCTGCCCGGTCTGCTGATGACCTCCACCGCGGCATCTCTACCGGCGGCGGCGGCGCGCGGAGCAGTGAGCGCACGTTCACCAACTCGACCGGCAATTCCATGCGGTGCCCAAATTCCTGCTCGTGCTTCTCATGGAACACCCGCGCGCTGGCGATACCGCCCTGCCAGGGTACTTCCAGAGTGTAGGACTGACCCTCATAGCGCAAATCCACCGTATAAAAAGTTTCAGTGCAGTTTGCGGGAACACCTTCCGCCAGCAACTCCCGCAAACCGGTTTGCCGCAGCTCTTCCAAAAGATTAGTAACTTCGATTTCCGGAACCTCGGATAGCCGGCGCTGCAGCGCGTGCGACAACAGGCGCTGGCGCGGCGCCAGCAGCATGCCAAGAGCGGACAGCACGCCGGCATGCAGCGGCACCAGCGCGCGGCGCAAGTCCAGAGCATCTGCGAGCGCGCATACGTGCAGGCCTCCCGCGCCACCGAAAGAAAGCAATGTGAAATCCTTGATCGAGATTCCCCGGCGCACCGAAATCAGGCGCAAGGCCTGCACCATGTGTTCATTGACCAGGCGCAGCACGCCGGCCGCCGCTTCCTGTACGCTCAAGCCCATACCATGAGCCAACGCCCGGAAAGCATCGTGTGCGGACTGTGCATTCAGCTCCAGATGCCCGCCGAGACGCAGCATCGCCGGCAGCCGTCCCAGCACCACATTGGCGTCGGTCACGGTCGGCAGCGCACCGCCCCTGCCGTAACAGGCGGGACCAGGCAGGGCGCCCGCCGACTCAGGGCCTACGCGCAACATTCCGCCGGCGTCGAGACAGGAGATCGAACCGCCGCCGGCGCCGATAGTATGCATATCGATCATCGGCACGGACACTGGATAACGGCCGATACGGCCCTCGGAAGTAAGACGGATCTCACCGTCCACCAGCGCGACATCGGTCGAGGTGCCGCCCATATCGAAAGTCAGTAACTTGTGGTATCCCGCCATTTCGGCCACGGCCTTGGCCGCGGCCAAACCGCCCGCCGGACCGGACAACAACAGTCGCACCGCGCTGCGCTCGGCCTGCGCCGCGGAGAGAGTGCCGCCGCTGCTTTGCATCACGGCAAGCGAAGCTGACTTCAACTCGCGTTGCAGACGCCCGAGATAGCGCTGCATCACCGGGCTCAAACCGGCATTGAGCCAGGTGGCGATGCCGCGTTCGTATTCGCGCGCCTCCGGCAATACCTCCGAGGAGCAGGCCACGAACAAGTGCTTGGGCAAGGCTTGCGCAATCTCCCGTTCATGCCGCGGGTCGAGAAAGGAGAACAGCAAATTGACGGCCACAGCCTCGCTCCCGCTAGCGACCAGTTGGTCACACAACCGCTGCAGCACTTGAGCAGACAAAGGACTGAGCTCTTTTCCGCTCGCGGAGAGACGCGCCTCGACTTCGAAACAGAGTTCCGGCGGAACGGGCGGGAGCACGGGGTGCGGCGTGAGGTTGTACAACTCAGGGCGCGCCTGCCGCCCGATGGTGAGGACGTCCTTGAGACCGTAGTTCGCGATATAGGCGGTACGCGCCAGCTTGTTTTCCAGCAGGGCGTTGGTGGCGACGGTGGAACCGTGCACGATGTGCAATTGCGCGGCATCCAGCGCCAGCTCGTTGATGCCCCGCAGGATAGCGGCCGCGGGATCCGACGGCGTCGACAGCACCTTGTGTATGCGCAGGCGCACGCCGTCATAGTAGACGAAGTCGGTAAAGGTGCCGCCGGTATCAATGCCGAGCAGACGCATCAGGCGTCATGCTCCCTTTTCCCTGGCAATCTGCCGGAGCCCGCAACGCTTGTTATTTTTACGCAGTCGATTATCATGCGAACAATCTCGGCCAAGCCAAGGCGGCAAGAATAACATGGCGGACGCTAACCTGGTTGAAGCGCTAGAACTGACACGCTACTACGCCGATCGCCGCGCTGTCGACAAGCTGAGCTTCAGTCTGGGCCGCGGCGAAGTGCTGGGCTTCCTTGGTCCCAACGGGGCCGGCAAATCCACCACCATGCAGATGCTCTGCGGCGTGCTCGCCCCAAGCCATGGCGGTATCCGCATCGCCGGCATCGATCTGCTGGAAGATCCCGTCGCCGCCAAGCGGCTGATCGGTTTTCTGCCGGAACAGCCTCCGCTCTACCCCGAACTTACCGTCGACGAATACCTGCGCTACTGCGCGCGCCTCAAACGCATACCGCGCGATCGGGCAGCCGCCGCACTGGACACCGCGAAACAGCGTTGCGGCCTGACTGACACAGGCAGCCGCCTGATCGGCAATCTGTCCAAGGGTTACCAGCAACGCGTCGGCATCGCCCAGGCGATCATCCATTCGCCGCAAGTAGTGGTGCTGGACGAGCCGACAGTCGGCCTCGATCCGCTCCAGATCCGTGAAATCCGCGAGCTGATCCGGGAATTAGGCCGCGACCACGGCGTGATACTGTCCACGCACATCCTGACCGAGGTGCAGATGACCTGTAATCGCGTGCAAATCATGCATGAGGGAAAGCTGGTATACAGCGACGCGCTGTCACGGCTATCGGACCGTCTGCATGCCGGCAGCCTGGTGGCAGCCTTTGGACGCGCGCCCGACACAGCCATCCTGCAAGGAATTCCAGGCGTGACCACGGTGGAAACGCTGGAGCCGGGACGCCTGCGCATTCATTTCGACGCGCAGAACAATCCCGCGGAACAAGTCGTGCGGATGAGCGTGGAGCGGAACTGGCGCCTGCAGGAATTGACGCCGGACTCGCGCACGCTGGAACAAGTTTTCATGGAACTGACCGCAACCGACCACGGCGGAGGAGGTAATTCATGATCGGAGCCATCGCCGGGCGCGAGCTCAAATCGCTGTTCCTGTCGCCGCTGGCGTGGATCATCCTCGCCGCCGTCACCGGCATCACGGCGTGGATCTTCCTGATCCAGCTCGATCAGTTCCTCAACCTGCAAGCGCAGCTCGCGCGCCGGGAAAGCCCGCCGGGCGCGACCGACATCGTCGTGGTGCCGCTGTTTAACCTGCTTGGCATCCTGTTGCTGATGGTGTTGCCGCTGCTCACCATGCGCCTGATCAGCGAGGAGCGCCGCAACGGCACACTGCCGCTGCTGCTGAGCTCGCCGCTCGGCGCGGGCAGCATCGTGCTCGGCAAATTCCTGGCGATGCTGGCGTTTTCCGCCCTGGTCACCGCCTCCGCGGTGCTGATGGGGCTCAGCCTCTATGCCGGCACGCGGCCGGACCTGGGTCAGATTACGAGCGCCGCCTGCGGGCTGCTATTACTGGCATCCGCCTTCAGCGCGATTGGACTTTATATATCGAGCCTGACACGGCAACCCGGAATCGCCGCAGTCGCAACCTTCGGCGTACTGTTCATGCTGTGGATCGTGCATTGGGCCGGGCAGACCGGTGAAAGCGGCCAGGAAATTCTGGCCTGGTTATCCATCACCAGGCACCAGCAAAGCTTTCAGTTGGGGCTTTTGAACAGCGGGGATATCGCCTATTACCTGATCGTGACACTGCTGTTCCTCTTGTTCGGCATCCGTCGTCTGGAAATGGAACGCCTCCAGGGTTGAGTATCACATGGAACTGAACCGGAAACTGCAACTCCAGCTGCGCCTGCATAACATCGCGTATCACCTGCTGCTGCTGGCGGCAGCCGTTCTGCTCGGCTGGCTGAGTACGCGCTACACGGTGGAAGCCGATGTGTCGTCCGGGAACCGCAACAGTCTGAACCGGGCCAGCATTGAGATACTGACGCAACTGGCCGGACCGCTCACGGTGGATGTCTATATCGGTGAAAACGAAATGATCCGTAATGCCGTGGAACAGCAGATCAGCCGTTACCAGCGTCATAAAAAGGATCTGCAACTGACGTTCATTAACCCGGACACCAATCCTGCCAGAGTGCGCGAACTCGGAATCAACACTCAGGGCGAAATCATCGTCGGGTACCAGGGGCGGCAGGAACGGCTGCGCCATCTGAGCGAGGAAACCTTCACTAATACCCTGCAACGGCTGGCGCGCGGCGGCGAACGCTGGCTGGTATTCCTGAGCGGCCACGGTGAGCGCGATCCGCAGGGTCAGCAAAACCATGGCCTGGCGGAGCTCGGCAAACGGCTTGTGGACAAAGGATTCCGTGTGCAGACCCATAACACACTGTCCAATCCGCTAATCCCCGACAACACCAACGTGCTGGTGATCGCCGGGCCCGCCGTCGCCTACCTGCCCGCCGAAACGAAATTGCTGATCGAATATATAGAGAAAGGCGGCAACCTGCTGTGGTTGACTGACCCCGACGGCAAGGACTACGGGCTCGCGCCGCTGGCACGGTTGCTGGGCATACGCTTCCTGCCGGGCGTGGTCATCGACGCCACTGCGCAGACTTTCGGGATCACCGCGCCGGATTTCGCGCTGGTGACGAGCTATACCCCGACCACGCTTACGCCGGGCTTCACCCAGTTCACGCTTTATCCGCAGGCGGCGGCGCTGGAGCCCCTTGCCGACGCCAATCCGCTGCAGTTCAAGGCGCAGCCCTTTCTGCAGACCTCGGCACGCAGCTGGACTGAAACCGGCGCCATCGAGGGGGCGGTACGCTTCGACCAAAATACCGCGGAGCGCTCGGGACCCTTGACGATCGGTCTCGCATTGAGCCGTGCGACCGGCAAAAACAACGAACAGCGCGTGGTCGTAACCGGCGACGGTGATTTCCTGTCGAATTCGTTCCTCGGTAACGGCGGCAACCAGGAGATCGGCATGAACATCTTCAACTGGCTGAGCCATGACGACCAGTTCATCGATATCGCGCCCGTGAGCGCACCGGATGCAAAGGTGGATCTGGGTACAGCCCCGTTGGTCGTGATTGCATCCTGCTTCCTGCTGGCGCTGCCGCTGGGCCTGCTTGCCGCGGGCATCACAATCTGGTTGCGGCGGCGCAGACGCTGACAGAACTTATTTAGAACCCGTCTTGAATAAAATGAGTCAGCTGACGCAGAACTTTTTCTTCCCTCTCCCCGCTGGGCGAAGCCCTGCGTAGGAACAGGAGAAGGTATAGACAAGGGTTAAATAATCATGAAATATGCGTCCGACTGGTGATGCCTAGGGGTTGGCTAAGGCTAATGATCGCTAGACCCGTCCCCCTCATTATTTTCCTACGCAGGGCTCTGCCCAGCGCCCCTAAAGGGGAGAAGGAGTGACAGGAATCATCCGTCGTGCAACCCGATTTTGAGATAGGTTCTAAATGAATCCCGGCAAGCGCAGTCTTTATATCAACCTCGGCCTGGCGGCGGGATTACTTCTGCTGGGAGCGGTGGCCTGGCTCGCGCCACCTCCCCGCGCGGCAAATTTAAAGCCCTTCGCGTACATCGATGCGGAGCGGTTGAGCCGCATCGAAATCAGCGTGCCCCGACAGCCGCCGGCGCTGCTGGAGCGCCATAACGGCATGTGGATTGTCTCGGACAGCCCGGATGTGGCGCTGGACCAACAGCGCCTGCGCAACCTGCTCAACCTGCTGAATGAAACTGTCACACAGGAGTACGGCATCGCGGGCCTCGATCTCAAAGAGTTCGGACTGGACACTCCGGCGGCGATACTTAAGCTCGATGACTACGAATTCCGTTTCGGCGCGAGTGAGCCCGTGAGCCGAC
The DNA here is from genome assembly GCA_036274675.1 of Gammaproteobacteria bacterium. Classification (GTDB taxonomy): domain Bacteria; phylum Pseudomonadota; class Gammaproteobacteria; order HTCC5015; family HTCC5015; genus DASUFE01. The sequence goes on from DASUFE010000012.1 coordinate 41,826, forward strand.
GCCGTTATGTGGTGCACGCAGGCAAACTCTACCTGTTGCCAGACACCCATTACCCACTGCTGAGCCGCGGCATCGGCAATCTGGTTCTGCAACCGCCCGCCACCGGGAACACCACCGGCTGAAGCCCGCCTGAACCACCTGAGGTTGAACTTCCCACCAGAAAAATAAATTATGCCGGAACTACCAGAGGTTGAAACATCTCACCGAGCACGATAAAGCATATGCCCGAACTTCCCGAAGTAGAAACTACCCGACGCGGCATCCTGGCGCAGGCACGCGGCCGCGTTATTACAGCAGTCATGGTGCGCAACCGTAATCTACGCTGGCCGGTGCCGTCGCGCCTCGCGGCGCACCTCAGCAACACGCGCATCCTCGACATCCGGCGCCGCGGCAAGTATCTCATCTTCGAAACCGCGAACGGTTACATGTTGCTGCATCTCGGCATGTCGGGCAGTCTGCGTATCGAGACAGCGGACCGCGCGCCAAAGAAACATGATCACGTGGAATGGGCGCTGGACGACGGCCGCTTGCTGCGCCTGCATGACCCGCGGCGCTTCGGCTCGGTGCACTGGATTGAGGAATCGCCGGAGCAGCATCCGCTGCTGCGGGACCTCGGCCCCGAACCGTTGGGCGCCGGCTTCGACGACGGCTATCTCTTCCGGCAGAGCCGTCGTTACCGCTGCTCGATCAAGCATTTCATCATGAACTCGAAGGTAGTGGTCGGCGTCGGTAATATCTACGCCAACGAAGCACTGTTTCTGGCAGGCATCGCGCCCGGCCGGGCCGCGAATCGCGTATCCGCCGCGCAATATGAAAAGCTAACCGGCGCCATCAAAACCCTGCTGCAGGATGCTATCCGCCAGGGCGGCACAACCCTGCGTGATTTTGTCAATCCCGAGGGCAACCCTGGTTACTTCAGATTGCAGTTACAGGTATATGAGCAAACCGGAAAACCGTGCCGTCGCTGCGGCAAGCCGATCCGGCACCGCGTAATGGGGCAGCGCTCCAGCTACTACTGCAGCGGCTGCCAAAAGTAAGAGGGGGCCTGGGAATCGTTTCAAAAAACTTGACGTAATTCTCAAAGCTTTAACCTCCGCTCATACCTTTGGCTGATGTTGCCACTGCCGTGCTCGCGGAAAATACCGATACGTAGGCTCACAAGGTAGCAAAGCCATGAATAAAACCATCGTGATTTTCGGCAATTCCAGCAAAGCCGACGGCAGCCGCAGCCTGGCGGATGAAGTTGCAAGCGGATTTGACTTCAAGGTGATCGATCTCGCTGAATACGATATCAACGACCGCGAATTCAACGACCCCTTGATTGAAATAGTCGAACAGGTAATTCATGCGGATACGATTATCTTTGCCACACCAACCTACTGCTACTCCATGAGCGCACGCATGAAATTGTTCCTGGACCGGTTGACCGATCTGGCGCGTATGGATGAGGAATTAAAAACGATGCTGCGTGGCAAGCGCGGCCTGCTGCTCAGCACGGGCACCGAAGCGGAGGCTCCCAAGTACCTGGAGGAAACCTTCTCGCTGCTGCTGGCTTATCTTGGAATTGAATACTGCGGGATGCTCTACCGGCCGCATGATACCGGCTTCACGCCCGCTCAAATAAGCGCCTTCGGCCATAAGGCTGTTGCGGAGACGGGCTCCTGGTCAAGCGCCGCCTGACCCCAAACCACTCGGCTTTGACTCCTGCATCACTTTACCGCCCACAGCCATGTAGATATGCGTCGTTAAGGCATGCTGCCCGGGTTATGTACCAGGGGCTCACCGCACCCGGCACTCCTAACGTTTTGAGAAACTCCGGAAGTAGTAGAAGCCAATCTATAAGCTTGTTAGTGGGTTGAAACGCGTGGACCCCGCTGACGCCGCCCCTGCTCGGCATGGGTCTTGAAAAAATCCGCCAGCAGCATCCGGCATTCATCCGCGGCGTGACGGCAGGCTTCGGCGCAATGCCGGCAGTGGTTCATCTCGTGCTGCGAACACTCCTGAGCGCAGGTATCACAGACCTGGGCGCAGATCTCCCATATCACGTCGACCATTTCGCTGTCGCGCGCCATATAGGCCGCGGCAAGCCGGCAAATTTGCGCGCAGTCTGTATCAAGGCGCACGCAACGCGTCATTTTCGCCAGATTCGGTTCGGCGAGGCAGGCCATTGCGCAACGATCGCATGCATCCGCGCACTCATAACATGCCTCAATGCAGGATCTGTATTGCTGATTGACCATGTGGGTACCAAAAACCTCTAAATCGTAATTTAAATACTCGCTATTGAAAGCAGCGAGCGGCGCGAATAGTGATGCTATCTTTGCACATCCGCTGTAGATGGAAAATCGTCGTTGATACCTACCATTGTATTGAGGAGAAATACGCACTAGCGGATGCGTGTAAGGGAGAGCGTTAGCCGGAAGCAAGAGATTTTAACGCGATAGTGGTTTATCCGATCCGATAGCCACCCGCGCCAGTCCTTCTCCACGCGGATCAGAAGCCGAGGTCAGGATATTTTTTGCAGTATCCAGTATGACCACCTGCATATTGCCGTAAGGATGCAGCGAGGGAACCAATGGATGACCGAAAGCCCGTAATGCTTGTTCAATCGGGGGAGTAAAAGCGGTTGCTTCGTAGAGGATATGGTCCGGAATAAATTGATGGTGAAAGCGCGGCAGCTCCGTCATCCGGTCTGCGGCAGCGCCCTCGTGAAAGGCCAGCGCTGACAGCAGCACCATACTGATGATCCGGCTGCCGCCGGGCGTTCCCAGCACGGCGACACGGCCGTCCTGCTCCAGAAAGGCGGGCGTCATGCTGGACAACATACGCTTGCCGGGTTCGATGCGGTTGGGATTATCCGCCCCGGCGATCAAGCCATACCCGTTGGGTACGCCCGGGGCCGCCGCAAAATCGTCCATCTCGTTGTTCAGCAGCACGCCGGTCCCAGTCGCCACGAAACCGGAACCGAAAGCAAAATTGATCGACAAGGTCGCGCCAACCCGGTTACCCATGTCGTCGATAATGGAAAAATGCGTGGTGTCATTGCCGGCGGCCTCGACAGGAGCGCCGGGGAGGGCCGCGCTCGGGGTGGCGCGGTCGAGACGTATGCTTGCCGCCAGCCCTGCGGCGTAAAACGGGTGCAGCAACTTCTCCAGCGGCAACTTGACGAAATCCGGATCGCCCAGATATTCCGCACGGTCGCGATAGGCCCTGCGCATCGCCTCTACAATAAGGTGGACATGTTGAGGTTCCGGCAGGCGCGATAGTTCGAAATTGCCCAGGATATTGAGCGTGGTGAGCAGTACGACCCCGCCCGAAGACGGCGGCGGCGCGGTCGTGATTCTCATGCCGCGATATTCGCCGCGCAGCGGCGCGCGCTCCAGCACGCGGTAATCCTCCAGATCCCGGGCCCGCCAGATGCCGCCTCCGGCGCGCACCGCGTCCAGCAGGCGGCGCGCGGTCTTGCCGCGATAAAATCCGGCGGCCCCGTCGGCGGCGATCTCCTCCAATGTACCGGCAAGTTCAGGCTGACGCAGTCGATATCCCGGCGACGGTGCGGCGTTCTCCCGCAGAAAGATGGCGGCCGTCTGCGGATAGCCGCGCAACAACTCCAGCCGCATGCGGATCGCTTCACAATAATGTTCGCTCACCTCAAAACCCTCGCGCGCGTAGCGGATCGCCGGCGCGAGGCTGCGACTCAAGGGTAACCGGCCGTAGCGGTTCGCCAATTCCGCCAACGCGGCAGGCGTGCCTGGGATACCGGCGGCAAGCGGTCCTTGCAATGATTTGCCGGGAATGACGGCGCCCTTACGGTCCAGGTACATGTCCGTGGTCGCCTTGCCGGGCGCGGTCTCGCGCGCGTCCAGCATGACCTCGAAACCGTCCTGGGCCCGATGCAGCAAAAAGAAGCCGCCGCCGCCGAGGCCCGAACCATAAGGCTCGACCACGGCCAGGGCAGCGGCCACGGCGACCGCGGCATCGAAAGCATTGCCTCCCGCACGGAGTATTTCAAAACCCGCCTCCGTCGCCAGCGGGTGAGCGCTCGCGATCGCGGCCGTGCCGGCGGCATGCGCCGGGACGAGATGCAATACGATGAGGCAGACGAGCAGGCAGCGGCGAACGAATATCACTTGGCGAATTTTTTCCGCAAGGCCCGGCTGACGGCCGGGTGCGTGAACCTTGAAACATCGCCGCCATGGCGCGCGATATCCTTGATCAGGGTAGAGGAAAGAAAGGTGTATTCAAGGTCGGGGCTGAGGTAGACCGTCTCGATCTCCGGCCGCATGCTGCGGTTCATCCCCGCGAGCTGCACTTCGTATTCGAAATCGGAGACCGCGCGCAGGCCGCGCACGATGACATCCGCGCCGATCTCGGCCGCGAAATCCACCATCAACGTCCTGAAGCCCTGCACTTCCACTCTTTCGAATTCCGCCAGCACCGTTTTCGCCAGCTCGATCCGCTCGTCCAGCGCGAACAGCGGCTGCTTGGCGGCACTGGCGGCGACCGCGACGACGACCCGATCGAACAGGCGCGTCGCGCGCCGCACCAGATCGACATGACCATTGGTAACGGGGTCAAAAGTGCCTGGGTAGATTGCTGTGATCGGCATGAAGGTAGATTGCCGCAAGAGACCGCCGGTTACAAGAACCAGCCTCGAAATTAATGAAGCGCCCCGTTTAACAAAAGGCTTTTACCTAGAGGCTTCCCTCATACTGCGCCAGCCCGTAGGCGACATCGCCTGACTGTTTCTGCCGCAACCATGTCAGCTGCGGCGGCAGTTCGGGCAGGCCCTCCGCGCGTCTTGCTTCCAGGTAGACGGAGGCGCCCGGCCGCAGCAGGCGCTGTTCCACCAGCAGGGCACAGCAGTGAGCCGACAGGTCGGACTCGAAAGGCGGATCCAGGAATACGATATCGAAGGTGTCGGCCGACTGCCGCAGGTAATTTTCGGCCCGCTCCTGCAGCAGTTTCACCTGAACGGCTTTGAGCGCGGCCTGCTGCGACTGCAGTTGCCGGACCACGGCGGCAGCGGCATCGAGCATGACGACTTCCGCGGCGCCGCGCGATGCGGCCTCGAAACCGAGCGCGCCGCTGCCCGCGAAAGCGTCCAGACAGATGCTGCCTGGAAGCCGCGGCTGCAACCAGTTGAACAGGGTCTCGCGCACCAGGTCCTTGGTCGGACGCAACTGCGGGCTGTCGATGAATTCCACAATGCGGCCGCGCCACTCGCCACCGATGATACGTAAGCGATTGCTTTTACCCCTCAGCACCACTGCGCGTTCTCAGCCGCCGCCGACCGTTATTGTCACCATGCGTGAGGCGTCCAGACGGCGACGGAACGCGTCATGTATCGACTCGACGGTCACCGCGCGTACGCGGTCGTTGAAGGTGTCGAGATAATCGAGCGGCAGCCCGTAGAAAGCGAGCACGGCAAGCTGCTCAACCAGCTTCTTATTGCTGTCGATGCGCAGCGCAAACCCGCCGGTAATATTCTGCACCGCCTTTTGCAGTTCTTCCGCGGTCGGACCTTCCTCGATGAAGCGTTTTATGTCGGCATTCATGAGCCCGAGCGCATTGGCCGCCTGTTCATTGCGGGTCTGCATGCCGGCGATAAACGGACCGGGGCGCGCCATCGCCAGAAAATAACTGTACACACTGTAGGCCAGCCCGCGCTTCTCGCGGATATCGTCCATCAGTCGCGATTCGAAGCCGCTGCCGCCGAGAATATGGTTGCCCACATACAAGGGGAAATAATCCGGATCGTCGCGGGTAACTCCCGGCTGCCCGACCAGTACGTGAGTCTGCACCGTCGGCATGTCGATGTGTTGCCGCAGCGCCTGTGTCAGCGGGGTCACCTCGGGAATCGGGGCGGGCGCTTCGCCTGCCGGCAAGGCCCCGATCAAATTCTTCACCAGTTCGCGCGCACCGCTTTCTTGCATATCGCCAACCACGGCTACCACGGCGTTTTGCGCCACGTAATACCGGCGGTAGAAATCAACGATCTGCTCGCGGGTGAGCGCGCTGACGCTCTCCGGAGTTCCCTGGGCAGGGCTGCCATAAGGGTGCGCGCCGTAGAGCAGTTTGTAAAAGGCCTCTTCGGCGACTTCTTCCGGTTGCTGTTTTTTGAATTCGAGCGTGGTCAGAAGCTGCTTGCGTTCGCGCTCCAGATCGGCCGCGGGGAAAGTCGGTTGCGTCAGCACCGCTCGCATCACCTCGGTCATGACTTCCAGTTTGTCCGGGTCGCTCAGACTGCGCATGGACACGATCGCCATGTCGCGCAACGACTCCGTGCCGGCCGCCGCGCCTACGGACTCCAGGCGTAACGCAATGGTATCGGCATTCATCCCCCCGGCACCGGACATCAGCAGGCTGTTGGACAAGGTGGCGAGGCCGGGCTTGTCCCCGTCGCGGGCGGCGCCGGCGGAAAAGACAATGCGCACGTCCACGATCGGCAGTTCGTGCGCCTCTATGAACAGCACCCGAGCTCCGTTTTCCGTCCAGGATCCGATCTTCGGAACAGCGAATGCCGGAACCTCCACCACTAAGAACAGCAGGATTATGTACAAGCCGCGCATCATCGTGCCGCTCCTTTCGCATTTGCGCTCTGAGATATCTTTGCGTTGGCATCCTGGGGTATCAATACCGCCACCGTGAGCCGTTCAGGCGTCAGATATTTGCGGGCCACCGCCTGGATCTGCTGGGGCGTCACCTGCTCGACGCGGTTTATATATTCCTGCTGCACTTGCCAGCCCACGCCGGTTGTCTCCAGCGTGCCGAGTTCCATCGCCTGGTAAAATACCGAATCGCGCTGATAGACATCGGAGGCGACCACCTGCGCGCGCACGGTCGACAGTTCCGTTTCGCTGACGGGTTCCTGCTGCAGACGCGCCACCTCTTCCTTCAGCGCTTCGATCAACTGTTCGGTGGTGACGCCGGCGACCGGAACCGCGTTCAAGCTGAGAAACCCGTCCAGGCGCTGGATCAGGTCATAACTCGCGCCGGCGCTGGCGGCAAGTTGCTTGCCGCGCAACAGATCCCGGCTCAGGCGCGCGCTGGAACCCCCGTCCAGCACGCCGGAGAGGACTTCCAGGGCGTAGGCTTCATCCCGGTCCCCGGCAGTCATCAGGGACGGCACCTTGTAGCCCATCAACACATAGGGCAGCTTCGCCGGCGCCTTGACCTCGACATAGCGGGGTTCGGTCTGCGCGTCGGCCGGTTGCGACGGCGCGGGCGTGATATCGGAAGACGGTTGCAGCGGCCCGAAATATTTTTCAGCCAGTTCATGCACCGCCTCCGGCTCCACGTCGCCCACCACCACCAGCGTGGCGTTGTTCGGCGCATACCACCGCCGGTACCAGTCGCGCGCGGCCGCTGTGGTAAAGGACTGGATATCATCCATCCAGCCGATGACCGGATGATGATAAGGGCCCTCCGGATACGCGGTCGCCATGAATTTCTCCAGGGTCAGCGATTGCGGATTGTCGTCGTAACGCCAGCGCCGCTCTTCCGCCACCACATCGCGCTCCTTCGTCAGCTCCTGCTCGTCGATAATCAGATCGCGCATGCGGTCGGCCTCAAGCTTGAAACACAGTTCGAGACGGTCGCTCGCGATGCGTTGAAAATAAGTCGTGTAGTCGTAACTGGTGAATGCGTTATCCTCGCCGCCGTTGGCGGCGATGATCGCCGAGAACTCGGAAGGCTTGAGTTCGTCGGTGCCCTTAAACATCATGTGTTCCAGCATGTGGGAGATCCCGGTGATGCCGGCCGGCTCGTAGCCAGAACCCACCTTGTACCAGACCTGCGATACCACCACCGGCGAACGCCGGTCGGGTTGCACCAGTATTTTCAGACCGTTGTCGAGACGGTATTCGTAAACCTCCGCCGGCCGCTCGGCCAGCATGGCCCACAGCAACACGGCAACCGCCATCAAGCCCAGGACAATCCCTGCATTCCCTTTAGTTAACAGCATACGCGCCGGTTATACCCCTACTTTAATGTGAGAGCTGGCGAATGATACGATACTGCGACCCGAATCGTAACCAGATGTTCATTGAACAGCCTCTCATCCCGACTTAAACATGGGCCTATTCGACAAATTCAGCCGCCAGCCGCAACCCGCCGCCGGGGAGCAACCGGCCAAAGCGCCTTCGTCCTGGGCACGCGGCCTTGCAAAGACCCGTGCCATACTGACCGCCGACGTCATGGATCTCATGCGTGGCCGCCTGACGCTCGATGAAAGCGTGCTGGAGGAACTCGAGACCCGGCTGCTGCTGGCCGATGCGGGGATCGAAGCCACCGAGATCATCCTGAGTAAACTGCGCGAAGCCTTCACGCTGGGCGTTGTCGGCAGCAGCGCCGCGCTGATGGCGCGACTGAAACAGATCATGCTCGAACTGCTGGGACCGGACCCGTCAGTTGTACTGTCACCGCAACGCCCGCACAGCATTCTCATCGTCGGAGTGAACGGCAGCGGCAAGACAACAACGCTCGCCAAACTGGCGCAACGTTACCGCGATTCCGGACATTCAGTGCTGCTGGCCGCGGGCGATACCTTCCGCGCCGCCGCGATCGACCAGCTCAAGGTCTGGGCCGAACGCAGCGGCGTGCCCGTTGTGGCGCAGGGCCCGGGGGCGGACCCGGCCGCCGTGGTGTACGACGGGCTACAGGCGGCGCGCACCCGCGGCCTCGATGTGCTGATCGCGGATACCGCCGGGCGCCTGCATACCCAGAGCGGCTTGATGGACGAGCTGAAAAAAATCAAGCGCGTCATGCAGAAACTCGACGCGGATGCGCCGCGGCAGACCCTGCTGGTGATCGACGCGGGGATCGGCCAGAACGCCTTGCAGCAGGCACGGCAGTTTCACGAGGCGGTCGGCGTAACCGGCCTGATCCTGACCAAAATGGACGGCACCGCCAAGGGCGGCATCGTGTTCGCGATCCGGCAGCAGCTCAAGCTGCCCGTGCTGTACGTCGGCACGGGCGAAGGCATCGAGGATCTGCAGGTGTTCTCGGCCAAATCCTTTGTGGATGCGTTGCTGGACTGAGCATAAAATGTGCAAATGTTGCAGTTCACCAACGTATATAAAAGGTATCCCGGCGGCCAGGAGGCCCTGTCAGACGTCAATTTTCATTTGCCCGCCGGTGAGATGGTATTTCTGACCGGCCATTCCGGCGCCGGCAAAAGCACCTTCCTGAAACTGATCACCGCAATCGAGCGCAGCACGCGCGGACAGCTGATCGTCAACGGCGTCAACGTGTCGAAGATGATGCGCTGGCGCATCCCCTACCTGCGGCGCAACATCGGCATCATCTTCCAGGATCACCAGTTGCTGTACGATCGCACCGTGTTCGACAACGTCGCGCTGCCGCTCGTCATCGCCGGCTATCGCCACCGCGAAATCGGGCGTCGCGTGCGCGCGGCGCTGGACAAAGTGGGCCTGCTGCACAAAGAGCGCGCGCAGCCGATCACGCTTTCGGGCGGCGAACAGCAGCGTGTCGGCATCGCGCGCGCGGTGGTGAACAAACCGCCGCTCTTGCTGGCCGATGAACCCACCGGCAACCTCGATCCGGAGCTGTCGTGGGAAATCATGAAACTCTTCGAATCCTTCAATCAGGTGGGCGTGACGGTGCTGGTCGCGACGCACGCGATTGACCTGATCAACCGCCTGCCCTATCCGAAGATCGCGCTGAAAAGCGGCCGCCTGCTGCCGAACCGGTACACGCGGCCCACCTGACATGGAACAGCGCACTTCAAAGCCCGAATTCGGCACCCGCCTCTCCGCCTGGGGCGTCAATCACCTGCACGTATTTTTCAGCAGCCTCGGGCGCATCTGGCGCGCGCCGGTGGCGAGCCTGATGACGGTATCAGTGCTGGCGATCGCGCTGGCGCTGCCCGCCGGCTTCTATCTGCTGCTGCGGAACGCGCAGCAGATCAGCGGCGGCTGGGACGGAGTGCCGCGCATCTCGCTGTATCTTAAAACCGATACCAGCCCGCAGAACGTCGACCGCCTGGCGGAGAAATTGCGTCAATGGAAGGACGTTACCGACATTAAAGTGCTGCACAAGGACCAGGCGCTGCAAGAATTCAAAATGCTCTCCGGCTTCGGTGAAGCGCTGGACGCGCTCGATGAGAATCCGCTGCCGCCGGTCATCGTGATCGCGCCGCGTTACGACGCCGCCGAGCCGGGCAAGGTGGAGGCTCTGCTGGAAAAACTGCGTGCACTGCCGGAAGCGGATATCGTGCAGCTCGACCTGCAATGGGTGAAACGTCTCTACACCATCATGAGCCTGGTACAGCGCGGCCTCTACATCATCGCCGCAATGCTAGGGCTGGCGGTGATCCTCATCATCGGCAACACCATACGCCTCGATATCCAGAACCGCCGCAGCGAAATCCAGGTCAACAAGCTGATCGGCGCCACCGACGCCTTCATCCGCCGGCCCTTCCTTTACACTGGCTTCTGGTACGGGCTCCTCGGCGGCCTTGTCGCCTCCCTGCTGGTCGCCCTTGCCTTCGCTCTGCTGCAGGGACCCAGCAAGCGCCTCGCGGGTTTATACGAAAGCGGCTTCCAACTCACCGCCCTCGGCTTCGGCAATACTTTGGCTTTAATTGGACTGGCGATCGCCTTGGGCTATGCAGGAGCATGGCTCGCCGTGGGACGACACCTCAGGGAAATTGAACCAGGTTAGCTCCCTTCTGTAATGCTTTACAAAAAAGACGTTTCGACCTTCGGGCCCACCGAAGACTTGGTGCATTGCAGGGCAAAAAAGACAGGATATCTTTTTTTAGCGATCAGGGGCACACTGGAGGCAAGGAGCGGAGACATGCGCGACAACAGGGCAAGCGCTTTTGGTTAATTTTGGCAAGACAAAAATAACCCATCGCGCGGGGGCGGAACTCCGCTGAAAATTTTCAGCGAGCAGACGAAATCTTTTAAGAAATGTTCAGAGGTGTGCCTGGTAAGAAACCAGGCTTGCCGGCCATAACAGCCGGCAAGCACGGTACATCGATTCGATCGATCAGGCGGGAATCACATTCTCCGCTTGCGGCCCTTTCGGTCCCTGTGTGATCCGCATGGTAACCCGCTGGCCCTCGGTCAGCGTTTTGCGTCCGTAGCCTCCGCCGGTGATTGCGCTGTGGTGCACAAACGCATCCTTACCGTTCTCCTGCGAAATAAAACCAAATCCTTTCTCATCGTTGAACCATTTAACGGTTCCGGTAACTTGACCTGACATATTAACTATTAACCTCGTAAATAAAATAAACCGCCGGCTTGGCCGGCATACTCATAAATCCGTCTTCATTATGAAGCCGGTACTCTTTCCGGCATGGAAGATAATTCCTCACATACCCAGAAATCTCATTGCGCCAGGGCCTCGTAATTAAACGCAGGCAGGGAATGATTTCCGCTGCTGCTTGGCTTTACCGACTTGCCACTCTTTGAAGGGGTAGGAAGGGAGGGAGCTCAAGATGCCTAGTACTGCTTTGAAGGCATCATACTCCTAAAAACGGATTTATTCCTGAAAACCTGAAAATAATTTCCGGGACCCGATCCGCGTCAAACACCTATACAGTAAAGATACTTTGTTTTAAGCTGGGTCCGGCTTCAGCATCAACATGGAGGATGACTATGCCGGCTGACACCACTTCCGTACTCCAGTCCCTGCTCTTCGATTCCATGGTAATCGCATTCTTCGTTTTCGGAGTCCTTGCGGGCATGGCCGGCGTCGGCCTCATCGTCTGCCGGGACAAGGCTTTGCGGCTGTTCGTCTTGTTGAATCGCCATATCTCCACCCGGCAGGCGCTGAAATCAGCCTCGGTGCCGCATGATATCGGCCCTACGGTAAAGCGTTACCACTGGTGGTTCGCGGGCATCATCATCGCCGGCGCCGCCTACTCTCTTTATATATTGTTGGCCCGCTTCAATGCTTCCCTGGTCACGACCGCGATCGCCGGCGGCCAACCTGACTTGATGGCGCAGTTCATCGTTGAAGTCCTGCGCTGGTTCATGGTGGTATTCAGCGCCATTGCATGCATCATCGGCATCCTGCTCGGGCTTTCCCCTCAGGCCCTGCAAGGGATCGAGGCGCGCGCGAACCGCTGGTACTCGATGCGCAAGGCGACGGCTCCGCTGGAAATCCACCATTTCGCGGTCGACCGCTGGGTCGAGGCCCATCCGCTGATCGCCGGCTGGTGTATCACCATCGGCGCCCTGATCGTGGCGATCAGTTCCGGAATTATTCTGTTCGGAAAATAGAACAGCAAGCGGCAGCCGCTGCAATAAAATTAGAGCGGATGTTTCTCGCTGGGACGCGGAGAACACCGTGAAAAGCTTTTTGCTTTTATACCTCTGCGATCACCGCGTCCCTGCGAGAGAGGATTTTTTGATTTTAATCTTCCCTGCGCCCGCGCTCCTGCGCGGCTTCTAATATGGCTCTATCTCCCGCACCGACGCGCCCGCGCCGCGGAGCATTAAGTGATTGAAACGGCTATTTCCGCCGGCTTGCGCAATGTCTGATAAACCACGCAGTAGCGTTCAGTCAGCTTCAACAGAGTGGCGAGTTGTTCTGCGGTGGCGTCGGTCTGCAAATCGAAATTGAGGCGGATGCGCTGGAATCCCACCGGCGCGGTCTTGTCGACGCCGAGCGTTCCCCTGAAATCGAGATCGCCCTCCGCGCGCACGCTGCCCGCGCGGATTTCAATTCCCAGCGCCGTGGCCACGGCGTTCAGCGTTACGCCGGCGCAGGCAACCAGGGCCTGCAGCAGCATATCGCCCGAACATGCGCTCAAGCCGCTGCCGCCGGTCGCCGGATGGAGCCCGGCCTTGACCAGCGCCTTGCCGGTTTCCACACTGCAGGTGACCCCCTCTCCCAGCTTTCCATCGGCATGCAGCGTCATAAGAGCGGCTTGCGGCTGCTCCCTGTAATGCTCCTTCAACGGTGCCTGCATGGCGCGAAGTTCTTCCATTTTCATAAACGGCTTCCTCCAGCTCAGGGTTCGAGCTTAGAAACTTTCACCAAGCCACGGCTTGTATACCATCAGGGCGAAAAGCAGCAGTACTGCACTGAACGCCGGCACACCAAGACAAACCCAGACATACATAAGCTGATGACATCGGACCGGCAACAATTCAAAAGAAGATGACTGCATTGCGATATCGCGTATCCGATATTGCAAAACCACAACAGGAATCCAGCATGCACCGATAAAGAGAAACAGCGAAATAACGGTGACAAACCATAATGACGCAAACGACCAGCCCAGATGGTCCATCAGCAAAATACCGGTCGTGGCTTGAATAATCACAGCTGGAGCCGTAAATATCCAGTCAGCCAGGATCACATTCCTGGCGGTAATGCGCAATGCATATATGTCCCTGCTTCTGTACGCCATCCACAGGTAGAATGCAGTGCCCAAACCGGTTCCAAACAACAACATGGCACTGATAATGTGTAAAGTTTTCAGGAAAGTATAAGTATTCACAAATATTCTTCAGTCGCACTCCACTCAATATCCAGATCCCGCATCGCCACCGCAAACTCTTCCAGAGCGATAAGGCTCAAACATGGGAAAGCTCCTCGCAGACTGCATGAACCGTTTGCGAGCTTACGCGCCAGTATAATGGCGGCCATGGTTGGAATCTCCGGACCATGTCCGCTGCCTGCCGTCAAATGCCACTGCAGCCGCTTTGGCTGGCCCTTGTGATCAAGGCCCGACAAGGCTACATGCATTCCGCCAACATCGCTTCCGAAACGGTCCAGCCAACTGCCGACTTTGAGAAACAGGGGCGCAAATCTTGCAGGTTGCCCAAGCGCCCGCAAGCGAGTCACCCATGACAGGAACCAGAATCCTAACTGGCCGATTGTCAATTCCAATGCGGCATCGAAGCGGACCGTGCGTACCGGAGCATAATGAGAAGGAAAAAGCTCCAGATCGGGCACATCGCAACGCGACAACCATCTTGCCCCAAGTTTTGGATATCGGAAACGGTGCACATCCTGCCAGCCATAAGCCCGCCTCCAGGCCCCGTCGCTCCAGACAGGAAACGCTTTTCCGCAATATGAAAGTACGGCGGCAAGAGTCGCCAACCCCCTGGGCGTTTTTTGACCCGGAGCAATGCTGATTGCGATTTCCTTAAGTTCTGAAAAATTGCCTTTATATGCATCCACTACCGCGGAGGACAGGGCCGGCAAGGTACTCGCGCCCGTGACAATGAGCACCTGCCTCTCAAGCGCTGCTGAATTCAAACGGCTTATTCCGGCGACAAAAGAGCGGCCATCGGCCAGGTCCAGATAATGGGCACCCGCCTGTATGCAGGAATCCGCGACTTCATAACCCTGCGTCTGATAAGGACCGGAAGTGTGTATGACGAGTTTAATGCCGAGCTCTCGCAGTCGCCCGCCGAAATCCGGAGCATTCTGATCCATCACGACAGTCTGAATCCTGGCAGGAATGTTACTGGACGTCAGTGAGCCGCAGAAAGTCTCGGCTTTATTCCTGTCTCTGCCGACTACCGAGATGAGTAAATTCGAATCCCGTGAAAGCGTGCGAACAACACGGCTCCCAAAATGACCGTACCCTCCCAGCACAGCTATATGATATTCATTCTTCAAGATTTTGGACCCCCGAGCATCGCCAGTATAACCAGCTTTCCTGCAGGCTGTTAGCAATCTTCAAAACGCTTTTCCTGGGTCCTGGCGAGGAAGAATCAAGAAAGCCCTGGCAACGTTGCGCGCGCTTATTAATTAATTCGTGAAACGGCGGTATGAAACTCGAGCATGATGGAGCAGCGGCCGATCTTGCCGCTGACCGGCGCGGTGGCAAGCGGCTCCGGCGCGCATGCGAGCGGTATATGACCGGCGGTGGTGAACAGGCCGGAGGTGGAATCGATGCCGAGCCAGCCGGCGCCCGGTATGTAAACCTCGACCCAGGCATGCAGCTCGATGCTGTCCTCGGCGGCAAGAATGTTGCCCTGCGGTTGCAACAGATAACCGGAGACGAAACGCGCGGCAAGTCCCAGATGCCTCAGGATCTGTACCAGCAGCCATGCCGAGTCCCTGCAGGAACCGCTCCCCAGCAGTAGCGTCTGCTCGCAGCTTTGCACGCCGGGCTGCATGCGCACGCAGTAATCGATCTCCCGCTGCACGCGTCCTCCGAGTTCCGCCAGGAAATCCAGAGTAGGACGCCGCCGGCAGTCCGTCCGCTGCAGCCAGCCGCGCAGCAACGGCCCGCTTTCGGCGATTCCCAGATAGGGCGTAAGCGTCGGCTGCAGCATCGGGCCGTATTCGAAGGGATAACGGCGAGCCGAAGCTGTGACACGCGGTTCGCGATCTCCGGCCATCTCCAGTTGCAGGCCAATCTCGACGCTGAACCCGCTGACGGCCTCCCTGAAAGACAACATCGCCAGATGATTTCCGAAAGAATCCCGCAGCCAGTGGACATAGTGTCCGGCTGGCGCCCGGGCGGAGCCCTGGGTAGAAACGCTCAGTGAATAGGATTGGATCGGAGTACGGCAATGTGGTGCCGGGCGCAGCCGGATCAGGTGCGGCTTGAGGCTGACCTGCCGGTCGAAGCGGTATTGCATGCGATGCTCGACGGCGAACATGAGCCGCGGCGTAAAAATGGTTTTCAACTTTCGATTTTCTCCTGGCCGGCCTTCCTTTCGATAGCGGCCCAATCCAGGCGCGGGAGGCTCTCGAAGGCCTCCCGCAACCGCGCATGCCAGGCGCTCTTGAGTTCATGCAGGTACGCATCGTCCTGATCGAAACGCCAATAATGCTCGAATGCGAAACGGTCGGTCTCGTACACCAGAAGCTCGATGGGCGGGCCAACCAGCAGATTGCTGCGCATGGTGGAATCCATCGAGACGAGTGCGCAAACCTCGGCGGTCTGCAGCGAAGTATCCGGATTTATGATGCGATCAAGGATCGGCTTGCCGTACTTGCTTTCGCCGACCTGCAGGAACGGCGTGTCCTTGGAAGTGGTGATATGGTTACCCTGCGGATAAATCAGCATCACTTGATGCACGCTGCCATGGATCTGTCCACCGAGCAGGAAGCTCGCCTCGTACCCGCCGTCCCCGCCCTGAAAGTTGCGCGTCTGCTTCGCGATGCTGACTTCGCCTATATAATCGGCTGCTTCGTCCAGGGTCGTGGCGGTCATCAGGCTGCGCTTGCCGCTTTCTTCGATATCCTTCCTGAGTTGCGCAATAACGGCCTGTGTCGTGGCAAGATTGCCCGAGGCGAGCAGGCTGAATTGGCGATCGCCTTCCCTGCCGAAACGATACATCTTGCTGTAGGTGCTGATATGATCGACGCCGGCATTGGTCCGTGAATCGGAACAGAACACCATTCCGCTCTTCACACAAATCGCCACGCAATATGTCATGTTCTTCCGTAAACGCGCTGATACATGGTCCCCGGTCAGGACATGCCCATAGGAACCGCTATTGTTCGTTGCTGTTTTAGGCAATAGTCCAGAGCCAATAATTCAGGCAAAATCATTACCTGAAATAAAATACATTGCTCCGGGCCTGCGGGCTCTCGGCAGGAGTTTCGGATGCGCGCGAAACGGCTTTCGCTTTTAAAAAAGGCCACCGGCGAGTTCAGGAACCATGTTCCTGGCGAATTGGTGACCAGCAGCGCAAACCAGAACTGGAACAGTCTGGTTCTGTGCGACTTCCGGATGCCGGCTTTCCTGCACGACGGTCCGGCGCCCGGCATACCCGATTATTCATTCGGCCTTTTCTACAGCGGCAGTCTCGCGGGCGAATACAGCCTGCAATCGGACGGTTGGCAGGCCCAGGAAGTATGCGCGGGCTCGATATGCTTTCTGCCCCCGCAGCATCACATAAACTGGCACTGGTGGCCGATCCGGAATGAGCAGCCCCTCAAACTCGCGATCGCGCATCTGTCATCCGACCTGGTAAAAAAAATTGCCGGCGAGGCGTTCGGTCTCAACCCGGACCGCGTGGAAATGAAAACTTCGCTGATCAGCAGCGACCCCCTGTTACAGCAACTTATTTTTTCGATAAAGAGCGAGGTTGAGCGCGGCAATCCATGCGGGCTGTTGTACGGCGAAACAGCCGCCGAAATGATGGCGCTGCACCTGCTGGCCCGGCATTGCACGCTCAAGCCGGGGACCGGGGTTTACAAAGACGGGCTGCGGCCGTCCCGGCTGCGCAGGACGCTCGAATATATCGATATCCACCTCAACCGCGATATCTCGCTGCATACATTGGCCAGACTCAATGGAATGAGCGCCTGCCATTTCCCGCGGATGTTCAAACGTTCCACAGGATTGTCGCCGCTGCAATATATAAACCGGCGCCGCATGCAGGTGGGGAAGGAACTGCTCCACAAGACCCGGTTGCCCGTTTCCGAAATCGCGCTCGCGACAGGCTACAGCAATACAAGTCACTTCATCAGCCTGTTCAAACGTTATTACGGAGTCACCCCCGGGGCCTTCCGCAAGATGATTTGACCGCTCACGGCGCCGCTTGCAGCGAGGATTGCGGCACGACCTTATCGAACATGCGCCCGATCAATAGCGGCTTCGAAGGCACGGGAAAGTCGGGAAGCATTATTTCCACACTGACCGTGAGATAGAGCTGTGAAGCATCGGGAGAGAGTATCCAGCGCTCCAGCACCTGCCCTTCCGGCCCGTTCTTCTCCACCACGAATTGCGATCCCTCCCAGTCGGAGAACGCAAGATTGATGTTTTGATCGGTGCTGGTGGCCTGTCCGATCGAATAACTGACGGTGGCCGCGCCATCAAAGGCAAATCGCATTTCAGCGGCGTTCTGTTCGATGGCGACCGAATCGGCCCACAGCGCCGCCAGCCGCGGATCCGAAGCCGCGGCATGGCCGTAGGGATCGCTCTCACCCGGCATGGCGGGGCCTTCAACGACTTTCAGGGGCTGCCCTGTCTCCGGATCCCGCCCGCTGTCACCAACGATGATCTGCCGGCGTTTTTTTCTCAGTGAGGCCACGGCGTGCTCTATCAACGGCGCGGGATCCTCACTCAGATTCTTGTTCACTATCCATTCCCCCTGCAACCGGACGGGCCTCGTATCTTCGGCTGGAGCCGGCCTGGTCCAGGCGGGCAGTTCATAATCACGGGCAGCCGGAACGCAAGCGGCAACCGGCAAGACAGCGGCGATGATGAGATAGCGCACTCTTCTCTCCCCGATATTTAATAAAAACCGATTTTAAAGTGAGGGTGTTATTTATTCTTCGACGGCGGGAACTGGGCCAGTATCGCCGCCACGGCTTTGTTGATCCGGGCGCTGCTTTCCTCAGGATCGGAATTCCATGCCACCGACTGGCGCGCCACGCCGCGCCACAGCAGATCTCCACCCGCCGGTTCCAGCATATCGATAACCAGTGTGGCTTGTTCGCGGTTACCGTCGCCAAGATTTATCCCCACTCCCACGCTGCCAAAACCTCCGTGCGAGCCGCCGCCGACACCGACGCCGACCCGGGCGTCGTGGGAATCGTATTCCGGCTTATCCTGAATGGAGTAACTGTAGGTCAGCAGATAATCGGGATTACGGTCGACCTTGCGATGTCCCTTGGCGAGCAGTTCCCTTTCCACCGCGGCACGGATGCGGGAATTGAGCAATGGGCTGTCCGCCAGTTCGTTCCCGGTCGGTTTCTGCGCCGCGGATTGCCAGTTGAAATTTCGCAGCGCACCCAGGTCCGCACCCGGATCATAGTCCTGCCTGACTTTCACTCCGCCGCAGCCTGCCGCCAGCAGGCTTAATAAAAGAATCCGGGCTAACGTGCGCATGCCTTGTATTATCAACCTTGGAATAGAGTTAAGGTAAAGCTAAAGACAGCAATTACCGCAAAGAATTCATGCCTGAGGGCACGCTGCGATCAAAAGCGCCGGAAATTCGAGTCCGATTTAATATGCGCCTGCGTATTGGCGGGCCAACCCCGGTCCCGTAACCGGCCGCGGCCTGCCAGCCTGACTGATGGCGAATCCTGGCGCCGCTGAAAGCGGACAACCTGTTCCCCCCATGTACTCGAGAGCGGCCGCGAGAGACGCTTCTTCCGGATCGCCCAGAACATGGGATAAATCATCATCGGCTGCGCAGTCGACCGGCAGGCCGTCGAAATATTCGCCCTCGCCGTCCGCATTGACGCTTTTGAACGCGATGGCGCGCAGCCTGAAGTCGTGGTCGCAAAAATCGAATCCCAACTGTCCGACCGGCTTTCCATAGGTCGGCGATCCCACCAATGCCATTGCGGAGCCGCCGAAATAGGGTTTCAGACCGTTGATCACCAGCTCACTGGCGGAAGCCGAACCTTCGGACGTGATGAAGATGATTTTATCGAGTGTAAGCGCCGTCGATTCCGAATGGAAGCTGGCGGTTTCGTTGTACTGCGTGCGCGCATTGTTGAACGTCATCACCGAGTAAACCTCTCCGACATGACCGGGGCCGGCCAGCAGGCTCGCCAGCACCTCAGATACACTGACCAGGCCGCCGCCGTTATAGCGCAGATCGATCACCACCCGGCTCACTCCTCCCGTCGTACCAAGGTCATCGAAAACGGAACGCAGCGCCTGGCTGGCGGAGCTGATAAAAGTATTGAACAGCACATAACCGACTTCGTTACCGGCGCTGTCCTGTACATATCTAAGCACAGGTACCGGAGCGATGTTTACCGTTGCCTTGCTGATTTTGACGGGGGGCAATTCGACTCCGGAAGTATCTTCCATGGCGAATGTGAGCTTGAATCCGGCCTTGGCCGGCCCCAGCGCCGCATTGAGGCCTTCAGCGGCTTCGATTTCGGCGATGCTGCGCCCGTTGAGCGCCAGCAGGCGATAGCCGCGCTGGAATCCGGCGGCCTCCGCGGGACTGCCGTCGAAAACCTGGCTGAGCCGGATTTCACCGCCGATACGAACCATACTGAAACCGAAACCGACGAACTGGCCTTCGCTGAAGAAGGCCGCCTCTTCTTCCGGCGTCGTGATATAGGAAAAGCCGCGGTCGAATTCATCGGGACGGTAGCGCAGATAATCCAGCAACTCGTCGGCATCGGCGAATTCTCTTGGATCGAGGTTCCGGTATTTGTTGAACTGGTCGGCCTCATCGTTCCACAAATACCAGGACTGCATGATATTGAGCACCTCCGTCTTGCCGGAATCGGCAAAACATTCTTGTGGATTCTGGCCGCCTCCGGAGCCGCCGTGATCGCAGGCCGCCAGCGCTGACGCCAGAAACAGCGCCTGGACAAAGCGGAACGAAACCGTTTTGAAAGCGGGGATATGCATGTTCAACTCCTGATCCGCGGCGGCAGCGGCGAAAAGTAACCCACCAGTAACAACAGTACGCCCACAACTATGAAGGAGATAATCGACTCCAGCGTTTCACTATCGGCCAGATCCAGCAGGAACAACTTGGCCACCGTCATTCCCAGCAGGGCCGCGGCAGCGATCCATACCTGACGCAGGCCGCGCCGCGTCGCCAGCAGCATGACGCCAAGGCCGATCAGCGTCCAGAACACCGACAGGCAGGCCTGCGCCAGCGTCGAATCGAATATTGCATCCGCATCCAGCGGCAGCTCGAACCAGTAATGCAGGCTGCGTATCAAGACGGCATTCGCCCACAAGAACGCAGCCGCCGCGGTCAGCGAATAAAAGAACGGATCGTGGCGACGCCAGGATTGCCGAGCGTGCGGATGCCGCCACCACTGCAGCAGGGCGCCGAATACCAGCAGCTGCGCGATGTCGAGTGCGTTCAACAGCGGCAGATAAGGCAGGGGCCAGGGATTCCCGTCGGTGCCCAGATTGACGCTCAAAGTCCACAGCAACAGAAAAGCGGCCAGCGTGTAACCCGCCAGCCCGATATAAGCCTCGCGATGCCTCTTGAACGGCCAGCAGGACAGCCCGACGGCGAGCGAGAGGGCCAGCGCGGGAATCAGTCCGATCACGATGTAATGCCAGGCCCCCGCGAGTTGCAGCCAATGCTCAATACTCCAGTGCGCTTCATAGGTGGTGATGCCGACGATCAACCACAGGCCGAGCGCGTGCAGCAGGTTCAGAAATTGCCCGGCCATACCCCCCAGCCGGTCACGCTGATACAACAACCGGTAATACGCCGCCGCGGCGATGCTCCAGGCGAGATAACCGTAATAGGCGAAAAAATGCGGCTTGGCGATCAGCGTCGTGAAAGTCAGCAGCGTCAACGCCGCCAGCAAACCTGTCGGAGTGTGGCGCAATGTTTTCCAGTCGAGCCGCCGTTCGAGCGATCCGAGAACGGCGCAGGACAGGGCGGCCAGCAGAATGACGGCGGTCAGGTTGTAACGCGCCGGCACATAAGCGTCTATTTCATGCCAGCCATTGCCGAACCACCACAGCAATCCCCAGAACAGCATGGGCGTGGCGCAGGCCGCCTCCCAGCGTCGCGCGCCCTGGAAATGCCGGTAGAGGTAATAACCGCTGAACAAGCCGGCGGCGCTCACCAGCACCGAACTCAGACACAGCGCGTTCAGCACGGCAATACTTTCGCCGCGCCCGCCGGCTTCCAGCAGATAGCCAGCGCCGGCGAGCAACTGCAGCAACAATGCGAAGGCGATTGTGCGCCTTCTCTGCTGACGTACGCCGATCCACAGCATCGCTCCGCCTTCAAGCGCCCAGGCGGTGGTAATCCACTCCCCATCGAGTGCGAACGGTATCGTCAGCGAAAGGAATATCACGCCCAGCGCGAGAAAAGCTCCAGCCAGCAGGCGCAGGCTCTGCCGGCCGTGCATGAACAACAGCCAGGCGAGCAGCAGATACAGCACACCGGCGGCGCCCGAGCTCCAGGCCATGCCGTATTCGAAATCGCGCGCCAGAAATGCCTGTATCGCGAAGGCGAACAGCGGATTGCCGAAGGTGAGCGTACCGTCGACATAACCGCGCAACTGCGGCGGCTGCCGCAACGCGAACAATATTGTGATCGCGATATAGAACAGGA
>DASUFE010000013.1:0-3509 GCA_036274675.1 Gammaproteobacteria bacterium
TGCCGAAGGCCTTGATGGATTCGGCGTCCTCGCCGTAAGCCTCGAGCCGCTTGCGGATCCAGCGCGGGATTTCCGCGCCGCAGCGGTCGGAGAAACGCGCCAGGTTTTCGTAATTGGTGATCGGCATGATGCCGGGCACGACCGGCACGCTGACGCCCGCCTTTTCACAACGCTCAACGAAATGGAAATAGGAGTCGTTATTGTAGAAGTACTGGGTGATGGCGCTGTCCGCGCCGGCTTTTACCTTGCGCAGGAAGTTCTCGATATCGGTCTCGGCATTCGGCGCCTGCGGGTGGAATTCGGGGTAGGCCGCCACTTCGATAAAGAAATGCTTCCCGGTCAGTTCCCGGATATAGGCAACCAGTTCGTTGGCGTAGCGGAACTCCCCGCGTTCATAGGTGCCGGAGGGCATATCGCCGCGCAGCGCGACCAGATGGTTGATGCCGGCTTCCTTGTATTTGAGCAGCAACTCCTCGATTTCCTTCTTGCTGGAAGCAATGCAGGAAATATGCGGTGCCGCGGCGCTGCCGCTGCCCTGTATTTCCATCACCGTCTGGTAGGTACGGTCCCGGGTCGAGCCGCCGGCGCCGAAGGTCACGGAAAAGAAACGGGGCTGCAACTTCGCGAGTTCCGCGCGCACGGCGCGCAGGTTTTCCTCGCCCTTGGGCGTCTTGGGCGGGAAGAACTCGAAACTGAAGGCGGGTTTAAACTTTTTTTGCGATTGCATTTTTATCTGAGTCCCGGGGTTTCATCCCCCTCTTTCCCCCTTCGATTCGAAGGGGGAAAGAGGGGGATGTAAGTCAGGTGGCTCTTAGTATCGGTAGTGATCCGGTTTGTAGGGACCTTCCACCGGTACGCTGATGTAGTTCGCCTGCTCCTTGGTCAGCGTGGTCAGCTTGGCTCCAATGCGCTCCAGGTGCAGCCGCGCAACTTTCTCATCCAGCTTCTTCGGCAGTATGAAAACTTCGTTCTTATACTGCTTGTGGTTGTTCCACAGCTCGATCTGCGCCAGCACCTGGTTGGTGAAGGAATTGGACATCACGAAACTCGGATGCCCGGTGGCGCAGCCGAGGTTGACCAGGCGCCCTTCGGCCAGCAGGATCAGCCGCTTGCCGTCGGGGAAGATCACGTGATCCACCTGGGGCTTGATGTTCTCCCACTGGTATTTTTTGAGGCTCGCGACGTCGATCTCGTTGTCGAAGTGGCCGATGTTGCAGACGATAGCCTGGTTCTTCATGGCCTTCATATGCGCATGGGTAATCACATGATAATTACCGGTGGCGGTCACGAAGATATCCGCCTGCGATGCGGCGTCGTCCATCGTGACCACGCGATAGCCTTCCATCGCCGCCTGCAGCGCGTTGATGGGGTCGATCTCGGTGATCCACACAGTGGCGCCCAGACCGCGCAGCGACTGCGCGCAACCCTTGCCGACATCGCCGTAGCCGGCGACCAGCGCGATCTTGCCGGCGATCATCACGTCGGTCGCGCGCTTGATGCCGTCGACCAGTGATTCACGGCAGCCGTAGAGGTTGTCGAACTTGGATTTGGTTACGGAATCATTGACGTTGATCGCCGGGAAGGGCAGCGTGCCGTTCAGCTGCATCTGGTACAGGCGCTTGACGCCGGTGGTGGTTTCCTCGGTCACGCCGCGGATCGCCTTCAGGTTGCGGCTGTACCAGCCCGGATGGCTGGCGAGGCGCTTTTTGATCGAGGCGTAGAGCGACTGCTCTTCCTCGCTCTGCGGATTGTTGAGCACCGAAGGGTCCTTTTCGGCCTTGCTGCCGAGGATGATCAACAGAGTGGCGTCGCCGCCGTCGTCGAGGATCATGTTCGGCGTGCCGCCGTCGTACCATTCGAAAATCTTGTGGGTGTATTCCCAGTACTCGTCCAGGGTCTCGCCCTTGTAGGCGTAAACCGCGATACCGCGCGCGGCGATGGCGGCGGCCGCATGGTCCTGGGTGGAAAAGATATTGCAGGAGGCCCAGCGCACTTCGGCGCCGAGCTCGGCCAGGGTCTCGATCAGCACCGCCGTCTGGATGGTCATGTGCAGGCTGCCCGCGACGCGCGCGCCCTGCAGCGGCTTCTGCTTGCCGAATTCCGACCGCAGGGCCATCAGGCCGGGCATTTCGGTTTCGGCGATGGCGATTTCCTTGCGGCCCCAATCAGCCAGCTTGATATCGGCGACGCTAAAATCGGTGAATTTGTTGCTGGGTACAGCACTCATCTCATATCTCCTCTGGAGGATGAATGAGCGCCGTTTGTTGCAGATCACACTGGGCTTGAGCCTGGCAGACCTGATTTGATCAAGGGCTGCTGCAACGCTCCTCAAGCCAGTGCTTTAAGACTTTAAGAGCCCGGATTATATCCATAATCCGGGCTCTTATTACAAGCGAACGGGTTCTCTTAACTGAGATTAAGCGGCGACCCGGGCGGCGTCGCGCAGGGCGGCGGCCTTGTCGGTCTTTTCCCAGCTGAAGCCCGGCTCTTCGCGGCCGAAGTGGCCGTAGGAGGCTGTCGGCAGGTAGACGGGCTTCAACAGGTCCAGCATTTTCTGGATGCCGTAGGGCCGCAGGTCGAAGTGCTCGCGCACCAGCTTTTCAATCTGCTCATCGCTGATCTTGCCGGTGCCGAAGGTGTCGATCGTGATCGAGGTCGGCTCCGCCACGCCGATCGCGTAGGAAACCTGGATTTCACAGCGCTCGGCGATGCCGGCGGCGACGATGTTCTTCGCCACGTAACGTCCCGCATAAGCGGCCGAACGGTCGACCTTGGACGGGTCCTTGCCCGAGAAGGCGCCGCCGCCGTGGCGGGCCATGCCGCCGTAGGAGTCAACGATGATCTTACGGCCGGTCAGGCCGCAGTCCCCGACGGGGCCGCCGATGATGAACTGGCCGGTCGGGTTGATGTGAACCTTGGTATCTTTACCGAGCCATTTGGCCGGTATTACAGGCTTGATGATTTCCTCGCGCACGGCTTCCTGCAGGTCCTTCAGGCGGATGTCGGGGCTGTGCTGGGTGGAGAGCACGATGGCTTCGGCGCGCACCGGCTTGTTATTTTCGTAGCGCAGGGTGACCTGGCTCTTCGCGTCCGGACGCAGCCACGGCAGCTTGCCGTTTTTGCGCACTTCGGCCTGTTTTTTCACCAGGCGGTGGGAATAGGTGATAGGGGCGGGCATCAGTACGTCGGTTTCGTTGCTGGCGTAACCGAACATCAGGCCCTGGTCGCCGGCGCCCTGGTCTTCCGGCTTGGCGCGGTTCACGCCCTGGGCAATATCGGGCGACTGCTTGCCGAGCGCGTTGATGACGGCGCAGGTTTCCCAGTCGAAGCCCATCGCCGTGCCTTGATAACCGATCGATTTCACGGTGCGGCGCACGATCTGCTCGTATTCGATGTTGGCGGTGGTGGTAATCTCGCCGGCCAGTACGACCATGCCGGTCTTGACCAGGGTTTCGCAGGCTACGCGGGCGTGCGGGTCCTGGGCGAGGATGGCGTCGAGGATGGCGTCC
>DASUFE010000014.1:0-9972 GCA_036274675.1 Gammaproteobacteria bacterium
CCACGCGCGGCAGACCCCCGGTAATATCGCGGGTCTTTGAAGATTCCTGCGGGATACGCGCCAGCACGTCGCCGATGCCGACCTCGGCCCCGTCCTCCAGGTTAATGATCGCGCCGGCAGGCAGGGAATAATGCGCCGGGGTATCGGTGCCCGCGATACACAGATCCTTGCCCTTGTTATCGATCAGCTTGACCATGGGACGCAGGTCCTTGCCACCCGAACCGCGCTGTTTGTGGTCGGTGACCACGATCGACGACAGGCCGGTAACTTCGTCCACCTGGTGGGTAATCGACACGCCTTCGACGAAATCGAAGAACTGGACGCGGCCCGCCACTTCCGTGATAACCGGATGGGTGTGCGGATCCCAGGTTGCAACCTGCTGTCCGGGTTCAACAGCCTGGCCGCTACTGACGGACAGCACCGCGCCGTAGGGGATCTTGTAGCGCTCGCGCTCGCGGCCCTGCTCGTCGAGCACGCCGATTTCGCCCGAACGCGACACCGCGACCAGGTTGCCGCTGGCGTGCTGTACGGTCTTCACGTTGTGCAGGCGTATGGCGCCCTTCGATTTGACCTCGACGCTGTTTGCCGCCGCGGAACGCGAAGCCGCGCCGCCGATGTGGAAGGTGCGCATAGTCAGCTGGGTGCCCGGCTCGCCGATGGACTGCGCAGCGATCACGCCGACCGCCTCGCCGATATTCACCAGGTGCCCGCGGCCAAGATCACGGCCATAGCACTTGGCACAGACGCCGTAGCGGGTCTCGCAAGTGATGGCGGAACGCACTTTCACCTGGTCGACGCTGTTGGCTTCCAGGCGGTCGACCTGCTTTTCATCCAGCAAGGTGCCGGCCTCAATCAGCAGACCTTCCCCATTGGGCTTTTCAACATCGACCGCGGTCACACGACCCAACACGCGCTCGCGCAAGGGTTCGACCACATCGCCGCCTTCAATCAGCGGCGTCATCATGATGCCTTCGCTGGTGCCGCAATCGGTCTCGGTGATGACCAGGTCCTGCGCCACGTCGACCAGGCGCCGGGTCAGATAACCGGAGTTCGCGGTCTTCAACGCGGTATCGGCCAAGCCTTTACGCGCGCCGTGGGTCGAAATGAAGTACTGCAATACGTTCAAGCCTTCGCGGAAATTCGCCGTGATGGGCGTTTCAATGATCGAACCGTCCGGCTTCGCCATCAGGCCGCGCATGCCGGCGAGCTGGCGGATCTGGGCCGCGGAACCGCGGGCGCCGGAGTCGGCCATCATGTAGATGGAATTGAAGGAGTTCTGGTTGACGGTCTTGCCGGTCGCATCCTTCACTTCCTCGGTACCGAGCTTGGCCATCATGGCCTTGGCCACCTGGTCGTTGGCGCGCGACCAGATGTCGACCACCTTGTTGTAGCGTTCGCCGTTGGTCACCAGACCCGAGGCGTACTGATCCTCGATTTCCTTCACTTCGGACTCGGCGGCGCCGATGATCTTTTCCTTGCCTTCCGGAATCACCATGTCGTTGACGCCGATGGAAATACCGGCGCGGGTCGCGTAACGGAAGCCGGTGTACATCAGCTGGTCGGCAAAGATAACCGTCGCCTTGAGGCCGACTTCGCGGTAGCACACATTGATGACCTGCGAGATCGCCTTCTTGGTCATGTCGCGATTGACCACCGAGAACGGCATGCCGGCCGGCAGAATATCGGACAGCAGCGCCCGGCCCGCCGTCGTATCGTACAGCTTGAGGGTTTCGGTCCTGTTACCCTGTTTATCGATCTGCACCTCGCGGATACGGGCCTTGACCGCCGCCTGCAGGTCCAACTGGCCGGTTTCGACCGCGCGGTAGACTTCGCTGGTATCGGCAAGGACCATGCCTTCGCCTCTGGCGTTAACGCGCTTGCGGCTCATGTAATAGATACCGAGTACGATGTCCTGCGAGGGCACGATGATCGGTTCGCCGTTGGCAGGCGAGAGAATATTGTTCGATGACATCATCAGGGCGCGCGCTTCCAGCTGGGCCTCGATGGACAGCGGCACGTGCACGGCCATCTGGTCGCCGTCAAAGTCGGCGTTGAAGGCCGCGCAGACCAGCGGATGCAGCTGGATCGCCTTGCCCTCCACCAGCATCGGCTCGAAACCCTGGATACCCAGGCGGTGCAGGGTCGGCGCCCGGTTCAGCAGCACCGGATGTTCGCGGATAACCTCTTCCAGGATATCCCACACTTCGGGGCCTTCGCGTTCGACCATTTTCTTGGCGGCCTTGATAGTAGTCGCCAGGCCGCGCAGATGGAGCTTGCTGAAAATAAAGGGCTTGAACAGTTCGAGCGCCATCTTCTTCGGCAGGCCGCATTGATGCAGCTTCAGCGTGGGACCAACCACAATCACCGAACGGCCGGAATAATCGACGCGCTTGCCCAGCAAGTTCTGGCGGAAACGGCCCTGCTTGCCCTTGATCATGTCGGCCAGGGATTTCAGCGGGCGCTTGTTGCTGCCGGTTATGGCGCGGCCACGACGGCCGTTATCCAGCAGCGCATCAACCGACTCCTGCAGCATGCGCTTTTCGTTGCGCACGATGATGTCCGGAGCGTTGAGCTCCAACAGGCGCTTCAAGCGGTTGTTGCGGTTGATGACGCGGCGATACAGATCATTCAGATCCGAGGTCGCGAAACGGCCGCCATCCAGGGGCACCAGCGGGCGCAGATCCGGCGGCAGCACCGGCAGCACGGACAATACCATCCACTCGGGACGGTTGCCCGACTCGATAAAGGATTCAACCAGCTTCAGGCGCTTGGACAGGCGTTTCAACTTGGCCTCGGACTTGGTCCCGGCGATTTCCTCGCGCAGGTTCAAGGCCTCGGTTTCCAGATTGGAAATCTTCAGCATCTCGTAGATGGCCTCGGCGCCCATGCGGGCGTCGAACTCGTCGCCGTAGCGCTCGATGGCCTCAAGATGGGTTTCGTCGCTCAAGAGCTGGCCGCGCTTCAAGTCCGTCATGCCCGGATCAATCACGACGAAGGCTTCGAAATAGAGCACACGCTCGATCTCGCGCAACGTCATGTCCAGCAGGAGGCCGATGCGGGACGGCAACGACTTCAGGTACCAGATGTGCGCAACCGGGCTTGCCAGTTCGATGTGGCCCATGCGCTCGCGGCGCACCTTGGACAGCGTGACTTCGACCCCGCACTTCTCGCAGACTACGCCGCGGTGCTTGAGCCGCTTGTACTTGCCGCAAAGGCATTCGTAGTCCTTGATCGGCCCGAAAATCTTGGCGCAGAACAGTCCGTCCCGCTCCGGCTTGAAGGTGCGGTAGTTGATGGTCTCGGGCTTTTTGACTTCGCCGTAGGACCAGGAGCGGATCATGTCCGGCGAGGCCAGACCGATGCGGATGGCATCGAATTCTTCAACCTGGCCCTGTTGCTTGAGTAAGTTCAGTAAGTCTTTCATGGCGTTCTACCTTAAAAATATCTGTTGCTGGTCGCTGCTCTGCCGCTGTTGTCAACGGATCATTCGTGCTCGAGTTCGATATTGATACCGAGCGAACGGATCTCCTTGAGCAGTACGTTGAACGATTCGGGCATGCCGGCCTCCATGCGGTGATCGCCGTCCACGATGTTCTTGTACATCTTGTTGCGCCCGTTCACGTCGTCGGATTTGACTGTCAGCATCTCGCGCAGCGTATAGGCGGCGCCATAGGCTTCCAGCGCCCAGACTTCCATTTCGCCGAAGCGCTGGCCGCCGAACTGGGCCTTGCCGCCGAGCGGCTGCTGGGTCACCAGGCTGTAAGGACCGGTCGAACGCGCGTGCATCTTGTCGTCCACCAGATGGTTCAATTTCAGCATGTACATGTAGCCGACGGTGATCGGGCGTTCGAATGAATTGCCGGTGCGCCCGTCAAAGAGAGTGGTCTGCCCGCTTTCCGGCAGATCCGCCAGCTTCAGCATGGCTTTGATCTCGTCTTCCGAGGAGCCGTCGAATACCGGCGTCGCCATCGGCACGCCGCTGCGCAGGTTGCCCGCGAGGTCGACAATCTCCTGGTCATTGAGCTGTTTCATATCCTCGCGTTTCAGCGCGGCGTCCCGGTTGTAAATCTCATCCAGGAACTTGCGGATCTCGGCCGCCTTGATCTGCGCATCCAGCATCTTGCCGATCTTGATGCCAAGACCCTTGGCCGCCCAACCCATATGAGTTTCCAGTACCTGGCCGACGTTCATGCGCGAAGGTACGCCCAGCGGGTTCAACACGATATCGACCGGCGTGCCGTCTTCCATGTATGGCATGTCTTCGATCGGCACGATCGCGGAGATAACACCCTTGTTGCCGTGGCGTCCGGCCATCTTGTCGCCGGGCTGCACCCGGCGCTTCACCGCCAGGTACACCTTGACCATCTTCAGCACGCCGGGGGCGAGATCGTCGCCGGCCGTGATCTTTTCCTTCTGCTGGATGTAGCGGCGGTCGAATTCCTCGCGCATGGATTTCAGCTGCCCCGAAATCTGTTCGAGCTGTTTGCTGATCTCGTCCGAACGCATGCGGATTTCCAGCCACTTCTCCTTATCCAGGCCGTCGAGGTATTCCTTGGTGATCTTGCTGTCCTTCTTCAGGCCTTTCGGTCCGCCGTCCGCCACCTTGCCGAGCAGCATTTTTTCGACGCGAGCATAAATATCGGCTTCGATGATGCGGTACTGGTCGTCCAGGTCCTTGCGCACCAGTTCCAGTTCAGCGGATTCAATCGACAGGGCGCGCGTATCCTTCTCCACGCCGTCGCGGGTGAACACCCGCACGTCGATGACCGTGCCGTCCATGCCCGGCGGTACGCGCAGCGAGGTGTCCTTCACGTCGGAGGCCTTCTCGCCGAAGATGGCGCGCAGCAGTTTCTCTTCCGGCGTCAGCTGGGTCTCGCCCTTGGGCGTGACCTTGCCGACCAGGATATCGTTCGGTTTGACTTCCGCGCCGACGTACACGATGCCCGCATCGTCCAGCTTCGATAAAAGGGATTCGCTGACGTTCGGGATATCGGCGGTGATTTCCTCCGGCCCGAGCTTGGTGTCGCGGGCGACGCAGGTCAGCTCCTCGATATGGATGGTGGTGTAACGGTCTTCCTGCACCACGCGCTCCGAAATCAGAATGGAATCTTCAAAGTTGTAGCCGTTCCAGGGCATGAAGGCGACCAGCATGTTCTGACCCAGCGCCAGCTCACCCATGTCGGTGGACGGGCCGTCGGCCAGCACGTCCCCGCGGGCGATCACGTCGCCCGGCTTGACCAGCGGTCGCTGGTTCATGCAGGTATTCTGGTTGGAACGGGTGTACTTGATCAGGTTGTAAATATCCACACCCACGTCGCCACGGTCCGTCTCGTCGTCGTTGACGCGCACCACGATGCGGCCGGCGTCGACCGATTCGACCGCTCCGCCGCGCTTCGCAACCACGGTGGCGCCGGAGTCGATGGCGACGGTGCGCTCCATGCCGGTTCCGACCAGCGGCTTTTCCGAGGTCAGCGTCGGCACCGCCTGGCGCTGCATGTTCGAACCCATCAAGGCGCGGTTCGCGTCGTCATGCTCCAGGAAGGGAATCAGCGAAGCGGCCACCGATACGATCTGTTTCGGCGACACGTCCATGTACTGGACCTTGTCGGGCGTGGACAGGGTAAATTCGCTGGCGTGCCGGCAGGAAACCAGATCGTCCGCGAAACGGCCCTTCTCGTCGAGGCGCGCGTTCGCCTGGGCGATCACATAATTGCCTTCCTCGATCGCCGACAGATAATCGATCTGGTCGGAGACCATCCCGTCCACCACCTTCCGATAAGGGGTTTCCAGGAACCCGTAATCGTTGGTCCGGGCGTACACGGACAACGAATTGATGAGACCGATGTTCGGGCCTTCCGGCGTTTCGATCGGGCATACCCGGCCGTAATGGGTCGGATGCACGTCGCGCACTTCAAACCCGGCGCGTTCGCGCGTGAGGCCGCCCGGCCCCAGCGCCGATACGCGACGCTTGTGGGTGATTTCCGACAGCGGATTGTTCTGGTCCATGAACTGGGACAACTGGCTGGAGCCGAAGAACTCCTTGATCGCCGCGGCCACCGGCTTGGCGTTGATCAGGTCCTGCGGCATCGGGCCTTCGTTCTCGACCAGGGACAGACGCTCCTTGACCGCGCGCTCGACGCGCACCAGGCCGACGCGGAATACGTTCTCCGCCATCTCGCCGACGCTGCGCACGCGGCGGTTGCCGAGGTGGTCGATATCGTCGACCATGCCTTTGCCGTTACGGATATTGATGATCTCGTGGATGACGTCCAGGATATCTTCCTTCGACAGGATGCCGGGGCCCGTGATGTCCTTGCGGCCCAGCCGGCGGTTGAATTTCATGCGGCCGACAGGGGAAAGATCGTAACGCTCATCCGAGAAGAACAGGTTGAGGAACAGATTCTGCGCCGCCTCCTTGGTCGGCGGTTCGCCCGGGCGCATCATGCGGTAGATTTCGACCTGGGCTTCCAGCTCGTTGGTGGTCGAGTCGATATCCAGGGTATCGCTGATAAAGGGGCCCTGATCCAGATCGTTGGTGTAGATCAGGCTGAACTCCTTGAGACCGATCTTGCGGATCAGCTTCAGCCGCTCTTCGGTCAGTTCGCTGTTCGCGGGCACCAGGATCTCGCCGGTGCCGGTATCGACTACGGCCTTGCCCAGGCGCTTGCCGACCAAGTATTCGTCCGGCACTACCAGCTTCTTCATGCCGGATTGCTCCAGCTGCTTGATGTGACGCATCGTAATGCGGCGGTTCTTTTCGACAATCAGCTTGTCCTTGACCATGATATCGAAGGCCGCGATTTCGCCACGCAGGCGTTCCGGCAGCAGGTCGATCTCGAAAGATTCGCCCTTGACTCCTACCTTGTAGGTTTCGAAGAACATGCCGAGGACCTGCTCGGTGTCGTAACCGAGGGCGCGCAGCAGCACGGTCACCGGCAATTTGCGCCGGCGATCGATGCGCATAAACAGACAATCCTTGGCATCGAACTCGAAGTCCAGCCAGGAGCCGCGATACGGAATGATGCGGGCCGAGAACAACAGCTTACCCGAGGAATGGGATTTGCCCTTGTCATGGTCGAAGAACACGCCAGGCGAACGGTGCAACTGCGAAACGATTACGCGCTCGGTGCCATTAATGATAAAGGTGCCCGTCTCCGTCATCAGGGGCAGTTCACCCATGTAAACTTCCTGCTCCTTGACCTCCTTTACAACCTTGGCCTTGTCACCGGCCTCCTTGTCATAGGCTACCATGCGGATCAGCACGCGCAGCGGCGCGGCGTAGGTCAGACCCCGGATCTTGCATTCCTTGACATCGAAAGTCGGCTCGCCCAGGTGATAATCGACATACTCCAGATGCACATAACCGGAATAGCTGATCAGCGGGAAAACGGACTTGAACGCGCCGTGCAATCCGCTATTACTGCGCTCTTCAGGTTTTTTGCCGGGCTGCAGGAAATGGTGATAGGAATCGATCTGCATGGATAGCAGATAGGGCACATCGAGAATCGCAGGACGCTTGCCAAAATCTTTACGGATACGTTTCTTCTCGGTGAATGTGTAGGCCATGGGCATCTATCTCCTAGCGAATATCGGGCGTACGCTGCTATATGCTTTTAAAACCGGGGCACCTATGGCCTCGGCACTCAAATTCTGTTTCCAGAACGCTCTCGAGTCGGTCGAGAACGCTGATTATCAAATCTCTAACGGCAAAAAGCCGGCCACAACCCACTATGCCGCGGGTTGCAGCCGGTTATTCCGATGATGTCGTTGCTTCGTAGAATCAACTGCAAAAATCTACCGAACGACGTCCTCTTACTTGATTTCCACCTTGGCGCCGGCTTCCTCAAGCTGCTTCTTGATGGAATCGGCTTCCTTCTTGTCGACGCCTTCCTTGACCGTGGAAGGAGCGCCTTCGACCATATCCTTGGCTTCTTTCAAACCCAGGCCGGTGATCGTGCGAATTACCTTGATCACGTTGACCTTGTTGTCGCCGAAGGCGGTCATGATGACGTTGAATTCGGTCTTCTCTTCCGCAGCGGCAGCGCCGCCGGCGGCGGCCGCCGGGGCCGCTGCCACGGCCGCAGCCGCGGTTACACCGAATTTCTCTTCCATCGCGGAAATCAGGTCCACGACTTCCATTACGGTCATTTTGGAAATGGTATCCAGAATATCTTCTTTCGAAACAGCCATTGTTAAACTCCTAAATCGTTTTGTTCAATGCAAAATCAGGCGGACTTGCTGTCCTTGATCGCGGCCAGCGTACGAACCAGCTTGCCCGGCACCTCGTTCAAGGTACGCGCAAACTTGTCGAGCGGGGCCCGCATCACGGCCAGCAGCAAACTGAGCGCCTGCTCACGCGTCGGCAGATCCGCTATGCGTTTCAGTTCGCCCGGGCCGAGCAATTTGCCGCCCATGGCAACCAGCTTCACAACCAGCTTCTCGTGATCCTTGACGAAATCACGCATCACCCTGGCCGCGGAACCGGGATCTTCCTGAGAGAACGCATAAACCAGCGGACCCACCATGCCGTCCTGCATGCACTCGAAGTCAGTCCCGATCACGGCCCGACGGGCAAGCGTGTTCTTGATGACCCGCATGTACACACCGGATTCGCGCGCCTTCTTACGCAGTACCGTCAGGTCTTCGACCGTCAGGCCCTGGTACTCGGCGGCGACAGCAGAGTGAGCACCGGCAGCTACCTCAGCGATTTCGGCAACTACCGCCTTCTTTTGCTCCAGATTCAGAGGCATTTTCACTCTCCACTGGTGGAACGGTCACAGCGCCAAACAGCCGCCGTGACTTTCCG
This sequence comes from Gammaproteobacteria bacterium, assembly GCA_036274675.1. GTDB lineage: Bacteria > Pseudomonadota > Gammaproteobacteria > HTCC5015 > HTCC5015 > DASUFE01. The sequence goes on from DASUFE010000014.1 coordinate 8,807, forward strand.
GTTTCATTTCAGATACCTCGGGCGATCGTTTTAATACCGACTGCCTTTGGCATCCACCTTACGGAGACCATTCCAGTTGTCTGTATGGGCCACCGTCTGCGCAGGCGTCCGGGTAATCAAACCCAGGTTCATTAAACCTTCGGCACAATAAACCGCACCGTCGGTACCCGCGGTCTCTGACGCAGAGCAAACATCATTCAATATTCGCTCCGCCCAAAGCCGGCACTGAATGCATTGCATTCAGTCCAAAATCACTTAACTTGCCGCACTCGCCGCATCGTTAGCGGCACCGTGCACCTCACATTAACCTGCGGCGACTACCAGAGAGGCCTTGTCGACCTGAAGGCCGGGACCCATGGTCGAAGACACGGTCACTTTCTTCATGTAGATGCCTTTGCTGCCCGCAGGTTTGGATTTCTCCAGGTCATTCATTAAAGCCTGCAGGTTTCCGCGCAACGCGGCGACATCGAAATTGGCCTTGCCGATGGTGCAGTGCACGATCCCGGCCTTGTCGGCGCGGTAGCGCACCTGGCCACCCTTTGCATTTTTCACGGCGCCAGCGACATCAGGAGACACCGTACCTACTTTCGGGTTCGGCATCAGGCCGCGCGGACCGAGCAACTGGCCCAGTTTGCCGACCACCGCCATGGCATCGGGCGAGGCGATTACCACGTTGTAATTCAGATCGCCGTCCTTCATTTTCTGCGCCAGATCGTCCATACCCACGGCATCAGCGCCCGCCGCTTTGGCTTCCTCGGCTTTGGCGCCCTGCGTGAACACGGCTACACGTACGGTTTTGCCAGTACCATTGGGAAGCACCGTCGCACCGCGCACCACCTGATCCGATTTGCGCGGATCGATACCGAGGTTGACGCTGACATCTACCGATTCATTGAATTTGGCGGAGGCACAGTCCTTGATCAGCTGAAGGGCGTCATCAATCGAATAAATTTTCTGCGTATCCACTTTCTCGCGGATGGCTTTGATACGTTTGGTCAACTTGGCCATGTTACTCCACCCCCTCGACTTCCAGGCCCATGCTGCGGGCACTGCCGGCTATGCACCGCACAGCGGCGTCCAGACTGGCGGCCGTCAGGTCGGGCATTTTGGTTTTCGCGATTTCTTCCAGTTGGGCGCGCTTGACCTTGCCGACCTTGTTGCTGTTC
>DASUFE010000015.1:0-8935 GCA_036274675.1 Gammaproteobacteria bacterium
CGTGTTGAAATTCAGATCTCCAACAACCAGCGTCTTCGACGCCCACTGGTTCTGCGAGCGCCGCGTCAGCGCGCGAATGCGCGAATCCAGCTCCTTGAGGTCGAAGGGTTTCACCAGGTAGTCGTCCGCTCCGATATCCAGGCCCTTGATGCGGTCGTCCACAGTATCGCGCGCGGTCAGCATGATGACGGGCGTCGCCTGATTCGCCTCCTGCCGCAACTTGCGGCAGACTTCGATGCCGTCGATGCCGGGGAGCGCCAGGTCCAGTACGATGGCGTCGTATTTATTGGTGACCGCAAGATGCAGGCCGTTGATGCCGTCCGCCGCCCAGTCCAGCGTGTGGCCGTGGCGCCCGAAATAATCGAACAGGTTCTGCGCCAGTCCGGAGTGATCTTCAATAATCAGGATTCTCATGGGTCGTTCCCGCGCTTTGCAGCGGCAACCGGAAGAGGCGTTATTATGCGCTTCCGGGCACTAAATCGAAACCGCGCCGGGAGAAGACTTTGACCTGCGACGCCCTCCGAAGAGAGCACGCCTTTGTATGCCAGGAACGGAAGGAAGGCCGACTTAGCGGCCGTGAAATCTTGAGGTGACGGATTCTTCCAATACTGCGTAATGGTCGCGACGGCTGCGCCGATTCTCCAAACCACCGCCCATAAAATTACGGATGCCCGCCAGCGCTTCCGACAAGTAGCGCCACTTAACTCGGCAAATACCAGCATCCGTCATTGATTGCGGCCTCATAATTTTCCCGCCCATGACCTCTCTCCCGGGCAGAATGGAAAATGAATGGAACTTAGCCCGCCCAAACGACACCCCATTGGAATCGGCGCCCGAACTTCAATCGCATTCCGCGGGCGAAGATTCAACGGACTGCTCCATGCGCAATCACGACACATTTTATAATTTGATCGCCAACGCCCCGCTCGGCATCTATGTCGTGGACGGGCAGTTCAGGCTGCGCGAGATCAGCGCCGGGTGCCGGAAACTCTTCAGTAACGTGCGCCCGCTCCTCGGCCGCGACTTCGCCGAGGTGCTGCGGATCGTCTGGACCGAACCTTTCGCCTCGGAGGCGATCGCGCTGTTCCGGCATACCTTGAAGACCGGAGAGCCGTACCATTCGCCCGACACCACCGAACAGCGGGGCGATATCATGGATGTCGAATCCTACGACTGGCAGATCCGGCGCGTCGCCCTGCCGGACGGTCAGTTCGGCGTGGTCTGCTACTTCTTCGACATGACGGAACGCGTTCGCTCCCAGCGGCTGCTGGCCGAGCAGAAGCAACTGCTTGAAATGGTCGCTTCGAACCGTTCGCTCAGGGAGTGCCTGAACAACCTGACCGACTCCGTGACGCGCCTGCATCCCGCGGTGCGCGCCGGCGTGCTGATACCGACGGCGGACCGCGGGCGGGTCGCGGAAGTGTACGCCGCCCGTTTCTCTCCCGTCTTCAGCGCGTCGATCCGCAACGCGGAACTTTCGGGAGCCTGCGGCATGGCCATCAGGATAGGCAAGCCGTACACGAGCTCCGATGTGAAGCACGACCGCGACTGGACGCCCGACTGGCGCGAGCTCGGCCTGCAGCACGGAATACTCGCCGAACATTCGATACCCATCCTCGACGCGGACGGCAATGCCATCGCGTCCTTCTTTCTGACTCTGGGCGAGGCGCGCCGGCCCGACGAATGGGAACTGCGCATCGCCGAGTTCGGCGCGCACATCGCGAGCATCGCGCTCGACCGCGACCGGCGCATGAATACCCTGCGCGAGCAGCATCAGCGTCTTTCCGGCATGCTGGGCAGCATCACGGACGCGCTGGCCTTCGTCGATACGCAATGGCGCATTACCTTTATAAATGACGCCGGCGTCGCCAGAACCGGTCGCAGCCATGAGGAATTGCTCGGCCGCTCGGTGTGGGAGCTGTTTCCGGACGGCCTGGACAGTGAAGCGGCCATACAGGCGAAGCGCGCCATGGCCGAACGCATCAGCACCCGCTACGAAATGTATTACAAGCCCTTCGGCAAGTGGGTCATGGGCAGCATATATCCGACCGCCGACGGCGGGCTCGCCATCTATTCTCAGGACATCACGGAACGCAAGCGGCTGGAAGAAAGGGCGCAGCAGCTTGCGCAACGTCTGCAGCTCCTGACCGACGCCATGCCCGCGCTCATTTCCTACATTGACTCCGATGGCAGATTCCGCTTCAACAACAGGACCTATCAGGACTGGTTCGGGTATAAGCCGGAGGAAGTCCTCGGCAGGCGCATGGACGAGGTCCTGGGTGAGGCGGCTTATGAGAACCTGCGCCCGTACGTTGAAACCGCGCTTGCGGGCAAGCGCGTGCGCTTCGAGGCGGACATTCCATATAAGAAGGCCGGTGTACGCAGCGTTATGGGCGAGTATATGCCCGACTTCCGGCCGGACGGTTCCGTCGCCGGCTTTTACGTGCTGGTCCATGACATCACCGAGCGCCGGCGAGCCGAGAAGGCGCTGCACGAAAGCCGCGAACAGTATCGGGCCCTGTTCGAATCCATCGACGAGGGCTTTTGCATCATTCAAATGATGTTCGACGAGCGCGGCCGTGCTGTTGACTGGCGGTTCCTGCAGACCAATCCCGCGTTCGAACGCGAATCCGGTCTGCAGGGAGTGCGGGACAAAACGATGCGCGAGATAATTCCGGCGGCGGAAGCGGTCTGGTTCGAAAAATTCGGTCGCGTCGCGCTCACGCGCGAGCCGCTGCGCTTCGAAGAGCATGCGAAAAACCTGCAGCGCTGGTTCAGCGTTTTCGCCTTCCCGGTCAACGCTCCCGGAAGCGGCGAGGTCGGGCTCCTGTTCTCGAACATTACCGAACGCAAGCACGCGGAGCAGGCGATACGCTATCACAGCGAGGAAACCGAAAGCCTGCTCAACGCGGCGCCGCTCGGCGTGTACCTGGTGGATGCCGGCCTCAAGATACGCGAGATGAACCCCATCGCCAGAGACGTGTTCGGCGACATTCCCGGCGGAGTGGTGGGGCGCTCCTTCGACGAGATCAAGCATATCCTTTGGGAACAGGAATATGCCGACGAAATCGTGCGCATTTTCCGGCACACGCTCGAGACCGGCGAACCGTATGTAAAGACGGAAATGGCCGAACGCCGAATCGACCGCAATGTCACCGAATATTACGAATGGCGCCTGGATCGCATCACCCTGCCGGACGGCCGGCACGGAGTTGTCTGCTATTTCCGCGACATCGCACAGCAGGTGCAGGCGCGCCGGGAGATCGAGCGCAGCCGCGATGCGCTGCGCGAGACTGACCGGCGCAAGGACGAATTTCTCGCGATGCTGGCGCACGAACTGCGCAACCCCCTTACCCCGATCCGCAATGCGGCGCAAATCCTGAAATTCCCAGGTATCGACGACAAATCGCGCGCAGCCGCTTCCGCAATGCTGGACCGCCAGGTCAACCAGATGGTGCGCCTGGTGGACGATCTGCTCGATGTCAGCCGCATCACCCGCGGCAAGATCGAACTGCGCAAGCAGCGCATTGAACTCGCAACGAGCTTAAACGATGCGGTCGAAACCGTGCGGCCGATCTGCGAACACAGAAAACATACACTGACGGTCACGCTGCCGCCGGAACCGGTTTACCTGGACGCCGATCCGGCCCGGCTGGTGCAGGTCGTGGGCAATCTGCTGAACAATGCCTATAAGTTCACCATGCCGGGGGGGCATATTCTCCTGACGGCCGAAGCCGAAGGCGCGGCAGTGGTTATCCGGGTGCGGGACGACGGCATCGGCATCGCCGCGGACCAGCTCCCCCGCATTTTCGAAATGTTCACCCAGGTGGACTCGTCCCTGGAACGCGTGCACAGCGGCCTCGGCATCGGCCTCACCCTGGTCAAGAACCTCGTCGAAATGCATGGCGGCACGGTGGAAGTCCGCAGCGCGGGTATCGGCAAAGGCAGCGAATTCAGCGTGCGCCTGCCCAGGATCGCGGCGGATTCCCGGTCCGAATCCCGGAAATCCGCCGCCCTGAAACAGGAAACGACTGTTCCCCGTCGCATCCTGCTGGTGGACGACAACCGTGACCTGACCGACAGCCTGGCAAGTCTGCTGCAGATGACCGGCCACGAAGTGCACGTCGCCTCGGACGGCCTTGAAGCAGTGACGGCGGCGGCCCGGCTGCATCCCGATGTAATCCTGCTCGATATCGGCCTGCCCAAGCTCAACGGCTACGAGGCGGCCCGGAAAATACGCGAGCATGAAAAGGACGGTCACACGGTTCTTGTAGCCGTGACCGGCTGGGGCCAGGAAGCGGATCGACGCCGCTCCGAGGAAGCCGGCTTCAACGCCCATATGGTCAAGCCGCTGGACTTCGACGCACTTAGCGCACTGCTGGCCCGACTGGATGGCCCCTCAAACAAAAGCTTTCAGCAACTCTTTCATTGAAAAGATGAGGATATATAAGGTGCGACTATTGCCGGCTCGATGCGTATACGTATAATTCTGCGACACGGGCGGTTAGCTCAGCGGTAGAGCACTGCTTTCACACGGCAGGGGCCACTGGTTCGATCCCAGTACCGCCCACCAACGCGTCTGGGGATGTGGCTTACTGGCACTCCTGCGTCACGACTCAGAGACCACGGAACCAAAAACTCTCAGACGGCAGTTGCTCCAAACAGAGCCCCCAGCGTCACTAGTCGGACGGCACAAACCAGAAAGCCAAAGATCAGCACTGCTCCTAAACAGAGCGGTCTCCGGCACTCCTGCGTCACGACTCAGAGACCTACGAGTCTGGAAATGCATGCCTTTAGCCGCACAGGCATCACTAGTCGGACGGCACAAACCAGAAAGCCAAACATCAGCACTGCTCCTAAACAGAGCCGCATCATCCCCCTGTCCTTCGGACATCCCCCTTCGGTACGAAGGGGGAGTAGGACTCCCGCATCACCACTCAGAGACCTGCGAGTCTGGAAATGCATAGCTTTAGCCGCCCAGGCATCACTAGTCGGACGGCACAAACCAGAAAGCCAAACATCAGCACTGCCCCAAACAGAGCCGCATCATCCCCCTGTCAATTATTCTTATGCACGTTCTCGCGAACATGCCCCCTTCTGTTTTTACGCAGGGCTCTGCCCAGCGGGGGGAATCCATCACAGGCACTCCCCGTGTCACGACTCAGAGACCTACGAGTCTGGAAATGCATGCCTTTAGCCGCACAGGCATCACTAGTCGGACGGCACAAACCAGAAAGCCAAACATCAGCACTGCCCCAAACAGAGCCCCCAGCATCACTAGCCGGACGGCACGTTTTCTTTGCACTTGCTCCATACAGAGTCGCATCACCTATCCAGGGCGGAACTTCAAATCTCCCGATTGACTTGATATCCAAGCCTGATAATGTCTACAAACCTCACGTAAGGATGCTCTATGACTCGCGGGTTTTCGGCAACGGTTTGCGGTTTCTCCTTCTGTATCTTGCTACTACTCCAGGGTTGCGAATCCCGGGGCAGCGGCGGCTTCGCGCTGAACGACCGGGAGTATTTCCAGGACCGCGGCGTCGGCGTGATGGTATACGCGGACAACTACATCGACTCCCATCAGGGCGGCGTGATCGTGGTCAGTCACGGCAGCCGCATCGCCAGCAACGGCGACCTGCGTCTGGAACCCTCGCCCGGCCAGTGGTCGCCCATGGCGAAACTGATCAAGCGCGAAGTGGATCGCGCCAACCAGAGCATACGCGCCACGCTGAGCTATCCGGACGCGAGCAAAAATCATACGGGTTTCAACCCGCTGCATTATCCCGATATCGAACTCACCTACGATCTGGTCGTCACCGCGCAAGGCGACGCGATCGATATCCGCGTCGATCTGCAGCAACCGTTGCCGGCAGCCTGGGCGGGCATCGCGAATTTCCAGCTGGAACTCTATCCGCCCGATCTTTTCGGCAAAGCCTGGTACCTGGACGAGGCCGGCGGCATATTCCCGCGCCAGCCTTACGGCGTGCGCGCGGCGGCGGGCAGCAAGCCGGAACCGGCGCTCATTCCGGACGGCCCGCTGAAAGACATGATCCCCCTGCTTCACCAGCATGGCGAGCCGGTGCCCTTCGCAACCGGCCGGCGGCTGTCGGTGGCGCCCGAATCCGAAAGCCTGCGCATGGTCATCGAAAGCCACGAGGGCGACCTGGAGCTGCTCGACGGCCGCGTGCAGCATCAGAACGGCTGGTTTATCGTGCGCAGTCCCATCGCCGCCGGCGCGACTCAAAACGCCGTGCACTGGACCTTAAAACCCAACGTCATCAGGGACTGGGTGTCGCCGCCCGTCATCCAGCATTCGATGGTGGGTTATCACCCCGCGCAAGCGAAAGTCGCGATCATCGAAACGGATCCCAACGCCGACTTCGACGACAGCATGCAACTGCTGCGCCTCGCGCCGGACGGCCGGCACGAGGTCGTGCTCGAAAAGCGTCCCGCAGCCTGGGGCGATTTCCTGCGCTATCGCTATTTCCGTTTCGACTTTTCCGAAGTGACGCGCGAGGGCATGTACCAGCTCGCGCTCGGCGCGCAGCGCAGCGCGCCGTTCCGCATTGCGCGCGACGTCTATATGCAGAATGTGTGGCAGCCGGTGCTCGAATACTTCCTGCCGGTCCAGATGGATCACATGCGAGTGATGGAGAAATACAAACTCTGGCACGACGCCAGTCACCTCGACGACGCATTGATGGCGCCGGTGAACCTGAACCACTTCGACAATTACAAGCAGGGCTCCACCACGCTCACGCGCTTCAAACCCGGCGAACACGTGCCGGGTCTCGACCGCGGCGGCTGGTACGACGCCGGCGACGACGACCTGCGCATCGAATCGCAGGCCGGCGAGGCGTATATCCTGAGCCTGATCCACGAAGAGTTCGGCGCCGCGATCGACAGCACGCTGGTGGATCAGTCGTTGCGGCTGGTGGAACTGCGCGAGCCGGACGGCAAACCGGATATTCTGCAGCAGATCGAACACGGCCTGTTGCACGTGGTCGGCGGATATCAATCGCTGGGACGGCTCTACCGCGGCGTCATCGTGCCGACGCTGCGGCAGTACGTTATGGGCGGGGATTTCGCCGGCCAGACCGACGGCCTGGTTTACGATTCCCGCCTCGCCTTGCTGAACCGGAGCGCCGATCATTCCGGGCTGCCGGACGACCGCTGGGTCTTCACCGAGGAGAATCCGGCGCGCGAGTTCGAAGCGATTTCGTACCTGGCCGCCGCGGCCGCGCCCATGCGCGGTTATAACGACGCGCTGGCGCGGGGCGCTCTCGCCGCCGCCACCGAACTCTGGAAAGTGGAACGCCCGGCGCCGGACGAGCGCGCGCGCGTCAACAAACTGCGCGCGGCGGTGGAACTGTTCCGCGCCACCGGCGAAGACCAATACCGGCAACATATCCTGGCGGAACGCGAATTCATCCTGCAGCAGTTTCCCTGGGTGGGCTGGAGCGTGGCGCGCGTGGTGCATGCACTCAAGGACCCGGATTTCACCGCCGCGATGCGCCAGGCGGCCGCGGCCTATTATAAGGATGTGGAAAAGCGCATGGGCGATACGCCCTACGGCGTTTCATTCAAACCGTATTACTGGGGACGCGGCTGGGATCTGCAGCGCGAGGCGGTGACGCATTATTTCCTGCACCGGGCTTTCCCGGAGGAATTCGGCCGTGACTACCTGTTGAACGTACTGCACTACGTGCTCGGCGCCCATCCCGGCTCGAACAACCAGTCCTACGCCTCGGGCGTGGGCGCGCGTTCCAAGACTTCCGCCTACGGCTTCAACCGCATGGACTACAGCTACATTCCCGGCGGCGTGGTCAGCGGCACCGCCTTTATCGCGCCGGATTTTCCCGAACTGAAAGAATTCCCGTTCTTCTGGCAGCAGTCGGAATACGTGCTGGGCGGCGGTTCCAGCAATTTCATGTTCCTGGCGCTGGCGGCGGATAAATTGCTGAACGGGAAATAAACACAAGCCATCCCCTTAATTTCCCTTCGGGACGAAGGGAGCGTGTCTGGGGATGCGGTTCACAGGCACTCCCGTGGTCACAACTCAGAAACCCCGGAATCATCATCCGGAATATCAGAACTTCAACCACATAACATCCCCCTTAATCCCCCTTCGGGACGAAGGGGGAAAGCGCAACAGCGACGCTGTGAACGCCGAGGCTCACAGGCACTCCCGTGTCACAACTCAGAAACCCCGGAGCCCTCCAGGGATATCAGAACTTCAGCCGCATAACCATCCCCCTTAATCCCCCTTCGGGACGAAGGGGGAAAGCGCAGCAGCAACGCTGCGAACGCCGCGCAATTGGATGAGGCGTCGCGCCTGATTCAATGGGCGCGCCGGTGAAAGAATCCTTTCCCCATGAATTCATCATGCTGCTCCGCCTGCATGGCCTTGAATTTTTCGAGCTGCTCAGGAGTCAGGATGGAGCGGAAGTACTGCATGAAATAAGCATGCTCGACCGCCATATCGGCGTGCGCATCGGTGAACTCACGGACTTTGGCGCGTATCGCCGCTTCATCCACGGTGTCCGCATTCATTAATTCCCGCATCTCCTTGTGCATTTTACGCGTGGCATCCCGGTGGCCGTCTTTGCGCTCCTTGCGCTCCTTGTGCCAGGCTTCCAGTTTCGACTTCTGCTCGTCGGTCAGCCCCAGCTCATCGGTCATCCATTTCATATGCATGCCGGGGCCGGGCACTCCCATATGCATCATGCCGGATGGCGGGCCGCAGTCATCGTGGTCAGCGGCATGAACCGAACCGAATCCAAGAACAAGACCTGACAGAGCCAACAAAGACAGCAATCTGATTCTTTTCATTTCTGTTTCTCCGGTAAGTTAGGAATGTCCGGCAAGCATACGCAGCGCAATGCAAATATGAGTATGTAATACGTAAAGTAATGTAATACCGGCGTTTACA
>DASUFE010000016.1:0-80306 GCA_036274675.1 Gammaproteobacteria bacterium
TCGTTGATCAGCACGTTGGCATCGATGGCCATACCAATGGTGAGCGCAATACCCGCCATGCCCGGCAGGGTCAGCGTGGTCGGCAGCATGGACAGCAGGCCGATCAGCAGCACCACGTTCGCGCCCAGCGCGAGCACGGAAGTGACGCCGAACATCATGTAATAGAGGATCATGAATACCGCGATGGCGGCGAAACCGACCCAGGTGGAATGGAAGCCGCGCTCGATATTTTCCTTACCGAGGCTGGGACCGACCGTGCGCTCCTCGACGAACTGCATGGGCGCCCGCAGCGATCCCGCGCGCAGCAGCAGCGCCAGATCCCGCGCCTCCGCCGCATCCAGGCCGGTGGTCTGGAAGCGCTTGCCCAGCTGATCGCGAATGGTGGCGACGCTGATCACTTCCTCGACCTTGCGTTCCTGCTTGACGATCTTGCCGTCGACCTCATGGTCTTCGTATTTGGTTTCGATAAATACCACGGCCATCGGCTTGCCGATGTTGTCACCGGAAATATCGCTCATGCGGTTGGCGCCCTTGCCGTCCAGGGTCACGAATACCGCCGGCATGTTCTGCTGGTCGAAACCGGTGGTCGCATTGATGATATTGTTGCCGGTCACAATCACGGAGCGCTTGAGCAGGATCGGCTGCCCGTCCCGTTGCTTGTAAAGACGCGCTTCCAATGGTACGCGGCCGGACTGGGCGGCCGCCCAGTCGGAATAAGTGCCGTGCACCAGGCGGTATTCCAACGTCGCGGTGGCGCCGATGATTTCCTTGGCCTTGGCCGTGTCCTGCACGCCGGGCAACTGGACGGCGATGCGGTCCTTGCCCTGCTGCTGGATGACGGGCTCGGAAACGCCGAGTTCGTCCACGCGCTTGCGCAGCGTGGAAATATTCTGGGCCAGGGCATTCTTACGCTCGTCTTCCATTACCGACTCGCGCATAACGCCCTGCACGCTATAGGCGCCGCCCTGATCGTCGGCGGAAAAATCCAGGTCCGGGAACTCGCTGGCCAGTTCGTCGAGCGCGGTGTCGCGCAAGGCCGCGCTTTCGAAATAAACCCTTATCTGTTGCGTGCTGGTGGGAAAATTGGTGTAACGCAAGCTCTTCTCGCGGAGATGAGTGCGTATACTGTTATCGAAACCTTCCAATTTCTGTTTCATCGCCGCATTCATATCGATCTGCAGCAGGAAGTAGACGCCACCGCGCAGGTCAAGACCGAGTGACATGGGCTCGGCGCCGATCTTTCTCATCCAGTCGGGAGTAGCGGGCGCGAGGTTGAGCGCAACGGTGTACTCGTCATCCAGTTTCTGCTGCAACTGCTCGAAGGCCTTCAACTGGGTATCCTCGTCGGGGAAACGGAGCAAAACCTGGCTCTCGCCCTCTTCCACCGCCATCGGGGAAATCTCAACCTGCTGGAGTATTTCAGTTACCATGACCGGCAGTTTGTCCACAACGATGCCGCCGCGCGCCGAAACCTGCACCGCCGGATCTTCACCGTAGAGATTCGGCGCCGCGTAAATCGCGCCGATGAGAATGACCGCCAGTATGAACAGATATTTCCAGAGAGGATAACGATTTGTAATCACGACCCGGTACTCTTTTAGAATTAATTATTGGACGTATTCTTCATGGTCCCTTTGGGCAGCACCATGGCCACGGCCTGCCGTTGCAGCTTGACCTCGACGTTTTCGGCCAGTTCGATCGTGACGAAATGATCCCCGACTTCGGTCAGCTTGCCCAAAAGTCCCCCGTTGGTGACGACTTCATCTCCTTTCTTGAGTGAAGACACCAGATTCTTGTGTTCTTTGACGCGTTTCTGTTGCGGACGGATCAGCAGGAAGTAAAAGATGACAAACATCCCGGCGATCATGAGAAGACTTCCCGTCCCGTCGGGACCACCCGGACCGGCGGCCTGTGCATAAGCACTGCTTATCAGAAAATCCATCATTTCCCCGCTATAAACAAAGGCATCAAGTGGCGCGTATTATGCCATAGCCCGCTTGAATTGCGAGTGGCGGGCCGGAAAAAACGGGGGTTCCTGTTTTTTCAGCATAAACCCGGAACGATCAGGCGTCCCCGGCCGCTTCCGGCGCGTCCCCGGCCCCGGCATAGATACCCCGCAGGCTTTGCACATAAGACCGGAGAGTCCCCGCTTCCACCGCGTGGCGCAATTCGCGCATCAATCGCTGGTAGAAGTGCAGATTGTGCAAGGTATTGAGGCGGGAGCCGAGAATCTCGTTGCACTTATCGAGGTGTCGCAAATAGGCTCGGCTGTAATTCCGGCAGGTATAGCAATCGCAATTCGGGTCCAATGGCCCGGTATTATCCGTATGCTGGGCATTCCGCAGCCGCAGCACGCCTTGAGAGGTATAAAGGAAGCCGTTGCGGCCGTTGCGTGTGGGTATCACGCAATCGAACATGTCGATGCCGCGCAATACCGCCTCCGCTATGTCCAGCGGCGTGCCGACTCCCATCAGATAACGCGGCCGGTCTGCCGGCAGGTGGCCGGCGACGGCATCCAGGATGCGCAGCCGTTCGGCTTCCGTTTCCCCCACGGACAGCCCGCCCACCGCATAGCCGTCGAAACCGATTTTCAGCAGGCCGGCCAGCGATGCCTCGCGCAGTTCGGGGTACATGCCGCCCTGCACGATGCCGAATAAAGCCGCCGTACTGCCGGCATGGGCGCGTTTGCTGCGCTCCGCCCAGTGCAGGGATAGTTCCATCGACTCCCGCGCCTGCGTTTCCGTCGCGGGATACGGCGTGCACTCGTCAAAAATCATAACGATATCCGAACCCAGTTCGCGCTGGATTCCAATCGATCCCTCGGGATCGAGAAAAATCTGATCTCCGTTTACGGGAGACTGGAAGCTCACGCCTTCGCGGCTGATCTTGCGCAGCTTGGCCAGACTATAGACCTGAAAACCGCCGGAGTCCGTCAGGATCGGACTCGGCCAGTTCATGAAATCGTGCAGATCGCCATGCCTGCGGATGATCTCCGTACCCGGCCGCAGCATCAGATGGAAAGTATTGCCCAGGATGATTTCAGCGCCGGTTGCGCGCACCTCTTCCGGCGTCATCGCCTTGACCGTGCCGTAAGTGCCGACCGGCATAAAAGCCGGCGTCTCCACCGTGCCGCGCGGAAACGTCATGCGCCCGCGACGCGCCTGTCCGTTGGTAGCCAGCACTTCAAATCTCATGATCGCCCCGCATTGTGCAGCAACATGGCATCACCGTAGCTGAAAAACCGGTAACGCAGCCGGACCGCATGCCGGTAGGCCTGCATTATGCGTTCATAACCGCCGAAAGCGGACACCAGCATCAACAGGCTGGAGCGTGGCAAATGGAAATTGGTGATCAGCATATCGATCGTTCTGAAGCGGTAACCGGGTGTGATAAAAAGTCTGGTTTCACCGGTGAAAGGCTTCAACTCTCCATCCGCGGCCGCCGCTTCCAGGCTGCGCACCACCGTCGTTCCCACGGCGACGACCCGCCCGCCGCGCGCGGCGGTTTCTTTGATGCGTTGGCACACATCGGCACTGACTTCGACATATTCGGAATGCATGCGGTGTTCCTGGATTTTCTCGGCGCGCACCGGCCGGAAAGTGCCGGCGCCGACGTGCAGGGTAACATAAACCCAATCGATGCCCCGTTTTTTCAAGGCATCGAACAGCGGCTGCTCGAAATGCAGACCCGCCGTCGGCGCCGCGACCGCGCCGGGAGCGCGGGCAAAAACGGTTTGATACCGGTCGTGGTCCGCGGCATCGGGAACCCGCGCAATATAAGGAGGTAAGGGTATCTGACCGGCCCGCTGTAAATAACTGAGCAGCGGTTCCATGCAATGGAATTCCAGCTCGAACAGATCATCCCGCCGCGCCAGCACCTCGGCCTGCACCTCTTCCGGCAATATCAGCCTGGAGCCCGGCTTGGGGGATTTGCTGGCGCGGATGTGCGCCAAAGCGCGATGAGTACCGAGCAGGCGTTCGATCAGAATCTCGATCTGGCCGCCCGAGGTTTTCCGGCCGTAGAGCCGGGCCGGGAATACACGCGAATCGTTGAACACCAGCAGATCGCCCGCCCGCAGCAACGAGGGCAATTCGGAGAAAATCTTGTCTTCAAATAGTTCCGTGTCTTGCGCGGGTATATATAGAAGGCGGCTGGCGGAGCGCTGCGGCAGCGGGTGCTGGGCGACCAGCTCCGGCGGCAGCTCGTAATCGAAATCGCGGGTCAGCATGGGAGCGCGATCTTAACAGCTGCCCGCAGCCTGCGCCATCGAGGAGAATTTTAAGCAGCTTCGGGAAAGAGCGCAGACCTGGCGCGGCGTCTCCGCATTCTTAAGGAATACGCCCTTGATTCTGAGGTTTATTCTTCAATCGCAAATTATCGCTGACATGAAAATCGCGTTTGCCGGCCTGACAAGCTTTCAATATAAAGCGCCGGTAGAAACCCCAAACCTGCCAACGGCGCTCCAGGTGACCAGAAACTCCGCGCCGCAATATTCCCCAGGCATCTCGCGCAGATCGGCGGTTGCGGAACTGCGCCGCCTCCACTCCTCCGGCAAGGGCTCTACCGATATGGAGCCGGCCTGCATTTTTAACAACCCAGGCTCTCTTCCAGCTAAGCGCGCAACCGTTTCATCCTCCAAAGCAGACCGGTACTTATCGTTTCATTCCCATATGAGAGCCTGTGTATATTAGTTTCCAAACATCCCGGTAACGCCCGCCGGCTGAGGAGTATAGTAGCGGGAATCCCGCAACATCTGCACGTCCGCCGAATACATCATCGTCGCAGTGGGAAACATCAAACCTCCCGACCTGTGGCCGAATCCCAATACGTGGAAAATTTCGTGTACGGACTGTATACGGCCCAAACCAAGATCATCAATATGCATCGCACCGAGTTTATAATATGTGCACGCATCATCGCAGTAAGTGACGTCTGCAAAGTCTTTTTTGAATTTTCCACCGTCGATCTGAGCCATTTCATTCCGGGTTAGAAGGTGAATATCACCTCGTCCCGTATCGGTGGCGGTCAGGCGTATCGTTAATTTCTGTTCCGGCACTTTACTGCACAAGAAAAGAAAACAGCTCGGTTTCGCAGTGTACGTGCCATTCGCCTTGAGCAGAGTCTCTCTTTGTTGAGCAGTGTCGCCATTACCGGAGATGCTGACAGTACCTGCAATCATCAGATCGCCGTTCTCATCTTTCTGGGCCATATGGCGCAGCTTTTCTAAACGATAGGTCTTATCGTTTTCCCCATGCTTCAGGCTGTAGCCACTGCCGTTAACCTCCTGAATGCTATCCTGCGGCTGCAAAGATTGGACCGCCGCATCGACGGCGGCGCTTATGAGGGCCATGGCGGCTCCATTGAGCGCCCCCTTGAGCGCTCCGCGGAAGAAGTTGCCTCCGTTCAAGGCCGCATTCACGCCGCCACTGAAGGCTCCGGCAACCGCGCCTGCAACCAGGAATCCCGCGTCACCGCCAACCGCCGCGCCGGCCATCCCGCCGAAGCCCGCGCCGAAGAAACTGAGCGCTCCACTCAGCAGGGCTTCGCCGAAAGTGGCGCCGTTGGCCTGGGCATACTGCATGTTGAAGACCGCCGAACACCAGCCCCAGCAGTAAGGCACAAAATTCAGCGCAATACTGATGATGGTCGCGAGGCCGGAGGGAATCTGGCGTAGCAGGTGGTTCAGGAAATAACCGCTCGGATCGGTATAACGCAGCGGATTGTTGCGCACATAGCTGTAGCGGTTATAGCTCTGCGCGTCATCGCTGGACTGCACATGCGGATCGGCGGACAGGAACACGCCCAGTTCCGGATCGTAAACCCGGCCGTTCATATGGATCAGACCGACTTCGGGAATTGCCTCATGACCCGTATAGGCGAGATTGCCGCGCATGCCTTCGCGGGTGTATTGATCGACAGGCGCGTCTCCGCCCTCGCTCCAGTCGGCGTTACGGCGCTTGCCCCAGGCATCGAAACTCAGCAGGCGCGTTTCCTCGACCGAGCCGGTGTCGCCGGTGATGGCGATGACACTGCCGAGATGGTCGCGATGATAATACTCGGTGCCCGCGTAGCGGATGGCATTGGGAGTCGACGCGTTATTATCCTCGGTTTCCTCCTGTACGTGTACGGCGAAAGACTGTCCGCCGTGGTAATCGCCCGCGTAGAGGAAATTCAGATGCCGGCGGCTGGTGATCTGCCCGCCGTCTATTACAGCCGTCTGCTCATAGAGCGGCTGACCCTCGGCGCCCAGACCCACGTACCAGGTCACCTCGACGCGCCCATCGCTGCCCAGAGACCGCTTGAACACGCGAGCCTGATCGGCTCCGTATGCAAAGTAGGCGCTGGAACCGTTTTCACTAATCAGAGTCGGCATGTTGGCCACGTTGTATTCGACCGCACGCGCCTTCGCACCCGTGCTTGACGTCAGGTTGCCGTTGGCATCGTAGCTGAAACTGCTGCCGCCGGCGGCGCAAACCGCATGCTGGCGACCGCCGCAGCCGCTGTAAGAATAGGTATTGCCGATACTATCCTTGTAAGCGAAGTTGCCGAGGCGGCTATAGTCGTTACTCTTGCTGCTTTCCACGATGCCGTCGCGCGTGACCGTTGCTCCCGTGAGGCGGTCCAGGCTGTCGTAAGCGAAAGATTCGACGACGTCTTCATTGGCGCCGGCGTAGAAGCTGCCATCGGGGTTGACGATCCACGGCCGGAAGCGTTCGCGGCTTGCGACATTGCCGACCTTGTCGAAGGCGTAACGGGTCTGCTGGATCATGTTCAGATCCTTATCCCAGCTTTCAACTTTCTGCAGCCAGCCGGTGGCGCCGTTGGCGGTGTTATTGATGGTATTGCGGTTGCGCAGGGTTTCCTGAATGATCGCGCCGCGGGCATCGACCATATCCGCAATCCAATAGACGGTTTCGTCTCCGCCCGCCACCGGATCACCGGCATCGAGCACATACCACAACCCGCCGAAGGGACTGTAACGGTTTTCCACCGTCAGACGCGCTCCACCCACCTGCGGATAACTCAGCAACTGCGCACGACCCAGGGCATCATAGGTCTGCGAAACGGTGAAGGTCTGCGAGTAGCCGCCGATGTTGTACCGGTACTCCGTGGTCTCGAGCTGACCGCGCGCGGTGTAGGAATAAATCCTGGTATCGCCCGCCGCTCCACTTTCGCTTTGCAGCTTGCCGATACCGGCTCCGGAAGCGGTATCGTAGACCCAGGTACTCGTTTGCACAGTACCGCCGGCGGGCGTTTCACGCCGCTGCGTCATGCGCCCGAGCGAGTCGTATTTGGTCTCCGTGACCTGCTGCTTCGCGTCGCGCTGCCACACCAGCTCGCCGAAGCCGTTGTACTGGTAATCCCAGTGCCCCATATCGGGATCGGTCGTGCCGGTTTTGTTGCCGCGGCGGTCATAACTCATGCTCACGGTCGTGGCGGCATTGCCGTCGACGATGGTGCTGGTCAGATTGCCCTGGCTGTCATAACCATAGTCAACCGGTATGTTCTTGCCATCCACGTCCTCGACCGAGCGCACGGCCTGGTTCCGCGCATTCAGCTTTTTGAGCTTGCGCCGGCCCTTGGAATCGGTAACCACGGTGTCGAAACCCTGATAATCGGTAACCGTAACGGCCACGCCATCGTCGGCGCCATCTCCGTCGATATCGCCCAATGGCATGCGTAACTGCCGGACGCGGCCGAGCGCGTCATAATCGGTTTCGGTCCAGTAGGTATCGCCGGCCCCGCTGGAGTAGACGAAATAGGGTTGGCTGACACGCGTCACGCGGCCGAAATGATCGTACACCGAATCTGCGGCCACCCATTCGCCATGCAGACTCTGGGTGAGCTTGCGCCGCTCGCGACCCTTGCTGTCGTGGTATGCACGCGCGAGAGCTGCGTCGGGCGAATTTTCCTGCACAATGTAGCGCGCCCCCGGCATATAGCCGCCAACGGCATTACGGTAGTCGAAGGTGGTGGTGCCGAAGGGGTCGGTTATGGATTCCTTACGGCCCAACGGATCGTATCTAAAGGTGCTTTCCAGACTGTTGACGTCAATCAGTCTGGTTTGCAAGCCCAGCGGATGCCGGTGTTCATAGGTCTCGGTATGGCCCTTGGCATTACGCATGCTGTACGGATATCGTCCCTGACTGTCGTACTCAATGGTAGTCGTCCGGAATTCCTCGCTGCCGGAGCTGGCCGCATTGGGATTGACCGCTCCCGCTTCGCAGTAGCTGAAATCGCTGGCGCAGAGCGTAGTCTGCGTGGTATGGCCATAGGAATCGTAGGCATAGGCCTTGACCAGTTTCAACGGCGCCGCCGCATCGGGCTCGGTGATTTCCTTCTTCAGCAGGCCGTTGCTGTAATACTCAAAGCGGGTCTTGAGCGTATTTTTGCCGTCGTCAACGCCGTCGATGCGACTGACGGAAGTAGTTTCCTGCAACCGGCCGAGCCAACGCCCGTCCGTCAGGCTGCCGTCGTAAAGCTGCGTGGTCTCACCGGTATAGGTGTGCCCGTCGCCGGTGGTGGTCGTGAGCACGTAACTGAGATAACCGAAGGCGCCATAGGTATTTTCAGACACCGTGGTGACGGCGGCTGCAATGCTCTGCAGATCGTTGCCCAGGCTGTTCTTCACCACAGTGACGCGGCGCGGGAACACGAAGACCGATTCATTGTTGCGGGCGTCATCGTCATACGCTCCGCAATTGCCGCTGGCGGAGCTAAAGCTCAAGGTTTCGGGATTGGCCGCGGATCCCGTATTGGAGGCGCTCGTCACCGCGTGGCAATACTCGTTGGTGGTGCGCTCGAGCACGCGCGCATTGGAACCCTCGCCATATGTCACCGTCACTTCCAGCGGCAACCCGGTGTAGGGGAAACGCTGGCCGAAACGGGTGGTGGCTACTGTACCGTCGGGTTTATAGGCCGTCATGGACTCGAAGCCCTGCAAGCCGCGCCCGCCAGTCTTGGCAGTCAGACCCTTGTAGGCGTATTCAGTGGTCAGGCTACCGCCGATACCGTCGTCCAGCGTGACGCGATCGACCACCTGCATCGGAGTATTAACTTCCTGCTCCGCGGGATAACTCAGGGAATTCGCGGTCCGTGTGTAGATCGCGTGCGCGCGACCGTCCAGGTTGCGATCGGTCAAGGCCTTGTATTGGATGCCCGTGGCGTTGCCGAGGCCGTCTTTCACCGCCGTTATCCGGCGCGGCCCGCTGCGCTGCGTCCAGAAGCCGACCGGGGTGGAATTGGCGATGGAGTTGACCACATCTGTTCTGCCATCGCCGTTGATATCGGCGACACGCGTCGCGGCCGGGTAATCCGATGAGGCCGGCGCTCCGAATTCCGCCGTTTCCTTCCAGCCGTCGCCCGCATCCTCGCTGCTCAACCAGGAGTTGCCGCGAAGCAATACATCGGTGCGACCGTCGTAGTTGAGATCGGCAAACAAACGGGGTATCGGCTTGACCATGATCGGGGCCGCGAAACTTTGCAGCTCGGCAACCTTCTCGAACGGCGATTGCGTCCAGCCGGTGCCGGTGTTGTACATGATGAGATCGCCGGCATGATTGCCGCGCACCAGATCGGGCAGCCCGTCGCCGTTGAGGTCAACCAGGCGGATGCCCGCATCGGGACCGCGAGTCTCCACATCCAGCTGCGCACTGGTCAAGTGCGCCGACGACTCCGGCCCCCAGCCGCTGCCGGTGTTGAAGCGCATGCTGTAGGTGATCTGTTCAGTGTTCCCATAAATCCGCGGCTGCGGCACGTTCTTGTAAAGCAGGTCCGGCAAGCCGTCGCCGTTGAAGTCCGCAAGCCAGCCGGTGGTGTCATAGGCCTGGTCATCCCAACCATAGGGCGGGTTGACCGGCCACGTGGTGGTATACTTACGCAGGGCTGCCAGCCTGACCGGCGGAGCGTATTGGGGCCACAGTTCCCAGCGGCCAGCGCCGCTGCCGGTGTTGCGCCAGGCGCGCAGGGTCGTTCCATCCGGCGCGCCCTGGATCAGGTCAATCAAGCCGTCGCCATTGAGATCGGCGAGACGCAGACCGTTGTCGGTGTCGGGTCTGTTGATTCTTCCTCCCGTCCTCGGCATGAATGAATATGCCGTGGCGGGCTCGGGCAGAGCCATCGAAGCGTTCAACACCCAACTGCTGCCGTTGAATTCGTAAACGTTGTAAGTGTTATTGCTGTTCCTGACTGAGGTCAGCAATTCCGGCCTCGCATCGCCGTTGATATCGGCCAGCTGCGTACCCAGATCCTTGCCGTCGGCATCCACAAAATCGACCGGCGGCTGATACGAGGTCCAGACCTGCCAGCCGGCGCCGGTATTGCGATAAGCGCTGCGGGAACCCGTTCTGGAATAAAGCAGATCCAGCAGACCGTCGTTGTCCATGTCGACCATGCGCGCGCCCAGATCCTTGCCGGGATATTCGGTGAAAGGCAGCGGCGGCGTGTAGTTATCAAGGCGCTCCCAGCCCGCCAACAACGGACTCCATTCAAATTGCAGCGGTTCCATGCACTGGGTATCGAGGCTGCCGTCTGAAGCATCGGTCGCACAGTAGTCGATCGACGTTAGACGGCTGATACGGTCCGCGTCTTCCTGATAGTGCAGCGTATACGCGCCGTATCCGGCCGGATCGTTTGAGGTATCGGCGGGATTGACTCCGGTGGTGATGCGGGTCAGGCGCCGCGCCTGCAGAGTGCCGACGCCGGCTTGATACCCGCTGACCGGATCGGGACGACCGGTCTCATAGCGGAAATCCACGGCGGTATAAGGCGCGGTGCTGTTGTATCCCGTGTATTCAATGCGGTCGATGACGAAGGAGTTGGCGCCGAGCGCGGTCTGCTCCTCGTACTTGTAGTTCATATAGTTGCCGGAGATATCCGTCACCCTGTTAAGCGCCCAGCCCTGAATCACGGCTTGCGCACTATTGGTTCGGGTGTTACGACTCGCGTTGATGCATGAATCACCGGTGTTACCGTATTGCAGAGTCTTTCCGGACTGATTTTTTACTTCGAACCAGGTGCCGCAGACGCCGCCGCTCATCTTCGTGATGCGGAGGAACCCGTTGATCGCGGTACGGTACTGATTGCTGCCGATGGAAATCAGGCGCTGGCCGTCCAGGCAATAGGCATCGTTGTCGGTGTAATCGACGCCGCCGATCACGCCGTCCGTCGCCAGCGTCTTGGTGCAGCGGCCGATCACGGACACGCCGCCGATGGACCAACCCATGCCGGCGATGCCGTTGCCGGCCTGGCTGCTGTAGTTGAGACTGAGCTTCGGTTGCATACCCGCAGTACCGGGCGGCACTACCAGCGGCAGGTTATAAGAGGCGGCTCCCGAAGACTGCACGGTGAACTCGCCGGATAAGGCTCCATTGAACGGCGTGACCGTGGAGGAATCCGGGTCCGGTTGCCCGCTCAGGGCCGCCGGCTGTTCCGGCGGAGCCGCCGGCACGACCACCGTGATCCGGAACGTCAGCGCATCGCCGCAGGAGCTTGAGCTCTCCGAACCGCAGGCGCGGATCTGGAATTCCTTGAGACCGCCCTCCTCGACCTTGACGGACGTCTGCTGCACTGTGTTGTCGTTGCCGCCGGGGAGCGGCGCGGTCGTGGATGCCAGCTCGGGACCGAACCAGACTTCCTGGTCCCCGTTCACCTGTCGTGAACGCAGGGTGACTTCATAATGTTGGATCATGCCGTCTCCGCCCATATTCAAGGGCGGCAACCATTGCAGCGGCACGCTGGGGCTGTAGATCTGCAACTCACCGTCCGCCGGATAGGTATCGGCGGGGAAACGCGGTGCACCGATGGCCCGCCTGATCGAGTGGTTCAGCGTCGACCAGCCGCCGCAGTTGACGTAACCGTCCAGCTGCGCGCAGGCGCGCACGCGGAAATCGTAAGCAACGCCGAACTCCGGCAGTGTCACCGCCAGATCGACGGCGCTTTGCTCAGCCCAGGCCATCCAGTTGCTGGTACCGGCCGTGCGATACTGGATTTCATAGGTCTGCGTCGCGGGACCGGGGGCTACCGGCGGCGCCTGCCAGTCGAGAGTGAACTGACTGCTGGTCACCAGATAGATGCCCTCGACAGGATCAGGCGTCAATCCCGCGGCGCGCACCGTACCGACACTGCCCGGGCTGCGTAACACCGTCGTATCGGTCGCCAGCGTGTCCCAGGTGTTGTCTACAGCGGCGCTGCAGGTGATAAATGGATTGTCGTTCGAATAAAGATCCTCATCGCAGGTAGCGATGCGATATTGATAGCGGCCGGTCGGACTCGGATTCGACGAACCGTAAACGATATTCGTCATGCCGGGCGGCGCAACCCCCGCACCCAGGGAAGACCACACACCATTGATGCGCACATCATTTCGATACTGCAGACCGGGTTCCCAGTTGCGCGTGGATTGCAGCTTGACCGTGTATTGGCCGGTCGGGCTGTAGCGCGGGGCCGAGATATACAGCCGGTCACCGGTAGAGTTGTAGGCGGTATTGCAATTGGTCGAGTAGCTGCTGCTGGTGCGCCAGCTGCCCCAGGCGCTGTACTGGCCGTTGATCAGGCTGCGCGCGCGCACGCGGAAGAGGTGCGGCTGGCCGGCGTTATTCTGGCCGACGATCATGTTGTAGCTGGTGCCGGTGGTCCAGGCCGTATTGGTCCAGCTGCCGCCGTTGATCTGCAACGCGAACTCGTAATGATAATTACCCTGCCCCGAAGTCGGCGGCGTCCAGCTCACATTGAAGCGGCAGGTCTGTCCGTCGAACACATTGGCGCTGATGCTGGCCGGCGCGGCGGGCGTGGTCAGAACGGTTACCGTAACTTCAGGCGACCAGGCGCTGCAGTCGCTGTCCGGCGCGGGATTGCAGGCGCGCACGCGGTACAGGTAGGTGGCGGCGGAACGGCCGCTGCGCGTGTACTGCTGCACCGGATCGGTCACAGTCGCTATGGTCGTCCAGCCGGCGCTGTTGCGGTTCTCCTGCAGTTGATAATTGTAGGCGGGCGCCCAGCCCAATACACCGTTCCAATTGAGCGTGTAAGTGCCGCCGGACTGATCGCTGACCGCGATACCGCCCGGTGCGTTCGGCGCCGGATACTTGAGCCGGATATCCGCGGATATCGCCCAGGCGCTGCAGGACGCAGCCGTGGACTGCGGCTCGCTGCAGGCGCGCACGCGGTAGCGATAGGTCTCGCCGTAGGCGCGATCGATAAACGTGTACGCGGTCGCCGAGGTCTCGGCGATGGGGATCCAATTCTCGAACCCGTTGTTATTGCCGCCGTAACTTTCCAGTTGATAGTGATGAACCACACCACTTGCCGTCCATTGCACGGTAAACCGCCGCGCATCGTAATCGGCCGCGGACGGGCTGGTTGCCGACCACACCGGCGCGGCCGGGGCTGAACGCGCCAGATAGACTTGATAGGCGGGCGTATTGGCTCCACAGGCATCGGCATTGCACGCGCGCACGCGCAGACTGTAGGCGGCGCCGGTCGCAAGGCCGCTCAGCGTCGCGCTGGCGGCGGCGCCGGCCGCCGGCGCCGACACCGTGATGCGCCCGGGCGTCGTGCCGCCGGTCGGCGCGGCCTGCCAGATGGCGCCACCGTTGGCGCTGTATTCCAGCTGGTAATACGTGATCGGCGCGAGCGCGCTGTCGATCGCCGCGGGCGCCGTCCAGCGCGCGGTGAACGCGCCCTGCGCCGGATTGTTCTGGCTGGCATCATGACTGAGCGCGCCGGGGATGCCGGGCGCGGCATAAGCCATATACGACGTCAATGCCGAGGTGTACGCGCTGCAGGCATCCACGTTGCAGGCCCGCACATGGAACAGATAGTTCGTCCCGCTGCTCAAGCCATTGACGGTCAACGTCGTGCTGGCCGTGCTCGCAGTCGCCTGCCAGCTGCTGCCGCCGTTGGTGCTCTGCTCCACGTCATAGCTCTGGACTTGACCGCTGAGCGGCGGGCTCCAGGCCAGCGTCAGGCGCCGTGCCGCCGCATCCAGGCTCTGCCGTAATAAACCGGTGGGCACGCCCGGCTGCGTATACGGCATATACACTTCATAGGCCGCGGTATACGCGCCGCAGGCGTCCGCGTTGCACGCGCGCACGCGGTAACTGCGGCGCTCGCCGTTGGGATGGCCGCTCACCGCATAGCTGTTGCTGGCGGCGGTATTGAAACTCACCCACAATGTGTCAGCCTGGCGTTCGATCTCATAATAGCTGACCTGGCCACTGGCAGCGGTCCACTGCAAGGTGTAACTGCCGGTCTGCGCGTTCAGGCCGGTATGGGTCAAACCGCTCACTTGATTCGGCGGCGCATAGGGCACGCGCACGGGGAGCGTGCTGGTTCCGCTGCAGACCGCGGTGGCACCCGTCTCGGTCGGCTGGAAACAGGCGACGATCTGATAGATGTAGGTCTGGCCGCCGGTGCCGCCCGTGAAGGACTGCGTATACGGCAGCGTCCGGGTGTCGCTGTGCGGGGTGTCCCACGGACCCGCGGCGGTAGGAGACGTTCTCGTCAGGCGGTAATACGTCACCGCCTCCGCACTCGAACCGGTGTTGTTCGGCGGTGTATTGGTGGGCGCGTTCCATAACAATTTATAGACGCCGTCACTCGCGGTGCCGGTGAACTCATAGGTGAAGTGGGTGGCCGGTCCCGGAATGGGATAGGTTTTGACGTGGACCTCGATCTCACTCACATCGCTGCAGTAGTCGGCGTTGCAGGCCTGCCCGCGGTAACGATAGATGCGGTCCGATCCGCTGTTGTTGAAGGGCTTGTCGTAATTGCATTGAGTGCCCGCGCAGGACAAGGCCGTCAGTGTCGCCGCCTGCCAGGCGCCGGCGGGTTCCAGTTCCGTGATCGTGAACGAGGTCGCCGTGCCGCTCGCCGCCGCCCAGTTGAGGGTGTAAATCCCGTTGTAGCCCGCGCTGTAGGTATGGTCGGGTTCCTGAGTCGCGCCTCCGTTCAGGTACAGATTGACGCCCGGTTTCAGATACTTGATGCGCAGCGCGGCGCTGGTCGGGCTGTAGCTTCCGGAGAGTGAACCCTTGTAAGCGCGCACGCGGTATTCATATTGCGTGTTGGACAGCAGGCCGGTATCGGTATACGAAACCCCGCTCAGCTGCGCGATCTGGGCGAAGCTGCCGCCGGCGGTGACATTGCGCCGCTCCAACTGATAGCCGTCGGCAAGGCCGGTCACGGCCGGCCAGCTGACGGTCACATCGGTTCTGAGATCCGCCGCCGGCTGGCTGACGCTGATCGTCGCCGGCGTGCCGGGCGGTACCCCGACGGTGGATTGGGACGGCGCACTGCACACGCCCTCCGCATTGCAACCCATCACCCGGTAGACATAGCTATAGCCGCTGGTTACCGACGTCGTGTAACCGGTCGAGGCATAGGCCGAGCTCACCACTTCCCAGCCGGCGCCGTTGACCGAGCGCTCGATCCGGTAGTGGGTGGCAGGCGTACTGCTCCAGCTCAAACTGAGCGACAAGCTCGTCGTATTAAGACTCGGCGTCACCGACGGCGCCGCGGGCACCCAGTACGGCTTGGCGCCGGTGTACACACCGCAGGCCTGACTGTTGCAGGCGCGGACCTTGTACTGATAACTCGTCCCCGCCGGGGCGCCGCTGAAGGCTTCGCTCAGCAGTACTCCGTCCAGGTTCGACAGACCGGACCAGCTTGATCCGCCGTCGGTGGAGCGCTGTAGATCATAGCTCGCCACGCTGCCGCTCGCGGCAGCCCAGCTCAGCGTATAGGCCCGACCATAATCGCTGATGCCGCTGACCGTGATCGCGCCGGGCGTTCCGGGGAAGCTGATCGTACTGGCGCCCGAATAGGCGCACTGCGAGTTCGGATTGCAGGCGCGAATCCTGTATTGGTAGACAGTGGCGGCACTGCGTCCGCTATAGGACTGACTGGTGGCGCCGCCCACGCTCGTCCAGGTTTCGCTGCCGCCGCCGATCGTCTCTCCAATCGCGTAAGTGATCGAACCGGTGCTGGCATCGCCGACACTGCTCCATCTGACTGTGTAACTGTATGGCGTGACGTTATCATACACAGGCGTGGCCGGAGCCGGCGGAGTGACCAGCGCAATCCGGATACTGGACGCGCTGCTCCATGGCCCGCTTACCGTGCTCTTGTTGCCCCTGACATGATAATAATAAGTGGCGCCGCGGGTAAGCGATGCGCTGTCGGTGCAACCGGTGCCGCTGGTCGTGCAAATGGACGTCCAGCTGGCATTATCCGGCGACCGCTCGACGGAGTAATTTAAGACAGTCCCTACTGAAGCCCAACTGATGCTGACCGCGGTGCTGGTCTCCGGATTGGGTTGCGACAGTGATGGCGCACCAGGCTGCGCAGGCGGGCATTGGCCCATCGTGAAACCATTACCGCTATCGGTCCACCCGGTATACGGACCCCAGGTGCTGTTCCAGTAATAACGCGAACGCACCATGTATCGATAAGTGGCGCCCTCGCTCAAACTGCGCGACCAGGAGGTCGCGGTGGTATCCGTCAACTGCTGGGTCCATGTGCCGGAATTCACTGATTCCTGCACATCATAATAAATGGTTGCGCCCGAAGGATAACCCGAGCCCGGAGCCCAACTGATGGATACGGACCCGCTGCAGACGTTCGGCGAGATACCGCCCAAAGTGGGATTGGCGGGCGTGCTAAGGATAGTGACATACCCGGGAGACGAATAATTGCTGCACCACGTGGAGCTTCCGTCGGTCAGGCAGCGCCGGGCACTGATCCCATAAGTCCCGGGAGTGGTGAAGAGACGGCTAAAAGTCGGATTCGTGCAAAAACATCCCCTGCTGCTCCCGCCGACATTCAACTCAATCCAGCTGTATGGATCGGAATTGATGACGCTTATCGTGACATTGCCGGGACTCGGATTGGGACTTACCGTGGGTATAGCGGGTATTTGCGGGGTCGTGCATGGATAGCCGCTGCTGCAGGAAGGATGGCTGGACTGCGCGAGCGCCATTCCAGACCAGGCCCATGCCAACAACAGCAACAGTAACGAATATTTGTTTGCCGCGTGCGCAGCTGGATGCCCCGGCATCCGGTCTCTACGGTTCCCCACCCTAAAACCCTCTGTAGTTATCGCTTTATTATTAAATCTTCACCGCGTTCGTCGCATACTTGCGAGAACACAGCCGCCTTTCAAATCCGTCCAGTGGATATTGTTATCTGCGCAAAATCGCCCGCGGCGAACAATGTGCAACATTACTCTTCGTTCCTTCTTCAATCCGCAAAACAGATATTGTCACGAGCGCCGATTTTTTTTGACTATATGCGCCGGACCACACGCGACATTACTCCTCCCGAAACAACCGCAGAAGTGTCGAACTGCGGAAAAAATCACAAAGTCGGAAAATTTTTCCGCCTCACAACGCTCACTGCTCCGGACATCCTGAAAATGCACCCGGCGCTTCCAGGGCATGGGCGAACATAAGAGGCATTGGTAGCGATAGCAACCTAAAAACATGGCCAAAAAACGATTTACATCGCCATGATTTATTCGCGATCATGACGCAGGCTTTGTTTGAATTACTATTTTACGCAGGGCTCCGCCCAGCGCGTCTGACTACTGACGCTTAAACCAAGCGCCGCTTGAAAAACAGCTATACGTGCTGTAGGCGTGATACGACTTCGTTCGAAGCTCGTTATTCGTGCCCGCTGGGAGGAGCAGCCCTGCGTAAAAACAGTATTTGCCTCACCGAAATCAGGAAGGACTCTGTTTGAAGACGGCCATGCGTGCTGACGTCGTGATAAAGCTTTGTTTGGAGCCCGCAATCAGGCCATCCGACTACTGATACTCGGAAAAGACTTCGTTTGGGGCCGGCAATACGCGCCGCCGTCGAGGGGAGCTTCGTTTGAAGTCCGCAATACGTGCCGTCCGACTACTGACGCAGTTGGGGCATAGATCTATGGAGTAAATCCGTGGTCTCTGAGCGCGACGCTGGAGTGCAGTAAGCCACATCTCCAGACGCGTTGGTGCCGGGGGAGAGACTCGAACTCTCACGGGTGTTACCCCACTGGATTTTGAGTCCAGCGCGTCTACCAATTCCGCCATCCCGGCCTGGATGGGTTTAGAAATGAGTGGGGAATTGTAATGGAATCCGGGCTGCAAGCAAAGCTTGCGCATTCCCAAGGAAAACCTGCCAGCGCCGACCGCGGAGCGCCGTATAAATCAGCCTGATGCAGGGCGGGTGGAGTGCGGTCAAAGCCGAGGATTTTTGAAAACAGGGTTAATGATCCCCGTTCTCATGGTGCAAGCTGGCTTTGCGCTTTTCGATACGGTCCAAAAATATCTGCATGATCCGGCGGTACAACTTGTCCTTTAACACCGTATCCTCGACGCCCGAGTCGATGCTGGGATTGTCATTTACTTCGATGACATAGCAGCGGTTGCCAATCTGTTTGAGGTCAACGCCATACAGTCCGCTGCCGATCCGGTTCGCCGCCTTCAACGCCGTTTTCAACACATAGGGTGGAACCTCGTCCAGCGGTACAGCCTTGCCGCTGCCCTCGCGCACTTTGCCGCTGCTGCCGCGATGCACAACCTGCCAATGCCGGTAGGCCATATAGTACTTGCAGGCATACAGGATCTGGCGATCGAAAACGCCCACGCGCCAGTCGAAATCCGTCGGTAGAAATTCCTGAGCGATAATGAGATCGGATTTTTCCAGCAGGCGCGTCGACTCCAGCATGAACTCCGCCTCCGAGTCCACCTTGACCACGCCTTGCGAAAAGGCGCTGTCCGGCTGTTTCAGAATGCAAGGGAAGCCAAGCTGCCCGATCGACGGTTCAACCTTGCTTTTTTTCAGGATCACGGTTTTGGGCGCCGGGATTTTCATCCGGTTCAGGAGCTCGGCCAGATAGACCTTGTTCGTGCATTTCAAGATGGATTCCGGGTCGTCCACCACCACCAGGCCTTCCGCCTGGGCGCGCCGCGCGAAACGGTAAGTATAATGATTGACGTTGGTGGTCTGGCGGATGAACAGTGCGTCAAATTCAGCCAATCGACCGTAATCGTCCTTGGTGATTACTTCCGAGCGCAGGCCTATGGCTTCGCCGGCCTTGATAAATTTGTTGATTGCCCGGTTGTTCGAGGGATTCGAGATCCGCTCCGTCGGGTCGTACAGGATCGCCATATCGTAGCGTACGGCCGTGCGCTTGCGGGTACGCCGCCGCGCCCCGGCGAAATACTGCTCTGCCATCTCCGTCATGAATTCGCGGTGCTCGTAGGGTATTTCCTTGGCGCCGATGGGCCGCAGGCTCTGCAACTGCCATTTCTTGCCCTTGCGCAGGAACCGCGCCTGCAGCAGCGGCGCCGGAAAGGCATTGAACAGGTTCAGACTGAGTGAAGTATGCCGCTGCGCCATGCTGCGGCCGAAATAAATGTTCAGGGTGAATTCGTTGGACTGAATCGGATTCAGGCTTTTCTGGATCAGCTGCTCGAGGTCCTCCGAGACAAAACGGACCAGCGGCCAGGACTTGAGGTCCTGGATGGTATTGACGCTGGGCATTGGTTTATGTCCGCGAGCCTCTGCCAGCAGGGACACATAGTAGCCCAGGGTCTGGTAGGCATAATCGCGCGACAGGTTGAAAACCTTGGCGTTACGCAGCTCGCTGTATCCGGGTTCCGTGAGATAGGCCTTCGCGGATACCACTTCCACACCTGGAATATGCCAGGCCCAGTTCTTGGGATTGTTAACGACGATCAGAATCGGCATCGGCTCGATTATCTGCTTGCTTTGTCGATTGGCTAGAGCGTTGCTGTTTGGAGCTATGGCTTGGAATGGCCAACAGGATCGCACAGATTGGCGACTTGTTCCAGATTTAAATCACCGGACATTTGGAGCGTTTCGCCGGCGGTCGGAAAACCTCCTGAAGGCGGACCGACCCAAGGCTGGATGAGCAGGATAAAAAAAGCGGGCACGAGGCCCGCTTAAGTAAAAGCTTGGAATTATTGGGATTCTTATTATTTTTCGGCTTGCTTCTCGGCACTCACCGTCATGCGGTCCAGATTGGCCTTGAGGACGGATTGGCCGATGCCTTTTACATTGGCGAGGGCTTCCACGGTCTTGAACGGACCGTGTTCGTTGCGGTACTGCACGATGGCCTCGGCCCTGCTTTGGCCTACCCCATCCAGAGCGGCCGCCAGCGCTTTTGCATCCGCGGTATTGATATTCACCTTGCCCGCGGCGAAAGCTGCGGCGGCCGACAGCGTCAACGTCAGAATGCCCAGGATTCTCGTTAGCCCTTTCATAGTCATGCTTTTTCTCCCTTATTCAAGTTGTTTTGGTTGAGGTACTTGCGGAACACAACAGGCTGCCGTTCCCGTCAGGAGAACGTGTGGGACAGATAATGATGTTTTAGCCCGTAGATGCCCGAGCGCTACCTTAACCAATCCGGGAGCGAAGAGGAATTGCGGCAAGATCGGAATTGATTGTCAGTAATCTGCTTAAGGGGTCGTCTGAAGCAGTTATAGAACGTCCGATGACTACGTAGTCCGATCCCGCCTGTACCGCCTCCTGCGGAGTCATCACGCGCCGCTGATCCCCCATCGCGTCCCCCGCCAGGCGGATGCCCGGGGTGACCAGCCTGAAGTCCCGGCCGAAACGCTCTTTCATGGGTGCCGCCTCATGCGCCGAGCAAACCACGCCGTCGAATCCCGCTTCCCTCGCCAGGCCGGCAAGCCGGAACACCAGCGCCTGGGGTTCCTCGACGAAGCCCAACTGAAACAAATCCTCCTGCTGCAGGCTGGTGAGCACGGTTACCGCGATCAAAAGCGGGCGCTGCGCGGATTTATCCACGGCTTCGCGGGCAGCATCCAGCATTCGCGGGCCGCCTGAGGCATGCACATTCAGCATCCACACGCCGAGACTTGCAGCCGCGGCGCAGGCGCCGGCCACGGTATTGGGGATATCGTGAAACTTGAGATCGAGGAAAACCTGGAAACCGAGTGCCATCAATTTTTCGATGATCGCGGGACCGCAGGCGGTAAAGAGTTCCTTGCCGACCTTCAGTCGGCACAGTTCCGGTTTGAGGCGCGCTGCGAGCCGCAACGCCTCATCCAGGCTGGGCGCGTCTATGGCCACGATAATTCTTGGATCCTTCATGAGTCTATCTCAACGCTGCGCTTGTTAAACTCGTTAAATGTTTTCTCAGCATGACTGTTTCTAACTGCGCCAGGCCCGGCCCCTCAATGACTCAAAAACCGGGTGCCGGGCTTGATGCTGCTCCAGTGATGGCAACCAGGGCACTGCCAACTCAGCATGGTGCTGGCATAACCGCACTGCCGGCACTGGTAGCTCGGCAACTGCTGCAACACTTTGCGCAAGGCTTCAATCACAATAAAAAGCTGGGCATGCTGCTCGCGCTGACCCAGCTTCTCCAGCACCACCCATTCTTTCAGGCTGCGTAAGGTAGGGCTTCTCTTCAATTGCTCGTTGATGTAGCCGATGGCCGGCTCGAAGCCCTGCGTAATGAAGATATACCGCGCGAGACCCGGGATCAGCATGCTGCGTTTCTGATCCTTGGACAGTATGCGCACATAGCTCTCGAACTCGGGAGCCGGAATCCCCTTTTCGACGCATTCGATCACGCGGTCGAGTATTTCGGGTATGAATTCCTCGTCCTGCTCGAAGATCCGCAAATAATGCCGGTAAGCGGCCTGGTACTGCCCGTCCTCGAAAAATATGTTTCCGAGAAGTATATTAGGGCGCACCGAACGCGGGTCTTCAGCCGTTGCGCTTTTCAACGCGGCGATCGCCTTGTCGATGACGTTATTCTTCTTGTGCTGCAGACCGATTTCGCAATAACAGTGCGCGATCACGGGCTTGAGACTCTCACCCGACATGGCACCCAGTTCGCGCGCAACGTCAATCGCCGCCTGCCACTCGTTTTCACGCTGGTACAGCTCAAGCAGATGCTCCAGCGATTCCTTGAGCTGGGAGCGCTGGCGTACCAGGTCCCGGAACAGCGTTTCGGCACGATCGAGCAGGCCCGCGTGCATATAGTCCTTGGCCAACTCCAGCAGAGCCACGCTCCGCTGCAGCTGGTCCAGCGACGGTCGCGCCAGCAGGTTCTGGTGGATGCGGATGGCACGATCGACCTCACCGCGGCGCCGGAACAAGCCGCCGAGCGCCAGGTGCGTTTCGATGGTCTCGCTATCCACTTCGACGAGGCGCATAAACACTTCAAGCGCCTTGTCCTGCTCTTCGTTCAGCAGGAAATTGAGGCCGCGATAATAGTCGGCGGACAGGGCAGAGGCGCGTTTACGGCTGCGGCCGCGGTCGCCGAAACGGGCAACCCACCAGCCGCTGAGCGCGGCCACCGGCAACAGCAGCCAGAACAACTCGATCATCCGGTGAAGTCCTTCAGCGGCAGCTTACGGAGGTTGCTGAGTTCGGATTCATAGGCCTGGAGCTGGCGTTCGATCCTGCGGATGCGGACCTTTTGCCGATACATGACCCAGGCATCCAGCAACAGCCCGGCGATAAATCCGCCGACAAAGCCTGCGACCAGCAGCGCCGACAGAGGCAGGCGCGTCTCGCCGAACAGGTAATGGAAGGGAACGAAACTGTAATTCAAGGTGGAAAAAATAATGGCAACTACCAGAGTTGCCATTATCACTATTCCATAAAGCAGTTTGAGCATCTGAAAATTACTGCGCTTGGTAATATCAGCGGAGCGGGCGGAACACCCGCTCCCGCTTACTTATCACCCATTCCGTTATTCACCTTCTCCCGTAACTCTTTACCGGGCTTGAAGTGAGGCACATACTTTCCCGACAGGGCGACGGAACCACCGGTCTTGGGATTGCGGCCGATACGCGGCGGACGGAAATGCAGACTGAAACTGCCGAAACCGCGGATTTCGATGCGGCCTCCGGTTGCCAGTGCATTGCTCATCTTTTCCAGCAGGCTCTTAACGGCAAGCTCCACGTCCTTGTAGGCCAGATGGCCCTGCTTGCGCGCCAGGGTTTCAATCAACTCCGTTTTGGTAACCGCCGGCTTTTCCGAATCTGCTCCTGCGTCGTCCGCGTACATACCTGCACCCTTACGAGTCTCCGCTCGACTCAGTCAGTTGCTCTTTCATGATATCGCCCAGAGTGGCCGACGCCGTGTTGCGGGTGTAACCCTGCATGACGGCCGCCTCATCGTCACTGTCCTTGGCTTTGATGGAGATATTGATCACGCGGTTCTTGCGGTCCACGCTGATGATCTTGGCTTCGACTTCGGCGCCTTCCTTCAGCACGGTGGTCGCGTCTTCCACGCGGTCACGCGACAACTCGGAGGCGCGCAGAGTCGCTTCCACGCCTTCGGCCAGCTCCACGATGGCAGCCTTCATTTCCACCTTGATGACCTTGCCTTTCACATAGCTGCCTTTGCCGTTGGCGGCAACGAAAGCCGCGAACGGGTCGGAGGCCAGTTGCTTCACGCCCAGCGAAATGCGCTCGCGCTCGGGATCGACCGAAAGCACCACGGCTTCCAGTTCATCGCCCTTCTTGTAATTGCGCACCGCTTCTTCGCCTGGGATATCCCAGGAGAGGTCGGACAGATGGATCAGGCCGTCGATGCCGCCTTCCAGGCCGATAAAGATGCCGAAGTCGGTGATGGATTTGATCTTGCCCTTGACCTTGTCGTTCTTGCTGTGGCCGGCCGCGAATTCTTCCCAGGGATTGGGATGGCACTGTTTCATGCCCAGCGAGATGCGGCGCCGCTCTTCGTCGATATCCAATACCATGACTTCGACTTCCTGGCCCAGCGTCACGACCTTCGAGGGGTTGACGTTCTTGTTGGTCCAGTCCATCTCGGAAACATGCACCAGACCTTCCACGCCGTCTTCGATCTCCACGAAACAGCCGTAGTCGGCAATGTTGGTGACCTTGCCGAACACACGCGCGCCTTCAGGATAACGGCGCTTAATATCGACCCACGGGTCTTCGCCAAGCTGCTTCAGGCCCAGCGATACGCGGTTCTTCTCGCGATCGAACTTCAACACCTTCACAGTGATTTCCTGGTCGATGCTGACGATCTCGGAAGGATGATGCACGCGTTTCCAAGCCATGTCGGTGATATGCAGCAGACCGTCGACGCCGCCCAGATCCAGGAACGCGCCGTAGTCCGTAAGATTCTTGACTATGCCTTTGACGGTCATGCCCTCATCCAGGCTCTGCAGCAGGGCCTGACGCTCGGCGCTGAACTGATCTTCCACAATCGCGCGCCGCGAGACCACCACGTTATTGCGGCGGCGGTCCATCTTGATGACCTTGAATTCGAGTTTCTTGCCTTCCAGATTGGAAGAGTCGCGGATCGGTCGCACATCCACCAACGAACCCGGGAGGAAGGCGCGTACGTTGTTGATCTCCACTGTGAAGCCGCCCTTGACCTTGCCGGTGATGACGCCTTCGACGGACTGGTCATTCTTGTGGGCTCTTTCGAGTTCGGTCCAGGAATGCTCGCGCTTGGCTTTCTCACGCGACAGGCGGGTTTCGCCGTGACCGTTTTCCAGGGAATCGACCGCGACTTCGACATCATCGCCGACCTTGACTTCAAGCTCGCCGCTGTCGCTCATGAATTCTCTTATGTTGATGATCCCTTCGGACTTCAGCCCTGCCGATACGATCACTTCATCGGATCTTATATCAACCACTTTGCCGGTAATGATGGTGCCCGGCTTGATTTCAGTCTTGGTAAGACTGGCTTCGAATAACTCGGAAAAACTCTCGTTCATTTATAACCTTCAAAACAAAGCACTTCGGTTCGGGACTCCGCCTGTGGCAGCCACTGCATAAACAGGACTTGTTCCCTGGAATCCAACCTCGGTTGTTGTATTTCCCGCCCACATTCCGTGTGAACGGACCTTGAGACACTCAATCGCGGCGCAATCGCGCCTGAAACTCGGCATATACCCGGTCGCAAACTTCGCCGACGCTCATACCGGTCGTATCCAGTATCACCGCGTCCTCGGCGGGCTTGAGGGGGGATACCGCGCGCTCCTGGTCACGCTGGTCGCGCTGGAGTATGTCCCTTAAAAGATCGGGGAGACTAGCACCAATTCCCTTTTCATTCAACTGCTTATAACGCCTTTGAGCCCTGGCTTCGGCACTGGCGGTCAGAAAAATCTTGACTTCGGCATCCGGGAAAACCACGGTGCCCATATCCCGCCCGTCCGCCACCAGGCCAGGAGGCTGCCGGAATGCCCGTTGGCGGTGCAATAGCGCCGTACGTACCTCCGGAATGGCCGCCACGATGGAGGCGGCGCGGCCGCAATCCTCCGTCCGGAGCTGCAGAGAGACATCCCCCCCCTCAAGCAGGGTCCGAACCCCCTCCTCGCCGGGCACCAAGCGGAACGCGATATCCAGTTGTTCGGCGATCCGGGACATGACGGCGGCATTAATCAGGTCAGCTCCGGCCTTACGGCCCGCCAAGGCCGTCAATCGGTAGAGGGCGCCGCTGTCCAGCAGGTGCCACCCCAGCCGCTCGGCCAGCCACTGGCTGATGGTGCCCTTGCCAGAGCCTGAAGGCCCGTCGATGGTGACTACGGGGACTGCCATTTCAGGCCGTTTCCGCCGTCAGCGCCAGACCGGCGCCCGCGGCGAGTTCCACGAAACCGGGGAAAGAAGTATTCACATTGGCGCAATCGCGTATTCTGATATCGCTGCCGGCTTGTAAGGAAGCGATTGAAAAGGACATGGCAATGCGATGATCGCCATGGCTGTTGATTTCACCGCCACTGAAAACGCTTCTGCGAGGCTGGTCACCCTTACCTTCAATCACGATGCCGTCCGGTGTGGGCTCAGCCTTTATTCCCAAAGTCTTCAGGCCATCAGCCATCACCTGGATGCGGTCACTTTCCTTGACGCGCAATTCCTCGGCACCCCGCAATACGGTATTGCCGGTAGCACAGGCCGCGGCCACAAATAGCACCGGAAACTCATCAATAGCAAGCGGCACCAATTGTTCCGGTATTTCGATACCTTGCAGTTTGGATGGCTTAATCCGGATATCGGCCACAGGCTCGCCGCCGACCTGCTGACGGTTGCCGAGTTCGAGATCCGCGCCCATCAGGCGCAGAATATCGATCACGCCGGTACGTGTCGGGTTAATACCCACCTGCTGCAATACCACCTCGCCTTCGCGCGCGATGGCGCCGCCGACCATGAAAAAAGCAGCCGAGGAAATATCCGCAGGCACTTGAATCGCGCTCGACCTGAGTTTGCCGCCGCCGCTTACGCGCACGGTGGAGCCTTCTTTGCGCACGTTATAACCGAAGGCGCTCAGCATCCGCTCGGTATGATCGCGGGTCACCTCGGGTTCGATGACCGCCGTTTCGCCTTCCGCGTAAAGCCCGGCCAGCAGCAGGCAGGATTTCACCTGCGCGCTCGCCATCGGCATCGCGTATTCGATGCCGCGCAGGCGGGCGCCGCCACGGATCTTCAGGGGAGGATATCCGTTGTTGCTGTCGATGATCGCGCCCATTTTCGCCAGCGGTTCGGTAACGCGTTTCATGGGGCGCCGGGTCAGCGATTCATCGCCCTCCAGCACGGTATTAAAGGATTGCGCAGACAGCAGTCCGGATAACAGGCGCATCGAAGTGCCGGAATTACCCATATATAAAGGGTCCTGCGGCGCTTTGAGGCCGTGCATGCCTACGCCCTCGATCACCACGTTCCCGGCAGGGTCCGGGTCGGTAATTTTCACACCCATGGCGCGGAACGCACGCAAGGTATTGAGACTGTCCTCGCCCTGAAGAAAACCCGAAACACGGGTAATGCCTTCGGCGATGGACCCGAACATGATGGAACGGTGTGACACCGACTTATCGCCGGGCACGCGCAGCGAGCCTCGAAACTCGGTACCGGGTTTTGCAATGTAAATCAATTCCTGGGCCATAGTCTTATCTCAATAATAAAATACAAACCACAGAGATCACTGAGAACCGAGTTTCAAGACTTAAATCTTAAAACTAACTTTTATACTTCTGTACGCACTGTACTCTGTGGTTAGTCTTTCTTGTTGTTAATTAAAACTGAATTTGTCCCGGGCCGTTTTCGCACGGGTAAAAATTTCCATCAGCGAGGCCGCATCGCCCGTCACGATCGCCTGCTCCAGGGCGTCAAGGTCCTCACGGTAATGACGTAACGCCTGCAACAGGGCCTCTTTGTTACGCAAGCAGATATCGCGCCATACCGCGGGGTCCGAGGCCGCAATGCGGGTAAAATCGCGAAAACCTCCAGCCGCAAAGCGGAAAATTTCCTCCACGTCGCTCTCCCTGGCCAGGCTGCCCACCAGGCCGAACGCCAGTATATGCGGCAGATGACTGGTCGAGGCCAGCACCCGGTCATGGTGTGCCGCGTCGGTAATCTCGACCTGGGCTCCGGCAGCCTGCCACATGGCGGCAACGGCATCGACGGCGCGCGAAGAAGTGGTTGCCGTCGGCGTCAGCACCACGCGGCGCTTGCGGTACAGCTCCGCGAAAGCCGCCTCGAAGCCGCTCTTTTCAGTGCCGGCAATCGGATGGCCGGGCACGAAATTCTGCGGAACCTTGCCAAAAACCCTGGCGGCGTCTTCAATGACGCAGGCCTTTGCGCTGCCGACGTCCGTAATCACGGCGTCCGACCTTACTTTGCCCTTGATCTGCCGGAAAGATTCCACATAGGAATTCAAAGGCACGGCCACCAGAACCATATCCGCGTCGGCCAGGCCCGCCGCGTAATCAGTGGTGCCCTCGTCGATCACGCGCGCCTTGCAGGCAGCCTGCAGACGTTCGGCACTGCGCCCGATGCCGATGATGCGCCTGCAATATCCCGCCTGCCTCAGAGCCAGCGCCAGCGAACCGCCGATCAGGCCCACGCCTATAATGCTGAGTTGCTTGATCATGTCAGAACCTATCTCAAAATTACTGCGCTTGGTAATACTTCGTTAAAAGCTCTCTCCCCCAGCTATATATCGGGGGCTCATTTATTTCCTGATAAACCGCGCTTTTCTCGCCTCACTTGATTTACCCGGTGCTTCGCACTCGGCACTCGTGACATTTTGAGATAGGTTCATTTTTTAAAGCACGGCCCGCGGATAGGAGCCGAGCAATTTCAAAACAGCCGCTTCTTTTTCCAGCGCGCGCAACGCACGCTGCACGGGCACATCCTCGCAATGACCTTCGACGTCGATAAAGAACACATACTCCCAGGTGCCGCGGCGTGAAGGCCGCGACTCGATGCGAGTCATGCTGAGTTCATGGTTTGCCAGCGGCGCCAGCAACTGATACAGGGCGCCCGGTTTGTTTTTGGCCGCGACCATCAACGAAGTCTTGTCCTGCCCGCTGGCCGGAACAGATTGCTTGCCGATCACAAGGAAACGCGTGGTGTTATCGGGTTCATCTTCTATGTTGGCAGCCAGTACGTTGAGCTTATACAGTTCAGCCGAGCGCTGACTGCTGACCGCGGCCACTCCGGCCTTCTTACTGCCGCCGGCGATGCGCGCCGCCTCGGCGTTGCTGCTGACCGCTGTGCGAGGCACTCCGGGCAGGTTCTCGTCCAGCCATTCGCGACACTGCGCCAGCGCCTGCTGGTGCGCCACCACTTCCCTGACGCTCTTCAGGCTCTTCGACTTGCTGAGCAGGTTAAGATGAATACGCAGCAGCACTTCACCGCAAATTTTCAACGGCGACTGGATGAACATATCGAGCGTATGACTGACCACGCCCTCGGTGGAATTCTCCACCGGCACCACTCCGTACGGCGCGGCACCGGATTCGACCTCGCGGAACACTTCGTCGATCGCCGACATGGGCCTGGTCTCGATGGAATTACCGAAATGCTTGAGCGCGGCCAGTTCGGTAAAGGTTCCTTCCGGCCCGAGATAAGCGATGCACAGGCGTTTTTCCAGAGCGAGACAGGCGGACATGATCTCGCGGAACAACCGCGCCATCTCCTCCTTGCCGAGCGGACCCTGGTTGCGCGCCTGCACCGCGTGCAGGATTTTTGCCTCGCGCTCGGGGCGATAATAAGAGGCTACCTCGCCGGAACTCTGCTTGATACGGGCAATCTGCTGCGCGCAAGCCGCGCGCTCGTTGATCAACGTCTGGATTTTTTCATCCAGCTCATCAATCTTTGCCCGTATCTGGTCAAGTCCGCTCATACCGCATCAAATCACACGCACCGCCAGAACGCCCTTGATGGCTTCGATCCTCTTCACGCTGTCCTTGCTGGCCGGCGTATCGGTGTCAAGCATGGTATAGGCGAGGTCGCCGCGGGACTCGTTCACCATGTGCACGATGTTGATGTTGCTCTGGCCGAGCACGTGCGAGATCTGACCAACCATATCGGGCCGATTCTCGTTGACGATCGCCAGACGCTGCTGTCCTGCACGCGGCAGGTTCACGGTCGGGAAGTTCACTGAATTGCGGATATTGCCGTGCTCCAGATAGTCGCGCACCTGGTCGGCCACCATCATCGCGCAATTCTCCTCGGCTTCCTCGGTCGAAGCCCCGAGATGCGGCAGAGTGATCACCCGCGCATTGTTCTTCAGTTTGTTGGACGGGAAGTCGGTGATATAAGCGTAAACTTTCTTCTGCTCGATGCCTGCCAGCACGGCCTCGTCGTCCACAATGCCTTCGCGCGCGAAATTCAGCACCACCACGCCGTCCTTCATCAGGCCCAGGCGCTTGGCATTCAGCAGGTTCTTCGTCGCGTCCATCAGCGGCACATGGAAAGTAATAAAATCCGATTTGGTGAAAACATCGTCGAGATTGACCGCGTGTTCGACGGCCGAGGACAGTTTCCACGCGTTCTGTACCGTTATCGAGGGATCATAACCGATTACGCGCATGCCGAGCTCGCGCGCGGCATTGGCCACCAGCACGCCGATCGCGCCCAGACCCACCACGCCAAGAGTGCGGCCGGGCAACTCGAAGCCGGCGAATTTCTTCTTGCCGTCCTCGACCAGTTTGTTGAGCTCCTTGTCGTCGCCCTGCAGGCCCTGCGTGAACTGCCAGGCCTGGCAGATGTTGCGGTAGGCGAGCAACATGCCCGCGATCACCAGCTCCTTCACAGCGTTGGCATTGGCGCCAGGCGTATTGAAAACCGGAATGCCGAGCTTGCTGAACTTATCAATGGGAATGTTGTTCACGCCCGCGCCGGCACGGCCCACCGCTCTTACAGTCGACGGGATTTCCATGTCGTGCATCTTGAAGGAACGCACCAGTATCGCGTCGGGCTCTTTCATATCGGATGAGGTCTGATACTTGTCCTTGGGCAGACGGTCCAGGCCTTTGTTTGAAATATTGTTCAAAGTCAGAATCTTGTACATTTCTTATTCCTCTTAAATCCAATCAACCAAACCACCGAGAACACAGAGCACACCGAGATTTAAAAATCGATACGGGTCATATCCATAATTTCTCTGTGTACTCTGTGCTCCGTGTGCTCTGTGGTTGGTCTTAATGTTAACCGTGGGTCCGCTGGAATTCCTGCATGAAGCTGATCAGCTTGTCCACGCCGGCTTCGGGCATCGCGTTGTAAATGCTGGCGCGCATGCCGCCGACCGAGCGGTGCCCCTTCAGAGTCGTCAGACCGTTCTTCTTCGCTTCCTTCAGGAAGACTTCGTCGAGCTTCTCATCCGGCAGGGTGAACGGGATGTTCATCCAGGAACGGCAGGCCGGATCGACCGGGTTCTTGTAGAAGCCGCCTGAACCCTCGATCGCCTTGTACAGCTTGTCCGCCTTGCGCTGATTGATCTTCGCCATTTCCTTCAAGCCGCCCTTCTTCTTCAGCCACTGAAAGACCAGGCCGGCGAGGTACCAGCTGTAGGTGGCGGGCGTATTCACCATCGATTCGTTCTCGATCTGCGCCTTGTAGTCGAACAGCGAAGGCGAGGGGTTCAGCGTCTGGCCGATCAAGTCCTCGCGCACGATCATGACCACCAGACCGGCCGGGCCGATGTTCTTCTGCGCGCCGGCGTAGATCAGGCCGAATTTACTGACGTCGATCGGGCGCGACAGCAGGGTCGAGGACATATCCGACACCAGCGGCACCTTGCCCGTATCCGGCGTCCAGTGGAACTCGACGCCGCCGATGGTCTCATTGGCGCAGTAATGCACGTAGGCCGCGTTCGGGTCGAGCTTCCAGGTCTTGAATTCGGGGATAGTGGTAAATTTCTTATCTTCGCTGCTGGCGGCAACATTCACCTTGCAGTAACGCTTGGCTTCGCTGATCGCTTTCTGCGACCAGGCGCCGGTATTGATGTAATCCGCGGAAGTCTTGCCGCGCAGCAGGTTTACCGGGATCGCCGCGAACTGCAACGTTGCCCCGCCCTGCAGGAACATCACCTTGTAATTCGCGGGTATGTTCAGCAGCTCGCGCAGATCCTTCTCGGACTGTTGCGCGACCTCGATAAACTCCTTGCCGCGGTGGCTCATTTCCATGATGGAAGAACCGCTGCCATGCCAATCAAGCATTTCGGCGGCCGCCTGTTGCAGGACCTCTTCCGGCAATACCGCCGGGCCTGCGCTGAAGTTATACACACGTGACATTATGATCACTCCTGAAAAGTTTTTAATTCTGCATTCAGAATACATCGTCCTGATGTATTTTGATGGCGCCAAGGCCGGTACACGCCAGGCCTATGGCTGATGCGGCTTATTGCCGCGCCGGTTCGTCCCTGAACCGGTAACCCGCCTCTATGCCGGATTAATAATTCCGCTTCGCAAACCGCCAGACGTATCGATGATCAGCCGGTCTTATCCCGGCTTCATTAAAGCTTTGCTTAAGCGGGTTCGTCTTCTTCCGACTCCGGGTCGTTGGCGGACTGGTCCAGCTCATCACCGGCGTAAATCGCTTCGGGAAGCGTGGGCGGCCCGTCGTCCTCGTCGTTCTCGCCGCTCAGGCTGGCGATGCTCTCGACTTCGACCAGTTTCTCGCCTTCGTCAAGGCGGATCAGGCGCACACCCTGAGTGTTGCGACCCATCTCCGAAATATCCCTGACCGCCGTGCGCACCAGCACCCCGCCGTCGGAAATCAGCATAATTTCGTCGTCCTCGGTCACGCGTACCGCGCCGACCAGCTTGCCGTTGCGCTCGTTGGTCTGGATCGATACCACGCCCTGCCCGCCGCGGCCCTGCAAGGGATACTGATCCACCGGAGTGCGCTTGCCGTAACCGTTCTCGGTCACACTTAACACGGACCCTTCACTTGCTACGATCAGCGCAATCACCTGCTGTCCTTCGCCGAGTTTGATACCGCGCACGCCGGCCGCCGTGCGGCCCATCGGCCGGACGTCGTTTTCCTCGAACTTGATCGCCTTGCCGGCGTCGCTGCAGAGCATGATCGGTTGCTTGCCGTCCGTCAGCGCCACGTCCACCAGGCGGTCGCCTTCGTGGATATCGATGGCACGGATACCGCTCGATCGCGGCTTCGAGAAATGCGACAGCGGCGTGCGTTTTACCGTGCCATCACCGGTCGCCATAAAGATAAACTGGTCTTCCTTGAACTCGCGCACTGCCAGCAGGGCGTTGATGCGCTCGCCCTCTTCCAGCGGCAGCAGGTTGACGATCGGCTTGCCGCGCGAGGTGCGGCTGGCGATCGGCAGTTCGTAGACTTTCAGCCAGTACAGCTTGCCCTTGCTGGAGAAGCACAACAGCGTGTCGTGAGTATTGGCGATAAACAGTTTGTCGACGAAGTCTTCTTCCTTCATCTTGGTCGCGGTCTTGCCGCGGCCGCCGCGGCGCTGAGTCTTGTAATCCGACAGCGGCTGCGCTTTGGCATAGCCTTCGTGCGAGAGCGTCACCACGACGTTCTCCTCGCTGATCAGATCCTCTACGGTGAGGTCCATCTGGTCGGCATTGATCACGGTGCGGCGGGCATCGCCGAACTGGGTGGCGAGTTCGTTCAATTCGTCGCGGATTACCTGCATCAGGCGGTCGGGGTTGGTGAGGATCTCGAGCAGACTGCGGATGCGGTCCAGCAGCTCGCCGTACTCCTCGACGATCTTGTCCTGCTCGAGCCCGGTCAGGCGGTGCAGGCGCAGATCCAGGATAGCCTGGGCCTGCGCTTCCGACAGTCGATAACCTTTTTCGGAAAGTCCGAACTCATCGGCCAGATCGTCCGGCCGCGAGACGTCGGCGCCGGCTTTCTGCAGCATCTGGCTGACCACGCCGGGCGCCCAGGTCTTCGCGATCAGTTGCGCCTTGGCTTCAGCCGGGTTGGCGGAAGCCTTGATCAGCGCGATCACCGGGTCGATATTCGCCAGCGCGACCGCGAGACCTTCCAGTATGTGCGCGCGCTCGCGCGCCTTGCGCAAATCGAAAATGGTGCGGCGTGTGACGACCTCGCGCCGGTGCGTAATGAAGGCCTGCAGAATTTCCTTGAGCGAAAGCAGTTTCGGCTGGCCGTTGACCAGGGCCACCATATTGATGCCGAACACCGTCTGCATCTGGGTCTGCATGTACAGGTTGTTGAGAATAACCTCGGATACCTCGCCGCGGCGCAGTTCGATGACCACGCGCATGCCGTCCTTGTCGGACTCGTCGCGGATCTCGGAGATACCCTCGATCTTCTTCTCGTTCACCAGCTCGGCGATCTTCTCCAACAGCCGTGCCTTGTTCACCTGGTACGGCAGTTCCG
Source organism: Gammaproteobacteria bacterium (assembly GCA_036274675.1). GTDB lineage: Bacteria > Pseudomonadota > Gammaproteobacteria > HTCC5015 > HTCC5015 > DASUFE01. Next base: position 33,629 of record DASUFE010000016.1, read on the forward strand.
TGACCACGATGCGTTCGCGGCCGTTCTTCTCGTCGGCCTCGATGCCGGCCTTCGCCCGCACCAGGATGCGGCCGCGGCCGCTGCGATAGGCACGACGGATCTCGGAAGCGCCGTTGATAATGCCGCAGGTGGGAAAATCGGGACCCGGCAGATACTGCATCAGGTCGTTGACATCGAGCTCCGGATTGTCGATCAGGGCGATCGTCGCCTTGATGACCTCGCCCAGATTATGCGGCGGAATATTGGTCGCCATGCCGACCGCGATGCCCGAGGAGCCGTTGACCAGCAGATTCGGCACCTTGGCCGGCAGCACCACCGGTTCACGCTCGGAACCGTCGTAATTGGGGACGAAATCGACTGTTTCCTTGTCGAGGTCGGCCAGCATTTCATGGGCGATGCGCGCCATGCGGACTTCGGTATAACGCATCGCCGCCGGAGCGTCGCCATCGACCGAACCGAAGTTACCCTGGCCGTCGATCAGCATGTAACGCATCGAGAAAGGCTGCGCCATGCGGACCATCGTGTCGTAAACCGCCGAATCGCCGTGAGGATGGTACTTACCGATCACATCACCCACTACGCGGGCAGACTTCTTATAAGCCTTGTTCCAGTCGTTACCGAGTTCGCTCATCGCAAACAGCACCCGGCGATGCACCGGCTTCAAACCGTCGCGCACGTCCGGGAGGGCCCGGCCCACGATTACGCTCATGGCGTAATCGAGGTAGGATTGACGCATCTCGTCTTCGAGATTGACCGGGAATATTTCTTGGGCGATTTCAGCCATTTTTATACTAATTCGCGGCTTTGGATAAACCGTGCGGTATCGGGATTCTGGATATAAACGCTAGGGCCGGCAGTTTAGCACAGCAGGCGGGACCACCGCATCCCTGCTTGCATTCGGCAGAGACGAAATAAGGCTTTTTCAGAAAGGCTTGCGGCAAAAAGCAAGGTCTTTTAGAGCGCCGCCGAAGATGAACCGGAAAGCAGTTGCCTCACACCGCCCTCCGCCGGGTATTCCACCACCCCGCGTTCGGTCACGATGGCATCGATCAACTCGGCCGGAGTGACGTCGAAGACCGGGTTCCAGCCGGTCACATGCTGGTAATTTTGCTGGATGATGCGGGTGATTTCCTCGACCGGCCGATGCTCGATAGGAATATCGCCCCCCCGGGCCAGGTTCATATCAAAGGTACTGGTGGGGGCGACCACCATGAATTTCACCCCGTGATGGCGGGCCGCGACGGCCAGGGAATAGGTACCGATCTTGTTCGCCACGTCGCCGTTGGCGACGATGCGGTCGGCGCCGACGATGACCCAGTCGATACGACCGGACTGCATCAGGCTGGCGGCAGCCCCTTCCACCAGCAAGGATACGGGAATGCGTTCCTTGGCCAGTTCCCAGGCGGTCAGGCGGGCGCCCTGCAACCAGGGGCGGGTTTCGGAAGCATAAACATGTTCCAACCGCCCCTCGGCATGAGCACGACGGATCACTCCCAGCGCAGTACCATAGCCGCCGGTGGCCAGCGCTCCGGTGTTGCAATGCGTCAGCACGGTCGCCTTCGACGGTAACAAAGCGGCGCCGTATACCGCCATGCGCAGATTGGCCGCGCGGTCCTCATCATGGATCGTAATGGCTTCCCGTAATAGCTCGGGCACGGGGTTCTTGCGGTCGACGGCCTGCACCAGCCGGCTCATGCGGGCAAGCGCCCAGTGCAGGTTGATAGCGGTCGGCCTTGATTCAAGCAGTATCCCGATGTCCTTCTGTACCGCTTCTAGCCAGGCCCCAGGCTGCCGCGTCGCATGCTGGATCGCCGAAAGCACCACTCCGTACGCCGCGGTGATTCCGATCGCCGGCGCTCCCCGCACCACCATATCGCGAATCGCCCCCGCGACTCCGGGTGCGTCACTGAAATCAAGCTCTACTTCCTGCGCCGGCAACAAACGCTGGTCCAGCAGGAACAGACGGTTGTCCTGCCAGCGGATGGGTTGGACCTGTGAAACGGAGAGGTTCTGCATGGGAAGCGGATTATAACCGCAGAGCCGCAACACCGGCAGCCTCCTCGAACAATGAATTACTCAGTGATTTGCCTGCCGATGCCTAGGGAATCCGACTCATAGGAGTATGCGGCCGGCGGGTAATACAATGACCGACCATTTTATCCAGGAAGGAAATCATCTATGGCGAAGTATTCCAGAGGCGCACAAAAGGCCGTCAAGGGTGCGATGCACAAGAAGAAACGGGGCAAGCTGAAATCCGGCCGCTCCGGCAAGAAGGTCAAAAGCCGCAAGCAGGCGATCGCAATAGGACTCTCGGAAGCACGCCAAAAAGGCGCCAAGGTGCCGCCCAGGAAAGGCGGCAAAAAGAAAGCAAAGAAGAAGGCCTCGAAGAAAAAAGGTCCTGCCAGGAAGAAAGCATCTGCCAAGCGCTCAAAGCGCAGCAAAAAGGCAAAACGCTAAAAGCCCAGGATTTTTCCCTTAGCGAAAAAAGAAATTCTCTCGCAGACGATTACAGGGACGTAATCTTAGGATCGAGAAACAGTGAAAGATCGGGTCTCCACAGGATGCGGAGACCCGGATCTAATCGGCAAATCAAACCGGTTTCAATAACCGTCCAACGGCCCGGGATAGCTAAAGAACACCCGCGTTGCCGCAACTCCGAGACCGGTACCGGTTTGTCCCTGGGAGCTGTAGCTCAGGCCGGTCATGACCAGGCCCTTTCCGGCAACTTCATTCCAGGCCACCTGGAGTTGTCTGTCCGTCAGTTCGGCGCGCTTCAGATTCAACTCGTGCACCAGAGTGCGGTAACCGATGTTCAGCAGCTGCGCTTCGTAGTACGGACAGGGCGTAGTGATGCAGACGATGCCGGTGCTGCGCACGTTCATATAGGGGCCGCTGGCGACGGTATCGTTGACAGAACGCCAGGTGCCGGTGGCCTTCAGAAGATTCAAACGATAGGTCTGCACGGTATAGGGGGAGATAACGCCGCGGATGAACGCCCTGCCGGCGCGTATGTTGTTTTCGAAAGTCAGGATCTGGCTTGGAGTCAAACGCAGCGCCGTGTAGTCGATCTTCGTCACGTGAATCGGACTGGGCACGATCGGCGTGATCGAACCGCTCAGCAAGGCATCGCTGGCCGTGACCGTGTACTGATTGACCTTGGTCAGCCACCAGCCGCCGCATGTGGGCGCGGGACACAACCGGTAATCGGGCTGGATCGTGTAGAAATCCCCCGCGGGGTCCGTCGTCTGCGCGGCGGCGCCGCAGGAACAACACAGCAGGAAAATAACCGAAAGAAACCTTTTTATAGACATAAACCCCTCCTTAGATTAGTGAGGGGACAGCATAACCATGAGCGAGGGTAAAACCCATACGCGGAAACGCGGGCCGCCTGTAAAAGGCAGTAAATACAGATTGCGCCATGCCCCAAAGAATTAAAAAAAGAAATTATCTCTCGCAGTGACGCAGAGAAACGCAGGGAAAATAAAAGCAGGTTGAGGTGAGTGTCACCGCTCTCGCACATTCTCTCACCAGAAAGATTGCCCTTAACTTCGCTGAATGAGTAACTATTCAGAGCTTCGCGGTATTAGTGCATCCTACGCGTCAACGAACCCCAACGGGGACTGCCTAACATTTGTTGAGATTCGCCGCGCTCATCCCAATCTACGTGCTTGAACAAACTGGGAAGTCTTAATTTTAATTTTTTTCTCCACGTTCTCTGCGAGCTCCGCGAGAAACTTTTCTTTTATTGTTGCTCTTTGATACCCAGCAACGTGGTTTTGAGTTCGAGGTTGAGCCGCTGCTGCACCTGGTCGCGCAGCCGCACTTCGGCCTGGGGCTTGGTGGCGCCGGACACTTTCAGCGGCCAGCGATCGTCGACCAGCAGCTTGTCGTTGCGGTTGTCGCGCAGGATGATTTCCAGCGAGCCGCGGAACCAGTACCAGCCGTCCTTCTGGCCGAGATCCTGGACGTCGAGATCGCCTTCGAGTCGGTAGGCGGCATCGACTCGCGCGGGAGTCATGCCGGCCGCCGCAACGCCTGCCTGCAGATATTTGCCGAGATCGGGAACCGGCCCGGTGCCGGGTTCGAGCAGAGCCCTTACATCCACCTTCATACGCTTCAATTGCTGATCGATATCGTTATCCAGCTGCTGCACGGTCCACACGGGACGTATGCCGAGGCCGGACGCATCCACCATGCGCAGGTCGCGCTGCAGATCTTCCCGCGCGAGCTGAGCCGTGCGCGCCTGGAACAACAGTCGTGCCGCGCGGAGCGGGTCTCCACTGCTTTGCGCCTGGCCGACCAGAGCCTGAGTTTGCTGGTCCTGTTTGCGGATATCGGATGAAATCCGGTTGGAAACCGGCCCGCGCTCCAGCACAGCCAGCGAATAATAAAGACCCGCTTTATCGTCGCGCCAGCTCTCGGCGATCCGCGCACCCTCCAGCAACTTGCTGGTATAGGCGTCGAGGTAGCGCGCGGCCAACTGTGCGTTACCCTGTTTGCGCTCCTCGCCGGCGGTTTGCGTCCAGGCGCTGCTCTCGTCATGCGCGGACTCCTCAATTTGCACTTCGAATATTTTCGCCAGATTCGACAGGGCCCGGTCCTTCGCCTTCTCCTGGCTGTCCGCCGAACCCGTTGCCGTCATAAATCTGGCTTCGGGATACTCCTTGGCCTGTCCATCGGCCCAGCGCGGCCGGCCGCCGGTACCGGCGCAACCCGCAAGCAGCGAGAGGACAACAGCGAGCAGTATTCCGGAACGCGCTTTAGCTTTAATGCACCGCATATATATTCCTTCCCATGAGTTCATGTACTGAAACCACCGCCATATCCCCTACTTTCAACATCAGCGTCCGGGCCGGCAGGCCAGCCGCGACAATCCCATGTTCACCCGCGGCCAACGGCAGTCGCAATATATGCACGGTCCCCGGCAGGGTGATCCAGCTGCGGGTATCCGCGCGCTCGGTCATCAGACCTGCTATATCGGCAAAAGCACCGGCCAGCGGATCATTCTTACGCATCTCTTGCGACATCTTTTTCTTTAACACCATGCGCGCAACCGCTGTCAAGGCAAGGCCGTCCATTCGGCTCTGCAGATCCTTGCGCGCCAGCATATCTATATCCTGCAGAATTTCGGCCGGATGCGGCGTGCCGTCAACCTGGATTACGGCCGATGGCGTGTTATCGGAACGCGGCGGATAGAACGGCAGCGCGATCTGGACCTGGTATTTCAGCTCCGGGCTGTAATTGTACGAGACCTCCTCTTCCATCACGGAAACGGTGCCATAGTGCGCGAACACGATCAACTCGGCCTTGGACTTCAGGGACTTCATGCTCTCCCAATCGACACCCTTGAATTCCTTGATGTATTTCGCCAACTCGTCCTTGCTGCCGCGGAACGCGCACAGGCGCAGTAAATCCTTCTGCAATTGCAGCGGCACGGCGTTGCCGGTTTTCACATAAACCTCGTAAGCCTTGCGGTAGGCGATCAGGGCGTCATCCCACTCGCGCAATGTCTCAAACACCACGCCCGACAGGTACTGCATAAAGGCTGAGGCTTCGAAGGCGCGCGCCTCGCCGGCGGACTCCCATTCGCGCAGCCTGACATCGGCCTGCAGCACTTCGACACGCGCCTCGTCCGGCTGGCCGAGCAGCATGTAGTTAAGGGTCTTGTAGGCGTACAGCGACAGCAGCTCATAAGGCCGTCCCGCATAGCTTCGGGTGGCATCATTGACGGTGAGGGCGGTCGCGGTTTCGCTGACGCTGGCGGCCTCGAGCGTACGCATGCGCTGTTTCGCCTGTTCCAGCATTTTATTGCTGAAAGCGAAATCCCCGGTCATATGCAACACCATACCCTTGTTCAGTTCGTACAGTGCGCGGTCAAGATGGCTCTTGCGCTGCAGCTCAAGATACTCCAGAGCGCTGGCCGTCTGTCCCGCAAGCAGCGCCTGGCGGAAATCCCGCGTATTCGTCTGCAGGTTGTAGGGAACGCAGGCGGCAAGCAGAAGGCCGTAACAGACTGCGATAGCGCGGAGCCGGCGCACGGCACATCAGAATCGGTATTTCGGATTCTTGATCGCCTTCTTGATCTTCTTCTGGCCGGTCCAGACCTTGCGGTTATCCGCCATGCTGATCAGCGTCAGGTCGACCTGGTAATAGCGCGTCTGTTGCTTATCGATGGCGTCGATAATGGTGTTAATCGTGCCCTTCAGCATGAAGTCGGCGCCGATTTCCTGGCCCGCGGCCTTGCGCGTGTCCTCGCGCGCGTTCAAGTCCTGGTCAAGGCGCTCTTCGCGGATTTCCCCACGCTCGTCGCGCGAAGCCACGAATTCCACGCGCCCGGAATTGATCAGGGCTCGTTCCATATCATTGACGAAGGTATCGACGTTGATGTGCTCGTGGCTCAGGTTACGCACTTCACCGACGATCACGACCGGCTGTTTATGCTTCGCCCGGGTGTAATTCGCAAGCCACGGGTGCGACAACGAATCCTGGATCATCTCCTCGGCCACCAGGCGCGAGTCGGTGTCGTTCCAGTCACCGCTCAGATCGGTGACGGTATTCGCCTCGATGCGGTCGATTTTGGGGTTGGTGCTGCACCCCGCGCACAGCATCACGGCGGCGAACAGTGATACCAGGATTCCGGCATTCTTTCTATATATAGGAGACATGTAGCTTACTCCTTGGCGATTTTATCGAAGGCGACATTGCTGTTATCGAGCAGATAAACCTTGAGTCCTTCATTCATATTCTGGTTGGCCTTGATGATGTCCTGCACTTTTTTAAGGTCCAGTTCGGCGAAGGAATAAATGACGCCGGTCTCATCGTGCTTCCAGCGCCCCAGTATCTTGGAACCGTTCAATACCACCTTGGATACGCTGTTGATCTGCTGCTGGATGGAAGCATCGGCGGTATAACCTTCGGTCTGCTTGGTCGCCGCCATATAGTCGTTGCCCATCACGTCGAGATAGGTCGAGACCACCCGCGCGATTTCAGTACGCGCCCGGTTGTCGGCGGTGGAGATCTGCAGCGACTCATCCCCGAGCGGCGGCGAGGAACCGACACCCTGGATCAGCCGGCCGCCCTTGTTGCTGACCGACTGGGTACCCTCATTGACCCAGTCCGGGGCTCCCTTAATGCCGAGATCGCTATCGACTTTGGTAGCCCCTCCGGAGCATGCCGCCAGGAAAGCGCACAAGGAGGCACAAGCCGCATACAACACCTGTCTGTATTCCGACCGTTTTAACATGGTTGAATCCTCTTGATTCCCGTTATTTTAAAAGCCGATTTGTCCTGCAGGGCGCGAAGCGCCGCAACGGCATGAAAGCCGATGCACGGTGACTTTACAACATGCTGAAATAGTAGCGGCAGCGCCGTCCGGAGCTTCAGTGTACTCCATATGTTTTGGGCTTAGAAGGGTCACGTATACGCCGCCCGGAAGCCGCCAGAACCCTTGCAGATCCAGGCTCATACCGGTATCGTTCGCGCCAATATGCAGCAAATAGACGCCTTAATCAAAGCCCGCTGGATCATCCCCGTCGTACCTGAAAACACTGTGCTGGAGCACCATGCCATCGCCGTGCGGAACGGTTCCATCATTGATATTCTTCCGGCCGAGCAGGCGGGCGCCCGTTACTCGCCCCTGCGCACTCATGAACTGAAAGACCATGCCTTGATCCCGGGGCTGATCAACGCCCACACGCATTCGCCGATGAGCCTGTTCCGCGGCATGGCGGACGATATGTCCCTCATGCAATGGCTGCAGGAAAAGATCTGGCCGGCCGAGGGCAAATGGGTGAACACTCAATTCGTGCGCGAGGGTGCGCAGTTCGCGATCGCGGAAATGATTCTGGGCGGCACCACCTGCTTTGCCGACATGTATTTCTTTCCCGACCAGATTGCGGAAGCCGCGCAAATCGCCGGCATACGCGCCTGCGTCGGCCTGATCGTGCTCGACTTCCCGACCGTATGGGCAAACAATGCCGACGACTACATACACAAGGGCGTTGCGCTGCATGACACGTTGAAACACAAGCCGCTGCTGCACACCATGTTCGCGCCGCACGCGCCCTACACCGTTTCCGACGAGCCTTTAAAACGCGTGCGCACTCTGGCCGACGAACTCGACATCCCCATCATGTGCCACGTGCATGAAACCGCCTTCGAAGTCAGCGACGCCGCCGCCAAGACCGGCCAGCGCCCGCTGGCGCGCCTGCATAAACTCGGCCTGTTGACACCCTCGTTGCTCGCCGTCCACATGACGCAGTTGACCGCCGACGAAATCGGCCTGGTGGCGGACAACGGCGTACACGTCATCCACTGCCCTGAATCCAACATGAAGCTCGCCAGCGGATACTGCCCGGTACAGGCCCTGCGCCAGGCGGGCGCCAACGTCGCGCTCGGCACCGACGGCGCGGCCAGTAACAACGATCTCGACATGTTCGGCGAGATGCGCAGCGCCGCGCTGCTGGCCAAAAACGTCGCCGGCGACGCCACCGCACTGCCCGCCTTCCAGGCGCTGAAAATGGCGACGCTCAACGGCGCGCAGGCGCTCGGAATCGCGCAGCAGACGGGCAGCCTGGAGCGCGGCAAGTCCGCCGATATCGTCGCGGTGAACCTGTCGCATATCAACACCCGGCCTGTCTACGATCCGATCTCGCAGATCGTTTACGCGGCCGGCAGCCACCAGGTCAGCGATGTCTGGGTCGGCGGCAGGCAATTGCTCCAGAACCGGCGCCTGACCACGCTGGACCTCGACTCCCTGCTGGACGGAGCCGACAACTGGCGCAACAAGATTGCAAGTATATGAGCGGGGCCAACGTCGATTCCGCGGAAGTCGAAAAATTCGACCGGCTCGCGCAGGACTGGTGGAACCCGGAAGGCGCCTTCAAAACCCTGCATCAGATCAACCCGCTGCGCCTCGCCTATATCCGCGGCTACCATCCGCTGACCGGCGCGCGCGCGGCTGATATCGGCTGCGGCGGCGGCTTGCTCGCGGAAGCAATGGCGCATGCAGGCGCTCAGGTCACCGGCATCGATCTCGCGGAATCGGCGATCCGCGTCGCGGACGAACATGCACGCACGGCAGGGTTGAAGGTGGATTACCGCGTGCTGCCGGCGGAGGCGCTGGCCGCGCAGGCGCCCGAAACTTTCGACGTGGTCAGTTGCATGGAAATGCTGGAACACGTACCGGACCCGGTCGCAGTGGTCGCCGCCTGCGCCGCATTGTGCAAACCGGGTGGGCATGTCTTCTTCTCCACCCTGAACCGCCATCCCAAAGCCTTCGCCTTCGCGATCCTCGGCGCGGAGTACCTGCTCCGATTATTGCCGCGGGGTACTCATGAGTATGCAAAATTTATCCGGCCTTCCGAACTCGCGGCTTGGGGTCGTGCCCACGGGCTGGAGGCCGACAATATCAGCGGCCTGCACTACAACCCTGTAAGCGGTACGCACCGGCTCAACGACGATCCGCGTGTTAATTATTTAATGCATCTGCGCAAGAACTAGATCCCATGGCGGATAAATTGAACACAGTGCTCTTCGATCTGGACGGTACCCTGATCGATACCGCTCCAGACATGGTTGCCGCACTGAACCGCATGCTGGTCCGCCACGGCAAGGCGGAGTTGCCCTACGCCCGGGTGCGCAATACCGTTTCCCGCGGCAGCCTCGCCCTGGTCAAACTGGGTTTCAGCGACAAGTTGCCGGAAACCGAACTGAAGGATCTGCAGAACGAATACCTCGCGGTCTATGCCGAAAGCCTGTGCGCCGCCTCGCGGCCTTTCGAAGGCATGACGGATATCCTGTCCGGGCTCGAGGCCGCTGCTGTGCGCTGGGGCGTCGTCACCAACAAGCCGGGCTGGCTGACCGAACCGCTGCTCAAACAACTGGGGCTTTATGGCAGGGCTGGCTGTATCGTCAGCGGCGACACCCTGCCCGTGCGCAAACCCGATCCCGCGCCGCTGCTGCACGCGGCACAGCTGGTGCAACGCAAACCGCAGGAGTGCGTGTACGTGGGCGACGACCAGCGCGATGTCGATGCCGGCAGAGCCGCCGGCATGCGCACGCTGGTGGCTCTCTACGGCTACATCGGTGACGGAGAGAACCCCCGGCAATGGGGCGCGGATGATATGATTGGCGACATCGCGCAGTTAAGGCGCTGGTTGCAGCGGCACGTGCTTTAAAGAACATGGATTCCATTCAATACCTTTACCTATATATAGGCATGGCGCTGGCCGGCGGTTTCGCGGCGGGCTTCGCCCTCGCCTGGCTCCGCGGCTACCGTTACAAGATCGAACTTGAGGCGCAGCGCCAGTCGTCGCTGAAGATGGCGGACAGTTTCGCGGCGCTATCGTCGCGTGCGCTGCGCGAGAACAACGAGATATTTATCAGGCTTGCCGAGGAAAACCTGCAGAAGCACCAAATGGCGGCCCGCAGCGAACTCGACAAAAAGGAAAAATCCATCGAGAACCTGCTCAAGCCGATCCGCGAAACGCTGGAAAAGACCGAAAAGCAGATGCATGAGATTGAAAAAGAGCGCAAGCAGGCTTACGGTTCGCTGCAACAGCACCTGCACCAGATGACCGAGACTCAAATCCGTCTGCAGCAGGAAACACGGAATCTGGTATCGGCCTTGAGACGCCCCGAGGTCCGGGGCCAATGGGGTGAAATGACTTTGAAACGGCTTGCGGAACTGGCTGGCCTCGTCGAATACTGCGACTTTTACGAACAGGAAACCATAAGCACCGAAAGCGGTTCAATGCGCCCCGACATGATCGTACGCATGCCCGACCGCCGCGAACTCGTCATCGACGCTAAAACCCCGCTCGACGCCTATCTAACCGCCGTACAATGCACCGACGAGCAACAGAAGCTCACCGAATTGCAGCGACATGCGCGCAAGCTGCGCGAGCGCGTGAAGGAGCTCGCCGCCAAGGCCTACTGGAGCCAGTTCAAGCAGTCGCCCGACTTCGTCGTGCTGTTCATACCCGGCGAGCAGTTCCTGAGCGCGGCGCTCGAACACGATCCACAGTTGCTCGAATACGCGCTCGCCAACAAAGTCATCCTGGCGACTCCGACCAGCCTGATCGCCCTGCTGCGCGCGGTCGCCTTCGGCTGGCGCCAGCAGGCGGTTGCGAAAAACGCCGAACAGATCCAGTCACTGGGCGCGGAACTTTACAACCGCATGCAGGCCTTTATCGAACACCTGGACAAGCTCGGCAATTCCCTGGGCAACAGCATCGAACATTACAACCGGGCGGTGGGTTCGCTGGAACGCTCCGTACTGCCGGGCGCGCGCCGCTTCGCCGAACTCGGCATCGAGACGCGCAAGGAAATCGGGGTATTGGAGCAGATCGAAAAGTCTCCGCGCAAAACAGAAAAGTAACCACCGGGAACACAGAGAGCACAGAAGGTTTGTTCTCAGAAGAGAAAAACCGCAAAATCAAAATCAGAATAATCAATATGACTCCTGATCAATACTGCCAGGAAAAAGCCGCCGCCAGCGGTTCCAGCTTCTATTACAGCTTCCTGTTCCTCCCGGAAGACAGGCGCAAAGCGATCACCGCCTTGTATGCTTTCTGCCGCGAGGTCGACGATGCGGTCGACGAGTGCAGCGATATCGGGGTCGCCCGAACCAAACTGCAATGGTGGCGCGAGGAAGTCGCGCGCCTGTTCGAAGGCGCGCCCCGTCACCCGGTAACTCAGGCATTATTGCCACACCGGGTCACGGCACGGCTGGCGCAGGAATATTTCCAGGAAATCATCAGCGGCATGGAAATGGACCTGGAGCAGACCACTTATGAGAACTTCGAACAGCTGAAACTTTACTGCTACCGGGCGGCCTCGGTGGTCGGCCTGCTCAGCGTGGGCATTTTCGGCTACACGAATCCCCAAACCCTGGACTATGCGCGCGACCTGGGCATGGCCTTTCAGCTCACGAACATCCTGCGCGACGTGCGTGAGGACGCCGCGCGCGGCCGCATTTACATCCCGGCAGAAGAGCTGGAACGTTTCGGGGTAAACATCGAAGCTCTGCTGCAATTCAAGACCACTGATCCGATCCGGAAGCTCTTCGAATTCCAGGCGCAACGCGCCCACGGCTACTACCGATCCGCCCTGCAGCTGCTGCCCGCGGTCGACCGCTACAGCCAGCGCTCGGGACTGATCATGGCCGCGATCTACGAAAAACTGCTGGACGAGATCGAGACCGACGGCTACAGAGTGCTTGAACAGCGGATCAGTCTGACACCCCTGCGCAAGCTGTGGATTGCCTGGAGTACCGCGCGTCGCGAGAAAAAGATCGCGAAGGCATCAACCTAAAAACCAACCACAGAGGACACCGAGAGCACAGAGCCAAGTAATTATTCGAAGCGCCAAGCTAAATCTATATATGCGCACAATAGAAATTCCTTCTAAATAAATGTTCTCTGTGCGCTCCGTGCTCTCGGTGGTTAAAATTCAAAGAAATAGAATATGAGAAATTATCAGGCTCCAAAAGATTTATTGAAGGACCGCGTTATCCTGATCACCGGAGCCGGCGACGGCATCGGCGCGGTCGCGGCGGAGACTTTCGCGCGCCATGGCGCCACGGCAGTGCTGCTTGGCCGCACCGTGCGCAAGCTGGAGCAGGTCTATGACCGGATCGTCGCGGCCGGCGCACCCAAGCCGGCGATCTATCCGCTAAACCTGGAAGGCGCGAGTTACAAGGACTATCAGGACATGGCGGCCGCCATCGCACGCGAGCTGGGCGGTCTCAACGCGATCCTGCATAATGCAGCCCTGCTCGGGGACACCACGCCAGTGACCCACTACGACGTGGAGCTGTGGCATCGTGTGATGCAGGTAAACGTCAACGGGCCCTACATGCTGACGCGCGCCTGCCTGGAACTGCTGCAAGGTGCTGCCGACCCGAGGATCGTATTCACGGCGCATCAGGTGGAGCACGCCTACTGGGGCGCTTATGGAGTTTCGAAGTCGGCGGCGCTGAGTCTGATGCGGATACTGGCGGACGAACTGAGCTCGCATAAACCGGTGTGCGTCAATGCGATCGAGCCGGGCGAAGTGCAATCGCCGCTGGCCGCGCGCGCCTTTCCCGGAAAAAACATCAAAAGCCTGCCGACTATCGAAAGCATCATGCCGGCATATCTTTATTTAATGGGCAAAGACAGCGCCGATGTAAACGGACAAATCATGTCCGCCCAATAGTCTGGCATCAAAAGCAGGAGAATTGCTCTCGCCAAGGCGCGAAGATTTCAGTAATAAAGAAATAATTTTGGAATGTTCTTGGCGGTTTTGCGCCTTGGCGAGACAAAAATAAAAAGTCCTGGCATCATGCCTACCGCGCTATTTGATCAGCAATATGGCTATGATCACGGCCAGGACGAAGGAAACGCCCTGCCAGAAACGGACGGGATTGCGTTCCAGCAGCGGACGCGATCTGATGCTCACGAACTCTTTGTTCGGATGGCGCAGATCGTATATAAACTCGGACAACTCGCCGTAGCGCTTTAACGGATCCGGATGCACCGCCTTGCCGATCACGCCGTCCACCCAGGCCGGGATATCCCTGTCGTCGTTCAACAATGAATCGTACTTCAATTTGTGCTGCGCCGACCGGGTTCTGGCCCTGGCCACCCGCGCGCCGTAAGGGAGTCTTCCCGACAGCATCTGATAAGCGATAACCCCGAGCGAAAACAGATCCGAGCGGATCGTACCCTCCTCGCCCAGGAAATACTCAGGCGCCGTGTACTGCGCGGTGCCCAGAGGATTCCGCTCCGCCCCGATGATTTCCTCGATGCCGGCGACGCGGGTCGAACCGAAATCGATAATTTTTACCGTACCGGTCTTGTCGATCATGATGTTGGCGGGCCGCAGATCCTGATGCAGCATTTCCATGCGATGGAACGCGCGCAGGCCTTTGGCGATCTGCTCGACAATGCCGCGCACCGTTTCGAGATCCGGCCGCGGATTGTCGATCATCCATTGGGTGAGCGTCTGGCCGTCGATGAATTCCGTAACCGTATAAAGATAATTGCGCTTGCGGGTCTGCAGGCAGGGTTTCAACACGTATTCACTGTTGATGCGGCGCGCGACCCACTCTTCCAGCATGAACCGTTCCAGGTAGGACTTATCGCCCCGCAGGTCGATCGACGGTATTTTTATGATAATCGGGGCGTCGGTCACGCCGTCGGTCGCGAGGTACACATGACTGCGGCTGCTGGCGTGTAATTCCCTGATAATCCTGAAGCCGTCGAACATCATTCTTGCTTCCAGCAGCGGCGGCAGGGGCAGCTCGCTCAACTGGTGATAAAGACTGCTGGCGTCCTGGTCAGGCAGCTCGTCGATCCTGATAACCTGCACTGTGAGATTGTCCGTGCTGCCTTTTTCATAAGCCTCGGCCACGATAGCCTTCGCGGCGTATTCCAGATCGCGCACAGAACCGTTGAGGAGATTTTTTATGAACTGGGGGCTGGCGCACTCATAAGCACCATCGGTGGCGAACAAAAAGAAGTCGCCCTCCTCCACCTGCAGAGCCCGGTAGTCGGGTTCAAGCAGCGGGCTAATACCCAGGGCGCGGCCGAGATAGCTCTCCTCCCGCGATATCCGCACCCGATGATCGTTGGTCAGTTGCTCCAGAGAGCCGTCACGCAGACGGTAGATACGCGCATCGCCCACGTGGAAAAGGTGGGCCATGGTGGATTTGATCACCATTGCGCTCAAGGTGCAGACATAACCGCGGTCCTTGTCATAACGATACTGGCTTTGCTGGGTCTGGGAGTAAAGCCAGGAATTGATCGCCTTCAACACGCATTCCGCTGATTTCTTTACGGACCAGGCTTCGGAGGTGCAGAAATAATCCTCGAGGAATCCGGTGACGGCAGCCCGGCTCGCGGCCTGGCTCAGCTCGCTGCTGCTGATCCCGTCAGCCAGGGCGATGGCGATTCCCTTCGAACTCAGCAATGGTTCCGCCGGCGTACAGACGCCGTGAAAGTCCTGGTTGGTTTCCTTGCGGCCCTTATCCGAATATTGCCCGACGGATATTTTCAAACGTCTGGATACGGATACAGCCGGAAAAGTCTCAGCCGCCGCAAGCGGCTGAGACTCCAGGTTGATTGTTGCGGAATCGCTCAAGCGGCGGCGCGGATGCGGTTCGGAAGCGCATTACGCCTGGGCGCTGTTCTTATATGAGTGCTGTACAAGGTCAGCCCCGTGAAGGTGAGTCCTCCGACCAGATTTCCCAGAACAGTGGGGATCTCGTTCCAGATGAAATAATCCGTAATCGAGAACTCGCCGCCCATGATAAGCGCCGAAGGAAATAAAAACATATTGACGATCGAGTGCTCGAAGGTCATGCCGAAAAAGATCGTAACAGGCATCCACATCGCGATCACCTTGCCGCCGACCGTGGTCGAAACCATCGCGCCCACCACGCCGGTGGAGACCATCCAGTTGCAGAGCATGCCGCGGATGAACAAGGTCAGCATTCCGGCCGCCCCCCACTGGGCATACCCCAGGGTGCGGTTAACTCCGATACTGGCTATTGCTTTACCGACCGCATTCGGCTCTGTCGAGAAGCCGTAAGTGCAGATAATGGACATAAAAACGGCCACCGTAAATGCGCCCAGGAAATTGCCGGTGAAGACGATGCCCCAGTTCTTCAAAATCCCGCCTATTGTTACGCCGGGACGTTTGTCGAGCCATGCCAGTGGCGATAAAACAAATACGCCGGTCAGCAGGTCGAAACCCAGCAAATACAGAGTACAGAAACCGGCGGGGAACAGAACCGCGCCGAGGATGGGATTGCCCGTCTGAACGGTGACGGTAACCGCAAAGGCGGCGCCCAGCGTAAGAATTGCTCCGGCCATATATGCTCTGATCAAGGCATCTCTTGCCGCCATGAAAACCTTTGATTCGCCGGCATCGATCATTTTTGTAACAAATTCCGAAGGGACCAGGTACGACATGATATTTCTCCATTCTCCAGGTGGAAGTGCAACGCGACATGCTTACGCAACAAACGTACCAAAAAAGACTGGCCGGCCTAAACCGTTGATCGGCCGGTCTTTTCAATATCAGAGGAGAGACTTTCGTAGAAGATCGCCAAAACCCGGTATCATTCTGGTGCGGCTCACGGTACTTTGATCGCTGTCCGTGAGCCAACTTTGTGCTTGTCGCCCAATGAATGAATGCGATACGGCGACGAAGCGGCAATCCAGTTCTTCCCGCGTCGGCGTCGCCTTGAGTCTAACGGGAGATTTTGTGCGCTACTTCAGCGCATCCACGAATGCAGCCCGCAGTTTTTCGACGCGCTCGCGGTTTATTCCGAAATCAGAATAGCCCGCCCGCGAGGCGGAGCGCACCTGGATCACTCTGTGCGCCGCATCCAACCTGAATTCCACATCGTCGACGAAACGGAATATCCGGCTGGTAAAGGTCGCCCATAGATAACCGTCACGATCTTCGCGGATGCTGCCGCCGTTCCGCTCCACCGCCTGCAGCAACAAGCTCCAGGCCCGGTCCGGCGCACCCTCGAACCGAAGCGCTTCGATGCGGGAAGCAGCCGTGTCGTTCTCACTGACCACGCAGTTCGGACTGTCCGGGCATGGCCGCAACTTGCCGCCCGCCAGGCCGGTTTTAGGCGGAGGCGAGGTCAGGGACTTGAAAGCAAGAAAAACGACGGGGGCCAGCACCAGGGCCAGCACGATATAAAGCAGTGTTTTCATTCGCTTCCCTGCAAAATGCGCATCGATTATTTAAAAGTGAATTCAAAAGAATGGACTTGCGCTTTTCCCGAAGGGCGCCACTTGCGGGTCAGTATGGGGCGATAGTCGCCGCTGCCGGCGAGGTACGCTTCGACTTCGCCGCGAATGCCGGCGTCCATAACCGGCCATAACGGTTGCCTCAAGCGCGGAACCTCCTTGAGCGCGTCCACTATCCAGCCATCCCACAGCATATGGTAATGATCGATATCGCAGGCGCGGAGCATGCCGCGACATTGCCGGCAGCCGCATCCGATTGCGTATTCCAACTGGATATTGAGCACGCCGTACTCGGTGGTAAGCTCCTCGCCGGCTTTGATATCGCGAAGCGCGATCTCAAAACCGTAAGCAGTGCCGATGGTGTTGCATTCGCAACTGTGATTCATGTATTTCGCATGATCCCAGCTGACGATGAGATTGCCCTGTGCATCCACATAGGAATACTTCTCGACCGCCGCTTTCTGGGCTGTGTCCAGTGCATTGAAATCGCGCGGCGCCAGCTTCTGCTCCAGTGGGTCGCGCACATAAATGAGAGTGCCTTTCGGAATATCCGCGGTCGCGAACACTCCGAGTCCGATCTGTTCGCTGACAAACTTAATGGCGGTATCTGGATGAATCATTCTTTATTTCTTCGCTCCCGAACAGTTCGCCCGCCTTGGCTCTGGCTTTTGCCGCATGCTCCGGCTTGATGCTCTTGATAACCGCGGCCATGGCCGATGCCAGGGCGCCAAAATCGTCGGCGTACCCGCCCGGTATGAAATCCGGGATCAGGTCCACCGGCACCACGAAATACACCAGCGCGCCACCGATCACCGCTTTCGCCCAGCGCGGGGTATCCCCGTCCATCAACGCATAATAAAGCTGCAGCGCGTACTCGATCACCTGCCGGCCCGCGGCTCGGGCATAGTGGCTCAACTTGGACCAGAACGCCGCCTCGGAAAAATTTCTATGGATTATTTTTCTATTGGTCATTATGGCCATCGGGCACCTCCGGAATCAGACTGCGCCGCGGATGCAGGCAGCTCGAGCGGTCAATTTAGCAAACCCCGCCGGCTTCGACAAATCCCGGGAAATACCCCCGCACAAATGCCTGTAACCCGGAAACATGCCGGGTTTTAGCGTGCGCTCCAGGCACAAATGCATCGAAAGACGATCACTCCTTGATGAAGGAGCAGCAGTAATCGCTCAGCTTTTTGACTTTCATGGTGAATTTCGAATTCGCGGCCACCTGGAAGGACTCGCCTCCCTTGACTGCCTTCCAGCCCTTGGCGCCCGGCAGTGACACATCAAGCTCACCGCTCATGATCTCCATGATTTCGGCGTCACCCGTGCTGAATTCATATTCACCCGGCTGCATGATGCCCAGGGTTTTCTTGGAACCATCGGGAAAAATCACGGAACGGCTGGTGACCTTGCCATCGAAGTAGATATTGGCTTTCTTGACTACGCTCACGTTCTTGAACTCGGACATATAGGCTCCGCGCGGTTTTGGAGCTGCGCATGATATAGAAAAAAAGGCTTCTAACCAAGAACCGGGCCACGCGGAAAACCGGATTTAATAAGGCGGGAAAGTGCAGCCTTCAACGCATTCCCCCTCGCTCACCAGGTGGCAATCGTCGTAAAGCGTCTCGTTGTTGGCCGTAGCAACCGCGTTGGCGCAGGCGACGGAGCGCATGGCTTCACAACTCTGCCGGCTGCCGCTGCATATCGGACCCGCCGCAGTCCGGCCCGGGCGTTCCACTGTCTCAGACCGGTTTACGCTGACATTGGTGCAGTCCATGGTGCAATTATGCGACCAGCCCTGCCGATGAGACTGCGGCTGAGCAGAAATCTGCGCCGGCGGCGCCTGTTCCTCCTGTCCGCATGCAGCAAGTCCCGCAACCAGCGCGACAGCAAATGCACCGGCAACCATCCTTGACCTGTTAAATGGATAAACTTGCATACCCGTCTCCTTGTATATTGTTATGCGCGAGAGTGCTGCCGCGAGCCGTGCGCCCCTTCAATCCATCGGCACGCACCCGCGGATGGCCTGGAAGTATAAGGCCGAGTAAACCGATTTCAAGGGATTAATTCCCCGAGTTTGCTTCAGGCCATCCCTTAGAAGCCCGGGACTCTCACAACAGGCACATTTGACTTTGCTTCCGGCATACGCTTGCTTGCCCCCGGTCGCATAACTGTCGCGAAGAACGTTGGCGAAGCCCTGCGTAAAAAGGTTCGCCGAACTGCTCTTGAGCCTGAATCAGGGCTGTGAGAATTTCAATGCGTGCCTGGTCGAGGCATTGCAACCCATGCCATCCAGTCAGTGACGCCAAGACGGGATTTTTCGAGATGCCGCGTACACTCCGTCATATGGCGCGTGCGGCAAGCCGATGGCGCCCGGTATATGCTCGCGTGCACAGGCTTTTCACGAAACTCGCTTCGAGCACTATATGATTTGCTTGCCGGACTGACGACCTCCCCCAGATCCCAGAATCGGTTTCAAACCGTTTAAATAACTCAACCTTGCAGCGTTGGAAAAAGCCGCCGGATAGTGCGCGCGCAATCACCCGGCCTCGAAGGCAATATAAGATGCGGACCCTCGATTTTAAATAACTTAAGATCGCTGAAATGCGCGCCGAACTGGCGGAACTTTGCAGCGGCGATCAGGCTGTCCTGTGTGGACTGTATATACAACGCCGGCACATCAGTGCGGCCCTGCTGCGGACGCAGACGCCGGATGGCGCGGATGCGGGCCTTGATGATGTCCGCGGGCACGCCGCCGACCACTTGCTGAACCCAGTCCATCGTTCTATCCGAAGCCAATGACCCGGCCAGCAGCCAGCGCAGGATCATGCGGCCGAGCCGCGTCGGCACCGTCTTTTTCAGCGGCAGCATCAGCCCGAGCGTTGTCGCCCACCAGGCTGGAGGAGATAAAAACGTCGCCACGAATACCACGCCCTTCAATCGCGGCAGGCCCCGTAAAGCGAGATTGGCGCCGATCGGCCCGCCGAAGGATTCGGCCAGCAGTACATAATCGCGATTCACGGGGAGCTGCTGCGCCACGTATTCGGTGAGAGCCGCGTAATCCTGCGGCCCGGCCTGTGGCAGCGAAATGACCTCCGCCCGGTCACGCCCGTAAATATCCAGAAAAGGTTTGAAAAACTCGCCCGTGCCGTCGAGGCCGGGTATCAGAACCAGCGTCATAAAATCCATGCTCTGTCATGAAGCCCGCATAGAATACCATTTCCCCGGTCTCGCTATGTAGTTATGACTGCCTGGCAGGATCCCTGGCCTCCGCACCAGTAATTTCTCTCTTCGGAAACTGCTGAACGATACAGGCAGGATCAGTATCGCGGGCCTGAACCACACTGCTTGAACTCAGTGCACCGACTGCCTGTGAAAGGCTTGCGAAGCCGAGTCCCATTTAATGATGAAATTGTCCGAAGCAGACTTCCCCTTGTTGCGCATGTACGTCAGGGTCACATGATCTGCCGCCAGTTCCGCTATCTTATAGCCATAGAAACCCGGATCATATATTTCTTTTTCCAGCTCGCCCCGGCTGTAGAAAATGGCATTATCGATTCTGTACAAAACCTCTTCCTGCTTGGCCGCCGCCTTCACAATTTTCAACGAGTCGAATATTTCGCGGGAGATGTATCTGACCTGCAACTGCCCGAGCAATGTCCCACTCTTACTCTTGAATTCATGTATTGTCATGAACCCATCATCCTGCGCACCCGCGATGGGTATGCCCGAAAGCAATAATGCAACAGCCATAATATAGCGTTTCATATTAAATTCCCTCAACTAACCCGAGCCATTAAGGGGTTAGTATGAAAACGATTGAGTGAGTTCACTGAGAATCGATGGGCGGGAAGACCCCTCACGGCAGCGAATAGCCCTCAATGATTCTTGATCATCGTGCTTCTAATTTCATTTATCAGCCTGGCTGAGGTTTCGGGCACGAATTCCATGGAATCATCCGGCCGGACACCATCCTTTGCCCGTTTCATGCACCCAATACTGGCCATCCGTGTTGCATAGACCAAGTGTATAAACCGTGGAAACCATATTGTCCGCCATATATGCTTTCCGCTTTATGCCGGTCATTTTCCCTTGCAGGTCGGGACAGAGAATCGGATACGCATTGAAATACTTGAGAGACGATCCATAATATTCGCCGGTATTAAAATAGTCGCCGTATAACTCGAAATAGGTGGTGAGGAATGATGTTTATATTCCGCCTCCAGAAACAACAATTCCGACTCGACCGCCAGCAGGTATAACGTGGTCTTCTTCCAGGGACATGGAACCCCGTCACCGGACATCGGCGGCTGCAACCATTCATTGAATGATTCGTCCGCAGAAATGCGCTCCTGGATATTTTTAATCGGTTTCATATAAACCCGGCTGCCATCGTACGGCCATCGCAGGTACTCAAGGCCGCGCCCGGGATAAAACTCCCTGCTATCGGCCCTGCCATTGAAAAGATATCTGCTTTTATAAAAAGCCAAACGAGGTGAACTCATTATTAGATATCCCCCGTACTTTGTAGGATCCGGGGTCTCAGAGTTGTGATACTGGAGTGCTAATAGCCCTATTTACAGAAACGCCCCTTTATCCAGCAGACGAATAATTAATTTTCTTTGTGCCTTTGTGCCTTGTGAGAGAATTTCTTTTCTTATATTTCCTGTTTTTACGCACGTTCTCCGAACATGCCTCTGCGTCTCTGCGTCCCTGCGAGAGGTCTTTTATAAAAATAAAAAAGCCCGACCTATTGCGATAGGCCGGGCTTCCTTACCCATATTGCTCCGGGGGAATTACAGCGGTTCCTCACCCCACATCCGGACGCCATTTATATAAGCGTCAGCCCTGTTCCAGATCGTAAAGTCGTCGTAAGCCGCATAGCTGAAATCGTTTGCTTGCGGCATCGGACTCCAGTCGAATTTGTTGATGCGCGCATGCACCTGGACGGTTTCACCGGGCTGCAGCAGGGGTGCGCCGTTCCTGAAACCGAGCACCAGCACATGGCTCTGCTTGCCGACCGATACCGGTTCAAAGAACCCGTACAGCAGCGGGCTGATATCCTCACCGGAGGGAATCATGCCCGCCCAGTCCCCGAAACCGGCAAGCGAAGTGGTCTCCGGCTGGCAGTCGCAGTTGAACCAGTAACGCAGCGTCAGCGTGCTGAGATCCACCGCCGTGTTTCCCATGTTCAAGACCCTGAATTGCGGATGCGGGGAGTTGGTCGGCTCGCTCGAGGATTTCAACTGAACCTTGATGCTGTAGCTGGTTCCCGCAGCCAGATTGGCCTCAGTCCCTGAGGTTGTCCAGCCTTGCGGGGTTTGAGCATTGACATCGGTAGCAGCCAGGCATCCCCACAGGGCGAGCGGCGCGATTATTGATTTCAAGTTTTTCCTTAACATGTGACATCTCCTTCGTTGGTAGTATTAACGGCGTCCGTTTTACCGGTCGCCGGGCTTACCCCTCCTTTCTGTCCGCCTTGTCGCGCACGCAGCATCCCGGGCCCGCGCTTTCGCGGAGTGCGGGGAAAATCAGGACGAGCGCAGGCTTACACGGCAAACATGTGCCGCGCGAATTTAAGCGCGTGGAATCTTTAAAGCAGCACTAAGGTGCGATGTGTGTTTTCATTTCAGGCCTCCTGCTGTTTCGACATCCTTCCAGAAACAAAGCCCCTCGAAAAACAGTTAAAGAATTGCAGCGGACATTAACAACGTATTGTTAAAATTTTTGAAAGATATATGCAATAAAGATGCCGCGCATGCTATGCACAAAACTTTCGAATTGCCATGGAGAATGGAGCTGATTTTGGAAGCTATTTCCGCTAGAAATGTAAGATACGGCGGAAGTCGAACCACCTACTTCGATACATTTTTGTGCCGGGCACCAAAATCGCCCATTCTTCAGAGGGCATCGCGCAGTATTTACAAAATGTTCAAGCTTCCGAATAAAAATTCCATGCTTCATCGCTGCTGTCTCTCCATCGAAAGCACTACTCTTCGCGCTCTTAAAGCGCTGAGATGACGCTCATCATAAGCGGCCTCCTGCTACTGCTATACGCAAGTCAATCCATGAACGATGCAAAAAGAGCGAGAGAACAATCAACAACGATGCAGAGAATGGAACCCGATGGATTGCGCAGCTCATTTCATTTATCGCGACTGCATCAAAACAGTCCTGAGATTATCACCTACACGTATCGTGTGAGCTTGCGCAACTCAGACAGGCGTTGTAGATGCTACATTCAACGCGCATTAAACGGAAATCGAATTTTATGAACGCAAATCGAATTCGCATCTAGCGAATTTATTGTCGAACTTGAATTAATGATTCAATCGGCGTAAAAAAATCGTAACCGTGATGCGCGTGACACTTCTGATATTTCAACGGTTGAAAATGGCGGGAAAGGCGATCGGGGAATCAGAATCAATAATGGGGCGGCTTTTCATGAAGAGGATTGATGTTGGAGATACCTTCACTGACATCCTGAAACTTCACAGCCAGCGTCTTCAGGCTGCTTTCAACCCGATCCAGCTTGCGCTGCTGCTCTGCGACGATATCGTTCAACTGCTGGATCGCGTCCTCCTGATAGGCCACTTTCGTTTCCAGCTCAATGATCCGTTCTTCGGAAGTTTTCATACCGTCTGACCCCCTATTCCAGTTTGCCTTGCACGCAATAACATAGACTCGCCCTGTTTGGCTCGTGTTCCTGGTGAACAACCCGGAAAATGCGGCTGGACACCACTTCGCTCAATCCCGGCTGCCATTGTTGGGGTTCGCTATGCTCACCCCAACCTCCGCCTGTACCCGGCGGGCTGTATTATTAATTTCTTTCACCCCGTGATCTCTGCGAGCTCCGCGAGAGAACGTCTTATATTTTCTTCAGGCTTTGCTCGAGGTCGGCCCGGAGGTCGTCCACATGCTCCAGGCCCACGGCGATGCGCAGCAGACTCGGGGTGATGCCGGCGGCGATCTTCTCGTCGTCCGTCAGCTTCGCATGCGTGGTGGTCGCCGGATGCGTGATGGTGCTCTTGGTATCACCGAGGTTGGCGGTGATCGACAGGAGCTCGGTACCGTCAATCGTTTTCCAGGCTTCCTTCTGTTCGCCTTTGACTGCAAAGGCCACGATGCCTCCGAATTCGCTCTGCTGCTTCCTGGCCAAAGTATGTTGCGGATGCGATTTGAGGCCAGGATAAAATACACGCTGCACCTTGGGATGGCTTTCCAGCCATTCCGCCAGCGCCAAGGCATTCCGGCTGTGCGCCTGCATACGCAAGCTCAGGGTTTCGAGGCCCTTCAGGAATACCCAGGCGTTGAAGGGACTCATGCAGGGGCCGGCGGTGCGCAGAAACGTAAAGATATCCTCGCCGACCGTCTTCTGGCTGCCGATGACGGCGCCGCCAATGGCACGGCCCTGCCCGTCCAGGTACTTGGTGGCGGAATGGATCACGATATCCGCGCCGAGATCCAGCGGCCGCTGCAGGGCCGGGGTGCAGAAACAGTTGTCGACCACCAGCAGGCAGTTGTGCGCATGCGCCAGCTTCGCCAGCGCCGCGATATCCGCGATTTCAGTCAGCGGATTGGAGGGCGTTTCAAGGTATAGAACCTTCGTATTCTTCTTGATCGCCGCTTCCCAGGCTTTCAGATCCGTTTGCGGTACGAAGGAATACTCGATGCCGCAGCGGCTCAGGTATTTCTTGATCAGCTGCGTAGTGGCGCCGAAGATCGCCTTGGAAGACAGCAGATGATCGCCCTGCTGTAACAGGGACATGAAGGTTGCCAGGATCGCCGACATGCCGGAGGACGTGGCGACGCAGGCCTCGCCGCCTTCCAGTATGGCAAGCCGATCCTGGAAAGCCGTCACTGTGGGATTGGTGAAGCGTGAATAAATATACCCCGGCTCCGCGCCGCTGAAACGCGCCGCCGCCTGCGCGGCCGACTCGAAGGTGTAGCTGGAGGTGGTGAAAATGGGTTCGCTGTTCTCGGCAAAGGCCGTGGGCAGGTGCCCCGCGCGCACCGCTTCGGTTTCGAAACGCCAGGAGATTTTTTTGGAGTGACTCATGATTACCACCTTCAAAAGTGGCGGGCATAAAAAAACCCGCGTTAACGTTCATCGCTAAAGCAGGTCGGGCCGCTTTAGCAGTATTTATTAAGCGCCCGCAAGCTGAAAATCAAATCGGCGCTGAAAGTCGGCGTAGGATACGCCGGCAAAGAAATAACGTCAACCCGCATATGCCCGGATTTAAATCTTAAGATTCCCTGAGCGCGACAACGATCGGCACCCTCACCGCTCTGATCGCCGGGAACAGCCCGCCCAGGACGCCGATCAGGACCACTGCGTAAATCCCGAGCACCAGCAATTCGGGCGTCACCGCGAAGGCGAACACCACCTGACTGAAGCTGGCGCCGTTCATGGTGGAGACGGTGTAGCCGTTGAATACGAAGTACACGACCACGGAGCCGATCAGCCCCCCCACGAAAGCCAGCAGCAGGGATTCGACCAAAGTCGAACAAATGACCGACGAGCTGCCGAAACCGAGCGCACGCAAGGTTGCTATCTCGCGCGTGCGGGCCGACACCGAGGCATACATCGTATTGAGCGCGCCGAATACGGCGCCGAAAGCCATCAGGATAGCCAGCGGGTAACCGACCCACTTGATAAAAGCGGTCATGCCCTCGGACTGGGTGGCGTAATAATCCTTCTCCGACTGCAAGTCCACATTCAGACGCGGGTCGGAGGCGAGCGCTTTCTTGAAACTGTCCAGAGCGGCCGTACCATCCACCTTCACGCGCACCGACTGGAAGCTGCTGCCGCGGCGATAGGCCTGTTGCAGGATGGGAGCGTCGCACCACAGCTCGGACTCGGAGACACTGCCGCCGGCCTCGAAGGCGCCGACGATACGCCATTCGTTCTGGCCGATCTTGATGGCGTCGCCCACGTTCAGACCTGCGAACTTACTCTGGGCGGCGCGGCCGACGATCAGTTCATCCTGGCCTTCATGGAAGGCCCGTCCTTCCACGATACGCAAATTGTCGCGAACCGTGTAGGAATGCGCCTGCACACCGCGCAGGGGCACATTGGCGGAGGAGTTCCCCCCCTCCCGCGTTGGTATATCGACGATCACATAAAGCTCGGCCGCGGCCACCGGACGGCCCGCCTCGTCGTGACGCACACCGGGTGCATCGGCGATCAGTTGCGCCTGCTCGTTGGAAATACCGCTGTTAAGTTCGGAAGTCGCGCCATTGCGCATTACGATCATGGTGCTGTCTGAACCGGCCCCTACCAGAGTCTTTTCGAAACCGGCGGCCATCGACAGTACGCTGATAAAGACGCCGACCACGCAGGCGGTGCCGAACACCGCAACCGCGGAAGCGCCAAGCCGGGCCGGGAGGCTGAGTATGGCAGCCCAACTGGCCGCTAGAATCTGATTAAAGACACTGCCCATAATAATCTCCTTATACTGCCGCCGCTCAATGTCTGCGCCTAATGTCTGCTCAGGGCATTCGCGATACTGAGCCGCATCGCCTGCAGAGCGGGCATCAGCCCGGCCAGCAGGCCGAATAACACAGCGTAGCCGAGCCCCTGCGCGAACATGGCGGGCGTGAACGCGAGCCCCGGCAGAAAACCGCTGATCGCGGCGGCGATACCCTGCACGGCCACGGCCGATACGCCAAGGCCGATCAAGGCTCCCAGCAGCGCGATCAGCAGCGCTTCCGCCAGTACCAGCGCCAGCATCGTAAAGTCGCCGAAACCGATGGTTTTCAGTACGGCGAGTTCGGGGATGCGCTCGCGCACCGACTGCGCCATGGTATTGCCCGACACCAGCAGCATGGTGAAGAATACAGCGGTCAGGATCAGCGAAACGATCAGGCCGATATCGCCGAACTGCTTGACGAAGGATTCGGCGAAGGCCTGTTCAGTGCTGGTACGGGTCTCCGCCGGAGAATTAGTGAACATATCGTCGATTTGCTTCGCCACTCCCGCCGCGCGCGCCGGATCGTCGATGGTGAACACGATCCAGCCGATTTCGCCCTTGCCCCAGTCTCTCGCCTCGTCGAAATAATCGTAACGGAACAGCATGTTTGAGGTGTCGACGCGCTTGTTTTCGGCGCTGAAGATCCCATCGATCACGAATTCCCAGCGATAATCGCCGCCGTGCCTGTGGATCGTACTGATCAGAGGTATGCGGTCACCCACTTTCCAGCCGAAGCGTGCGGCCAGCTTTTCCCCAACAACCGCACCGATCCGATCCTGCCGCCAGGCCTTGAACTGCTCCTCCGGTAAAATCAGTTCGGAATAAACGTTGAACCACGCATCAGGATTCACCGCGAATTGCGCAAACTGGTTTTTCTTATCCTGATAATAGGCGCCGAACCAGTTGGCATGCGCGACGTCTTTCACACCTTCGATCTGGGCGATACGCGCCGCATAGCTTTCGGGCTGCGACAGGATCAGGGATATCTTATTGATGGTCACCAGTCGATTGGCGCCCACGATGTCGGCGCCGACGGTGAAAGCCAGCTTCAGGGAACCCAGCAGGCCGTACAGTATGAAGGCCACCAGGATGGACAGGATGGTAAGCGTGGTCCGGACCTTTTTGCGGCCCAGGTTCTTCCACACGAAATAGAGATACTTCATCAGGCGGCGGCCTTGAGATTGAGCCGACCCTTGTCGAGGTTCAGGGTGCGCTTGGCATATTCGGCCGCGCGTGGATCGTGTGTGACCATGACGATGGTCTTGCCGTGATCGCGGTTCAGCACCTGCAGCAGGCCCATGATCTCGTCGGCCGTGTCGCGATCCAGATCGCCGGTGGGTTCGTCGCAGAGCAAGAGGTCCGGATCGGAGACGATCGCGCGCGCGATCGCGACGCGCTGCTGCTGGCCGCCCGAAAGTTCGCTCGGATAATGAGTGACGCGATCCGCCAGGCCCACTACGGACAGCGCAATTTGCGCACGTTCGCGGCGCTGGGCGCGGGACAGCCTGGTCAGCAGTAACGGCAGCTCAACGTTGCGTTCGGCGGTCAGCACCGGCATCAGGTTGTAGAACTGGAAGACGAAACCAACATGACGCGCGCGCCACTTGGCAAGGCCGCTGTTCGACAGCTGGTCGATGCGGTGTCCACCCACCTCCACACTGCCGCCGCTGGGACGATCCAGCCCGCCCAAAAGGTTCAGCAGAGTGGTCTTGCCGGAACCGGAAGGGCCCATCAGCGCCAGGAAATCGCCGGACGGAATTTCCAGATCAAGCTCCGACAGCACATGCACTTTCTGGCTGCCCTTGGCGTAGAATTTTTCGACACCATGCAAACGAGCAAGCGCTGTCATTTAATATCTCCTTGGTAGGTTATATATCGCGATAGCGCCGGTTAACGCGCTTCAACCGTCGCGCCGTCATGCAGTTCAGCGGGTATTTCAACAATATAGGTTTCACCGGGTTCCAGGCCCGAGGCAATGCGCAGAATATTGTCACCATCATCGCTCGCCCCGACACTGCGACGCACGGCCTTACCGTCGACGATCACATACATGACCTGTTGCCCGTCCTCCTCGCGCACCGCCGAAGCTGGCGCGTGGATTGCCGCGTTCTGTTGCGGACTCTCACCCGCCGCGGGCGCGGTCTGCATAAAGGAAACCTTGACGCCCATATCGGGCAAGATGCGCGGGTCGAGCTGGTCGAAGGAGATTCGCACCTTGACAGTGGCTTTCTGCCGGTCCGCCGTGGGCACGACCGCGTTAACTTTCGCGGGTATCCGCCATTCAGGATAAGCATCCAGCACCGCCTGCACTGTCTGGCCGGCCTGGATGCGGTCGATATAGGCTTCGTTGACATCGACCTCGATTTCACGCGAGCCCATGTCGACCAGGCTGCAAATGCCGGTGCGGGTAAATCCTCCGCCCGCGGACATCGGGGAAATGATCTCACCGGGCTGGGCATTTTTCGCCACCACCACGCCGGAAAAAGGCGCGCGGATGATCAGATCATCCAGCATCTGCTGCTGCAGCTGTACATTGTTTTCAGCCGTGGTGATTTCCGACAACCGGGTTTGTAACTGCGCCGCCAGCGACTTATGCTCGGCCTCGGCACTGTCGAGCTCGGCGCGGCTGATCAACTGGCGCGAGGACAGTTCACGCGCCCGTTTCAACGCCTGCTCGGCCTCCCGCAACCGGGCACGGGTTTCATTGACCCGCGCCCGCGCCGACTGCAGCTGCGATTCTGCGAGTTGCATTTGCTTGCGCTCATTGCTCTCGTCCAGCACGGCCAGTACCTGGCCCTGCTGCACCTCGTCACCCTCCTCCACCAGTACCTGCATGATCTTGCCGGTCACTTTGGAGGATACGGTCGATTGCCGGCGGGCGGCGACATAACCGGTAGCCTGCAGGATCACCTGGCCGCCGCGCGGAGCGGAAGTTTCCATTCGCGCCATGGCGGTCTGCACCATGAAGACGGGCTTGACTCCCCATAGCAGCCAGCCGGTCAACAAAATCAGGATTAATCCACCGGCGCCGGCGGCAAGCCAGAGTTTCTGTTTGCTGGATTGGGAAGGCTGGAAATCCTTGTCGATTTTCAACCGGCCTAGCAGTTCGCTTTTATCATTCATTCCGGAAAGGCACGCCACAACAAGGAACGGGGCCGGTTGCACCCAAGAAGGAAACCGCGGAAACGCAACTGAACATCCGCAAGCCAACCACCGCAAAGGCGCCTTCTGCTGAACCGGGGTGCGTTATCCTAACCCCCGCGCCGGAGCGGCGTCAACGCCGAAACGCCGTCATTCACGCATAATCCTGCGCAACGGCTCCGGCTCGACCTGATAGAATCAGCAGCATGTTTCTGCCGGCTATTTTTCTACTGTTGCTGCCGACACCGGCGGCGCAAATGCCCATGCCAGTCGACCAGGCCGAACGCCTCACGGTTACGATTCTCGATGCCGCCACCCGGCAGCAGTGGGATCTGACGCAGCCCGCGCTGCGCAGCTTGCGCGAACAATATCCGGAATTTCGGCCGCTGCCTCAACTCGAAACCCTCGTACAACGGCACGGCATGATAACGCTGACGCCGCCCGTCGCCATTACGCCGGAAACGGACGAATTCCTGCCGGACAACCTGCAAGCCGAGCTCTTGCTGCGCTGGCAACACCGCGCACCCGCGAAGGGGCTTTATCCGTACCCGCTGCTCAAACTTGGCGCGCATCACCCCTATATCTTCGTGGTTGACCTCGAAAAAGCACGCCTCTATCTATATGAGAATGCCGGGGGAGAACTGCGTCTGCTCGCGAATTACTACAGTGGCATCGGCAAACAAGGCGCCGGCAAACGTCGCGAGGGCGATCACCGCACGCCCGTCGGGGTTTACACATTCCTAGAATATATCGGTGACAACAGGCTACCAGATCTCTACGGAGCCGGCGCACTGACACTCAATTATCCCAACCGCTGGGATCGTCGCCTCGGGCGCACCGGCTCGAATATCTGGCTCCACGGCGTGCCGCGCTCGACTTACAGCCGCGCGCCGCGCTCCAGCCGCGGTTGCGTCACCGTCAGTAATTTCATTTTCGATGCGCTGAGCCGCTACGCGCTGCCCGGACATACCCCCATTGTGCTCGCCGACCACCTGGAATGGCAGACTGCCGAACAAACCGCACAACAACGCACGGTCTTCGACGCCCTGCTCGAACAGTGGCGCGTCGCACAGGCCGCATCCGCTGCGGCCGAAATCGACCTGGAAGATATCGACATGTATTTTTATCCGGGCGAGCAGAACCTGGTGCAGATGAACTTCAAGCAGCTTACCGCCCCGGCCGGTTCCGCGAAGGAATCCTTCAGGACGCTTTATTGGAAGTTGCAGCCGGATAACCTTTGGAAGGTGGTGGCGGAATTCTAATGCGAGTTCGTTCCCGAAGCCCTAAACCGGCCATCCCTGGCAGGCTTCGCTATAAAGCTACGCGAGTTGCGGCGCGCCAACCGGGCATGAAGAATGGCTTCAATCGGGTTTTGGTTCTGCAATCAAATTCAGTTAAGAATATGTCTCCAGTGATCTGGAGATTCTGCCGTTGCCTGCCCCATGTTGCGGAGCGCGTGGTAGAACAAGCTTGGGGCCGCGGGTACATCGTACGCGCCACGGTTTAACCAGTAGCCATAATACCGTCACGCCGGGAAGCGCGTTTCTTTCCCCCTTTCTTTCAGACAAGATCGCCCGGAGCGGTTTTGAACTGCGTAGCGGGCCCCGAAGGGGCGTAATGGGGGTCGCATCAGCCGCGAAGCGGCGGGCGAAACACTTTGATCATAAGATAAGGAAAGCTTAAGACTTCCCAGCTTTTAGAGAGATTACGGGACAATATTTACCAAAGTTCCCACTTCAACCAGATCGAACAACTCGATCACATCCTCGTTCCCCATCCTCACGCAACCGATTGACGAGGGTGAACCCAGCAGACGCTCTTCGGGAGTGCCGTGTATATAGATGTAGCGCAGATAGCTGTCGACG
Source organism: Gammaproteobacteria bacterium (assembly GCA_036274675.1). GTDB lineage: Bacteria > Pseudomonadota > Gammaproteobacteria > HTCC5015 > HTCC5015 > DASUFE01. The sequence continues at coordinate 64,865 of DASUFE010000016.1, forward strand.
TTGCCGCCGCTGTTGAGGCCCGGCTGCAGACCTTGCAGCCACAGAATCCGGGTGGTGATCATATCGCGCGAGGCGGGAACCGCGCCGCCAAGGGGCGCCACCTCCCCGGTCGGTATGCGCGCCCGGATGATTTCGCGAAGCCTGCAGTGGGCGCCGATCTTGTCAGCCACGCGATGCAGTCCCACCGGCGTCTTGTAACTGCCGGACTGATTGCCGATGCCGAACTTGGAGGTGGAAACCGGCCAGTTTTTTTGGACGCGCCCAGCACCGACCAGATAAAGGGTCTGCAGTTCGATCTTGATCAGCAATGCGTCCGTTTCGGCGAGGTTTTCGCGATGACCCTCAAGCTGCTGCAGCGCGGTCTCCATCCATGGGGACAACTCTTTTTGCAACGCCTGGCCCACTGTCGCGTCCCTTACACCTCAAAAGCCGTGATATCGGTAGTTTCCACTTCCACCCGCGCCTTGGCCTTGTCGTTACGGCGCGCCTGGAGTTCGTCCAGATACTGACTGTTGATATCACCGGTAATGTACTTGCCGTTGAAACAGGAGCAGTCGAAGTTGCGCAACTCGGGATTTTCCTGGCGCACCGCATCGATCAGATCGTCCAGATCCTGGTAGATCAGCCGGTCAGCCCCTATCTCCTTCGCAATTTCCTCGACCGTGCGATTGTGCGCGACGAATTCGCTGGGCGCCGGCATGTCGATGCCGTATACGTTCGGATAGCGCACGGGCGGCGCGGCCGAGGCCATGTAGACCTTACGGGCGCCGACGTCGCGCGTCATCTGGATAATCTGTTGCGAAGTCGTGCCGCGAACGATGGAGTCGTCGACCAGCAGCACGTTCTTACCCACGAACTCGATCGAGATCGGATTCAGCTTTTGCCTGACTGACTTTCGCCTTAGCGACTGGCCGGGCATGATAAAAGTCCGGCCGATGTAGCGGTTCTTGATAAAGCCTTCACGGTAATTCACCTTGAGATGGGTGGCCAATTCCAGGGCTGAGGTACGGCTGGTGTCCGGTATCGGTATCACCACGTCGATATCATGGTTCGGCCATTCGCGCAGAATCTTCTTCGCCAACTTCTCGCCCATGTGCATGCGCGCGCGGTGTACGGAAACGCCGTCAATCACGCTGTCGGGACGGGCGAAGTAGACGTACTCAAAGATGCAATGCGCGTTGCTGACATGAGCGGAGCAGGGCCGCGTCCATACCTTGCCCTCATTATTGATGAAGATCGCTTCACCGGGCAGGATATCGCGTACCAGTTGAAACCCGTTGGCTTCCAGTGCCACGCTTTCCGAGGCCACCATGTATTCGGTCCCCTTCTCATGCACGCGCTTGCCGTAGACCAGCGGGCGTATACCGTTCGGGTCGCGGAAAGCGACGATGCCGCGGCCGGCGACCAGAGCCACCACGCTATAGCCGCCCTTGACGCGGCGGTGCACGCCGGCGACGGCGTAGAAGACGTCTTCCGCCGTAAGCTCCGTCATGCTGTGCTTGTTCAACTCGTGCGCGAATACATTGAGCAGGATTTCGGAATCGGAATTGGTATTGATATGACGCTTGTCCTCCGCGAACAACTGCTCCTTGAGTTCGTCGGCGTTCACCAGGTTGCCGTTATGGCCGAGCGCGATGCCGAAGGGAGAGTTCACATAGAAGGGCTGCGCTTCGGCCGAGGACATGGCACGGCCGGCGGTGGGATAGCGCACGTGCCCGATGCCCACATTGCCCTGCAGGCGCAGCATGTGGTGGTTCTGGAACACATCGCGCACCAGTCCGATGGATTTGCGGGAGAAGATCTTGCCCTCGTGATCGTAAGTGGTGATGCCCGCCGCGTCCTGACCCCGGTGTTGCAACAGTATCAGGCTGTCATAAAGCACCTGATTGGCCGGGCTATGACCGACGACTCCGACTAGACCGCACATGTTCTCACCACTTTCCGCATAAGAATCAAGAAGCCTCTGATTTTATTCAGGGGTTCCGTGGCACAAGGATGTGCCGCCTTATCCAAAGGCCTGAGCGTTTGGATAATAAAAAAAGCCCCTGACATAAAAGGGCCGCGTTTTTGCTTTTCGTGCTCTGATAATTCACGGATGAATTATTCCGAGCTCCAAAAAATCAAAGTTTCACCAGTCCCGTCACGCTGTCCGGGAGCACGGGTTCCAGAAGTTGGACCACCCATTCACCCGCGGGTATCAATTTCGATTCCTGCCACCAGTCGGTCTGGTTCAGTGATATAAACGCTCCCAATACCACCAGCAGACATACGAACAATACGCCGCGCGCAAATCCGAATAGCCCGCCCAGACTCCGATCGAGACGGTTGATTCTGGCGGCGTTCACGAAACCTTCCAGCAGGAAAGTTGCCAGCATGCCCATGATCAGCGTCACCAGAAACAGAATGCACATCGCGATACCGATCCGTAAACCCGGCTGCTCGATGTCGTCGGGCAGCAGTTGCGCGAACTTCTCCGACAGGGAGAGCGCAATTACGAAGGCCAGAATCCACGACGCCAGTGAAATCATGTTCCTGGCGAAGCCGCGGATCACGCCGAACACGGTCGAGACCGCGACAACCAGCAGGATTACTATGTCCAACCACATGCGCGAGTATCATCCTCAATCGGCAACTGTCGTCTGCTCCGGATAGGCCATGATGATGGCCCGGTGTCCCTGGCCGTTGAGCTTGGTCACCATCTGCTGGGCGGCGTTCTGATCACTCATGGGCCCGATGCGTACGCGATAAACACGGCCGGCGGGCGTATCCGCCGCTTTCACGAAGGCCTTGTATCCCGCCGCTTTCAGTTTATCCTCCATCACCAAGGCATTGGTCTCCTTGCTGAAGCTGCCCAGTTGGACAATCCATTGCCGCGGAGTTTCATTGGCGATTTTCGGTGCTTTCACCGAAGGGGGCGGGTTGCGGGGGGTCGGCTTGGGTTCCGGTGATTCTTTTTCGGGTTCGGCCGGGCGTACGGCCTCGGGAATTTCGGCGGCCGGCGGCTGTCCGGCCGAATTTTCAGCGCGGATCTCGGCGGTAGCCTCCTCCACACTCTCCGGCCATTCCACCTCCTCGACAGCGGGAGGATCTTCCAGACGGTTCTTGAACTCCATCTCAGGCTTGGGAGGTATTTCCATGCGCACGGTCAGGCTCTCATCATCCGAGTTCCGTTCCAGGATCATGGGAATAAAAATAACACCCAGCGCAACCAGCACCGCTGCGCCAACCAGTCGTTGTTTCAGGGATATATCCAACTCTCACCGCCTGCCGCCGCCGCTCTCGTACCGCGCCAATTATAGACCCTCGCCGGGATAACGCGCCATTACTTCGGCGACCGTCCAGAACGACCCGGTTACCAGAATTCGCTCCTGCGGCTCCGCGACAGCGTGGGCGGCGGCAAACGCATCGGCTATCGAGGCATGGCAGGACGGCTCTCCAGCAGAAGTCTGGGCGGCGACGATACCGGCCAGCTCCGACACCGCCAGGGCGCGCTCGCCGCCCGCAGCCGCCAGATACCAGGCATCCACATACGGTCCGAGCAGGCGTACCGCTTTCACCACGGGTTTGTCGCTCAGCATGGTAAAGACGGCGTGCGTGCGGCGCGGCTCACTCCGCAACCGTAGCACCAATTCGGCCATTGCCTCTGCGTTATGCGCGACATCGACCAGCACCTGCGGCTGGCGCGCGAGAATCTGCTGCCGGCCCGGCAGGATACTGGACTGCAGCCCCTCTTCGATGGCCCTGCGATCGACCGTAAGGCGGGACGCCAGTTGCCGCAGTAACATCAGTACCGAGGACGCATTGCGCAGCTGCGCCGGACCCGGCATGCGCGGCAGCGGCAACTCCCGGTATTCCACGTCTCCGCCGGCCCAGTGCCAACAACCGTCCGCGGTCGAATAATGAAAATCGCGGCCGAGGCAAGACAAGGGCGTACCGAGGTTGCGGGCGATTTCAAAAAGTGCGGCCGGCGGTTCGGTATCGCCGCAAACGGCCGGACGTTCCGGACGGAAGATGCCTGCCTTTTCGCGCGCGATCTGCTCGCGCGTAGAGCCGAGCCACTGCTGATGATCGAGCCCGATCGAGGCGATCAGCGCGGCGTCGGTATCAATGATATTGGTGGCGTCGAGCCGTCCTCCCAGGCCGACTTCGAGCACCGCGAAATCCAGACTGTGCCGGGCAAAAATGTGAAATGCCGCCAGGGTGCCGAATTCGAAATAGGTCAGGGTTTCCTCGCCGCGAGCGGCATCGACCGCTGCAAAAGCCTCCAGCCAGGCCGCATCTCCGGCGGGAACACCGTTGATGCGGACACGTTCGTTATAGGTCAGGAGATGCGGCGAGGTATAGGCGCCTGTTTTATATCCTGCGTGCCGTGCAATCTGCTCCAGCAGGCAGACGCAGGAACCCTTGCCGTTGGTGCCGGAAACGATTACGGTCACCGGCGCCGGTCGCTGCGCGCCCATTTTTCGAAAAACCCTGGATACGCGTTCTAGACCAAGATCGATGGTTTTGTGATGCAGGGTCTCCTGCCACTTGAGCCATTCTTCCAAGGTGCTAAAACGGCTTTTCATAATTTACCGCTGAAGTACTGCGGCCCCGGGAGCTTTTGCCTCACTTGATATACTCCTCCGACTTGATCTATCCGGTGCTGCGCCGCTCGGCACTCGCTACATTTTGAAACGGTATAGGAAGGGAGATGTATGACTTGATATTGAAAAGGGAATAGTGGCCTGGCTCAGTCGCTGGGTTCCTCAAGTATCGATTCAGCCACCGCCTTTTTCAGCGCCGGCCGATGATGCAGGATGCTGAGCGCCGAATACAGCGTATCACGCAGCTGACGTCGATCCACGATCATGTCGATGGCGCCGTGTTGCAGCAGGAATTCGCTGCGCTGGAAGCCTTCGGGAAGTTTTTCACGCACCGTCTGCTCGATTACGCGCGGCCCGGCAAAACCGATCAACGCGTTGGGCTCGGCCACGTTCAGGTCGCCCAGCATCGCCAGGCTCGCCGAGACGCCGCCGGTCGTCGGGTCGGTCAGTACTGATATATAAGGTATGCCCGCTTTCGACAGCCGCGCCAGCATGGCGCTGGTCTTGGCCATCTGCATCAGCGAAAACAGGCCTTCCTGCATACGGGCTCCCCCGCTGGCGCTGAAACAGACCAGCGGAATGTGGTGCTGCAACGCAACCTGCGCGCCACGCGCAAAGCGTTCGCCGACCACGGAACCCATGGAACCGCCGATAAAGCCGAACTCAAAGGCGGCCGCGATCAGCGGCATGCCCTTGAGCTGGCCACGCATCACGATGAGGGCATCACTTTCATTGGTCTTCTTCTGAAAAATGCCGAGACGTTCCTTGTACTTCTTGGTGTCCTTGAATTTGAGGGTGTCGACCGGGGCTATTTCGGCGCCGATTTCATCGCGCTGGTCCGGGTCGAGGAAGATATCGAGACGTTGGCGCGCATTAACTCGATGATGATGCCCGCACTTCGGGCAAACCTGCAGGTTGCGCTTCAGTTCTTCGCAATAGAGGACACTGTTGCAGTTATCACACTTCAGCCACAGGCCTTCCGGCACCGCGCCTTTCTTATTATTCGAGCCGACCTTGGAAGGAATCAGTTTCTCAAACCAGTTCATACGACTCCACGATCCGTAGTTTTTCGTTTTATGCCCGTAATCTCGCCTGCCGCCCTGCTCCCCTCATCCAGACCCTTGCGCATTTCCGCCAACACTCCAGAGACGGCTTGTATCGCCGCCGCAGGATTGTCGGCCAGATCCGCGATGCGTTGCACCAGCGCACTGCCGACCACCACTGCGTCCGCGATAGCACCGACCTGACGCGCGGTAGCGGCGTTCTTGATACCGAAACCGACACCTATCGGCAACACCGTGTGTTTGCGGATATCGGCAAGTCGCGCAGCAACGCTATCGAGGTCCAGCGTGGAAGCGCCGGTCACTCCTTTGAGCGACACATAATAGACAAAACCGGAGGCCGCAGCGCAGATTTTTCTGATGCGTTCGTCGGTCGAGGTCGGAGCCAGCAGAAAGACCGGATCGATGCCGGCCTGGCGCAGATGCGGCAATACTCCGGCCGATTCTTCGGGCGGCAGGTCGACCGTAATCACGCCATCAACGCCGGCCTCGGCGGCGCTTTGAGCGAATTTCTCATAGCCCATGACTTCCACAGGATTGGCATAACCCATCAGGACCACCGGTGTATCGCGATCCTGCTTGCGGAAGTTCCGCACCATCTCGAGCACCTGTGACAGCGAAACCTTGTGCTTCAATGCACGCTCGCAGGCGGCCTGAATAACCGGGCCGTCCGCCATCGGATCCGAGAAGGGCACGCCCACTTCGACGATATTGGCGCCCGCCTTGACCATCGCATGCATCATCTCCACCGTCACTTCGGGATGTGGGTCACCCGCTGTAATATAGGGAATCAACGCAGTACGGCGGGATTCGCGCAAGGCGCGGAAGGTCTGCTGCAGGCGGCTCATACTTTTATGCCCTCCAGGCCGGCGATGGTATTGATGTCTTTGTCGCCGCGACCGGACAGGCTGACGATAATGGTCTGATCTTTCTTCATGCGTGGCGCGAGCTTGGCCGCATAGGCGATCGCATGGCTGCTTTCAAGCGCGGGTATGATGCCTTCCGTGCGTGTCAGCAGATGAAAAGCCGCGAGCGCCTCGTCATCGGTGATGCTCACGTATTCGGCGCGACCGCTGTCTTTCAACCAGGCATGCTCGGGACCCACGCCCGGGTAATCCAATCCAGCCGACACTGAATGGGTTTCAATAATTTGTCCGTCGGAGTCTTCCAGCAAATAGGTACGGTTGCCATGCAACACGCCGACCTTGCCCGCCGATAAAGAAGCCGCATGCCGGCCGGTCTCTATGCCCGAACCGGCCGCTTCCACGCCGTATATCTTCACCGAAGAGTCATTGAGGAAGGGATGGAACAGACCGATGGCGTTGGAGCCGCCGCCGACGCAGGCGATCAACGCATCAGGCAGGCGTTTTTCGAATTCGAGTATCTGCGCACGCGCCTCGCGGCCGATGATTGCCTGGAAATCGCGTACCAGGGCCGGATAAGGGTGCGGCCCGGCCACTGTGCCGATGATATAAAAGGTGTTGTCGACATTGGTCACCCAGTCACGCATGGCTTCGTTCAGAGCGTCTTTCAGCGTGCGAGATCCGGATTTAACCGGAACCACGGTGGCGCCGAGCAGGCGCATCCGGTAGACATTGGGTGTCTGCCGCCTGATATCGTCCTCGCCCATATACACAACGCATTCAAATCCCAGGCGCGCCGCCACAGTGGCTGTCGCCACGCCATGCTGACCCGCGCCCGTCTCGGCGATGATGCGGGTTTTGCCCATACGCTTGGCGAGCAATGCCTGGCCGATGGTGTTATTAATTTTGTGGGCCCCGGTATGGTTGAGGTCCTCACGCTTGAGATAGATTCTGGCGCCGCCGAGCTTCTCGCTCAGCCGCTGTGCATGATAGAGGGCAGACGGACGGCCGACATAATGCGCGAGATCACGTTCCAGTTCGGTCTTGAATTCAGGGTCGTTGCGGAATTTTTCATAGGCCGCCGTCAGCTCCGTGATGGGCTGCATCAGGGTTTCAGCGACGAACTGCCCTCCGTAAACACCGAAATGGCCGGCCGCGTCGGGATAGCCAAAAAAATCGATAGGAGGTTTTTCCGCTGTGCGCTTCATGATGCTGTTCGTACCTGTTCGACAAATGCCCGCATTTTCTCGGGACTCTTTATACCTTTTTTCGATTCGACCCCGCTGCTGACGTCGACAGCATAACATCCTGTCTGACGGACCGCATGGGCGACGTTTTCAGGATTCAATCCCCCCGCCAGGAGCAGCGGCCTATCGACGTCCGCGGGTACTTTTTTCCAGTCAAATCCTGTTCCACTGCCGCCGGCCTCGCCGGATTTGACCGCATCCAGCAGGAACCCCGCGGCCTCCGGAAAGCGCGCAATATAAGCTTTCACGTCCGGACTATCCATCATGGCGACGGATTTTATATAACGTAACCCGAAACCCCGACAGAATTCCGCCGTCTCCGTGCCATGAAACTGCAACAGATCCAGCGGAATCTCAGCCATGACTGCCCTGACTTCCGCAGGCTGGGCATCCATAAACAGGCCCACTACGGTGACGAAAGGCGGCAAATCCCGCAATACTTCGCGAGCCCGGGCGATCGGCAGGTAACGCGGGCTTTGGCGGTAGAAAACCAGCCCGATTGCGTCCACCCCCAGCCCGGCCGCATACAAGGCGTCCTCGGGGCGGGTGATGCCGCAAATTTTGATGCGTGTCCTCTTGATAGACATCCCGAAGCCTGTTTGCAAAAGAACGGGAATAGTAGCAAAAGTGGCCGGTATTGGCACTTAACCGAAAACCGGGGCTGTTTGCGGCGCGGGAATGGCGAAATGCTGCGGATAACCTACGCCGGTCAGATAAAGACCGTTCGGGGGAGCAGTGATTCCACCCAACTCACGCCGGCGCGATTCGAGCACCTGTTGCGGCCACTCGGGCGGCTGCTCCCCTGCCCCGACGAGCATGAGAACGCCGGCGATATTGCGTACCATATGATGCAGGAAGCCGTTGGCTCGCACATCGAGATATATCCAGTTACCGGAACGAGTGATCGTCAGCTTGTGTAAAGTCTTGACGGGGGTCTTGGCCTGGCATTCGCTGGCACGGAAGGCGGAGAAATCATGTTCGCCGAGCAGGCACTGTCCGGCTTTCTGCATAAGCCCGGCATCCAGCGGCCGATGCCACCAGGTGGCGTAACGTGCATGCACCGACGGGCGGGTAAAACGATTCAGAATTATGTAGCGATAACTGCGCCATTCAGCCTTGAACCGCGCATGAAAATCCTCACCCACCTCAAGCGCCCACAGCACGGAAATATGTGGCGGCAGATTACTGTTGCTGCCGAGTATCCAGGCCCGGCTGTCGCGGATCGACTCGGTGTCGAAATGAGCGACCTGGGCGGTGGCATGCACGCCCGCGTCGGTACGGCCCGCGCAGACCAGTTGCACGGTGTGATCAGCCACGCGTGAGACCGCTTCCTCGAGTGTCGCCTGAACAGAAACACCGTTGCTCTGGCGCTGCCAGCCCCTATACCAGCTGCCGTCATATTCCAGTCCGAGGGCTATACGCATGCGATTCAGACGTTTAATCTCGAGAAGGCCTGTACTTCTGCTCCCCTAAAGTCCTTTTTGCCTTTCTCCATAGGAAGAGGATGGCCGCGACCCAACGAAAATATTAATTTTTCGAGGCGTGTCGTCGTCATTTATATAAGGGAGTCGGGTCGGGTATTGCTCTGCAGAGAAAATTCGCAGGACAGATGATCTAGTTGATCTGATCCAGCAGCTCTTCCGCTTCACGCTTCTGCTTGTCGTTGCCTTCCGACAACACTTCCTCCAGCGTGCTGCTGGCGCCATCATAATCACCCATGTCCATATAGGCCTTGGCAAGATCCAATTTGGTGGAAACTTCATCTTCGGAGGCCCCACCGGAATCACCGCTAAATGTATCGTCGCCCGCATCGATCAAAGTATCGTCGTCTTCGGGCAGATCGAATTCGGTGTCGGACGCCCCTTCCAGGCTCAGCTCCGAATCTCCGCCGCCGAGTTCAGCGATCAGATCGTCACCGGCCGATTTGGAGCTGATGCTGCCGCTGCTGCTATCGACGTCGGTGATTCCCTCGATGTTATCGATATCGAGGCCGATATCTATCGCCATCGTGGCTTCAGATTCGCTTTCAGGAGTGCTGGACGCATTGTCCGCATCTTCCAATTCCGTTCCCAAGCCGAGCTCGTCCGCGTCGAAGTTGATATTGAGTTCCGAATCCGTCACATCTTTCGACTTGGGCATATTCAGCGAGGTTTCATCGACGATCATGGTGCTGTCATCGGCGATCATGGTACGGTCATCCGCGATCATAGTGCTGTCATCAGCAATCATGGTTTTATCGTCGGCAATCACGGTTTTATCGAATGCGCCGCTAATATCCAGGTCCAAGGCAGTCTCAGTCGCGCCCACCTCTCCGAAATCGATATCAGGTGTCGTGGCGCCGCCGGCCTCGCCGAGATCCAGATCCGCAGTCGCGGGCTTGGCGGGCGCGAAATCCGAAGCTTTCAAGCCGGAATCGGCGGCGCCGCTGAACAGCGGATTCGAGGGCGCGATTTCCTTGCCCATTGCCACCGCCTTGTCCCAGATGCGGCCGGCACGGCCGCCGGTGGATTTGTGCAATTCAGCCGCCAGCTTTTCGAATTCATCTTTCTTACCCGCCGCAAAATAGGTTTCCAGCAGCTTGCCACGGTAATGGGTCGCGCCCGGATTCGTCGCCAGAGCATGCTTCAACAGTTCTTCCGCCTGATCGAACAAACCATAGGCCAGATAAACGTCGGCTTCCGCCGTCGTGTCATCGGAAATTTCCTCTTCAGCGGCAGCCGGCGCGGCAGCGTTTTGGGCAGCGGATTTCACCGGGGCGGATTTGACTTTCACGGTTTCGCCCTGCTGAGGCGCCTTCTGCGGTTTAGCCTTGGACTTAACCTCTACGGCAGCTTCCTGCACCGCGCTTGCCAGGTCTTCCGCGGCAGCTTCATTTTCGACGACATCCTCCTCTTCGGCCACGGCCTTCTTGGCGGGCTTGGGCTTTTTGGCCAACAAGGCGGCAAAAGGCGCAAAGACTTTCTTCAATCGTTCATTCAGGCTCGGGCCGGCTTTCTTAATCTTGGCCGGCTTGGCGGTGATCTTGGTGGTTTCCTGCTGTTCCGCCGGCGGAGTCTCGACCATAACCTTGGCCGGCTTGGTCTTCTTGGGTTTCCTGGCCTTGTCTTTGACCTTGCCCAACGAACGGATGAGAGTGATCACCAGGGCCAGAATGAGCAATAAGGCGCCGGCCAGTATGCCCAGCCCAGCAGGAGACGCCAGCAGATCGTCGGCCATTTTTTTATAAGCCGATGGCAGGTGCTGCGCGGCCAGGTCGCGCAAGAACCCCTGTATGGGCTGCACTACGGCATTAAGCCGTTCTAGAAAAGACTTTCCCCCTTTCGGGGCAACCTCCGATACCGGCCTGGTTCGGGGTTTGGAGCGGGCTTTTTTGGGCTTGGAATCAGGATCGGGTGTAGTGATCGGGGGCAGTTCCTTCTCGGACAGCTTGATCGATTCGTTAAGCTTGTCTAAGTCGGCTTGGTTGGCTGTTGTATCTTGTGAAGTATTTTTGTTATCCGTGGTTGTGGTGTCAGGCTGCGGGGCAGCCCGCCTGAGATCAGGCGCAACCAGATCGGGTTTCGGGATCTCTATGGACGGCTTTTCATTTTCCAACGCTTTCACCGTCGAACCTTTATCGGCAGCGGCAGGATCCGTTCGGGATGCGGGTTCCTCGGCCCCGGCCTGAGGTTGTTGCCTGGGAGCGGTCTGATTCTTGGCGGCCGATTCCAGTTGACGCAGGCGCTCCTGCAACTTCGCAAGCTGCTCGTCCTTCAGCGTGAGCAACCGCTGCATCTTTTCAAGCTGGTCCGTCAGGTCGTTCAGACGGGACTGTAATTCGACTTTCTGCAGACGTTCCCCTTCCAGCTGTTCGCGCGCCAGCTGTAAGTCGAGCCGGGTGGCATCGCCTTTTTCCTTACCCTCCTGGGCGCCTGAAGCACGGCCGGTGGAAGCGGCATCGCGGCCGGGAGCAAGAATCGACAGCTGTCCACTGCTAGTATCTGTGGACGCACCGGCATCGGCCTGTTGACTATCAACAGCCCGAGTATCCTGCTGTCCGCTGCTCTTGCCGGCAAGTTCGCCATGGTATTCGCGCCATAGCGCATATTGGCGGCGCACCTCTGCAACAGCCTCCTTATTGGAGACTTCCAGCATGGCCGCTCGCTCTGGCATGCGCAATACAAAGCCTTTTTTGACGTCGTTGATATTGTTGCGAATAAAGCCGTTGGGATTTTGCCGCAGAATAGCCAGCATCGCCTGCTGCACAGTCACATCGGGATTCTTATGCTGATTCGCAATTTCCCATAAAGTGTCCCCTTCCTGTACTTTATAGGTATCCGCGCCTTCCGCAGTTTGAGCGGATTGACCGGATTCCTTTTCACGAGCCGTCCCGATGCTGGCCAGGCTGATGCCGAACTCGCTCAACAGGGCCTCGGTCCTGTCGATGTCGTATGGTATGGATTCGTCGAAGGTGAAACCGATTTCCGGCAGGGATTGCTGCTCGAGCCGTGCACTCCAGTCACCGGCTTCCGGAGCGGCACCGATATCGGTTGCAACCGGCGATCCCTGCTGCGGCATGTCTTCGGGTATTTCATCTTCAGGAAGAGCTCCCGCCAAAGCCTCTTCGCCCATGGGTAGTTCGGTCGCCGGCATGGACGGAATATCGGTGGCCGGAATTCCCGTCGAAGCCGGTTCTGTTACCTCACTCAGGCCGGTTTCAGCGGCAGCACCGCCAGTCTCATCGACCATCTCAATATCCGGCAGCTCGCCCTCTTCATCCCGACTGATCAGCGCAGGTACTCCGGCTGCGTCCGTAGTAACGGTGGGTTCAGACAGGCTTTCGGCTTGCGAGCGGGCCAACTGTGCACCGGTGAATACGGGAGGATCCAGCAGTACGGTATATTCTCGGACCAAATGCCCGCGAGGCCAGTCGATATCGATCAGGAAACTCAGAAAGGGCTCGTTTACAGGATTGCCTGTGGAAACGAGTATGTATTCGGTGCCGTCAGTTTTTTTCGCAAGCTTGAATTTGATCTTGGTGAGATAGAAAGGACGCTCCACTCCCGCCTGGGCAAAGGCCTCCTCCGAAGCCAGTCGTATCAGCATGCCGTCGGTCTCGCCCGGACGCACGGAGGTCAACAGGATTTCAGCTTCCAAAGGTGAACCCAAGGCCGAGTAGACTTCAATATCCCCCAAACTCAAGGCATGGACCGCCGTTCCAAAGAGCAAGCTCCAGAGTCCGGCCAGCCAGATTGTGGTTCGTCTTAGCACTCCTGATACAGCCTCTCGTTTCCCCAAATTCTCCGCAAGACTTTATTATTAATTACGGCAAGATACCGATAATTTTAAGAATATACTTTAAAAATAAGGCTTTAACAATATGAATAACAAAGAGTTACAAATATTCTTTCAACAGGATTTCAGCGATCTGAATGCTGTTCAAAGCCGCCCCCTTACGCACGTTATCGGCCACCACCCAAAGGTTGATACCGCGTGGGTGTGAAATATCCTCGCGGATACGGCCCACGAACACGGGATCGGTATTGGCGGCCTCGGTCACAGCAGTGGGGTATCCGCCGTCCTTCTGCTCATCCAATACCTTGATTCCAGGAGCTTTTTTCAACAAGGCGCGGACTTCAGTCACGCCGATCTTGCGGCGGGTCTCAATATGGACGGCCTCCGAATGGCCATAGAAAACCGGCACCCGGACCGTGGTGGGATTCACCTGAATGGAGTCGTCCCCCATGATTTTCCGGGTCTCCCAGACCATCTTCATTTCTTCCTTGGTGTAGCCGTTATCCATGAACTTATCGATCTGCGGCAGGACATTAAAGGCGATCTGCTTGGGATAGACCTGCGGTTTGACCGGCTTTGAGTTCAGCAGCTGCGCGGTCTGGCTAGCCAACTCTTCGATAGCTTCCTTGCCGGTACCGGAAACAGACTGATAGGTCGCGACGTTAATCCGCTCGATCCCGACTGCATCATAAATCGGCTTCAGCGCCACCAGCATCTGGATGGTGGAGCAGTTGGGATTGGCGATAATGCCGCGGTTCTTGTAATCGGCGATCTTGTGAGGATTCACCTCCGGCACCACCAGCGGAATATCGTCCTCATAACGGAACTGTGAGGTGTTGTCGACCACCACGCACCCGGCAGCGGCAGCTTTCGGCGCGTATACGGCTGATACCGAGGCACCCGGAGAAAACAGGCCGATCTGCGCCTGACCGAAATCGAACTTCGCCAGATCTTCCACAACCAGTTGCTTGTCGCCGAATTCCACCCGCTTGCCGGCGGAACGATCGCTGGCCACCGCAAACACCTTATTCACAGGGAATTTGCGTTCCGCCAGAATCGACAACATGCTTTCTCCCACCGCTCCGGTGGCGCCTACTACCGCTACATTGACCTTTTTCAACACTTTCCGACCCCTGTTAAAACATACAAGCCGTGGCGCAGGGCACCACGGCTTTCAGATTGAACGACATTATAAACGAACAGCCATCGGATGTTAGGGATTCCCTATTTGGCATCCAGGGCTTTTACCACCGCGTCCCCCATAGCCTTCGTGCCGACCGTTTTTTCACCCTTGCGGGCGATATCCCCCGAGCGGAATCCCTGCGCCAGCACCGCGCCGACCGCGCGCTCAATACGGTTGGCCAGCTCTGCTTCGTTCAGGGTATAGCGCAACATCATGGCGACCGACAAAATCGTCGCCAGCGGATTGGCAACGCCTTTGCCGGCAATATCCGGCGCCGACCCGTGCACCGGTTCATACATCCCTTTACCGTTGGCTGCCAGCGAGGCCGAAGGCAGCATCCCGATGGAACCCGTCAGCATGGCGGCTATATCCGACAATATGTCGCCGAACAGATTGCCGGTGACGATGACATCGAACTGCTTGGGTCTTGCGACCAGTTGCATGGCCGCGTTGTCGACGTACAGGTGTGACAACTCGACCTGCGGATAGTCTTTGGCGACACGAACCACCACTTCGCGCCAGAATTCGGAGATCTCCAGCACATTGGCTTTATCCACGGAGCACAGTTTGCGATTGCGCTTGGCTGCGATATCGAAAGCCACTCGCGCGATCCGCTCGACTTCGGATTCGCTGTAGCGCGCGGTATTGACACCCTCGCGCTCGCCCTGCGCATTTTTCTGAATTCCCCGCGGCTGACCGAAATAGATATCTCCGGTCAGCTCGCGTACGATCACGATATCGAGACCCGTCACCAGCTCGGGCTTGAGACTCGAAGCCTGCGCGAGTTCAGGATACAGGATTGCCGGCCTTAAATTCGCGAACAATTTGAAATGGGAGCGCAATCCGAGCAGGCCGCGTTCCGGGCGATGCTCGCGCGGCAACGTATCGTATTTGGGACCGCCGACCGCGCCCAGCAGAATGGCATCGGCCGCTTCGCAAACTTGCAGCGTGCTCTGTGGCAAAGGATGGCCCTCTGCATCGTAAGCCGAACCGCCGACGAGCGCCGTTTCGGTTTCGATCTTCAATCCAAAATTTTTGCGCAAGGCTTCCAGCACCTTAAGCGCCTCGGCCATGATTTCGGTGCCGATCCCGTCGCCCGGCAACACAGCGATTTTCTTCGTCATCTTTTATCCTTAATCAAATTATTTGTTTCAAACCACAGAGAGCACGGAGTTCACTGAGAAGATTAATTCATTTCCTCCGAGTTCTTTAGTAAGCCCTGGGTGGG
>DASUFE010000017.1:0-4412 GCA_036274675.1 Gammaproteobacteria bacterium
CCAATGGCCAGTTCGTCCCGAAGGAACGCGCAGACAGCGAGAAAAACCTCCCCGCTCAGCTGGTGCTGCTGGCAATGGGCTTTACCGGCCCCGAAGAACCATTGCTGAAGCAACTCGGTATCGAACAGGATGCCCGCAGCAATGTGAAAGCCGAACACGAGCGTTATACGACCAACATAAAAGGTGTATTCGCCGCAGGCGACTGCCGGCGCGGCCAAAGCCTGATCGTATGGGCCATCAACGAAGGCCGCGGTGCGGCACGTGAATGCGACCGTTATCTGATGGGCAGCACTGATTTGCCTTAAGAGCTGTTTGTTCCAATCCAAGCCAACCCAGAAAACCCGGCTACGTTCCGGGTTTTCTTTTGCTCCCGATCGCTGACAAACCGCTTTGAATCTCCGACAGTCCCTTGCTTGGACAAGAGCAAAATCACCATATCCCAGTTCACTTGTTGCTTTATATGAACCTATTTGGATGTCTACGCAGAATCATTGTGCGCTACCGCACTTTGTAAGGCTGTTTTGTGACCGTTTTCGCGGTTGCGACATTGATAATCCGGCATCCTGACGCCGCCTGACCCGACCGGCACATCCGCGGATTTGCCTATTAAGCATCAAGGGGGACTTAATGTTCAAGGGTTACAGAGTTCTGGCCGTTGTCGCGTGCTTGCAGCTGGCCGCCTGTGATACGGATCTGCCCAGCGAGGGAGGCAATGATTTCTCTCCCATCGGTTATGCCCAGCCTTTGAGCCAGGCGCGATTCGAGTCGCTGTCTCCGGAACAGCAGTACCAGGTCGCCAATAAACTGCTCGGCACCCTATATAAAGGCATTCCGGTCGAAGATTTTCTCGATCTGTCGGGCAACCTTTCCGATCCCGAACTCAAGACTCCGAACGCTGAGGCCAATTTTCTCGGCGAGGTACGAGACGCGCTGAATACCGACCTGACCGTCCAGCAGATCAACTCGGTTCAGCAGGCGGTGATCGATAACTATAACTTCAGCGACTCCGGCGATGAAAGGCCGAAAGAAGAACCGCTGGCGCTGATTTATGAATCGCCGTTGAGCCGCACCTCCTTCGTTTACTGGATGGCTCATTTCCTGGCGAATACCATCATGTTCTCGCCGGCGGAGGAAATGGAAAGCACTGATATCTTCGACGTACAGAATACCTACAAGAGACTCGTCAGCGGTCTCGCGGAGGGCCACAGCGTGCGGCAGATCATACGATCGCATCTGCCGAGCTTGCAGCGGTGGCGCGTCGCGCGCACTCCCGAGAATGCGGGTATCGAAGGTTTCGAGCTTTATCTGGGCCTCTTCGAAACGATTCAAGACTCAAAGAAAGTCGGCAAAGCCTGCAAGGATTTCTACCTCACTGGCGAAGATCAGGATTATCTGCTGACCAGCACCAACATCATCAATACCGAGCCGCAGATCATTCTGAAAGAAGACCGGGACAATGACGGTACGCCGGAGACTGGAGGTTATTTTATTACCAGTTGCGATGATTTCTATGACGTATTGGCCGGCCACCCTCTGATCATTCCCCGCGCGTGCGCCGTTATCGCCAGCTACCTGATGGCGGAGCGAACTCCAGAGGACCGCCTGGCGATGTGCGACTCTATTTCCAGCAGCGGCGCGGCAACTTTCGAGGATATATTCAAAGGCATTCTGTTCTCGGAGCAGTACCTGCTTCACACCGAACGGCCGAAGGGCTTTGAAGAAACGCTGATATCGTCCATGTACCGGCTCAAATGGAGCGCTGCACACGACTCCGGGAATGTGGATCGCTGGGTCTGGAATAACATGGCGTCTGACGACTTCAACCGGCTCTACATGGGGGCCATGGGCTGGAACACGATGACTTTGAAAATTGGCCGCTCACCGGAAGTCCCGCTGGATGCATTGAGTTTTGCCAATTATCACAAAGCCGTACGCGAAGATTTACTGATGAACGACAACAGCTACGAGGGCGGCAATTCAGTGGCGGGCCTCATCTACCGTGGCGACGGTTTCACTGTCCGCCCGGAAATCGAGGACATGAGCGCCGAGAATTACCTGCATTTCCTGTTTCTCACGGCCCTGCAACGTCCGGCCAGCCACACTGAAATATCCTCCCTGATGACGCTGCTGCAGAGTCTTGGGCTCGTTAACGGCCAGCAGATAAATGGCGGTGCGCATGACAATATCGCCAGGGTCGTCTTCGATTATGCCTCGCGCCTGGCCGAATTCTACTATTTCAAGAGTATCTAGGGGAACGTCCATGAAACGCAGAGCATTTCTGAAATGTACAGGTCTTTGCGGGGCGTCCGTGTACGTGCCGGCCAGCCTTACGATAAGTTCGCTGCTCAATGAAGCCTATGCCGCGAGCCCCGATTACGAAGCCGTGAATTATTCACCTCCGGATACCGATCTCCTCAATGCGTCTACAGGCGCGTTTCCCCAGGTCATCAATATATTTCTTTACGGCGGGCCTTCGGAGCTGGCCGGAAATCTGACCAATATTCAGGAACTGAACGCCACCTCCGAGAATTCCTATACAGGCAGCCTCGGCGGAGACATCATTGAACTTCAAAGAAATGGGGGGCTCATCACCCGTCACGGCTTCTGGTCGGGTGCCGGCGGCGACGCCATGCAATTTCTGGTGGACCAGAAACACATGAGCGTCTACCGGACGATGATGAAGCGTGCGGAAGATACCCAGTCGCACCGTCAAAGCATTTTCATGAATCAGAAAGGGACGCTGGATATTGATGATTCTCCCGGTATCGGCACCCGCATCGCGAAAATGCTTGAAGTGCATGCTGGCAACATGAATTTCCCGCATCCGGTCCTTGGTTCCAGTCGCACTTTGCAAGACTTGATTCTTCCCTTCGTATCGTTCGAAGGGGAAACCGTTTTATATGCTCCGGATTTGGATGATCCGCTGCATTCACTGCGCCTGAAAGCCGTGACCATGAATGAAAATTTCGAAAATCCCTATAGCCGTACTCCGGCCACTAATACAAATAATACGGCGCTGACTAATCTTGTTAACGCCGTTCAGACAGCAGCAGTACGCGCGCGCTACAGTAAGGTCATCGACAGCTTTAAATTACGTGATTTGATGGATGGTTATATTGGGACTCTCCAAACCGCGTTCAACGCCGACCTCCCCTCCGCCGCCATTATGGCTCCCGAAGACTCGGCAGAGGATATTGTGAATGGCTTGCTACGATATCCTAACAATTCCTTCGGCCGACAGTTGCGGGCGGCGGTCACACTTGCCATAGAAAATCCCGACAGCAAATTCATCACCGTCTCAAACGGCGGGCTTGGTGGTTTTGACGACCATAATAATGGCGTCGACAACTACCCTGATCGCATGGAACAGTTGTTTACGGCGTTGCGAGTAGCGATGAAACACATTAAATACTCAGGCAGACAGAACGGCTTTATGCTGACCCCCGGAGGAGCGACGACGGGACTTTCAAGGCGCACCGATAATATCATCATCAATGTATTCGGCGATTTCGGTCGGCGGGTCAATCTGAACAATTCCATGGGCTGGGACCACGGCAATTGCCAGGTCTTTTATACGCTCGGTGGATCGGCAGTGCGGCCAGGCGGAATAAGCGCTTTAGGTAAGGTCGTAGGAGCCACGCGACGCACTGGGCAGGCCAATACCAACAATCAGTACCTCGAGCCGACCAGCAGCAGTTATGAGTTCGAGCCTATGTCGATGGCCGCTTCAATTTATGGCTACTTTGGCGCCCAGAACCCACGGGTTATGACGAAGGATCCGGATTTTTATCCTTCTGGCTGCACGGCTATCAATGAGGGGGTGGCGGCGGAGCCTACGCTGTTCTGATTTTCTGTTCCTCTCTTTCATGGACGTATGAGCTTAGGCGGGTAGCCATTCCCCTCTTTACCGGCGAATGAAGGGGACTGAATCAAGGAAGAATTACACGCTGGTCGCTACTTCTCTTTCCCGCCAGGGTTTGAACCCCCTGCTGATACATCTGATCAATAAAAAAGCGGGCGCAAGACCCGCTTTTTTATTGTTTGGCGGAGAGAGAGGGATTATAAAATACGTCCCTGTATTTTGCCCTGCGGGCCTTGCCGCATGCACGGCGAGTTCAAAATCGCTCTCGCTGGGCAGAGCCCTCGTAAAACCGGTCCCCTGCATGCAGGGCGGAAGCAATATAAATGGCAGTCGAAACCGACTTTTTATTTTATTGAGAGGGAGGGATTACTCGGCGCATCCCTGCGCCTCGCCTTTCAGGCTCGCTACGCTCGTGCAAAATTGCTCCAGGCAATTTTGTCGAACCGGCCCTTTGAATCGAGGGTTCAAACCCGCCTTCATCGGTAAAAATAAAAAGGACCCGCAAGGGGTCCTTTTTATTTGTACTGGCGGAGAGGGAGGGATTCGAACC
>DASUFE010000018.1:0-29948 GCA_036274675.1 Gammaproteobacteria bacterium
AAAAGAAGAAAAGATGTTTCGCCCGCCACTGAGTGGCCAACCGCCAGGGATGGCGGGAATGCAGATTTTGCAGGAGCAAAAATCTGCGGTGGCGACTCGACCCCCATTACGAAACACATCCCTGTGTTTCGCCCCTTCGGGGCCTGCTACGCAGTTCAAAATCGCTCCCGGCGATTTTGTCTTTTTTCTTGACCTGTTCTTACCACGCGCTCCGCGCATGGGGGTGGAAAGAAACGCGCTTCCAGGCGTGACAGTGTTTAGGCTATTGGATAAATCGTGGCGCGTACAATGTACCTGTGACTTCGGGACAGAAAGCGGCAAGCAACAGCAGAATCTGCTCTTTCATAATGAGCATTCAGTTAACTGAATCTGATCGCAAACCCCAAACCAAATCGAAGCCACTCTTCACGCCCGTTTGGCGCGCCGCAGCTTACGCAGCGTTATAGCGGAAGTCGGCCCGCCGGAGGTACGGAGGCGTAGGAACAGATTTGCTTAGGTCTCACGCGGAGGACGAGCATTGTGACCGACGCGTTATAACGCTGCGCAAGCAAGGGAACGCGTCGGAGCGAAGCGGAGACAAGAGCGCGACAAGGGGCAAGCGCTTTTGGTTACTTTTGGCAAGACAAAAGTAACCCGGCTGCGGGCCGGGACCCGGCATATAAAATCTTTATTAAACCACGCGAATTTCCCGTCGTGCGGGGCGAAACCCCGCATCAATCCAGTATGTGCGATACCATTCCGTCGGCAAGCTTGGGTTCGAACCAGGTCGACTTGGGCGGCATTACCTGGTTGGAATCCGCCACCGCCATCAGATCGCTCAAGGTGGTTGGGAACATCGAAAAGGCCACCGCCATCTCGCCGCTGTCGACACGTTTCTCCAGTTCCTTCAGACCGCGCATGCCGCCGACGAAATCGATGCGGGAATCGGTGCGCGGGTCCTTGATGCCGAGCACGGGCTCAATGAGGTTATCGGCAAGCAGGCTTACATCCAGTTTTTTTACCGGATCGGCGGGGATCAGTTTGGGATCGATGTTCAGGCGATACCATTGCTTGCCCATGTACATGCCGAACTCGCCGGCCTTGGCCGGCGACACCGCCTCGCCTTCCTTGGCCACTTTGAAATTCCGCCCGATGCGGTCGAGGAACTGCTCTTTGCTGAGCCCGTTGAGATCGGTGATGACGCGATTGTAGTCGAGGATCTTCATCTGGTCGTGCGGAAATATTACGGCGAGGAAATAGCGGCTCATATGCTCCGCCGGCTTGTTCAGTTCTCGCGCAATGCGCGAGGCCGCCGCCGAGCGGTGATGGCCGTCGGCGATATAGACCGCGTCCATGGCGTCGAAAGTCCGGCTGATGGTATCCGTATCGGCCGGGCTGTCCACGATCCACAGCGCGTGGCCGATGCCGTCATGCGCCTTGAGGTCGTACACAGGCTTGCCCTGCGCGATCTTCTGCAGCAGCGCGTCGAGCTTCGGTTGTGACGGGTAGGCCAGGAGCACCGGGCCGGTCTGCGCGTTCAGCGCCTTGATCTGGCGCACGCGGTCGTCTTCCTTGGCTGGACGGGTATATTCGTGTTTGCGAATGCGGTTCGTGTCGTAGTCAGCCACGGAGGCCGCGGCCACCAGCCCGGTCTGCACATGCTTGCCCATGATCAGGCGGTAGACGTAATAATGCGGCTGCTTGTCGCGCATCAGCACCCCTTGCTTCACCATGCGCCGCAGATTCTCGGCGGCCTTGGCGTACACGGCAGGGGCATAAGGATCGGTGCCGGCGGGCAGGTCGATTTCCGGCTTGGAAATATGCAGGAAGCTCCAGGGCTTGCCGGCGGCCAGTGCGGCGGCCTCCTCACTGTTCAGCACATCATAGGGCGGCGCGATCACCTCGGCGGCGTGTTCGGGAGTCGGACGCAAACCGGCAAAGGGGCGTATCAGGGGCATATTCATTCCTCTGGAAGTGGCTGTTCAGGGCGCGGGGAATTGTACAGTATTTTTTGAGCGGGGTTCACTCAGCGCATCCCTGTGCTTCGCCTAACGGCTCCCTTCGGGAGTGCAATCGGCAATCCTGCCGATTTGTCCGCGTCCGGTCAGATTGAGTTAAACAAAAAGCTTGTGCAATAACTGGAGATTCTGCTGTTGCTTGCCGTTCTCTATCTCGAAGCCACAGGTACATTGTACGCGCCACGATCCATCCAATAGCCCAAACACTGTCACACCGGAAGGCGCGTTTTTTGGTGACTTTTTGTCGCGCAGGACAAAAAGTTACCCGCCTCAGCTCGCGCAGCGAGCGGGCGGAATGTTTTTTATTTAAAAAAATGAAAACTGGCGCTAATACCTCTCCCCGGCTATATTTAATAAAAAACCAGGATACCCCAGTTCATGGATCAGTCGTTTATGTCATTGAGCATCGCCCCCCTCGACCTGCACGAGATCGGCGCAGCCCTGCTTTGCGGGGCCATTCTCGGTTTTGAGCGCCAACTCAAGGGCAAGCCCGCCGGTATCCGCACCAGCACATTGATCTGCCTTGGCACTTATGTCTTCGTCAAGATCGGGTTTTCCATCCATTACGATCCTACCGGGGCCGCCCGCACCATAGGCCAGGTCATCACAGGCATCGGCTTCCTGGGTGCGGGCGTCATTCTCGCGCGCGAGGGCATGGTTCTGGGCGTCACTTCGGCGGCGGTCATCTGGCTGCTGGCGGCGCTGGGTGTCACTATCGGCAGCGGATATCCCGTCACCGCGATCGTTGTCACCGTTCTGGCCATCATCATTCTGATCGGCGTGGACCTGCTGGAACGCTGGTTCAAGGAACTGCGTCGCGGCGTGCACTCCCAGCTCAGCAAGCGCCAGCACAACCGGTCCAGCGGCTCGGAATAAAAGACCTCTCGCAAAGGACGCAGAGAGCGCCAAGTAGAATTAGTTTGTACCGGCCCGCGCGCGTGTTCGGAAACTGCATGGCGAGTTTGGAGAACCGTGTAACAACAGAAAATTGAAAGAAGATCTCTCACGGAGCAATCTGCCATGAACGTGCGGTCTTTAACTCCGCGCTCTCTGCGAGAGCAAAAGAACTATATGAAAAATCACGGTGTTGGCTGTACAATCCGCGGTTTTCAGCCGCGGGGCGGGCACAGGCCATGAGCGCGAAGAAAGACATCAACCGGCATATACAGTGGTTCCGCAACGCTGCGCCTTATATCAATGCGCACCGCGGGCGCACCTTCGTGCTGCTGTTCGGCGGCGAAATCGCCGCTGATGAGCGCTTCGCCGACCTTATCCACGACTGTGCACTGCTGCAAAGCCTGGGCATTAAACTGGTGCTGGTGCATGGCGCCAGGCCCCAGATCGACGCCGCCCTGCAGCAACGCGGCATCAAAACGCCCTTCGTACGCGATCTGCGCGTCACCGACGGCAGCGCCTTGCCGGTAGTACAGGAAACCGTCGGGCGCATGCGTATCGAAATCGAGGCGCGGCTGTCCATGGGATTGGCCAGCACGCCGATGTCGGGCTCGCAAATCCGCGCCACCTCCGGCAACTTCGTGGTGGCTAAACCTGTAGGGGTGCACGATGGCGTCGATTTCTGCCATACGGGCGATATCCGCAAGGTGGATCACGCCGCCGTGCGCACCTTGCTCGACGCCGGACACATCGTATTGCTGTCGCCGCTGGGATATTCGCCTACAGGAGAAGTCTTCAACCTGCGCGCCGAGGACGTAGCCACGGCGACCGCAGCCGCGCTAAAGGCGGACAAGCTGATTCTGATGGTTGCGGGAGCAGGCCTGGTCGAAGGCAAGAAGCCGGTCAGGCAGTTGACGCTGGGCCAGGCGGAATCCTTGTTGAACAGCGATGGTCTATTGCCCGAACCGCTGCGGCGTAATCTGCAATCCGCTATTTCCGCCTGCCGGCAGGGAGTCAGCCGAGTACACTTGATCGGTCATGACCTGGACGGCGGCCTGCTGCAGGAGTTGTATACCCGGGACGGCTCGGGGACACTGGTCACCGGGGGGAAATATGAGGATTTGCGTAATGCCCTGATCGACGATGTGGGCGGAATACTGGAATTGATCAAACCCCTGGAGGAAAACGGCACGCTGGTACGCCGTTCGCGCGAGCAACTGGAGTTGGAGATCGACCGTTTCCTGCTGATCGAGCGCGACGGCATGATTATCGGCTGCTCGGCCCTTTATCCCTATCCTGAAGAGAAAATGGGCGAACTGGCCTGTATAGCGGTGCATCCGGACTACGGCGATAACGGTCGTGGCAGCGAATTGCTGGAAGCGATGCAACAACGCGCCCGCCAACTGGGCTTGAAGCGCCTGTTCGTGCTGACTACCCAGACCACCCACTGGTTCAGGGAACGCGGTTTTACCGAAGGGGATCTTGAAACTCTTCCGGTGAAAAAGCGCGAGCTTTACAACTACCAGCGGAACTCAAAAGTCCTGTTCAAGCCTCTATAAGCATAAGACGGGATCAGGCGGACTTTTACCCGGCTCAGCTTCCCACATAATGACCCCACCCACCGGGGCTGTCACATAATCGCCTGAAGCGTTTTTATGAGCTACATCCTTTATTAATTAGCTCACCTCGCTATGTGGGTCAGCTTAGCTGTTCCAGTTTGTTCCCGACAAACTGGCGGTCAAGGTCAGCGCAGCCGCTCCGCCCGTAGAATACGCAGTATTCGGAGGGCAGTAGGATACGAGCAAAGTTGCAGATTCCCTGAATGTTCTATATCGTAAGCGCCGGTGAGAGGAGATGGAGTACAAGCGATTGTTGCGCACAGACTCCAGGCACTCAAGCATGTTTATTAGGGAGAGAGAAACCTTAAGGGAATCTCAGTGTCCGATTTTTTAACTTTCAATCTTGGGGAATTACTATGAAAATCCGTGGCTTATCGATTGTATTTCTGACCTTGGCTTTCGGCTTGAGCGCCTGCAACAAGCAGGAAGAAGCTGCTCCCGCCGCTGATGCACCTGCTGCCGAAGCTCCGGCCGCCGAAGCGCCTGCCCCGATGGAAGGCGACGGCTCCGCGGCTCCTGCTGAGCAGCCCGCCGCTCCCGCTGAAGAAGCGCCTGCTCAGTAATATATCGGGAGTAATCCTGACTCGAAGGCCGGGCCTAAAGCCCGGCCTTTTTGTTTGCCTTGTGAATAACTGTGGATAACTTAAAGAATTGCTCTCGCAGAGCCCGCAGAGAGCGCTAGGTTACAAGCTCGCGAAGTCCGTCAAGCCCGCAGCTCGCGGCAGGAAACAAGGAAAGGGAAACTCGTCGCCGTTTAATTGCCATCTGCGGGCGCGTATTCGGACGACTGCATGGATGCAGGAGCTTGAAGCAATGCAGGAGCAATTGCCGTGAACCGCCTATGAACAGCCAAGCCTGCCTGCTCTGTGTACAGTCTTTACCTGAAACGCCTTTGCCTACTCCACGAGAGCTCTTCTTTCAATCTTCAGGAACACTACCCCATCTGGGTAATAGCCTGTGGTCAATCCTGAGGTGGTCCAGAATGCGGGCGACCATAAAATCAATCAGGTCTTCAATGCGTTGCGGTTTGTTGTAGAAACCGGGATTGGAAGGCATGATCACCGCCCCCGCGTCCGTGACCGCCAGCATATTGCGCAGATGGACGGCCGAATATGGTGTTTCGCGCAGCACCAGGATCAACGGCCGGCGCTCCTTCAGCATGACGTCGGCGGCTCGATGCATCAACTGGTCACAGGCGCCTGCCGCCACCGCGGCCAGAGTTCCCGTGGTACAGGGGCAAATCACCATGGCATCGGGCGCGCCGGAACCGCTGGCGACGGGAGCAGTCCACTGTTCGCGATCGAAAACCTGTAGTTGTTCCGGATCGGATTTGAAACGCTCGGTGAAGAATTTCCGGATTTCATGGGGCCGCCCGGGCAGCGCAAGATCGGTCTCCATCCCGATTACGACCTGCGCCGGCTTCGACAGCATCAGGTAGACTTTCTGCCCTGAAGACAGCAGGCATTCCAGCAGCCGCAAGCCATAGAGCGCGCCGGAAGCGCCCGTCATCGCCAATGCAATCGTCTTCTTCGTCATTCTCAATTCCTTGCCGAATCCAAGAAAATTGTTTCTCACAGAGTTCGCAGAGACGCTTCAGATAAAAATAAAACTTGCTCGCGAGGCGGGCGAAGTTGCTCTTCTTACGCGCGTTCTCCGAACACGCGCTCGCGGACCGATTACCAAGTTGACGGATTTGGCTTCTTGCCGCGAGCTTCGTTGTGCGCTCGGCAGACTCCTCGAACTTTTAGCGTAGCGCTCTCAGCGAGCTCCGCGAGAGGATGTTTATTCCTCGCGGGCTCAGCGATAGAAATCATTTCATGGCGGAGAGGCGCGCGCTGGTCAGGGCCAGGCGGTAAATCAGAGTCTCGTTGAAGGCCTTGTAGTAGCGCAGCTGGCATTCCTTTGAGACGGTCTCCATCAGCATCGCATTCACTTTCAGCACCAGCACCTCGGACATGGCGATGATCGAAGCGGTGCGCTTGCTCGCCACCAGGAATCCGATCTCGCCGAAACAATCGCCCTCGTGCAGCGTGACGATCAGCTTGTCGGATTTGCGCACCTCGACGGAGCCGCGCACGATGATGTAGAAAGAATTGTCGATCTCGCCTTCCTTTATGACCACGGTGCCGGGCTTGAAGGTCAGCATCGTGCTGGCCGCCATGATCTCGTTGATTTCCTCGTCACGAAAGCCCTTGAAAAAATTGAGCCCCTTAAGTGAATCCTGGTTCTCGCGCTGCGACAGGCGGCTTTCCGCGTAACGCAAATCATCATAAATCCGGGTGAGCTGGACGCCAAACTCCTGCCCGCTCTGGAAACGCTCCTCGGGTTTCTTGCGCAGCGCCTTTTCCACGATATCCGAAATCGCGCGCGACAAGTCCGGGCGTTTTTCCGTCAGCAGCGGGGCCGGCGTCTTGACGATATCGCGGAACACCTGCTGCACGTCGTCCGAACCGAAGGGGCGCTCGCCCGTCAGCAACTGATACATGACGGTGCCGAGGGAATACAGATCGCTCTGCGGTCCCACTGGTTTTTTCAGGACCTGTTCCGGTGACATGTAACTGGGTGATCCGACGACGACTTCGGGAGTGAACGCGAGATTCTGCGTGACCTCGGCGATGCTGAAATCCATCAGCTTGGTCTCGCCTTCCTTGCTCAGCATGATATTGCTGGGCTTTATATCCCGGTGGATTACCCCGGTGCGATGCGAATACTCGAGCGCACGGCAGCACTTGAACATGCATTCGAGAACCTTTTCCGTCGACAGCCGCTTGCCGCCTTTGCGGCAGTACTCGAGCAGGGTTTCCCCTTCGATATATTCCATCACGATATAGCTGAGGTCTGCCTCCATGCCGGCGTCGAACAGCGCGACGATATGAGGGTGTTGCAGCTTGCCGGCGGCGTAGGCTTCCTCGAAAAAGTCGCGCTGGACCTGCCGTGTTTTCGAGGGATCGATGGTAGGGTCCGTAACGCTGATCTTGATCGCCACTTCGCGGCGCACGAAAGGATCGAAGCCCTTGTAGACGACCCCGCAGGTGCCGCGACCCAGCTCGCCGCGGATTTCATACTTGCCGACTTTTTTCGGCTTCACCAGCCGCCGCGCCGGCTTGTTCTCCGGCTTGTCTGCAATCGTCTTGACTTCGCCGTCCCTGCCCATGATTTAACCCCGTTGCAGGCTCGAAAGCAGCCTGGAGTGCAAGCCGTTGAAATCGCCGTTGCTCATGATGACCACATGATCGTCCGGTTGCAGATGGCCTGTCAATTCC
Organism: Gammaproteobacteria bacterium; assembly: GCA_036274675.1. Taxonomy (GTDB): domain Bacteria; phylum Pseudomonadota; class Gammaproteobacteria; order HTCC5015; family HTCC5015; genus DASUFE01. Next base: position 7,774 of record DASUFE010000018.1, read on the forward strand.
AACAGCAGTTTGTCGGTCGAGTTGAACACCCGGATGGCGGAACCGGCGGCCTCTTTCAACTCCAGATTCAACCCTTCGGGCCTGTATATCCATGCCTCATCGGCCGCCGCGAGCGATTCAACCAGCCGGTCGTTGTGCACGCCCAGGCGCATGGTGTTGGACCGCGGCTCCAGCAGCGCGATAAGGCGGGCCTTGCCGATGCGGTTGCGCAGACCCTTCAGAGTGGTCTCGATCGCCGTCGGGTGATGCGCGAAATCATCGTACACGGCAACCCCCTTCGCCACGCCTCGCAATTCCAGCCGCCGCTTGACGCCCTTGAAGCCGGCCAGGGCCTCGATTGAGGTCTCCGGAGCCACTCCGGCATGGCGCGCCGCCGCGATGGCGGCAAGAGCGTTCTGCACATTGTGTTCGCCCAGCAGGGACCAGCCGACTCGGCCGCATTTCCGCGCTTCACGCAATACGTCGAAAGCCGAGCCGTCATTGGTGCGCGCTTCGGCTTTCCACATCGCGCCCGAATCGGCGGCCAAGCCGAAATATTCCAGCGGCGTCCAGCAGCCCTGTTTCAATACGTCGGCGATATGGGCGTCCTCGCCATTGGCGACGATGAGGCCCTGTCCGGGGACGGTCCGCAGCAAATGATTGAACTGGCGCTTGATGGCGTCCAGGTCCGGAAAAATATCGGCGTGATCGTATTCGAGATTGTTCAGCACCAGGGTGCGCGGGTGATAGTGCACGAACTTGGAACGCTTGTCGAAAAAGGCGGTGTCGTACTCGTCCGCCTCGATCACGAAAAACATGGAATCCCCAAGGGCGGCGGATACTCCGAAGTTCGCGGGCACGCCGCCGATCAGGAATCCGGGCTTCATGCCGGCATGCTGCAGTATCCAGGCCAACAGGCTGCTGGTCGTGGTCTTGCCGTGCGTTCCCGCGACTGCCAATACCCAGCGTTCCCGCAGCAGATTTTCATACAACCACTGCGGCCCGGAGCTGTAGGGAATGTTCTTGTTGAGGATGTATTCGACGGCGGGATTACCGCGCGACAGGGCGTTGCCGATGATCACATGGTCGGGCCGCGCCCGCTCGAGGTGCGCGGCTTCGTAACCTTGCATCAACTCGATTCCCGCTTCTTCCAGCTGGGTACTCATCGGCGGATAAACATTACGATCGCTGCCGGTTACCTTGTAACCGAGATCGCGGGCAAGCCGGGCGACTCCTCCCATGAAGGTGCCGCAAATACCCAATATATGGATGCTTTTCATACTCTTGTTTTTATGATTACTTATAAAATCCGTACCGCTCTATCGAAGCTCACTTCAGGCCCGGTACTGATTCTAGGCGAATACCGGGCGAATAAGTGTGTAATTTACAACGACGGCGACTGCCCTCGGTGCGCCCCAAGAGCCGGCCATCATTGTATGGCCGATCGCTTGCCGGAAAATGTGACCCATTACGGAAATGTGGCGCATCTGATATCCGATCCCGCCCGGATGCAGAGGATAAATGGCTGCGGATTCGCCCGCTCCTGAGGAGCCTCCCGTCCGGTACCATCAAGAAGGTCATCCGCACCGCGGCATTCTACATTAAACAGGAATCAGGAGACAGAAGCCGGAATTCAGAATGGCGCTCCGGCTTCTTGCTTAATCTTGCGACTCCCTCCTGCCGTTCCCCGCCGTTTATTTCGGCGCGCCCTGCAGTATCCAATTCAGGAACAGGTCGTAGTTCGAGCGGTCGCCGTTGGTGCCGTTGCAATCACCGGGCGTGTCGGTCAAGTCGAAGCCCTCGCGGCATTCCCCGAAATGGTGATTCCCGGAAGGTTTGCGCAACAGCAGGCTTTCGACAGGCTCTTTGAAATTTATTCTCAGCAGCACGTTGTCGTAAAGATCGCGGCCTTCCGGCTGGCGGAACGGATCATAGCCCGGATCCCCGAAGGGGAAGTCGTTATTGTCCACGTAAAATACCGGAATGCCGGCAACCAGGCCGCCGCCGGGCGTTCCTTGCGGGGAGTGGCAGCGGTCGCAGTTCGGACCCACGTTGTTCTGCAACACGTTTTTGATGTCGGGATCGAAGCGCAGGCTCGACGGCAGCGGCAAGGAATTATCGATCGCGACCGTCACGGTAGCAGTATCGGTGTCAGAGCCTTTGCGAGCCGTCAAACGGATGGTGTATTCGCCCTCGCCGCCCGCATCGACGCTCAGCACCGGGCGGGCGGTGTCGGCGCCCGACAATTCGGCAGGATCACTGCCCGAAGCCGTATCAATGATCTCCCAGGAATAACTGTCCGCGAACGAACTGCCTTCGGCGCTCAGGATTACCGGCGCATTTGTATTGCGCGGCGCCGCAATGACGGCAAAGGGTTTACCGGGCCTTTGCACTTTGCCCTTGCTGTCGAAGCTGTTGAAACCCGGCAGATGCGAAGCCAGCAACTCGGCGCGTCCGGGACCGGAATTGTCCCAGAAGGCGTCGAAGTTCAGACCGCCGAGCGGCATCACGCCCTTGTGGAAGATAAAGCGCTCGATCTGCTCGGCGTGGCTGATAAAGCGTTCGTAGCTGCTGAAATCGATATCCTGCCGCGTGCCCGGCGACTGGTTGGTGCCGAGATTGGTGCCGCGGCGGGAATGGCAAACCATGCAATGAGGCGCGATCACTTCGCGGAACAGATCGTCGGCGCCGGGTGGAGGCGTGCCGGTATTGGGATCCGGCCGCCAATCCTTGGGAACGTAATCATAAAAATGATTCTGCAAGTGATCGCAGGAAGCGTTCGGGATGGTGAAGTCGCTGGGATCCTCAGCGTTCGCATTTGAATCGCCGTACCAGCCCTTGATCAGTTCCGCGGCGAATTCCGGCTGCCAGTAGCCCAGCACCCCGCCGTACTGATCCTGCACGGTTTTATAGGTGCTCAGCACGCCCTGATTGATAAAATGCAGGCGTTTCCGGATTTTCTCGCAGGTCCACTTGGGCGCGTCGGAGAAAGTAATGGTGCTGACCTCGATCACCTGCATCTGCGACTGGGTGTCGCCGGGGATACCTCCGGGAATCGGCGGCGCGAAATCGAACAGACCATCGCCGTCGTTGTCCACCGGCAGCTGCGCGCGGCCCATGCCGCCGTGGCAGGAGATGCAGGGTCCGGGCATGGACTTGAAGCCGTGACTATCGAGGTCGACCATATCAAGGCGGCGCTCGGTGGTGTTCGGATCCGTCACATCGTCAGGCCTGAAAGTGAAGAACTTGGCGTAGAGCGGAGCTTCGCCGCTGTTAGTCGCATAAACACCGCCCGGCAGGGTGGCGGCATAATCCGCGCGCGGTTCCCCCGTTCCATAGGGGTAGCTGCTGAACTCGATGGCATTGGAACCGAAATGCCATTGGATATTGTCGTACCCGGTCGGGTCGTCATTGTTGGAGACGGCGGCATCGAGGTTAAGCGTGGTGTACTGCATACCGGGCAGGGCGTTGACCCGGAAATTGCGCACGAATACCGCGAAACGCTTTACGCTGCCGTCCGGATTTTTTTCCATCCGGGCATGCATGTCGCGGCCGTAACCCAGGTCCTTGGTGTCCCGGAAAATCACATGTGTTTCGCAGAGCTCGTCTCTGTCGATAAAATACTGGTCGCACTTTTTACCGAAACCATTGGCCTTTTTCCATTTATCCAGCGTATCCCGGGTGCTTGTGCCGTTTGCGAAATCGATATCACCGTTTTCATCAAGCGGCGGGTCGATCGCGTGGTAATAGGCTTTTGCATTCGCCTCCAGATTTATCCGCGAGAACGGAGTCTCGACCTTGATCTTTCGGGGATTGGTGCAGCCGTCACCGCCGGACTGGCCGATTTTGACGGAGCCGCCCGGGTCCAGCAGGTACAGGCAGGTATCGACGCTCGATGATATTTCGAAGGTGGCGCCGCCGGAATAGGGCATGGTGTAGCTGAAATCCGGATTGCCCCCTCCCGCCACCGCGTTCTGGCCGTCCGAAGAGGTCCAGCTGCCGCTGAAGTTGCGCGTGGAGCCGTCGTCACGCGTCACGGTAATTGTGAAATCGCCGGACACACCGGGATTTTCCGTCCCCGCAACGAGGGTGTAAGTGCCGGCCGGCAGGCCGACCTGAGCATTCAGGAACTGCAGGAAGCGGTTCGGGTCTTCAACGGCGATAAAGTCGGGATCGAGTACCGGCACGCCGTCGCCGCCGCGGCTGCAGGCGGTCAGCAAAACCATCCCGCATGCAAAGAGGAACCTGGAACCGGAGCGCATTATCGATTTTTGGTATTTCATCTGCATTACCTACTTCAATTCCTGCATTGCAGGTTGGGGTGAGTACCCGAACCCCAACGCTGTTTTCAGCTTTTGCTGGGGTTCACTGCGTTCACCCCAACCTGCTACTAAACTCGTGCAATAAAATATTTGCCAGCGGTTGATTCTAGAACCTGTGTAAAAAAGTAGCCGCGATCGTGAGCCGGTCGTATTCGTTCGGCCCGGCTGCATTCGATCGCAGCGTGTCCATCGAAAGATCGACGGCGTTCTTCGAATCGATCCCGTAATTGGCGCCCAAACGCCAGATCGTGGTTTTGGCCTTCAGGCGGTACACGAACTTGTTGTTGGCCGCCCCTCCGAAAGCATTGTCGGGTTCGATCGCATCCGCCCAGTTCAGGATCGGCAGGGTCGGCGTGGCGGTCGAGAAAACATCGCCGTCGATGAAGTTGTAGGTGAGATAGGCCGACCAGCGATTGGTGATCCGGTAATCGATATTGCCGAAGTAACGGGTATTCTCAAGGTCGAACACCTCGCCCTCCGCCCTGCTCTCGCTCCCGACCAGGCCGAGCGTGCCGGTGATGATATCGGTGATGCGCTTGGTGACCCTGAATCCCAATTCCATGGTAGTAGCGTCGCGGATGTCCGTCTCGGAATCCGTGTCCATAACGCGCAAGAAGAACGAATAGGAAGCCGCCGTAAACCCGATGTGCGTCTGGAAGCGGAAATCGGTCGTCAACCCGAAACGGGTATTGGACAAGCCTTCAAAATCGAAATACTCCTCGTCCTGCACCTGGCCTTGCACCGTCAGCGCCATCAACTCCGAGTAGCCCCAGGTGTAGCTGGCGTCGGCCGCGCCCATGAACAGATAATCATGCTCGATATCGGCGGCGTGCTGCGAGCGGCCGATATTGTCGTCGAACATGACTGTGGCTTCATAGCCGGTGCTCCAGGGGCCGCCGGCGGCAGCCCATGCCTTGCCCATACCCATGCATGCCATTATCAACAAACTAAAGCGAAAGCTCCGTCCGTACATCTTTCTCATTATCACAACCTTATCGTTTTTACGCTCTCATCGCCCGCCCGTGAAGTAAAGGCAAGGGAGCTGTTTAGTTTTCATCCCTCCGGACGAATAACGCTCAACGTGAACGCCTGCCTCTGTAAACTCTCAGTCCGCTCCACAAGGCCAGCAGCAATAGCCAGAACGGATGCAGCACACCGCCCCCGCTGCCATCCGCGGGCTCTTCATGTTCCGGTCCCGGCGACGGATCATCGACGGCGACGCCGCCCGGATCACGGATCACGCCGTTAGCTTCGCCGTCGGCATCGTTCGGTCCGCCATCCACCAGGGTCAGCTCCACGCAATTATCGAACACGTTCAGGCCACTGCGATAGGACGAGTGTCCGGGCGCAGGACAGAGGCCGCCCACACTGCGGGTGCTGGCGATCCGGTTGGCGCCGCTCGTGTCGAAGTCCTGCCAGCCGTGCCGCAGGCTGAACTTGCGATAGTCCGCGCCCTCCAGTATCCGCGCCGGCAGCGGCAACACCACGCGCGCGGTCGCGCCGGGCAGCAGGTTTGAAATCTCGAAATCGTAGATACCGCCGATATTGGTCATGTCATCGTTCGCGGATGAGCGGGGCACGCCGTTGGCGTCCGCGTAATCCACGATCGTGTCCGCGCTCACCATGATGCCGCTGGCATTCCCGTGCATCGCCACCGGACCTTTGCGGATACGGAATCCCGGCTGGGTTTCTATCAGTCTGACATTCTGCAACCGGCCCAAGGTATCCAGATCGCCCGTCTGATTCTGTATCAGATTGGACTCCGTGTTCTGTTCATAGGCATCCAGATAATTCGGAATGCCGTCGCCATCGTCGTCGCTTAACCCGTCCACATCGTCATCGATGCCGTCGGCATCGGCGTCGAAGCCGGAAAGGAGCACCGGCGCATCCGCCGCCTGGATCAGGTACAGGAACACTTCCGCCGTCGCCCTGGCGCCGCTGCTGTCAGTGACTTCGACCGCTACGGAGTGCGGGCCAAGCGCTTCAAGCGAAGGATCAAATGCGAAGGTCGTGCTGACGGAGGTACCGGTGCCGACGGTCGGGGTTGGAGTGCCGGACCAGTTAAAGCTTACAGTGTCTCCCAGGTTCGGATCCGTCACATTGGCCGTGACTACGACCGGAGTCGGATCGTTCGTAATCAGCGAACCGTCGTTCGCGCCCTGCTGCACGGAGAGCGTAACTGCCGGCGCCACATTGCCTGTGGCAATCGTAATGACATGCCGTTTCCTGGCGCCCAAAACCGCCTGTGCCGGGTTGGATAGCGTAAGCACCAGGGTCTCGTTGCCTTCGGCCATGCCATCGCTGACGATATCAATGCTGATATCGGCGGTCACTTCACCCGGGTTGAAGGTCAACGGGCTTGGCGTGTTAATAACATAGTCCGATCCGTTGCTGGTACCGGATACCGTGTAATCGATGGTGAATGGATATTGCGGCGCTTCGCCGTTGAGGTAGACCCGCGCCAGCACTCCGGGATTGCCTTCAACCGCGATCTGGTCAGGCGCAAAATTCGCGAGCGGCCGCACAGTGATGGTCTGCACCGAGTTCGCCACGTTGCCCTGCGAGTCCTGGGCCGAGCGCGCGATGACCGTGGTGCCCGGCCGGAACAGGCCGTTCAGAGCATTCGCCTGGGAAGTGGTACCCGTTACACTGTCCACGCTGATGGAGACCACGCCATCGGCGCCGTCCACCGCACTGATAGTGCCCAGGCTTACCGCAGTGAGATAACCGGTGGAGTCGACCGTAATATCCTGCACGCCGCTGAAGGCCGGAACCACGTCGTCCACCGTCGGGTCGCTGCCGGGCAGCTGCGACTCCTCAAGGTTGCTCAGACCGTCGCCGTCGCAATCCTCCGCGGCATCCGACGCATCGAAGGGATCCAGATCGCACCCGTTGACGCCGTCATACGTGGTTTCGAAAGAGTCGTCCATGCCGTCGTTGTCGTCGTCGGAGTCGCAGGCGTCGCCTTGCGTGTCGCCGTCGTTGTTCGCCTGATTGGTATTGATGTCGGTCGGGCAGTTATCCAGGAAGTCGATGACGCTATCGCCGTCCGTGTCGGTGCCGCCCACCGTAACGGTCGCGGTGTCGGTCGGATTGCCCAAGCCGTCATCTTCTATGGTGTAGGTGAAAACATAGAAATCGGTGTAGTCCGGCGCCGGCGTGTAGCAAACGGTGTTTGCCGGACAGCCATTCGAGCCGTTACCGATGTTCAATGAAGAACCCGGGGCAACGCTGACGGGTGTGACGTCAATAATGCTGAGATTGTCGCCCTCGACATCCGTGTCGTTGGCCAGCACATTCAGCGTGTTATTCGAGCTGTTGACCGGCACACTGAAAGCGGCGCCGCTGTCGTTCACCGCATCCGGTGCATCATTGAGGGCGGCGATGGTCAGGGTGGTAGTATCCGGAGAGCTGGTCACGTTGCCGGTATCACGCACCCGCATCGCGATCGTACGCGGGGCCGTGCTCGGATTGTCCGAGGTATTCTGATACTTCACGTTTTGCAGCGCCTGCTCGAAGGCCGCCCATGTTGTGCCCGCCGCACATATCAGGGTCAGTACGCCGGTGGCGCTGTTATAGGAGTCGGTAATGTCGGGATCGCTCCCGGCGTATGACAGAACATCCTCGCCGCTCGCGAAATTGCCGGTGATGCTGACCGTCGCGCCGTTCAACTGAGTGTTGTCCACGTCGCTGATGCTGACATCGTTGTCGATAACGACCGAAGCGCCGTTCTCTGTGTAAACAGCGATATCGTCCACGCCGCTGATCACCGGCGCATCGTTGACCGCGTTGACCGCGACGGTGACGGTATCCGCCGCGCTGCTCAGATTGCCGGCGCCGGTATCGCGGACCACGAAGGAAACGGTGCGGATCGAGGTATTCGGATTCTCGGAACTGTTGCTGTAGGTCACGCTCTGCAGCGCCAGTTCGAAATTCGCGCGGGTGGCGCCGGTTGCATGCGTCAGGGTCAGCACGCCGGTGCCGCTGTTATAGGAACCCGTAATACCAGCAATGGCCACGGGATAGGACAGTACATCCTCGCCGCTCGCAAAATTACCGGTGATGCCGACCGTCGCCTGGTTGATCAGATCGGCGGTATCCACGTCCGAAATGGTGACCGTCGAATCGAGAACCACCGCGGAGCCGTTTTCGGTGTAGGAAGGCGCACTCGAATTATCGACGCTGACGACGGGCGCATCGTTCGCCGCCGCCACCGTGAGCGTGGTGGTGTCGGCCGTACTGCTGACGTTGGCCGTGTCGCGGACCACAAAGGACAGCGTACGCGTCAGGGTGCTCGGATTCTCCGAGCTATTGTTGTACTGCACGCTTTCCAGCGCCTGCTCGAAGGCCGCGAGCGTGGCGCCCGCATGCGTCAAGGTCAGCACGCCGGTACCGCTGTTATAGGAACCGGTAATACCGTTGACCGTGCTGTAGACCAACAGGTCCTCGGCGCTCGCGAATGCGCCGGTAATGCTCACGGTCGCCTGGTTCAACAGCGTACTATCCGGATCGCTGATCGTGACGCTGGAATCGATCGTGACCGCGCCGCCGTTTTCAGTGAAGGCGGCCACATTATCCACCCCGCTGATGGTCGCCGGCGTGCTGGTGGCGGCAATCGTGATGGTGGTGGTATCGATGTTGCTCAGGGCGGAACTGGCATCGCGCACCTGGTATTCGACGGTCCTGATGGCTGTGCTCGGATTCTCCGAACTGTTCTGGTACTGCACGCTCTCCAGCGCCTGCTCGAAGGCCGCCAGCGTAGTGCCTGCGTGCGTCAGGGTCAGCACGCCGGTGCCGCTGTTATAGGAACCGGTGATACCGTTGACCGTGCTGTAAACCAACGCGTCTTCGCTGCTCGCAAAATTGCCGGTAATGCTCACCGTCGCCTGGTTCAGGTTGGCGGTATCGGGGTCAGTAATAGTAATGGAACCGTCAATGACGGTTGCCGGGTCGCTCTCGGTATAGAGCAGCGCATTATCCACTCCGCTTATGACGGGCGCGTCGTTGGTCGAGGCGACCGTAACGGTGGTAGTGTCGGCGACGCTGCTGGTGTTGGTCGTATCACGCACGACCATGGAGATGGTGCGCGTGAGCGTGCTCGGCGTATCCGAGGTATTGTTGTACTGCACGCTCTCCAACGCCTGTTCGAAGGCCGCCAGCGTGGTGCCTGCATGCGTCAGGGTCAGCACGCCGGTGCCGCTGTCATAGGAGCCGGTGATGCCGTTGACCGTGCTGTAAACGAGCACATCCTCACCGCTCGCAAAGTTGCCGGTAATGCTCACCGTCGCCTGGTTCAGGTTGGCGCTGTCGACGTCGCTGATGTTGACGTCGCTGTCGATTGTCACAGCCGGAGAGTTCTCGATGAAGGCCGCGATATTATCGACACCCGAAATCGCCGGAGCGTCGTTGAGGGCAGTAATCGAAACCGCCGCCGTGTCTGTATTGCTGGGCGCGGGCGTCGGTGTACCGTTATCCGTTACCACGAATGAAATCGTGCGCGTGGAGCCCGTCGCCGTCGGATTCTCCGAAGTACTGCGATAGCGTATCGACTCCATCGCCAGCTCATAATTCGCCATGGCCGTGGTGCCGCTCAAGGTCAACACGCCCGTGCTGCTGTTATAGAGACCGCTGACCCCGTTCGCATTCGTGTAATCCAGAAAATCCCCGCTCTGGAAATTCCCCGTGATGCTCACCGTCCCACCGGTGATGCTGTTGCTCTCGGCATCCGTCAGCGTGATCGTTGAGTCGATTATCGCGCCCGTGCCTGCGTTCTCGGTAAAGCTGGCTGCGCTTGAATTGTCCACGTCCAATACAGGAGAGTCGTTAACGGCTGTAAATGTGATGCTGCGGTCACTGAAAGCTGAACGGGCATAGGTATCGTTGATAGTGAAGCGAACCGTGCGCGTCGTGGTGGAAGGATTGTCGGAGGTGTTGTCGAAAGTTATTGCCCGCATCACCGCCTCGAACTCGGCCATGCTCTCCGGGCCACCGCTGATCGTGATGGTCGAGGTGCCGCTACCGGAACAAATCAACTGATTGTTGGTACAGGTTGTTCCATTGATATTCAGGCGATCTCCGCTTTGCGCATTGGTAATGGAAACCGTAGCGAATTGCATCAGATCTTCAGGAGATGTTTCGGTATCGATAATATTGACCGAAGAATGCACCGTAATAGCCGCAGCGTTCTCCGTGTAACTGGTAGTCCCTGTAGCGCTGATGGTCGGCGCATTATTGACCGTCATAGTCAGGGTGGTGCAAGTCGGGTTGTCTCCGGTATTGCCGGTGCTGCCATTACGGTTACCATTCACCAAATTGCCGCAGCCGTATAGAACATAACTACCGCTGGCATTGGGCGAGGTCCATCTAAAATTCGGCCATGTATAACCGTCACCCACTACAGGATCTCCTCCCGATCGAGCTCCGGTTTTATTAGATGGCTGAGGTGCCGTATGGGTGATTTCGTTCAAACCGTTTTCACCCGGCATCAACTGCAGCAGGCTGGAACCGAGGTAATTAGTCAAGGTACCGCCGTTGGGGGAGGCCACGTTAAGGCCAGTATCCGCAGCATCAGTACCACCCGTTTTGCTGACACTGAAGGTTATCGTAACGGCGGTATTGCGCTCCACAATGTTGCCTCCTGTCGCGGACAGACTAGCCAGATAGCTGAAAGAACCGCCGCCGTGGCATTGGGTACAGTCTGGAGGAACGCCTATAGTGGGAGAACCTGAAGCGTATGAAATCCCCGTGGGATAGGCCTGTACCGACTGCGCGAAGGCGATAAGACCCAACACAATCAGCGAATTGGAAAATCTGGCGAGCTTTTGCATGCTTAGGTACCCGGCAGTAAATGCCTGCGCCCCCGCAGGCTCTTTATTAAATAATCGGTTTTTCACGTCGGGGATTCTCCCGCATAACCCGGGCAGACTCAGGGCTTCCCTGCCGGGTTTCTATCTAAGTAGTAATTCTAGCCGAAGCCCGCTCCGGATAAACGACCCTTTTCACGAAATCTCCACCGTCCATCGGGCTGCCGCCCTGGCATTAATAATGGCCATTGTTATCAGGGGTTTGAGTATTTTGGGGAGCGCGCCTGAGGTCCTGCTGCTTTTATGCCCATCAACGCTCCCTCATGTGCACACTCGCCTCATACAACCATGTCATCCAATGCATGGGTTTTTTCGTATATTTATGACATAGTTAACACCCGGTAGAGATACGAGGTGAATTTCCTCACGGATTCAGCCGCTATAGTTAAGCAATACTGTGCTCATTAAGCATTGAACGAATCAGCGCAAGGGGTTAAAAGCATGTTTTTTATCAAGAAAGACCGCCCGCTCGACGATCCACGACGCGAATTTCTAGTGAAAGCCCTCACCGCCGGTGCTTTCATGGCCTGCGGAACCTATGGGTTGCTGGTGCCGACGGCAAAAGCCTCCATTTTCGGCAAAGTCCCGCGCAAGGTGCCGGAGGGCAAATCCTTTTTTACACTCGAAGGCGACGTCCGGGTCAACGGCCAGAAAGCCACACCGGATACCCTGGTCCAGACCAGCGACACCGTGCAGACCGGCGATAAAAGCCAGGCTGTGTTCGTGGTGGGCAAGGATGCATTCATTTTGCGCAGTAACAGCGAACTGAAGCTCACCGGCACCGGCATGCTGCTGACGAATATGCGCCTCCTCACCGGCAAGCTGCTGTCCGTATTCGGCAAGCGCGGCCCCAATGAAACCAAGCTGGCCATGATCAGCCCGACCGCGACCATCGGCATCCGGGGCACCGGCGTATATATGGAATCTGATCCCGAGCAGACGTATCTCTGCACCTGCTACGGCGTCACCAACATGAGTTCGACGGAGGACCCGAGCAGCCAGGAAACCATCGCCTCCAAGCATCACGACGCGCCGCGCTACATCCTGAAGGATGGCACCAAGGGCGAGCGTATCCGCCCTGCCCCGGTGATCAACCACGAGGACATCGAGCTGCTGCTGATCGAGGAACTGGTCGGCCGTACACCGCCATTCAGCGTCTCCGACTCGGGCTACAGCGCGCCGCGCCGGGGCTATTAAGAAAAACCGCTGAGAGCGCCGAGAACACAGAGAAATACTGATTAAGGAAGTTCTGAATAAGTCGTCTGTGCATTCTGCGGGGCAATGCTGTTTTGCCGCCTGTCCAAAACTGCTGACAGTTTTGCGCTCTGCTTCATTTTTCAAACACTGCCGTGTTCGAAAAATGGCGACGCATTCTTTATGTACTCTGCGGTTCGATTAACGTAATAAATTATTAAGGATTAAAAATGTTTTTTATCAAAAAGGACAAGCAAATAAACGATCCACGCCGCGAATTTCTGGTGCGCGCCCTGACGGTCGGAGCCTTCGCGGCCAGCGGCGCCATGGGCCTCCTGCTGCCGCTGCAGGCGCGGGCGTCCTCCATCTTCGGCAAGATGCCGCGCAAAGTGCCTGACGGCAAATCCTTCTTCAGCATCGAAGGCGATGTGCGCGTCAATGGCGAGCCGGCGACTGAAGACACGGTGGTGCAGGTCAGCGACACCGTACTGACCGGCGACAAGAGCCAGGCCGTGTTCGTAGTTGGCAAGGATGCGTTCATCCTGCGCAGCAACAGCGAACTGAAACTCGCCGGCAGCGGCGCCTTGCTCACCAACATGCGCCTCCTCACCGGCAAGCTGCTGTCGGTGTTTGGCAAGCGCGGTAAAAAGGATCCCAGGCTGGCGTTGGTCAGCCCGACCGCCACCATCGGAATCCGCGGCACCGGCGTTTATATGGAATCCGAACCGGATCTGACCTACCTCTGCACCTGCTACGGCGTGGTCAACATGAGCTCCATCGAAGACCCGGCCAGCCAGGAAACCATCGCCGCGCAGCATCATGACGCGCCGCGTTATATCCTGGCCAAGGGCGAAGCCGGCAAGCGCATACGCCCGGCCCCCATGCTCAACCATGAAGATATCGAGCTGTTGTTGATCGAAGAACTGGTCGGGCGCACACCGCCTTTCGATGTCAAGGATGCAGGATACAGCGCACCGCGCCGAGGTTATTGATTTCCCCCACCCCTCCGACAATAAAAACCCGCCGCGGCGGGTTTTTTTGTTTTGAGCGCGCCGCCGGCTCGTGGCGCTAAAGGCTGAAGCTGCGCGAGCAGACGCGAGGAATGTTTTTATTTTTCCCCGGGATTGTGTAAATACGGGTCACCTGCCCGCCTATAGCCGCATCGTCTCAAAGACGCCCCCATTTCACATTCGTATGGAATCGTCGCGGCGATATCTTCAACCAGCTAATCCGGCAACGCCGCATGTCCCTTATGCTTATTCTTATCATCATCCGGACTGAAGATTTATTTCCGGTTCATCGAATTTTTCGGAATGTAATTTTTACAAAATCGAATTGTTACGTATTAGCCGAAAGCGGAATTCGGAATGCATTCCACATTCCCGAAAAAACAAATCGCGGCCGGAAGAAGTTCCGAATTATAATGAACCTCGATTCGCAAACCGGAAGCAGCACTCACTCTCTCCCGCGCGCAATCATCAGCCCGAGGAAAACGTTATGGAGAAAGACGTTCAAAGCAGTGCGGAGCCCAAGCGCTCTAACTCCACTCCGGCGGTCCGGCCGGAACCGCCGGCACTTGGGGAAGAGTTTTTCAGGAATACCGATGTAAGCCTGCCGAAAAAACGGATCATTACCATCCGCCTGGATGCCGACGTACTGGATTGGCTCAAGAGGCAGGGCAAAGGCTACCAAACCCGCATCAACAAATTGCTGCGCTCCTACATGAAAGCCAGCACGCAAAACAGCGGTTGATCCGATATACAATTTACTCCGCCTTTGGACGGACAGGTTCGACCTGGTAACCGGCTTTACGCAACAGGTTGATAACTCCGTTCTTGCCCGGCAGGTGCAGCGCGCCGATCGCGACAAAAGCGCCGCCGGCCCGCAGGTGTTCCAGCATGGCCTGCGTCATGCGGCCGTTGCGCTCATCGATCAGGCGGTCCATCAGCCTCACCATGAATTTCCGGTTCTCTCCCGTGTGGTACTCGTTCTCCATGTTGGAGATGGCGGCGATATCCTCGCGCAAATAATAGCGAATCAGTTGCTGAGTGGTTTCGTCGAGCCGGTGCAGTTCGCCCAAGGCGATTGTGAGCATCCTTATTTGCGATTCCTTGTCCAGATCCGCAAACACCGCGAGCTGGGAGTCAACGGTTTCCAATCCGAATATGGGCTTGTTGCGCCCCTGCATTTCCGCCTGCAGCCGCAGATCCAGCACAGTTCCCTCCGACTGTGGAATCATGAGAGTCATCGCCGCGCCCCAGATGGTCAACCGGTTGACCCACGATTCATCGAGTCCGCGCTCCTTGAATGCCGCGACAGTCTGCATGTAAACCGGTTCCGGCAGTTCCGGCTTCAGTTCGGAACCGTCGCGCCGGTACATGCGCGTCATCATGTTCAGCATGCCTTCGGGTGTCAGCACGATCTCGAGCACCAACCGCTCGCTGTTATCGAACGCCGCCTGCGCGGCGGGCTTGAGACGGAGCACGCGCGGGTCGTCGCTGTGTATAGTGCCGAAAACATGGCTGACTTCGCCGTGCTCGCCGGTAACTTTCCACAACAATGCGTCGCTGTTGACAAGTGACGCCGCAAAGGCCGCCTTGCCCGCCAACAGCAGGCACCAGATCGCCCATCGCAACCGGTATTTCGCTTTTTCAGCAATCATCCGTTATCCTTGCGCACATGGAAGAAACCGTTCCGCACACTTTACCGAAAACGCCGATGGCGCAGCGCTTCCGCGGCTTCCTGCCCGTCATCATCGACGTGGAAACCGGAGGCTTCAACCCGGAAACCGATGCGCTGCTGGAAATCGCCGCCGTCATTCCGTGCCTGGATGAAACCGCTGGCATGCGGCCCGAATTGACCGTGTCCACCCATGTAGAGCCTTTCCAGGGAGCGAACCTGGATCCGAAATCACTCGCCATCACCGGCATCGACCCCTACAACCCGTTGCGCGCCGCGCTGCCGGAACAGGAAGCTTTGAGCCACATTTTCACTCCGATCCGCAAAGCGGTGAAAAATTCCGGCTGCACCCGCGCGATACTCGTTGGACACAATTCCGCTTTCGACCTGGCCTTTCTCAACGCGGCCGTCAAGCGTACCGGCATCAAGCGCAACCCGTTCCATCCTTTCAGCCACTTCGACACGGTGTCGCTGGGAGGGCTCGCTTTCGGACAAACCGTGCTGGGCCGCGCGCTCGAGGCCGCGGGCCTGACATGGAACGAGAAAGAGGCGCACTCGGCCGTTTACGACGCGGAAAGAACGGCCGAACTGTTTTGCATGATCGTGAACCGGTGGGACCGGCAATCGCGCAAATAACCCGTTCAGAACCCCTGATCAGGCCTGGCTCCTGCCGGCGGCCGCCACCATTTTCTGCAACTCGCCGCTCTGGAACAACTCCAGCGTGATATCGCATCCTCCAACCAGTTCGCCATCGATAAACAACTGCGGAAAAGTCGGCCAGTCCGAATACTGGGGCAGTGCCTGGCGGATGTCGGGCTCGGCCAGCACGTTGACATATGCGAATTGAGCGCCGCATTGCTTGAGGGCTTCCACCGCACGGCTGGAAAAACCGCACATGGGGAATTGCGGCGTGCCTTTCATGAAAAGGACAATAGGGTTGTTTTCTATATGACCCTTGATTCGATCCATTACATCCATCGAAAACCTCATACATATCAAAGTTAAATCGGCGGGCTGAGGCGGGATTAACCGCGACAACCGTAACCCGCCCAATCATTCTAGCCGCTTCCACGCCGGCCTGCTTGCCCGTAACCGCCCCCGCCCGGAGTTTCAATACGCAGACGATCGCCCGGCTGCAGTTGGAACGAGGACTTCTCAGGCAGTTCCCGCCCGTTCAGCCGGTTTTCCCCGCGTTTCCCGGCCGCGCCTCCGGCCAGACCCCAGGGCGCATGACGCCGTCTTTCACTGAGAAGAGTGCCCTGGGCGGCTTTTAAAAATTCGAATTCGCGGATAATACCGTCGCCTCCCGCATGCACTCCGGCCCCGCCGGATTCCCGCCGCACCGCATATTCGGTCACGCGCAAAGGGTATTTCATTTCGAGAATTTCGATCGGCGTGTTAAGTGTATTGGTCATATGGGTCTGCACCGCGCTCAAACCTGCACCCATGGCATGCGCGCCCATGCCGCCGCCGATGGTTTCATAATAATCCCAGGTCGCTCCCGCGCGCATGCTGCCGAGCGCCAGATTGTTCATGCCGCCCTGGCTCGCGGCCGGCATTCGCATCGACAAAGCCGGCTGTAACGCGCCGATTACCGCGTCGACGATGCGGCTGCTGGTTTCCACATTGCCCGCGACCACGGCCGCCGGCGGGCGCGCGTTCACCAGGCAGCCGGCAGGCGCCGCGATATCGATCATGCGGAACAAGCCCGAGCAGGCAGGAGCATGCGACGGCATCAGACAGCGGAATACATAGAGCACTGCCGCGGCGGTCACCGGCAATGGGCAATTGATATTACCCTCCACCTGGGGCGCCGTACCGGCGAAATCGACCACGATCCGCGCCTCTTCACGGCGCACGCAGACTTCGATCGGGATATCCATATGGCCGAGTCCGTCGTCATCCATAAAGTCGCGGCAACGGTAACTGCCCGGCCGGATCGACTCCAGAGTTTCGCGCCCGAGGCGCGCGGCGTATTCATTGATTTCGCGGATACCGCGGCGATACGCAGCCAGCCCCATCCCCCCGATCAACTGTCGCAGGCGTTCCAGACCACGGCGGTTGGCGCTGACCTGCGCGTTGAAATCACCGGCGCCGTGCTCCGGATTGCGCAGGCTATGCAGCAACCACTGCCAGACTTCCGTCTCCAGCACGCCCTTCCTGTAAAGATGTACCGGCGATATCAGCAGCCCCTCCTCCGCCAGGCTGCGCGACAGGGGCATCGAACCCGGAGAATCCGCGCCTATATCCGCATGGTGCGCCCGGTTGGCGACGAAGCCGGCCAGCTCGCTATCGATGAAACAAGGGCTGATCACGGTCACGTCGGGTAAATGCGTCCCCCCCTTGTAGGGATCGTTGAGGATGACCATGTCGCCGTCGCGCCACTCCATGGCGCCCACGATATCACGCATGGCATAGGCCATGCTGCCGAGATGCACCGGGATATGCGCCGCCTGCGCGCACAGCTCGCCAGCGGCATCGAACAGCGCGCAGGAATAATCGAGCCGGTCGCGTATGTTCGGCGAGAAGGCGGCGCGGCGCAGCTGCACGCCCATCTCATCGCACAGGGCCTCGATCCGGGACACCAGGATGCCGAGCTCGATCGGATTCATATCATCGTTGGTTGTAGGGTTATTTGTTGCGATCCACGTTCAAACGTCATTGTTGCAAGCGCAAAGCTGAACACATACCATAAGCGGCGGCAATCCCATACGAAGGCACAGGAAGTGCCGCCGTCTTCCAAGCGCCTGGCGTTTGGAGGGTGAAGAAAGGCCCCTGATTAATATTAAAGAGGCTGCGTTTTTGCTTTTCATGCTCCGAGAATTCAGGGATGAATTATTCAGAGCTTTCCAAAAACTTACAACAAGAGGTAGGCCATGAATCCACTTAATTCCATCTGGGGCACCGTTATCAGCGGTTTTATCATCGCGCTTGTCATCGCCGCCGTCATCATGGGCGTGCAACTGAATTCCTGGTCCTTCACGGTCTGGTTGCATGTATTCGCGGGCATCATCTGGATCGGCATGCTTTACTATTTCAATTTCGTGCAGGTGCCGTCGGTGGCCATGGCTGCCGCCGACAAGGGCGGTCCCGGTCCTGCCGCCATCAGCAAGTATGTAGCGCCGCGCGCCCTCGCCTGGTTCCGCTGGGGTGCGGTGGCCACCTGGCTGACTGGCGCGGCCGCGCTGGAAATCATGGGCGTGGGCCTGAAGAACGCCTTTACCCTGCAGGGCCCCGGGCTGATCATCGGCATCGGCGCCTGGCTCGGCACCATCATGTTGTTTAACGTCTGGGTCCTGATCTGGCCCAACCAGAAGAAGATCCTGGGTATCGTGCAGGCCACGGACGAACAGAAAGCCAAGGCTCGCAAAATCGCCTTCATTGCATCCCGTATTAATACCCTGCTGTCGATTCCGATGCTGATGTGCATGGTCGGCCACGGCCACGGCCTGCCTATCTAAAGCGACGCAAGAAACCCTGAAAACCCGGCCTTTATCAGGCCGGGTTTTTCTTTTGGCGTGTGGAATTTTCGACCCCGCCGTTGCATAATAACCGCCCACAAGGCAGCGCGGCTGCCTTTTTTGTTTTTGGTATCGCTGATTGAATATGGATGAACATCTGATGAACACCTATGCCCGCCTGCCGGTCTGCTTTGAACGGGGTTCGGGCGCCTGGCTGTGGGACGCCGAAGGCCGGCGCTACCTGGACGCCCTCGGCGGTGTCGCTGTGTGCGCCCTCGGACATGCTCATCCCGATATTACCGCCGCCATCCGCGATCAGGCGGGACAGCTTGTACATACATCCAATCTATACCAGGTACGGCACCAACAGACGCTGGGCGACCGGCTGACGCGGCTGTCCGGCATGGACCGGGCGTTCTTCTGCAATTCGGGCGCGGAAGCGAACGAGGCCGCCATCAAGATCGCGCGGCGCTACGCCTCGGGACGCAACATCGCGCAGCCGAAAATCATAGTGATGGAAGGCAGCTTTCATGGCAGGACCCTGGCCACCCTGAGTGCGACGGGAAATATGAAGATACAACAGGGCTTTGGACCGCTGGTCGAGGGCTTCACGCGCGTACCTTATAACGACGTGCCCGCGGTGGAAGCTCTCTCCGGCGACAAGTCAGTGGTGGCGGTGTTCGTGGAACCGGTACAGGGTGAAGGCGGCATCAATATCCCGGCGGCGGATTACCTGGCCGCGTTGCGCAAGCTCTGCGACCGTAACGGCTGGCTGCTGATGCTGGACGAAATCCAGTCCGGCACCGGACGCACCGGCCGCTGGTTCGCCTTCCAGCATGCGGCCATCCTGCCCGACGTGCTGACCTGCGCCAAGGCGCTCGGCAACGGCGTACCGATCGGCGCCTGCCTCGCGCGCGGCGCGGCGGCGGAACTGCTGCAACCAGGCAGCCACGGCAGCACTTTCGGCGGCAATCCGCTGGCGACCCGGGCCGCGCTGGCCGTGCTCGACGTGATCGAACGCGATGAACTGCTCGTGCGCGCCGCTGCGCTGGGCGAACGCATGCTGGCGGGTTTCAGGAAAAATCTGGGCAAGACCTCGGGCGTCAAGGCTGTCCGCGGCTGCGGCCTGCTGCTCGGCATCGAGTTGGACCGCGACTGCGGCGAGTTGGTCAAGTTGGCGCTGGCGGAAGGCGTGCTGATCAACGTCACGGCCGGCCGCGTGATACGGCTGCTGCCGCCTTATATACTCACTGACGCGGAGGCCGATCGAATTGTAGAGATTGTGTCCGCATTGGTGCAGCGTTTTCTCGGCGATGTTCATTAATTCCGCAGCAATATTGAAATAAGTTCTATTTAAAAACCAGAGACGAACAGGACCATGAGCACCAAACACTTTCTGACATTATCGGATCTGGGGCCGGACACTCTACGCCGCTTGTTGACCCGCGCGATCGAACTGAAGAAGCTGCAGAAATCCGGCAAGCCGCACACCCCGCTACAAGGCAAGGTGCTGGCGATGATTTTCGAAAAGGCTTCCACCCGCACCCGCCTTTCCTTCGAGGCCGGCATGGTGCAACTGGGCGGTCATGCCATTTTTCTGTCACCGGGCGATACCCAGATCGGCCGCGGCGAACCCATCGCCGACACGGCGCGCGTGCTGTCGCGCATGGTCGACATCATCATGATCCGCACTTTCGGACACGACAAGGTGGAGCAACTGGCGCGCTATTCCAGTATCCCCGTCATCAACGCATTGACCGACCGTTTCCACCCTTGCCAGCTGCTGGCGGATATCCAGACTTACATCGAGCACCGCGGCGAAATCCGCGGCCGGACCGTGGCCTGGATCGGCGATGGCAATAATATGTGCAATTCCTTTATGGAAGCCGCAAAGCTCCTGGACTTCCAGCTCAATATCGCCTGCCCCAAGGGCTATGAACCCCCGCCGGAACTCGTGAAGGAAGCCGGCACGCAGATCAGCATCCTGCGCGAGCCCATAGCCGCGGCGAAGGATGCCGACCTTGTAGTGACCGACGTCTGGTCCAGCATGGGCAAGGAACAGGAACAAAAGGCCCGTTTGAAAGCCTTCGCAGGCTATGAGGTGGATTCAAAGGTCATGGCGGCTGCGAAAAAGGACGCGCTGTTCATGCACTGCCTGCCGGCGCACCGCGGCGAAGAAGTCAGCGCCGAGGTGATCGACGGCCCACAGAGCGTAGTGTGGGACGAAGCCGAAAACCGCCTGCACTCCCAGAAAGCCCTGCTCGAATACCTGCTTTCAGCAAAATAAAAACAACGCCAACAAAGATTCCTCTCGCAGGGACGCAGAGACCGCAAGAGTAGTGATCAATATTTTCCCCGCGTTCACCGCGCCTCCGCGAGAGAAAATTCTTGTTTCATTTCTTTGCGCCTTGGCGTTAAAAATATCAAGAAGGCCTTGGCAGCGCTGCGCTCTTATTCAGTTTTTTGAGATGACCGCTTCGGCATCCTGCAGCTTGGTATGGCGGATGTCCTTGCCCTTGACCATGAATACCACATACTCGCAGACGTTCTTGGCATGATCGCCAATGCGCTCCAGGGCGCGCGCGCACCACATGATCTGCAGCATGCCCTTGATCGAGCGCGGATCCTCCATCATGAAAGTGATCAGCTGACGGGTCAGCGCTTCGAACTCGACGTTGACGACATCGTCCTCCGCCGCCACCCGCATGGCCGCGTCCACGTCCAGCCGCGCCAGCGCGTCCAAACTGCCGCGCAGGGTCTTGCGCACCTGTTCGCCCAGGTGCTTCAACTTGGCGAAATTGTTGTCCGCGTGATCGACGCTCGCCAGTTCCACCGCAAACCGGCCCAGTTTCTCCGCCTCGTCGCCAATGCGCTCGAGGTCGGTAATGGTCTTGATCATCGTAATGACGGTACGCAGGTCGCCGGCTGTCGGCTGCCGCAACGCGATGATGCGCGTACAGGCCTCGTCGATCTCCACCTCCAGCTGGTTGACCTTGTAGTCCGAGGTCGCGACTTTCTCGCCCAGCGCGCCGTCCGAATCGACCAAGGCCTTGAGCCCGTCGTTGACCTGCTTCTCGACCATGCCGCCCATGGTCAGCACCTTGTTGCGAATCTGATCGAGTTCCTGCTCGAACAGGTGGGAAGTGTGTTCCGTTTTGTTTCTACCTTGCATGGGCGTCGCCTCTCTGATTCCTGCCGAATAAGCTAACCGAAACGTCCGGTAATATAATCCTCGGTCAGCTTGTGCCTTGGGTTGGTAAAGACATCCGAGGTCCTGCCGACCTCGATCAAATGCCCCAGATGGAAATACGCGGTGCGCTGGGATACGCGCGCCGCCTGCTGCATGGAATGCGTGACGATCGCGATAGTGAAGTTCTCGCACAGCTCCGCGATCAGCTCCTCGATTTTAGCGGTGGCAATCGGATCGAGCGCCGAGCAGGGCTCGTCCATCAGGATCACTTCCGGGCCGACCGCGATCGTGCGGGCGATGCACAGCCGCTGCTGCTGCCCGCCGGACAGGCTGGTGCCCGGCGCGTCCAGCCGGTCCTTGATCTCGTTCCAGAGTCCGGCCCGTTCCAGACTGGTGATGACAATCTCATCCAGTTCCGCCCTGTTCGAGGCCAGACCATGTATACGCGGCCCATAGGCGACGTTGTCGAATATGGATTTCGGAAAAG
>DASUFE010000019.1:0-6240 GCA_036274675.1 Gammaproteobacteria bacterium
GGCTTTCATTTCGCGCAGCGCCTCGAAGGCGCCGTAATCCAGATAACGCCGGTAAACGAAAGGTTGCAGCAGTTGCATCAGCCGCTGCGACTGGCTCTCGATGCCGCATACGGGCCGGGCCTTGATCAGCGCATAACGTTCCCAGTCGCGGCCCTGGTTCTGGTAATAGGTTTCCATGAAATCGAAGGACACGACCAGCGCGCCGCTGTCACCGAAAGGCCGCAGGCGCGTATCGACGCGGAACACAAAGCCGTCGGCGGTGATTTCATGCAGATACTTCACGACGAGCCGGGCCTGGCGCGTGAAAAACTCCTCCGCCTCGATGACGTGCTGTCCCGGGTTCCCGCGCGTGCGGCCATGCTCGGCGAAGGCGAAGACCACGTCGATGTCCGAAGAAAAATTCAATTCGCCGCCGCCAAGTTTGCCGAGCGCAAGCACGCATAGCGCGAGCGGCGAATCATCCTCGGTAAGGGGCTCGCCGTGGCGCTCGACGAGCAGGCGCCGCGAATAATCACTGGCCGCGCGCAAGCAGAAGTCCGCAAGCGCGGACAGTGCGCCCAGTGTTTCCTCGAGTCCCGCGAAACCCGCAAGATCGCGCAGGGCGATACGGATCATTTCATCGCGCCGCAACAGCCGCAACGCATGCATGAACTCCGGCTCGGCCGGGAATTCTGCGGCCTCAGGCAGGCATAATCGCCCGGCTTCGAACGGAGCCGACAACGCGTCGTCCCGCAGCAGTCGCGCGGGCAGACCCGGATCGGCGGCGATAGCCGCACTTATAAAGTCGCTGCAGTAGCAGGCATGCCGCAACAAGGGATCGGCGGCATACGCCGCGGCATCGGGATACTCCCGCAAACGCTCGAGCGCCCCGTCGGCCTGAGCCGCCAGCGCTGCTTCCTTGGGTAAATCAGGAGTTTGGAATTTCATTTTGAATGTGGGCTCTGGAGAATCTCAACAAGAATATACACATCATTTAGATACACCGGAAGGCATCATATCTCTTGCATCTTTCAGATCAGCCAATCAATCCCATCGCCGAGCCATGGCGGCGTAAAAGTGACTCCGATTCAGAAACGCACACTCAATACTGGCCGTGATTGCGATCAGATTCGGCTTAACAAATACAAGCAATAGCATCGGTTAATTCTGCTGTTGCTTGCCGTTCTCTGTCTCGAAGCCACCGGTACATTGCACGCGCCACGATTCATCCAGCGGCCTAAACACTGTCACGCCTGGAAGCGCGTTTCTCCCCCCCTTTCTTTTTGCAAGAAAAAAGAAAAGGGGTCGCCACAGCCGCGAAGCGGCGGGCGAAACCTCTTCAAAGAAAATGATGAGGCGCGCGTGCGACAAACTAAACTCCTCTTATAAGCAGAATTCCAAGTAGCATCCCAAAGCAATCTCCTTAATAATGATGTCTCCGTACCTCGTAGAGAACAAACATGAAATACCTCCACACCATGGTCCGCGTCACTGATCTGGATGAGTCGCTGGATTTCTATTGCAACAAGCTGGGGCTGAAGAAAGTCCGCGAGAACGTTAACGAGAAGGGCCGCTTTACGCTGGTGTTCCTGGCGGCGCCCGGCGATGAGAACGCGCAGATCGAGCTGACCTACAATTGGGATCCTGAGCAATACACGGGTGGACGCAATTTCGGGCACCTGGCCTACGAGGTTGATGATATCTACCGGCTATGCCAGAAACTCCAGGATGCCGGCGTTACTATCAACCGGCCTCCGCGCGACGGCCGCATGGCGTTCATCCGCTCGCCCGACAACATCTCGATAGAACTGCTGCAGAAAGGAGAAGCCTTGCCTCTGCAAGAACCCTGGCTGAGCATGCCGAACACGGGCACATGGTAAACATCCAGGACGCGGCCATGTCCGCGACACCTTGAAAAAACTTAATGCAATCGGAGCAGGGCTTAACATGAAACGATTTATGGAAAATTGGCTCGGCTCGATCGAGCGCCTTGGCAACCGGCTACCGGACCCGGTCAGCCTGTTCCTGATACTGATCGCGCTCACCATGCTGGGCTCCGCCCTGGCGGCCGCATTGCATGTCTCGGCCGTACATCCGGGTACAGGCGAAGCGATCAACGCCGTCAATCTTCTCTCCGCAGCGCAGTTGCAGAAGCTGTTACTCGAAATGCCTCAGACCTTTACCGGGTTTGCTCCTTTCGGCATGGTATTGACGGTCATGCTCGGCATCGGCATTGCCGACAGGAGCGGATTAATCGGCGCCGTACTGCGCGCCTTCGTCACGCGGATGCCGCCTTCGTTATTAAGCGGGACACTGGTATTCGCCGGGATCCTGTCGCATGTCGCCGCCGACGCGGGATATGTCGTGCTGATTCCACTCGGAGCGCTGCTGTTTCACAGCGCGGGCCGGCATCCGCTGGCGGGTTTATGCGCGGCCTTTGCCGGGGTGTCCGCCGGCTTCGCCGCCAACCTGCTGTTGACCGCGCTCGATCCCGTGCTGGCCGGACTGACACAGGCCGCGGCGCGGCTGTTGCAACCGGATTACAGCGTCGCGGTCACCGCGAACTATTATCTGACCGCGGCCCTGGCGCCGGCATTTATCCTGCTCGGCGTCCTGATTACCGAAAAATTGATCGAGCCCTATCTGGGACCTTATGAAGGCTCGCAACAGGAAGCTTCGCCGGATCAAGGCATCGGTCCCGTGGAAAGCAAGGGACTATGGCTGGCCGCCGGCATATTACTGATCTGGGTGATCGTGGTACTGGTCTGGACCGTTCCGGAACACGGCTTGCTGCGCTCGGCAAGCGGCACCCTGGAGCCTTTCTATAAAAGCATGGTTGCTTTGATGATGATCGGCTTCCTGCTGCCGGGCATCGCCTACGGCCTTGCGACAAAAAAGATCCGCAATGACAAGGACGCGGTGGCGCTGGCCGCCGAATCGATGTCTGACATGGGGCACTATATAGTGCTCGCCTTCATGGCCGCGCATCTGATCGTGCTGTTCCAGTGGTCGAACCTCGGCATTATCATCGCGATCAAGGGAGCTGCCCTGCTGCAGCAACTGGGTCTGCAAGGCCTCATTCTGATTCTGGCATTCATGCTGATCACCGGACTGCTGGACCTCTTCATCGGCAGCGCCTCGGCGAAATGGGCGCTGATGGCTCCGGTCTTCGTACCGATGCTGATGCTGCTCGGCTACCCTCCGGAACTCACCCAGGCCGCCTACCGCATCCCGGATTCCGTCACCAACGTACTGACGCCGCTGATGCCCTACTTCCCGCTGGTGCTGATCTTCGGCCGCAAGTACGTGCCCTCCTTCGGCGTCGGCTCGCTGATCACTCTGATGCTGCCTTACTCTATCAGTTTCGGCGTCGCATCCACGCTGACGCTGGTCGCATGGATGATGTTCGGCTGGCCGATCGGACCCGGCAATTAGCGATAAGCAATTAACAGGGCTTGATGCTCAACGAAGGGTTAATTGATCGGATTACTTGCCGTAAGCCGCCAAAGCGGGAAATAAACAAGACGTATCGCGGAGGCGGCGCCGGTTGCAAACATCCTGTCACAGCGCCGCGGGAGGGGAAGTTTCCCTGCGAATGATTTTTATAGATGCGCGTGACAACATTGTCTGTACGGTCGGTTACCTGTCAAAACCATTCCGAAGATCGCGGGTTGCGGGAGCCGTTTCTTCAGAGCGGGAGACACCCGGCTTTTTCGCAGAACTTTCGCAAGTTCCTTAGATTACTCTTGATCTCAATTACTTTCGGCTCATCTTCAGGATAGTGCTTGCGATACGCAAGCAGCGCCTGCTCGTAATAGGTTATCGCATTTTTATAATCACCCAATTTGGACTGCAGCCATCCCAGTTGGTTTTGGTACCGCGCCACGTCAAGATGTCCGGCGCCCCGGATTTTCAAGGCGGAATTCAAGGCGAGTTTGTAATACATCGCGGATTTTCCATAGTCGGCCAGCTCCCCCCAGGCGTCACCGAGCCGCTCATAATCATCGAGAATCGCGGGGGCATCCTTGCCGTAATGCTTCAGGTTTAAAGCCAGCGCCTGCTCAAAATGCGGAATCGCTTTCCCGTATTCCTTCATGTAACTGAGCGCGCGTCCGACATTAGAGCGGTCGACAGCCACTTCGGGTCGGCTCTCACCGTAGGCTTGTAAATCGATCAGCAAGGCCCTTTCATAGTATTCATACATTTCCCTGTAGTCCTCCAGGTATGCGGCGACAGCGCCGAGGTTCCTGAGGTCTGCAGCCACAACGGGATCATGCTCACCATATCGCCTCATACGATTCGCCAGCGCCGCCTCATAGTGCGTCATGGAGTTTTTATAATCACCCATGTTGAACGCCAACCATCCGGTATACACCTCAAGATCCGGATTATGCGGCATGAATTGCGCCGCCCTTGAGTAATGCTTATAGGCGCCCGCGAAGTCCGCCGCCTGCTCGGCCAGATACCCGCGCGCCCACGAAACCCAGCCGGCTGCTTTCACATTCAGATGGGCGGTATTTTCAATCGCCTCCAAAAAAATATCCGCTTCCATCAGGTCTCCCTCAGCCATCGCCCGCATGGCCTTCTTCAATAAATCCGAAGGCGCCAGCCTGGACCGCAGCATTGCCCTGAGATTCCTCTCATAGGCAACAAGCGCGGCGGCATGCTCAGCGTACGCCTTGCCTGGATCGGCCAGCTTTTCATCGAAGTATGATTTCTGCCATCCCAGGATTTTTCGCTGATCCGCAGTAGCATATTTCATCTTGTCCGCGATTATCCGGCTTCTGTGCGCCAGCTCCGCCGCATATTGCTCAGGCGTCAGGGTAAATTCGAACACGGGCGGCTCTTTAAAAAAAACGTCTGTCTCGTAATACAGGAACGCGATAACCGAAACCGAAGCGCACAGGAGCGCCAGGGTCCGGCACCATCTCAACAGGAGATATAACCGGGCTTTAGCGAGCGCCGCCAGAACCGGTGACTCAAGCCAACCCCTGAAGTTTGCGTATACAAACACGCTCGCGACGCATAGCAGCCATGCGAGAAAGGCCAATACGGTCCAGGTATTTATAAACACCATAATCCTTCATCCACGCCCGCGAACGCATGGGATATAAACCGCGGGGAGCTTTTTTAAGTTTTGAGTTCTTCAGCCCGTCCTTTTTCGAAACCCGGAATCCCGGAATGCGGATTCACTCAGCCTTTGCTGAAAGATACTCGTAAACCGGCAACTCGTCCCGGATCGGCGTAACTCCCTGGAGCTGTTCCCGGGTTAGCGTAACGAATTCGTTCTTGAACCAGGCGGGCAAAGCGTTAACGTCGCTGAAATGAAGGCCGAAGATTTCGGCGCGCGGTTGCGCCAGCAGGATAATCTGCAGATCGGAATACTGGGGCTCCATGGACATCGCCATCACAATAGGCGCCTGGCGGTGCTCTTTCACGATTTCGAAAGCATTCATCAGGCCGGCCAGCACGGCACGCCGGCTCTCGCCGCTGTAGTCGGCGCCGGCAAGATACACCCCCTCTGGCTTAAGAATGCGCCGGATCTCCCGGAAATAGCTCTCCGATTTCACGCCGGTCGAACCGGCCCATGAGGCGTAGGCAAGACTGTCGAACACAACGTCGAAAGCGGCGGCCTCGTAGAGGCTGGCCGCGATGCGGGCGTCCGCGGTAAATATTCTGACCTTGGGCGAGCTCAATGCCTGATTCAGCAGCTCCGCCGCCTTGCCGCCGGCAAGAAGTTCCGGCAGTTCGTGCGAGCGATCCACGACATCGATCTGGAGTACGCCGGGATCCTCCGTCAGCGAGCGGATGATCTCCGGGCTGCCCATGCCAAACACCAGTACCCTTTCGCGCCGCGGCTGTGCCAGCAGGAATACTTCCTGGTTGAGATGCCGCGCCAGATACGGCAGCCGTGACACGTACTCGCCGTTGACGCGGACATCCGCATGGTCTTCCACCCACCACAGCTGCGCGATGCCGCTGATACCCTCGCGCAGCTCCCAGTTAGGCTCCGGACCGCCGGTGATGTAGGTCCGCCACATGCCGGAAGGCATTATGACCGCCACCATCATCGCCAGCGCGAGCATTCCTCCCGCAAGCGCCCCGCTGAAATCCGCTCCGCCGCGTTGCACATCGCGCCGCCATATCCAGGCCATCAAGGCGATTCCGGAGCCGCACGCAAGACAGTATATGAGGCTCAACAGGCCTCGCGTGCCGAGCAGGGGAAAGCCTGCGAAACCGGCAAGCAACAGTCCGCCGCAG
>DASUFE010000020.1:0-7985 GCA_036274675.1 Gammaproteobacteria bacterium
CAGGAAGCGCTGACAGCACGCAAGCAATGGCTGGCCGGGCGGCTGGTGCCGAAAGGTGCGGTCGTACTGGACAACGGCGCGATCAAAGTACTGCGTGAATCCGGGCGCAGCCTGCTGCCGGTGGGGGTTATGGCGGTAAAGGGGAGTTTCCGGCGCGGCGATCTGGTCACCTGCACCGACCAGATGGGTCGCGAGATCGCGCGCGGCCTGATCAATTACAGCAGCGAAGAAACCGAGAAGATCAAGGGCTGTTCGAGCAAGGAACTGGAAAAGCGGCTGGGCTATATCGACGAACCGGAGCTGATGCACCGGGACAATCTCGTCATCACCGGCTAAAAAAATACCTCTCGCTGAGTTCGCAAAGAACTCCATATCAAATAAGAAACCATTACAGCTCGCGGGAAAATGGTTTGGCAAAACAAAAAAGCCGGCATAGGCCGGCTTTTTTCATATTCCTGGATACTTTTAACTCAGCGCCTTGATATGAGCGTTCAGGCGGCTCTTGTGACGGGCGGCCTTGTTCTGATGGACGAGCTTCTTGTTGACCATGGCATCGATTACCGGCACGGCCTGCTTGTAGGCCTCGACCGCCGCGTCCTTCTGTTTGGACTGCACAGCCTTCACCACATTCTTCACGGCCGTGCGGAAACGCGACTTGAGGCTGGCGTTATGCTCGCGGTGTGCTTCAGCCTGACGGGCGCGCTTTTTGGCTTGTATCGTATTGGCCACATTAACCTCCGGATCTGTCCGGCATAAAGAAACAGGGGCGCGATTATTCCAGACGCCTAACCCCTCTGTCAATCAAGGGCTTGCTTACCCAGCCCCGCCCCCTTGGGATTACAGCAGGCCCTTAAACCGGTAGACTGCGCAATTTGGTTTTGCCAGCCCCTATGACAGCCGCAAACGACCCTCAACCCCCGAAAACAAGCCTGTTGCGCGCCAGCGGCACCGTAAGTTTCATGACCCTGATTTCGCGGATTTCGGGGTTTATCCGGGATATCGTGGTAACCCGCCTGTTTGGCGCCGATGCCGCCACCGACGCGTTTTATGTGGCCTTCAGGATTCCCAATTTCTTCCGCCGGCTATCGGCCGAGGGATCATTTACCCAGGCCTTTATCCCCGTCCTCAGTGAATACCGCCAGCGGGGTGACGCAGCGGCGCTGCGCGACCTGATCAGTCATGTAACAGGTGTACTGGGGGGTATCCTGTTGATCTTCACCACGCTCGGAATCGCGGCCGCCCCCCTCGTCATTCTGATATTTGCCCCCGGCGTTAAGGAACCCGAGCTGGCAACCCATATGCTGCGGATCACGTTCCCCTATCTGTTCTTTATTTCCCTGGTGGCGCTGGCCGGGGGCATTATGAACAGTTTCCGGCATTTCGCGGTAGCCGCATTGACGCCGGTCTGGCTAAACATCTGCATGATCGGCGGCGCCTTGTGGCTCAGCCGCTATATGGATCCGCCGATTATGTCCCAAGCCTGGGCAGCCTTGATCGCCGGCATCGTGCAACTGCTATTCCAGGTTCCCTTCCTGACGCGCATGAATATGCTGCCCCGGCCGCGCTGGCGCTGGAGCCATGAAGGCGTGCAGAAAATCCTGCGTCTGATGATGCCATCGCTCTTTGGTTCTTCCGTAATGCAGATCAATCTGCTCATCGACACGATTGCCGCCTCTCTGCTGGCGGCCGGCAGCATCACCTGGCTCTATCTGGCGGATCGCATGGTGGAGTTTCCGCTCGGCATCTTCGGCATCGCGATCGCCACCGTCATCCTGCCCAGCCTCTCGGACAAGCACGCCGCGCGCGATGCCGCGGCCTTCTCACGCAACCTCGATTGGGCATTGCGCCTGACGCTGCTGATCGGCATACCGGCCTGCCTCGGGCTGGCGCTGCTCGCGGAGCCCTTGATGACGGTATTATTTCAAAACGGAAAATTCGATCCCCATGACGCATTGATGTCGGCCTATGCACTCATTGCCTATGCCTTCGGATTGCCGGCCTTTATGCTGACGAAAATCCTCGCGCCCGGATTCTATGCGCGGCAAGATACCAGGACTCCGGTTTATATCGGCATCATCGCCATGGTCACAAAACTCCTCATGTTGGCCGCATCCATACCCCTGCTGCTGCATTATCGGATTCAGGAGGCCCACGCCGCGCTGGCGCTGGCGACCTCCCTTTCCGCCTGGCAGCAAAGCTGGATGCTCTTCAGGCGCCTGCACAAGGAGGCCGCCTACAACCCTGCTTCCCAATGGGGAAGGTTCAGTTTGCAACTGCTGATCGCCGCGGCCACCCTGATTGCGCTATTGTGGGTAATTACCCCCGATTCCAAAGTCTGGGATGTATGGCCGTTCTGGCAGCGCGGCCTGGCGCTGGGCGCGCTGGTCAGCGGCGGCGGCCTCGTCTATTTCCTGGCGCTGTGGCTGAGCGGGGTAAGATTCGCTCACTTCCGGGATCATCATTAACAATTTATGAAAACGACTGTGCTCGATCATACTGCGTTGAAATCGGACTCCCCTGATATAAAAATAGTGGGCTCATGCGCCGGGGTGTACACTCCGCTGCTTTTACGCAGGGCTTCGCCCTGCGCAATTACGCCTTGGGCTTGCCCTGCCCGGTGCTCCGCACTCGGCGCTCATGACGTTTTCATCAACTGTTAATGCAGCTATCACCATGGAGCTGATCAGGGGTTTATCTAATCTGAAAGCTTCGCATCGCGGTTGCGTCGCCACGCTCGGCAATTTTGACGGCGTGCATCTGGGGCACCGGCAGATACTGGACCGCCTGCTGTGGCAGGCGCGGGAGTTGCGGCTGCCCGCCACCGTGATCACCACCGAACCGCTGCCGCGTGAATTCCTGGCGCCACACGAAGCGCCGTCGCGCCTGACACGGTTGCGCGAAAAATTTGAACTGCTGGCCGCGGCGGGAGTGGACCGCGTGCTGCTGCTGCGCTTCGACCGGCACCTCGCGGCCTTGCGCGCGGAATGTTTCGTGCAAGACATATTGGTGAAAGCTCTCGGCGTGAAAGCGATGGTGATCGGCGACGATCTCAAGTTCGGCCATCAGCGTCACGGCGATTACATGCTGCTCGAAAGAATGGGCCGCGCCTGCGGCTTCAGCGTGCAGCGCCTGGATTCGCACCTCGCGGACGGACAGCGCATCAGCAGCACTCTGATCCGCGCCGCGCTGCAGCAGGGCGACCTGGACCGCGCCGCGCACTTGCTGGGCCGTCCGTACCATATGTCCGGCCGTGTCATACACGGCGACAAGCGCGGCCGGGATCTCGGCTTTCCCACCGCCAATATCCTGCTGAAACGCCGGCGGCCTCCCCTGACCGGGATTTTCGCAGTGGAAGCGGCGGGCCTCGGCGCTAAGGCCATGCCCGCGGTCGCCAGCGTCGGCTACCGCCCGACCTTCGGCGGCGGCGACTGCCTGCTGGAGGTCTATATTTTCGATTTCAACGACGACATCTACGGGAGCCGCCTGCAGGTCCGCTTCCTGCGCAAGCTGCGCGAGGAACGGCGCTTTGAAAGTGTACCGGCGCTGGTCGAGCAGATGCAGCGCGACGCGGCACAAGCCAAACAGTTTTTCGGTATTTTATAGTCATGCCGGAAGCTGCGGAGCAGCCCTATATACAGGAGTGACTTCTGATCTGATAAAACGAATATGGGAACATAAAAATAATCCCGCGAAACTGCCATTTCCCGTGAGAAGCAGCTTAAAAAATGGAGACAGCACTGGAAAATCGAGTTAATAGAAAAAACTAACCCTGGCTGGACAGACCTTTATCTGAATATCTGCTCCTGAACATGCCTGAATAGCTGGATTCCCGCTTTCCCGGGAATGACAGCCAAGAACTCTTTGATGATTTCAAAACAAGCGTGTAATCTTGCGGCTCGTTTAACCAGACTTTATATAAGGCAGCCCGGGCGGAGCCGGGGTTTGCCGCAGGCCCTTCCGCGAAGCGGACATGACGACCAAAGACTACAAACCAACTCTGAACCTGCCTCAGACCGATTTTCCGATGAAGGCGAATCTCGCCCAGCGCGAACCGGAGATGCTGGCGCGCTGGCAATCGCTGGAGCTCTATGCGGCTATCCGTAAAAGCCGCCAGGGGCGGCCCCGCTTCATCCTGCATGACGGCCCTCCTTACGCCAACGGAGATATACACATCGGCCACGCCGTCAACAAGATCCTCAAGGACATTATCGTCAAAAGCAAAAGCCTGGGCGGTTTTGACGCGCCTTATGTGCCGGGCTGGGATTGCCACGGCCTGCCGATCGAACTGAACGTCGAGAAAAAAGTGGGCAAGCCCGGGCAGAAAGTGGAGGTCCGCAAATTCCGCGAGGCCTGCCGCGCGTATGCCGCCGAACAGGTCGAACGCCAGCGGCGCGACTTCATCCGCCTCGGCATCGTCGGCAACTGGGAGCGGCCCTATCTCACCATGGATTTCCGTTTCGAAGCGGATATCGTGCGCGCGCTGGGGCGCATCATCGGCAACGGCCATCTGCTGAAAGGTTACAAGCCGGTGCACTGGTGCATGGACTGCGGCTCGGCGCTGGCCGAAGCCGAAGTCGAATACGAAGATAAGACTTCGCCGCAGATCGATGTACGTTTCAAAGTCGTCGACCTCAAGACCTTTAATAAGGCGCTGGGCGTCAAAGGCGACATCGCCGCTTCCATACCGATCTGGACCACCACGCCCTGGACGCTGCCCGCCAACCAGGCGGTAGCCCTGCATCCCGAGCTGGAATACGTGCTGGTGGATACCGGCGCTGAACGGCTGCTGCTGGCCGAAGCCTTATTGGAAAACTGTCTGAAGCGTTACCAGATCGGCGATCACAAGATTGTCGGCAAATGCAAAGGCAAGGCGCTGGAAGGCCTGAAGCTGCAGCATCCTTTTTATAACCGCCAGGTGCCTGTGATTCTGGGCGAGCACGTGACCACCGACGCTGGCACCGGCGCCGTGCATACCGCGCCCGGCCACGGCCAGGAAGACTACGCGGCCGGACTCACCTATAAACTGCCGGTTGATAATCCGGTGGACGCCAACGGCGTATTCGTGCCCGGCACCGAAAAGCTCGCCGGCCTGCACGTTTATAAAGCGAACGACGTCATCATCGAACTGCTGAGCGCGAATAACGCCTTGCTGTACAAGGGCAGTTTGAAACACAGCTATCCGCATTGCTGGCGCCACAAGACGCCGATCATTTTCCGCGCGACACCGCAATGGTTTATCAGCATGGAGCAAAAAGGACTGCGCGCGCAGGCCCGCCAGGCCATTGACGCCACGCGCTGGCTGCCCGACTGGGGCAAGGCGCGCATCGAGGGCATGGTCGCGAACCGTCCCGACTGGTGCATTTCGCGGCAGCGTACCTGGGGCGTACCGATCGCGCTGTTCGTGCACAAACAAACCGGCGAGCTCCATCCCGACACGTCGCGGCTGATCGAGCAGGCGGCGCAACGCATCGAGCAGGGCGGAATCGACGCCTGGTACGAACTGGATGCGAAAGATCTGCTCGGGTCCGCCGCCGCGCAATATACCAAGGTGAACGACACGCTGGATGTGTGGTTCGATTCCGGCGTCACCCATTTCGCGGTGCTGGAGCAGCGCGCCGCAGAACTTGCGCCGCCGCCGGCGGACCTGTACCTCGAAGGTTCCGACCAGCACCGCGGCTGGTTCCAGTCCTCGCTGTTGACCGCCGTGGCGATGCGCGGCCAGGCGCCGTATAAATCCGTGCTGACGCACGGCTTCACCGTGGACGCGCAGGGTCGCAAGATGTCGAAGTCGCTCGGCAACGTCGTGGCGCCGCAACAGGTGCTGAAAACGCTCGGCGCCGATATCCTGCGGCTGTGGGTGGCGGCCACGGATTACAGCGGCGAAATGAGCGTGTCGGATGAAATCCTCAACCGCATGGCCGACTCTTACCGGCGCATTCGCAACACGCTGCGCTTCCTGCTGGCCAATCTCGCCGGTTTCGAACCCGCCACGCATCTGGCGTCGAAGGAAAAGATGATCGCACTTGACCGCTGGGCGGTCAGCCAGGCCGCGCGCCTGCAGCAACAGATCACGCAGGCTTACGAGCAATATCAGTTTCACCGCATCTACCAACTGGTGCATAACTTCTGCATCGTCGACCTGGGTGGTTTCTATCTCGATGTGATCAAAGACCGCCAATACACGACGCAAGCCAACAGCCTGCCGCGCCGTTCCGCCCAGACCGCCCTTTACCATATCGCCGAAGCGATGCTGCGCTGGCTGGCGCCGGTGTTGAGTTTCACCGCGGACGAGGCCTGGGGCTATCTGCCCGGCAAGCGCGGCCCCACGATCTTCACCGAGCAGTGGTATGCCACGTTGACGGAACTCGATGACCGCGAGGCGATGAACCATGCGTTCTGGGATACCGTGCTCGAAATTCGCCAGGCGGTCAGCAAGCAACTCGAAATCCTGCGCGTGGCCGGCGGCATCGGCTCCTCGCTGGCGGCGGAAGTGGATTTATATTGCGACGACAAAACCGCGCAACTGCTGTCGCGCCTCGGCGACGAACTGCGCTTCGCGCTCATCACTTCCTACGCGCGCCTGCATCCACTGACCAAAGCGCCGGCGGATGCGGTAAAGGTGAAGCTGGCGCAGGGCGAAATCGCTGTCCGCGTCACATCCTCGACGCATGCCAAATGCGTACGCTGCTGGCATCACCGGGAAGACGTGGGCAAAAACACGCAACACCCGGAACTGTGCGGGCGTTGCGTGGAGAATGTCGAGGGAATGGGTGAAAAACGCTCTTACGCTTAAGCTGGATGTTTAATCGGTAAAAGTCGTCGTATATGAAGTGACGAGACCACTCTCAGGGCTGGTAGCGGTTACCCTGAAAGTGGTGGTATCAGGAGTGCCATCGGTTCCCACATTGAGAATTGTCGATGTTCCGAAATCCGTACCCACGGTAAACGAAGTAACATCCACTTCGCCATTATCTGTTTCTATAGCGATTTTGGTGCCGACTGCCATCGGGTTGCCGTTGATATCCGTGACGGTCAGAGTCACTTGACCCGGGACCACAGGATCCGGATTCAGCGTGATATTGGCGCTTGAAGATGAGAAGACCACTTGAAGATCTTTCCATATAAACAAATATTGATTAGTCGAGCAATCGGTCGAATGTGAACAAAAGACGCCGTTATACTTGCCGTCCGGACCATCGTGCACGCCATTTTGGTTGAAATCAGTACCACTGAACTCATCACTACCGGCATCGTAATTGCCGTCAAAATTCTTATCGAGAAAGGGCTCAGCAAGATCGGGGCGGCTGGGATCGTCGTTAAAAAAGTCGCCATCGCTGTACAGGCCATCGGAATCCTGATCGAGGAAGGATTCATTACCAGTGGTCCAGGCCAGTATGGTGACCAATCCATCGGGAATACCTGTCCTATCCCCCGAACTGCTTAAAGTAACCGTACAGGAACCTTTCTGGACAGTGCAGAATTGGTCAATACGCCCGGCTTCTGAGCTGAAATGCACCTCGGTACCATCCACTGTATCCTGATTCAGGCGGTCGGCAAGGTTAACCGTGATAGTCGTGGTGACGTTATCGCGACTAAAGCCTTCGATGCTGGCTTCATCAACGGATATGCTCATGCTATCCAGATCCGGTATGCCAGTGGTCGGCAGATTGGGATCCGGATCGGTACCGCCGCCACTGCCACCACCCG
The DNA here is from genome assembly GCA_036274675.1 of Gammaproteobacteria bacterium. Classification (GTDB taxonomy): domain Bacteria; phylum Pseudomonadota; class Gammaproteobacteria; order HTCC5015; family HTCC5015; genus DASUFE01. Next base: position 7,708 of record DASUFE010000020.1, read on the forward strand.
GACCACCGCCCGTGCCGGTGCCACTCTGCTGGGAACAACCAGCCAGCAATAAAATTGCAAGCGGTATCAATAATGGAATCCGGCTCATATACACAACCTCTTTGCTTCAAAGCCTATAGTGCATCTTGCTCCGGATACCGCGTAATACCGCGATAAAACCGATGAAACGCCGCGTTTAGCGGAAACCCGGCAATTCGAAACGATGGTTGAATCCGATCGTTATCAGCTTGCCTTCGGCCGGGTCGTCGTCCACTCCATATTTCAGGAATTCGATGGTC
>DASUFE010000021.1:0-4521 GCA_036274675.1 Gammaproteobacteria bacterium
GAGCGCGCGGCGGCATTTGATGGTCATGACGTCCACCACTGCCTCTTCGAAAGCGCGCGCGATATCGGCCTTGGTCTGCTCGTCATCCGGATTGGAATGGATGATGTTCATGACATGGGTCTTGAGGCCGCTGAAACTGAAATCAAGGCCCGGCCGGTCGCACATCGGCCGCGGCAGTTCGAAGCGGCCCGGATTACCCTGCTCGGCCAGTTTCGCCAGCGCAGGTCCGCCCGGATAACCGAGGCCCAGCAGTTTGGCGGTTTTATCGAAAGCTTCCCCCGCGGCGTCATCCAGGCTTTCACCGAGGATCTCGTACTGGCCAAGGGCCTGCACCCCGACCAGCTGGGAATGCCCTCCCGAAACCAGCAAGGCCAGGAAGGGAAACTCCGGAGCCGGGGTTTCCAGCATGGGCGCCAGCAGATGGCCCTCCATATGATGGACGGGCACCGCGGGCACACCCAGGTTCCAGGCCAGGGTCCGGCCAAAGGCGGCCCCGGTCAGCAAGGCCCCGAGCAGGCCCGGCCCGGCCGTATAGGCAACGGCGCCTATATCGGATAATCCCAGGCCGCAATCCTTTAATAACTGGCGCAACAGGGGGGTCAGCCGCCGGATATGGTCGCGGGAGGCCAGTTCCGGGACCACTCCCCCATAAATAGCATGCAGCTTGACCTGGCTGTGCAGCACATGGCCCAGCAAGCCCTTGTCGCCGCTATATAAAGCCAATCCTGTCTCATCACAGGAGGTCTCGATTCCCAATACCACCATATATAGATAAATCCTCAGGCCTGAAGCCGGCCATACCCTAAATCATTGGCAGGGCCCGGGCAAATCATTATAATCGCGGCCCATTTTCCCTATTTGTGAGTCAGTTTCAATATGCCGTCAGTCCGCGTCAGAGAAAACGAGCCTTTCGAATCCGCCATGCGGCGTTTCAAGCGCACCTGCGAAAAAGCCGGTGTGCTGACCGAAACCCGCCGCCGCGAGTTTTACGAGAAACCCACCACCGAACGCAAGCGCAAACTGGCCGCCGCCACCAAGCGCCACCAGAAGCGCGTCAACAAGGATGGCACCCCCCGGGTTCCGCGCCGTCCGGCCCCCGCTGCAGCCCGCTCCTGATCCGGGTTCCAGGCGCAATGAGCGATTCCCCGCTGAAGATCCGCATTACGGACGATATGAAAGCGTCCATGCGCGCCGGCGAGAAAGAGCGCCTGGCGACCATACGGCTGATCCTGGCCGCCATCAAGCAACGCGAGGTCGACGAACGGATCGACCTGGATGATTCCATGGTCATCGCGGTGCTGGACAAGATGTCCAAGCAGCGGCGTGAATCCATCGACCAGTTCGGCAAGGCCGGCCGTACCGACCTCGTCGACAAGGAAAACGGCGAACTCACCATCATCCAGAGCTACATGCCCAAACAGTTGAGCGACGCGGAAATCGACGGCATGATCGCGGAAGCGATCAAATCGACGGGGGCCTCTTCCGTCAAGGACATGGGCAAGGTAATGGGCATTCTCAAACCCAAACTGGCGGGCCGGGCCGACATGGGCAAGGTCGGCGCCAGCATCAAATCCAAACTCGGCGGTTAATACAAATTTCTCGCAGAGCTCGCGGACAAGATCTCTCGCAGAGCACGCAAAGACGCTTAAGTATAATAAGCCGCGGAGCCAGCCAAGGTCGCAAGGCTAGCCCGCAGACCCTCTGTTATAGATATTCTTGATGAAAATAACCTGTGGGCATTGCATGGGGATCTCTGCATGCTTTGCGAGCATGTTTTTGACTAAAGCGCCTCAGCGAACTCTGCGAAAGGTCTTCTTTTTTTATACGGAATATGACTGAGCTAAAAAACGATCGTCTGCTACGCGCACTGCTGCGCCAGCCCGTGGACCGCACTCCCGTGTGGATCATGCGCCAGGCGGGGCGCTATCTGCCGGAATACCGCGCCACCCGCGCCCGCGCCGGCAGTTTTATGAAACTCTGCCAGACGCCCGAGCTTGCCTGTGAAGTCACCCTGCAACCGCTGGCGCGTTTCCCGCTGGATGCCGCCATCCTGTTTTCCGATATCCTGACCATACCCGACGCCATGGGCCTCGGCCTCTATTTCACCGAAGGCGAGGGCCCGAAATTCGAACGCCCGGTGCGTGACGCGCGCGCGATCGCGGCGCTCGCCGTCCCCGACCCTGAAACCGAGTTGCGCTATGTGATGGACGCAGTGCGCCTGATCCGGCGCGAGCTTGACGGCAAGGTGCCGCTGATCGGCTTTGCCGGCAGCCCGTGGACGCTCGCGACCTACATGGTCGAAGGCGGTTCCAGCCGCGAGTTCCCGCTCGCCCGCGGCCTGATGCGCAATGAGCCAGCGACCCTGCATGCCTTGCTGGAAAAACTCGCTGCGGCGGTAACCGGTTACCTGAACGCTCAGATCGAGGCCGGGGCGCAGACTGTGATGGTATTCGATACCTGGGGCGGCGCCCTCAATACGCCGGAATACCGGGAATACTCATTGCACTACATGGAAAGGATCGTGCGTCAGCTGACACGTGTACATACAGGGCAGCGCATTCCCGTGATTCTCTTCACCAAGGGCGGTGGCGAGTGGCTTGAACAGATCGCGGCCACGGGCTGCGATGGCATCGGGCTGGACTGGACGGTGTCGCTCAAGGAGGCGCGTGGCCGTACCGGGGACAAGGTTGCGCTCCAGGGCAACCTGGATCCGGAGATATTGCATGCCTCCGCCGATACTGTAGTCGCTGAAACCAGGCGCGTGCTGGCCGATTACGGCCAGGGTCACGGTCATGTATTCAACCTGGGTCATGGCATCCAGCCGGATGTGGACCCGGACCAGCTCGCGCGCGTGGTTGAAACCGTGCTTACGAGCAGCCCGCAATATCATATTCATCGCTGACGGATTACTCTCTCTACAAGTCTTTCATTACCTGACAACGCACCTCGCTTGTCTTTTCAACACGCAGTCATCCTGATTCCAGCGGGGTGTTGTATCGTTTACCATTCGCAGTCCCGCCACAGGACCGTACATCCATTGTAGTAATGACGAAAGGAGATACGTCATGGAATCCCCCAGGTCTGAACAGGACAGGCAGGTCGAACGGGTATTCTTCGCCAGCGAAGCGGAATTCCGCACCCTCGTCGACGCGTCGCCTGCCATCATCTGGTTTATCAACACCGCCGGGCATTGTCGATATATCAATCGCTCCTACCTCGAATTCTTCGGTAAAACCGAAGAAGAGATCACCGGCGAAGGCTGGCACCAGTTGATACATCCGGACGAAGCGGCTGCTTACATCGCGACCGTACGGCAGGCCGTGCGCGAACGTACCTCATTGTGCAGCCGGTCCCGCATGTGCCGGCATGACAAACAGTGGCGCTGGATCGAATCCCACGGCCGGCCGCATTACGGCACCAGTGGGCGTTACCTCGGACTGGTCGGGCACAACTTCGATATCACCGACAATGTGGAAGGGACCCGGATCCTGCGGGAGAGCGAAGAGCGCCTGCGCATCGCCACCGAGGCCGGGCAGATCTATACCTGGGAAGTGGACGAAGCCTCGCGCGCCATCCATCACTCGCCGAACGCCGCCCGCATACTCGGTTTCGACCCGCCCCAGGACTACGCGGGCAAGGCCGGGCTGCTGCATCCCGGCGACCGCGCCGCGATGGTCGCGGCCGCCGAACGCGCAGTGCGCGAGGGCACGGACTTCTCGCAGGAATACCGCGTCATTAATCCGCACACGGGTGAAATTCTCTGGGTCCGCTCGCAAGGCATCCACAAGGGCGAACCCGGCAAGTCACGGCGCTTTATCGGGGTGGCGCAGAATATCACCGCCCGCAAGCGGGCCGAACTCAACGCTACTTTTCTGGCCCGGATCGGCGATGATTTTTCACGCCTGTGCAGCGCCACCGAAATCATGCGCGTGGTCGGCGAAAAGGTATACCGTTACCTCGGCCTGTCGCGACTTACCTTCGTCAACATCAACAAAACGGTGGACGAAGTCACCGGGGCCTATGAAGTGCACGAGCCGGGCGTCATCGACTGCAAGCTGGCCTACAAGCTGCAGGGACTGATCAGCGAGAACTGCTGCCAGCAGTTGCAGGCCGGTCATACCGTCGCCATCGACGATATCGAAACCGATCCGCGCACCGCTCACAACGCCGAGGCTTACCGGCCCTTTGAAGTCCGCTCGCAGCTGCTGGCGCCCTATCTCAGCAACGGCCGCTGGAAATTCCTGCTGTGCGCGCAGCACCGCCAGCCTTACCGCTGGCGAGCGGACGAAATGGAGCTGATGCGCGAGCTGACGGAGCGCATCTATATAAGGCTCGAGCGCGCCTATGCCGAAGCCGCGTTGCGCCAGAGCGAGGAGGAATTCCGCGCCATCTTCGAATTCTCCAGCGTCGGCAAGGCCCAGGCCGATCCCGCGACCGGGCGCCTGATAAGAGTGAATCCCAAGCTGTGCGAACTTACTTTGTACAGCGCCGATGAACTGCTCGGGATGCAGATACACGACC
>DASUFE010000022.1:0-7564 GCA_036274675.1 Gammaproteobacteria bacterium
GCCGGCGATTTCGTCGGGCTTGTAGTCGCCACCCTTTACCAGTACGTCCGGGCTTAATTTTGCAATCAACCGTTCCGGCGTGTCCTCGCTGAATGACACCACCCAGTCGACCGACTCCAGCGCGGCCAGCACCGTCATCCGCGACTGCAGGCTGTTCACAGGCCGGTCCTTTCCTTTGAGGCGCTTCACGGACGCGTCGTCATTGACCGCCACCACCAGGCGGTCGCCCAGTTTCGCGGCCTGCTGCAGGTAGGTGACATGCCCGGCATGCAGGATATCGAAACAACCATTGGTCATCACGATGCGTTCGCCCTGCGCGCGCGCCTGGGCCAGCAGTTTGGCCAGCTCTTTTTCAGTCATCACGCCCCGCCCCGCGTGCGCATGCTCGAGCATGGCATCCTCCAGTTCCTCGGCCGTGACGGTGGCTGTTCCCAATTTGCCGACGACGATGCCGGCGGCAAGATTCGAAATCGCGATCGCGTCGGGTAATGCGAGACCTGCGGCGAGGCCCGCGGCGATAACGGCGATGACCGTGTCGCCGGCGCCGGTGACGTCGTATACTTCGCGCGCCCGCGCCGGAAAATGCAAGGGCTCCTGGCCCTGACGCAGCAGGGTCATGCCCTTCTCGCTGCGCGTGATCAGCAAGGCTCCCAACTTGAGAGTCTTGATGAGCGCATTTCCTTTCTCCGCCATTTCGGTCTCGTCGCGGCAGGGTCCGACCACCGCTTCGAATTCGGACTGGTTCGGCGTGAGCAGGCTCGCCTGGCGGTAACGCATGAAGTCCCTGCCCTTGGGGTCGACCAGCACGATCTTGTCATGTTCGCGCGCCCATGCGATGAGCTGCGGCGCATCGGCCAGCGTGCCCTTGCCGTAATCAGAGAGAATTACGACCTGTGCGGCGCGCAAGGCCCGATTGTAGGCGTCCTTCATTTTCTTGTGGTCGGCGCCGGCAAACCCGTCCTCGAAATCGAGGCGGATCAGCTGCTGCTGGCGGCTGATGATGCGCAACTTGGTAACCGTCGCATGCTGACGGGCGCTGACCATGAGGCAGTTCACGCGCCGTTCGCGCAATTTCTCCTGCAGCATCGCTCCTTGCTCGTCCTGCCCGATCAGGCCGATCAAGTCCACGCCGCCGCCCAGGTCGGCGATGTTCAGGGCGACGTTCCCGGCGCCGCCCGGCCGCTCTTCGACCGACTTCACGCTGACCACGGGCACCGGGGCCTCCGGCGAAATGCGGGAAGTGCCGCCATACCAGTAACGATCCAGCATCAGATCGCCGATCACCAGTACGCGGACCCCTGAGAAATCCGGAATATCAATTTTCATACGGCTGAGTTCAATACCGATTGGTAGAGACTATGATAGCACCCGGCAATGCGCCGAGGCGAGTAACGTTCCAGTTGCTCAATGCCTCCCGCTACGCATTTTTCCCGCAACGAGACGTCCTGATGCATCCGTTCGATTGCCGCGGCCAGAAGCTGCGCGTCACCCGGGGGCACCAGCAGACCGCTGTGACCGTCGCTGACCACGTCGAGGATACCTCCCACCGCGCTCGCCACGATCGGCTTGCGATGCTGCATCACGTCCAACAGGGTGGAACCGAGCCCTTCTTCCAGCGAAGGGAAGACAAACATGTCGAAAGCGGCGATCCAGTTGCCGACATCCTCGACAAAACCGATGAACATGATGTTCGGATTCGAAGCGGCCAGGCGCTGCAGATACACCTTGTCCTCGCCGTCGCCCACCAGCAGGAAGACGAATTCCGGATAACGCTCCTGCAACAGTTTCGCCGCCGCGATCAGCACCGACTGGCCCTTATGAGGATCGACCAGCGCGCCGATATGCCCGACTATGAAGCGGTCGCGATAGCGCGCGCGCAATTCCGCCACCCGCTTTGGATCCACCGGCAGACTCGCGAACATGGACGGTATGATCGTAACTTCCTTGCCGGGCGAGAACTGTTGCACGCTGGCGCGGATCGCGGCCGACAGGCCCGCCACCGCGGCGGCGTTGCGGTATACCGCGCGGGTGAAACTGAAATTGCGCGGCATCCGGTCGATGCGGCGCGTCATGACGTAGGGTGTCCGATTATGCCAATAGTTGAGCAACGCCCACTGCGCCGCCCGCGCCTCGTGCGCATGCACGAGGTCCGACCGCCTGGCGCGGAGCCGGGGAATGTGCCGCCAGTAAGGTTTAGTCATGGGGTAAAACTTCAGGCCCGGCACACTGGCCAGCCTGGCGAGCAGGGGTGAATCGTAGCGGGCGGCGAGCAGCTGATCCACCCCGAGTCCGGACAGAGCCTCGATCAGGAGCTGGGTCTGGCGTTCGCCGCCGCGGAACCCGCGCGCGAGATTGACATGGAGGACGCGCACCTCACTCAATCCCGGGTCCCGCCGCGCTTCTGCTGCAACTCATACAGCTTCAGGTACTTCATATAGATCCGGAATACCGTGGTCAGAGAGACCGTAATGCCGTCCAGGCCCTGGAAGATGCCGCCCTTGAGCAGCAGTTTGCGGATGGCGGCCGCCAGTGCGTGCGTGACCGGAGCCCAGCGGTGGGTACGGATTCCATGCTCGTACATGAGACGCGAATCGATATCGCTCAGCTTGTTCAACTTGTCCACCCAATTGGAATAATCGCGATAGGTGTAATGGATGATGTGCGCGCGCGCCTTACTGACGGAGCGCGCCTTACTGACGGAGCGCGTCTTGACGTAATCGTGTCGGCCGGTATTGGTAAAACCGCAGCGGGAGCGGCGATACAGCCGGGTGACATACTCGGGATAGAAACCCGCCGCCTTGATCCAGTGCGTGCCGACATAGTTCTTGCGGCAGAAGGCGTAGGCCTCATGCTGCGTCCGGGCAAAATCGAGTGAGCGGATGAATTCAACCGCGTCCGCGTCCAGCCGCTCGTCGGCGTCCATGCGCAATATCCAGTCGTTCGACGCGCGCTCGGCGCCGTAATTGATCTGGGGGCCGTCGCCCGGATACTCGCGCTGATAGACGGTCGCTCCGGCCTGCTTCGCCAGCTCCACTGTTTCATCGCGGCTGTATGAATCGACGACGATGATCTCGTCGCAGACCTGACGCAGGGATTCGATGCATGCACGAATGTGCGCGGCCTCGTTGAAGGTGATTACCACGCCCGAGATCTTCAGCATGCCCGCTGCACCTTAGGGCGGAGGGTTATCGTCCGGACGCGCGTCCCCTTTCCCGAGCCTTTCATATATACTGTCGGTCGCCCGTCCGGGGGCGCATATGAATTCATTCTATGAAAGTCCTGTTCGTCGTTCCGCATAACATCGTTCATGAAACCGACATGATCATCGGCCTCAAGCACAAAGGGGTCGATGCCCGCGTGGTCGCCGGCATCCTGCGCGAACCTGATGCTTCGAAGCTCGCCGCCGCCGGCATCGCGCTGGAGCATATTCCTTTCGCAAGCCGCATCGACCGCAACGCCGTCCGCAAGCTGCGCGGCGTACTGTCCGCATTCAAACCGGATATCGTGCACGCCTTCAACAATAAGACGGTTTCGAACGGACTGCTGGCCTGCAAGGGGATGCCGGTAAAATTCATCGCCTATCGCGGCATTGTCGGCAACGTCAGCTTTCTGAACCCGGGTTCCTGGATGACCTACCTCAACCCCAGGGTGAACCGCATCGTTTGCGTCGCCGAGGCAATCCGCGAGTATCTGCTCAATATCGGATTTCTGTGGCTGAGGATTCCGCCGCATAAGCTCGTCACCATCCACAAGGGCCATGACCTGGCCTGGTACCAGGCTGCGCCGCATAATCTAGCAGAATTCGGTATCAGCGAAAACGACTTTGTGGTCGGATGCATCACCAACTATCGCCCGCGCAAGGGCATCGAAAAGATAGTCGAGGCGGCCTCTATGCTGCCGCGGGAACTGAACGTCCATTTTCTTCTGATCGGCAACATGCAGAACACCGGACTGGCGCGCCTGCTCGCGCGGAGTTCCGCGCGTGACCGCATCCACCTGGCGGGATTCCGCGCCGATGCACCGCGCCTGCAGGCGGCCTGCGATGCCTGCATTCTGCCTTCGCTCAAGCGCGAGGGATTGCCGAAGTCGATCATCGAAGGGATGGCTTACGGCCTGCCGGCGATCGTCACCGACTCCGGCGGCAGCCCCGAACTGGTGGAGCACGGCGTCAGCGGCCTGATCGTGCCGCCGGCCTCGGCGCAGGCGATTGCCGCCGCCGTAACAGAGTTGCGCTCGAACCCGCAACGATGCGAGCAAATGGGCGCCGCGGCCAGAAAGCGTATCGAGGAATATTTCAGTATCGGCGTGACGATCGATAAAACTTTCAGCCTTTACCGTGAATTGATCCTGGAACGGAACCAGGACGGCGCCTGATCGGGAATTGATTGCCGAAACCGGAAAAACTTGCGAACGGCGCCGGCTATATGCCGTTAACCGTTCGTTTTTATTCCAGTATGAACTCGGTCCCGCAATAAGGGCACAGCGCCCGCCGGTTCGCCGCCTTTTCCAGGGGAATATAAACGCGCGGATGGGAATTCCATAACGTACTGTCCGGCAGCGGGCAATGTATGGGCAGGTCCTTCACCGCTACCAGCACCTTGCGTGTGGCGTTGGGTTGCTTCTTCTGCTGGTTTGACATGACGGAACTCATCCTCAATAGATCAAACGTAGGATAACCACTCGGAGTGCTGCTGGCGCCGGCCGTAAACCTGGTCGAAATACAGAACCTGCAGCTTCCGGGTGATCTCGCCGCAGGCTCCGCTGCCGATCTTGCGGCCATCGACTTCGCGAATCGGCGTGACCTCCGCCGCGGTTCCGGTGAAGAAGGCCTCGTCCGCGATATAGACCTCATCGCGCGTGATTCGCTTCTCTTTGATCGTGAGACCGATCTCCGCGGCCAGAGTAAAAATAGTGTTACGCGTGATGCCGTCCAGACAGGAAGTCAGGTCCGGCGTATAGATGACGCCGTCGCGGACGATGAAAATATTCTCGCCGCTGCCTTCCGAGACATAGCCCTCCGAATCCAGCAACAACGCTTCGTCATAACCCGCAGCGGAAACTTCGTTGAACGCCAGGATGGAGTTCATGTAACTGCCGTTCGACTTGGCCTTGCACATGTTGATATTGACATGATGCCGCGCAAAGGACGAAACCTTGACCCGGATGCCGTTCTTGATGCCCTCCTCGCCCAGGTAGGAGCCCCACTTCCAGGCCGCTACGATGCAATGGACCTTCAGGTTCTTGGCATGCAGCCCCATCTCCTCGGAACCGTAAAAACACATGGGGCGGATATAGGCGCTTTCGAGCTTGTTCTGGCGGACGACATCCTTTTGCGCCGCCAGCAGGGTCTCCATGTCGAAAGACATGTTCATATTGAAGATCTTCGCGGAATTCAGCAGCCGGCGCGTGTGTTCCCGCAGGCGAAAGATAGCCGTTCCCTGGTCGGTTTTATAAGCGCGCACCCCCTCGAATACGCCCATGCCGTAGTGCAGCGTATGGGTCAAGACATGGACCTTGGCCTCACGCCAGGGGACCATTGCTCCGTCGACCCAGATCAGGCCGTCACGGTCATGCATTGGGGTGCTCATTGTGCTTCCTCAAGGAGGGGGCTAATTGTTGTTGAAAAAGTCCGTCCATGGCCTTTTGCAACTCGCTTCGCGCGAAGTAAATTCGCGCTTGCTCCGAAAATCAAACACTTAAAGTGTTTGATTTTCGATGCGCCGCATCCTGCGGCGCCCGCTTGGCAGGCGTTTCAGCACACCATGTGGGCTGCTGGATTGTATACGATTACCCGCCCATTGAAAAACAGGCTGCTGGGCAGAGCCCTGCGTAGAATTAGGAGCCCGGCCCCTCTATCAAACCTCCATAAGCCGGTTCCAGATCCCGCTCACCCCGTCTATCCAGGACCGGGAGGAAGAGGCGTCCTCCAGCACGGCCTGGCGGCCCTGCAAGGCCAGGCGATGGATTTTTCCGCGTAAATGACGGTAAGCATCGCTCAGGAAACGCGCCTGCTCCGCCGGCAGCAGGGCGCAGCGCTCGAACTGTTCCAGGATCCGGATATTGTCCGGATACCGGGTCAGCTCCGGAAAATCCCGGGCCCAGGCCAATACTCCGTACTGCACGATAAATTCGATATCGGTAATACCGCCGCGATCCTGCTTCAGATCGAAACTGCCCTGGCTGCCGCGGGCGAGTTCGGCCTTCATCCGGTTACGCATATCGCGTACCTCGGCGCGCAGTTTGACCAGATCCCGCTCCCGTCGCAGGATTTCCGCCCGCAGCGCCTCGAATTCGAGGCTGAACTTCGAGCTACCCACGATCAGGCGTGTCCGCACCAGCGCCTGATGCTCCCACACCCAGGCCCGATCGCGCTGATAAGCGGCATAGCCGTGAAAGGACCCGACCAGCGGTCCCGCCGCTCCGTCCGGCCGCAGCCGGGGATCTACTTCGTAAAGCACACCGCTCACCGTCTGGGTGCCGAGCAACTGGATCATGCGCTGGCCGTAACGCGCGAAAAACACTTCGTTGGGCACCGGCCGCTCACCCAGGGTATGGCCCTCAACCCCACTGTTGTGCAGGAATACCACATCCAGATCGGAACCGTAACCGAGCTCGATCCCGCCCAGCTTGCCGTAGGCGATCACCGCGAGTTCGGGTTCATACCCTTCACCGTCGGCCCCGCCTTCGCGGGTACACCATGGGCGTCCGTACTTGCGCACCATTTCCCGGTAAGCCATGCCATGCACCTGTTCGAGCACCGCCTCGGCCAGCCAGGTCAACTGATCGCTGACCTTCATCAGTGGGAGGTCACCCTTGACGTCGACCGCGGCAACCCGCAGCACCTGTTCATGTTTGAAATGGCGCAGCGCGTTCAACTGCTGTTCGAAATCCTCGCCGGAGAGCCCCTGCATCCGCTCCTGCAGGCGCGCCCCGAGAGTCTGCCGGTCGGGCAACTCGTACAGGAAACGCGGATCGAGCAGGCTGTCCAGCAGTATCGGTTGCGCCTGCAGATATTGCGCGATCCAGCCGCTGCTGGAGCACAGACGCACCAGCTGCGAGAGCGCATCCGGATATTCGCAGAGCAAGGCAATGTATACCGAGCGTTGCACGATCGACTGCAACACATCGAGCACGCGCTCCAGCGTTTCCTCGACATCAGGAGTTTGCGCCACCGCTTTGAACAGAGGTTCCAGCAGCCGCTGCAGGCGTTCGCGCGCCTCCGGGCCCATGTGCCTGACCTGGTGCGCGCCGCGGAATCTGCGCAAGGCCTCGAGTGCGGCCGCGCCGTCGTTGAAACCGAGCTTCCGCAACACAGTCAATGCCTGCGTTTCAGGAAGCTGCCCGTCCAGCAGATCGTTCAGATGCGCCGTCTGCGATTCGGCCGCTGACGTCTCACCGGTGGAATGAAAGATTCCGGTGAACACCGCCGCGACGCGGGCACGGTGCTCATCCAGCTTCGCGTAGAAAGCGTCCCAGTCCGGAAATCCCATCGCATAAGCCAGGCGCGCGCGCTCCTGCGGCGCCTGCGGCAGGCTGTGCGTCTGCTGATCGGCGATCATCTGCA
>DASUFE010000023.1:0-10584 GCA_036274675.1 Gammaproteobacteria bacterium
TGCATCAAGTGCGTCTTGCCCAATCCAACACCACCGTAGATGAACAGCGGGTTATAAGCCCCACCCGAATTCCTGCCGACCTGCATCGAGGCCGCGCGCGCGAGCTGATTGGATTTGCCTTCAACAAAATTATCGAAAGTGAAATTCGGATTAAGGTTATTACGTATGGCCGGCAGTTCGGGGTTAGTGACCGATGGTTCGGTCAGTGAAGATTTGGGCATCGAATTGACGTTCGATACCAGCTCATGACCGCCGATTTCAATTACAACCTGATTTTTGTCGACTCCCTGCAACTGCTGGACCAATTGGCCGATGCGGTCGTAAAAATTGTCCTTCACCCAGTCCAGAACAAAGCGGTTCGGCGCGAACAAGCGCAGTGTTCCGTTATCGATTTCAGCCTGCAAGGGACGAATCCAGGTGTTGAGCTGTTGTTCGGACAGCTCGGCCTCCAGTTTTTCCAGACAGCGAGACCAAAGGGTTGCGGCCAAAGTGAAGCTCCCAAAGCAGTGATGGCTTTAACAGAAAAAAGTGTTCAGGGGGCGAGTAGTCTAAACCGGTTGCCCAGACTTATCCACATCTAAAACCCTGCATTCCGGAACAGCCCGGCCAGGCGAATGGTTGACAGTCCGGAATTTAACCAGTATGTTCCGCGATCCTCATTCCGGCCTACGGCGCAGGATTGATTTGCAAATCAGGATTTCAGGTAACGACCAATGAAACAGACGTATCAGCCCAGCAAACTGCATCGCGCCCGTACGCACGGCTTCCGCGCCCGCATGAAAACCCGTGGCGGCAGGGCCGTACTGAGCTCAAGACGCGCCAAGGGCCGCGCCAAAATTTGCCCCTAAGACAGAACCGCAGGCGCGCTCCCGCGACAAACGGTCGATGAGCGCATCTTTACCCAAAGCAAACCGGGTCGTCGATAAAAAGGATTTTGAGCGTGTATTCAGCGAGGCCGAACGGATAGTCACGAACATCCTGGTCCTGTTGTACCGTAACAATTCGCTGACTTATTGCCGACTCGGCCTGGCGATTTCCAAAAAGCACGTGGCCAAAGCCGTCGAACGCAATCGCATCAAGCGCCAGATCCGCGAGTTCTTCCGTCACCATAAAGACAAGTGCCAGGGCCTGGATATCGTGCTGGTATCGCGTCCCGCTACCGGCAAGGCCGATAACCGGATATTGCTGCGCAGCCTCGAGGAGTTGTGGCGCAAACTGGGGGCTCGTCGATGCGCGGCCTGATTCTGCTGCTGATAAAGATCTACCGCTGGCTGCTCAGCCCGGTACTTCCCCCGCAGTGTCGCTTTACCCCGAGCTGTTCAGAATACGCGGAGCTCGCGATTGAGCGACATGGCGTACTGCGCGGAATGTACTTGAGTGCGCGACGGGTATTAAAATGCCATCCTTTTCACGCCGGGGGCTACGATCCCGTGCCGGAACAGGAATCAATATCCAATAAAAACCACAGGTGTGGTACTCATGATTGATAGCCGATTTTTTTCCTACATGTTGCTTGCGTTTATTCTGCTGCTGCTTTATCAGGCATGGCAGCGGGATTACGGCGTACACCCTCCCGTCGCCGCAACATCACAATCTATCGACGAACGCACGGCCATAAACGATGTGCCCGCCGCGGATATTGCGGCCGGCGGATCTCAGCCCGAACTCGCCTCTGTTCCTGAAGATGCTGCGGCTGCGCATCAAAGCAGCATTACCGTCGCTACTGATGTACTTGCCGTGGAGATCGACCTGCAAGGCGGCACCCTGAGCCGCGCGGATTTACTGGCCTATCCCGTGGATCTCGCGAAACCTGACCAGCCGGTGCGCCTCTTGACGGACGAACCGGAGCACTTCCACGTAGCCCAGTCCGGACTGCTTGCGGGCAAGGGGCGGGCGCCGGACCACCATGCGCTATATACCGCGGAACGCCGGGAATACACTCTGGCGGACGGCGCCCAAAAGCTGGATGTTGATCTGCAGTGGCAGAATGGTGAAGGCGTTACTGTACACAAGATTTTTCATTTCACCGCGGGCAGTTACCTGGTTGATGTGCATTATGTCGTGGAGAACGCCTCTTCCACGGTCTGGCGCGGCCGCCTTTATAGCCAGTTGCAGCGAGCACACTCGGAGCAGCGCAGCCGTCTGGGCCTCAACACTTACACCGGCGGCGTCATTTACACGCCCGAGAAGCATTACGAAAAAATCAGTTTCGAAACCATGAGCAAGGAAGCGCTCGAGCGTGAAGCCAAGGGTGGCTGGCTGGCGATGATTCAGCACTATTTTCTGGCTGCATGGATTCCGGATGCGGAAAGCGTTAATACCTTTTATACCCGCACGGTGGAGACTTCCGTCGGCCGGCGCTATGTGTTGGGCATGAGTTCGGCGGTAGCCGAAGCACCGCCCGCCGGCAAAGTCGAATTTCATGACCGCCTGTTCGTAGGCCCCAAAATCCAGCAGATAATGGAAAAGATCGCCACCGGCCTTGAACTGACGGTGGATTACGGTTTTCTCACCATTATCGCAAAGCCGCTGTTCTATCTGTTGCGGCTTATCCACGGCTGGGTAAGCAACTGGGGCTTTGCGATCATCCTGCTGACGCTGCTGATCAAGCTCCTGTTTTACAAGCTGTCGGAAATGAGTTACCGCTCAATGGCGAAAATGCGGCGCGTACAGCCGAAAATGGTGGCCATACGCGAGCGTTATGCCGAAGACCGGCAGCGCCAGGGCCAGGCGATGATGGAGCTCTATCGCAAGGAGAAGATCAATCCGCTCGGCGGCTGCCTGCCGATGCTGATCCAGATTCCGGTATTCCTCGCGCTGTACTGGATGTTGATGGAGAGCGTCG
Organism: Gammaproteobacteria bacterium; assembly: GCA_036274675.1. Classification (GTDB taxonomy): domain Bacteria; phylum Pseudomonadota; class Gammaproteobacteria; order HTCC5015; family HTCC5015; genus DASUFE01. Next base: position 2,846 of record DASUFE010000023.1, read on the forward strand.
AGCTGAGACAGGCGCCCTTCATTCTGTGGATTCAGGACCTGTCGATCAAGGATCCGTACTACGTATTGCCGGTGATATACGGCATCAGCCTGTATTTCCAGCAAAAGCTGAATCCTGCGCCGCTGGATCCGGTGCAGGCGAAGGTGTTCACAATGCTGCCCTATATTTTCACCGTTATGTTCGCTTTTTTCCCGGCAGGACTGGTCTTGTACTGGGTGGTTAACAACACGCTGACCATCGTGCAGCAGTGGGTAATCACCAGGCACGTACTGCGCGACGAAAAATAGGATTCGGGACCCCGCTTGGAGAGGCCTGGAAGCGGCGCCATGGATAAGACATCCGCCGATACCATTGCCGCGATCGCCACTCCGCCGGGCAAAGGCGGCATCGGCATCGTGCGGGTTTCCGGTCCGCAGGTTCCATCCCTGATCGAGCGCTATTTCGGGCGCCCGCTGCCGTCCCGGCAGGCGGAGCTCCGGCCGTTTCGCGACCGCGGGGGCGAAATCCTCGATCGCGGCATCGCTATCTTTTTCGAAGCTCCCCATTCCTACACCGGTGAGCACGTGCTCGAACTGCAGGCTCATGGCGGGCCGGTAGTGTTGTCGCTGTTGTTGCGATACATGCTGGAGCTGGGCGCGCGTCCCGCGCGGCCGGGCGAATTCACGGAGCGGGCTTTTCTCAATGACAAGATGGACCTGGCGCAAGCCGAGGCAGTGATCGACCTGATCGACAGCAGCTCGGAGCAGGCGGCCCGCGCGGCCGCGCGCAGTCTGCAAGGCGCGTTCTCCCACACCGTACTGCAGCTGAAAGAAAAGCTGATCCGTCTCAGAATGCATATCGAAGCGGCGCTGGATTTCCCGGAGGAGGAAATCGATTTTCTGGCGGACGCGGAGCTCGCCGGCCGTATGCGCGAATTGCAGCTTCAGCTAACCGAGGTAAGCCGATCGCTGCGCGTGGGCCGACTGTTGAAAGAGGGCCTGAGCGTGCTGATACTCGGGCGGCCCAATGCCGGCAAGAGCAGCCTGCTGAATCGTCTCGCCGGGCGCGAGGCGGCAATCGTCACGGAAATCGCCGGCACGACCCGCGATGTCCTGCGCGAACATATCCATATAGAAGGCGTGCCCTTGCATATCATCGATACCGCCGGGCTGCGCGACAGCGCGGATCCGGTCGAGCGCGAAGGCGTCCGCAGGGCATGGGCGGAGGTCGAACAGGCCGATCATGTGCTGTTGATCGTCGATGACCGCACCGGGGTCAGTCCCGAAGAGGAGAAAATCATCCAGGCGCTGCCGTCAGACAAGCCTTTCGATTTGATCCGCAACAAAATTGACTTGAGCGGCCGCGAGCCTTTCGTCGAAACAATCGACGTGCAACGTAAGACGCTGGGGTTATCCGCAAAAACGGGGGCAGGTATCGAGCTTTTGCTGGCACACCTCAAGCAACATATCGGCGCCGGCCAGACATTGGAAAACATCGTAACCGCCCGGCAGCGGCATATAGACGCCATCGCGGAGGTTGAACGGCATGTAAGCCTCGCGGCTGACCAGCTCAAAGCGCGTCAAGGCGAGCTGGCGGCTGAAGAGCTCATGCTGGCACAGCAGACGCTCGGCGCCATAATCGGGGAATTTCACAGCGACGATCTGCTGGGCGAGATTTTCTCCAGTTTCTGCATAGGCAAATAGTCAAGCCCTAAAACCAAAGCTTGAACAAGGTCACGAATTGCCCCTGTATAGTCCCCTATAATCCCTGAGCACCTAATTTATGCATGCCCCACGACCATGAAAAAGTATCTAAAGTCCTTGAGCTTAGCCTTCCTCGCTGCGGTACTGTCCAATTCCGCCGTCGCCGACCAGAGTTATAGCTATAACAATCCGTCCCTCAATGAGAATTTCCGCAACGGCAGCACTCTGGTCGAATACGAGATGTACGAAGAGGCCATCCGGTACCTGAAGCAGGCGGAAATCGAGGAACCCAAGAACGCGGACACCAAAAACCTCATTGCTTACAGTTATCGTAAACTCGGGCAATACCGACTGGCGTACCAGTACTATCAACAGGCGTTACAACTCAACCCCAAACATCGGGGTGCGCACGAATACCTGGGCGAGCTTTACGTTAACATCAAGCGCCTCGACAAAGCGCAGCAAGAGTTGGCCGTGCTGGAAAAGCTTTGCTCTACGTCCTGCCCGGAATATAAGAAGCTGCAGAAAGCGATCGATGAGTATAAAGCTTCCGCGGCCAAGGGCAGTCCCGAACCCGATCTCTCCATGGCGGTCGATTAAATCCCCGCCTCCAGCCCCAAATCGGCTGATTTGGGCTAAAATCCGCGCAGATTCATTTCAAGGTTTCGATAGCCGGAACCTTAGCTATTTGTCTTTATGAGCCATACCCCCCACAACCTGGACCAGAGCAACCGTTACGAGGTTATCGTGATCGGCGGTGGCCATGCCGGAACCGAGGCGGCATTAGCCGCGGCGCGCAGCGGCGTGCGCACCTTGTTGCTGACCCATAATATCGAGACTCTGGGCCAGATGAGCTGCAACCCGGCGATCGGCGGCATCGGCAAGGGCCATCTGGTCAAGGAGATCGACGCCTTGGGCGGCGCGATGGCGCATGCGGCGGATCTCGCCGGCATACAGTTTCGCATCCTGAATTCGCGCAAGGGTCCGGCCGTGCGGGCGACGCGGGCTCAGGCCGACCGCGCACTCTACAAACAGGCGATCCGTTCGATCCTGGAAAACCAGCCGAATCTGAGCATTTTTCAGCAGGCAGTGGATGATCTGATCGTCGAAGGCGAGCGCGTATGCGGCGTCGTCACACAGATGGGCCTGAAATTCCATGCCCCGGCCGTGGTGCTGACCACGGGTACCTTCCTGGCTGGCCGCATCCACATCGGGTTGAAGAATCATGCCGGCGGCCGTGCCGGCGATCCGCCCGCGATTGCTCTGGCCGCGCGCCTGCGCGAGCTGCCGTTGCGCGCCGGCCGGTTGAAAACCGGAACCCCGCCCCGTATCGACGCCCGCAGCATTAACTTCGAAGGCCTGGAGCCTCAGCCCGGTGATACGCCGCTGCCCGTATTCTCCTTTATGGGTAACGCGCAAGAGCATCCGCGCCAGGTGATCTGCCATATCACCTACACCAATGCGCGTACGCATGAGATTATTCGCGGCGGATTGGACGAGTCCCCTATGTATACCGGAGTTATCGAGGGTATAGGGCCTCGCTACTGTCCCTCCATCGAAGACAAGATCCATCGCTTCGCGGACAAGGAACGTCACCAGATTTTCATTGAACCCGAGGGACTCAATACCCACGAGATCTATCCCAACGGCATCTCGACCAGCCTCTCTTATGAAACGCAGTATGAGTTTGTGCGCTCCATAAAAGGCTTCGAGAACGCGCACATCACGCGCCCGGGTTATGCCATCGAGTACGATTATTTTGATCCGCGCGATCTGCGCGCCAGCCTCGAAACCAAGGTGATCGAAGGCCTGTTTTTCGCCGGCCAGATCAACGGCACCACCGGTTATGAGGAAGCGGCGGCGCAAGGCCTGCTTGCAGGGATCAATGCCAGCCTGAAAGTGCGCAATCTCGAAGCCTGGACGCTCGGCCGTCACGAAGCGTATCTCGGCGTGCTGGTCGACGATCTGATCACGCGCGGCGCCCAGGAACCCTATCGCATGTTCACCAGCCGCGCTGAGCACCGTTTGATGCTGCGCGAGGACAATGCCGATCTGCGTCTGACCGAGGCCGGCTACAAACTGGGTCTGGTGGATGAGCGGCGCTGGCGCGCTTTCGCCGAAAAACGCGAGGCCATCGAACGCGAGAAACAGCGCCTGCAATCGATCTGGCTGCATCCCGCAACCGCGGCCTCCGCTCGCATCCAGGAACTGAGCGGCGCGCCGCTGTCGCGCGAAACGACCGCATTGGAAGCCCTGCGCCGCCCGCAGCTGAATTATGCGGCTTTGACGAGCTTGCCCGGTATTGGCCCTGCGGTTACGGACCAGACAGTGGCCGAGCAGGTCGAGATTCAGACCAAGTACGCGGGTTATGTGGATCACCAGCAAGAGGAAGTCGAGAAAAACCGCGCCCAGGAACATCTGGCGTTGCCGGTTGAGCTGGATTATGCAGCGATTCAGGGCTTATCAGCCGAGATTGTGCAGAAATTGAGCCGCCAGCGTCCTGAAACCCTGGGCCAGGCGGCGCGCATTTCGGGGGTGACTCCGGCGGCGATCTCGATCCTGCGCATCTATTTGAAACGGTTCAGAACACTGCCCAAAACCGCTTGAGCGCATCCGCCCCCCAAGCAATCCTGAGCGCCGGCTTATCCGAAATGGAATTGAGGCTGACGCCGGAACAGCAGCAACAGTTGCTGGCTTTTATCGCGCTGCTGGAAAAGTGGAATCGCAGTTTCAACCTGACCGCCGTGGAGGGCGCGGCCACCATGGTCAGCCACCATCTGCTGGACAGCCTGAGCATTCTGCCCTTTGTCAGCGGCGACTGGCTGCTGGACGTGGGTTCGGGGGCCGGTTTGCCGGGTTTGCCGCTGGCGGTGGCACGCCCGCAATCGCGCTTTGTCCTGCTTGACAGCAATGGCAAAAAAACACGCTTTATGCAGCAGGTCCTGCTGGAGCTGAAACTCCCGAACGTCAGCGTCGTGAAGTCCCGCATCGAGGAGTACCGCCCGGAACGCGCCTTTGATACAGTTATCAGCCGGGCCTTCAGCAGCCTGCTGGAATTTGTGAGGGTCTCGCGCGCGGTGTGCGGCCAGCGGACACGGCTCCTTGCGATGAAGGGTCTGTATCCAGGCGCGGAGCTTGAGGAACTGGCAGGGACCGGCTACAGCGCGGAAATTACGAGGCTGAATATCCCTGGTCTCGCCGCTGAGCGGCATCTGGTTTCATTAGAGAAGCAACGAGAATGAGCAACATACTGGTTATCGCGAATCAAAAAGGCGGCGTCGGCAAGACCACCACCAGCATCAACCTGGCTGCCTCGCTGGCGGCCACCAATAACACCGTGCTGCTGGTCGACCTTGATCCGCAGGGCAATGCCACCATGGGCTGCGGTGTGGATAAACGCGAGATTGACAATAGCATCTGCGAAGTCCTGCTTGGTGAATGCCGTATTGAAGACGCCATCCATCAGCTGCCCGAACTGAAATTCGATCTGCTGCCTGCAAACAGCGATCTTACCGCCGCGGAAGTGGCGCTGATGGGGCAGCAGGAAGGCCGCGAGCGCCGTCTCAAGGACAGCCTCGCCGCCGTCCATAACCGTTATCAATACATCATCATCGACTGCCCCCCTTCATTGAACATGCTGACTCTGAACGCCCTGGTGGCCGGTAGTGGGGTGCTGATTCCGATGCAGTGCGAGTATTACGCGTTGGAAGGCCTGACCGCGCTGATCCAGACCATTGAGAAAGTGCGCGGGGTTAATCCGGAGCTCAAAATCGAGGGTCTGCTGCGCACCATGTACGATCCGCGCAACAACCTGGCCCAGGATGTATCCGCGCAGCTGAAAGATCACTTCAACGAACAGCTCTATCGCACCATCATTCCGCGTAACGTGCGTCTGGCCGAGGCGCCGAGCCACGGCAAGCCGGTGATCCAGTACGATCGCACCTCGAGCGGAGCGCTGGCCTATCTCGCGCTTGCGGGCGAAATCCTGCGCAAGGACGCCCAGCTGCGGGCGGCGGCTCCCGGGTAAATGACTAATGAATAAAGTGTGCGGATCATGACAATGAAACGGCGCGGCCTGGGACGCGGCCTGGATGCCCTGATCGGGGCGACCACTTCGGTCACCCTGGAGACGGCGAAGGCTGAAAAAACCCTGCGCCAGCTGCCGATCGACCAGATACAGCGCAGCCCTTTCCAGCCCCGGGTGAGTTTTAACAAAGAAAACCTGCAAGAGCTGGCCGATTCGATCCGCCAGCAGGGGGTTCTGCAACCGGTCGTGGTACGGCCCAAGGGCGAAGGATTTGAATTGGTCGCCGGCGAACGCCGCTGGCGCGCCGCGCAACTGGCCGGATTGCAGGAAATCCCGGCCGTAGTCAAGGAATTGCCGGACGAGGCCGCCGCAGCTATCGCCCTGATCGAAAACATCCAGCGCGAAGACCTGAACCCTCTGGAAGAGGCAAGCGCCCTCCAACGACTGGTGGACCGTTTTACCATGACCCATCAACAAATCGCCGAAGCGGTGGGACGCTCGCGCGTCGGTGTAACCAATATGCTGCGGCTGCTGGAGCTGGCCAATCCGGTCAAGCAATGGCTGCAGGAAGGCAAGCTGAATATGGGGCATGCGCGGGCCTTGTTAAGCCTGGCCCCGGCCAGGCAAATAGAGCTCGGCAAAATGATCGTGTCCCGGGGGCTGTCGGTACGCGCGGTCGAGCAAATGGCCCAGGGTGGTGGAACCCAGGACAAACCCGCCGCCGGCAAATCCCGCAAGGACCCCGATGTCGCCCGCCTGGAGCAGAGTCTGGCGGATCAGTTGGGGGCCCGGGTCGAGATCCAGCACAGCCGCGACGGCAAGGGCAAAGTGCTGATCCATTACAGCAGCCTCGAACAACTGGAAGGCATCCTCAACCAGATCCGGGACGGCCATTAAAAGCTCCTGAATAAGTCCATCCTGGACTTCTCAGGAACGCAAAGCAAAAGACGTGACTTTTGCTTTGCTCCATTTTTCAAATACTTGAGTATTTGAAAAATGCCGGCACATCCCTGTGCCGGACAGGCCACATCCGGGATTTTTCTCAAAGAACAGTTATTCCAGCTTTTCCCGCCGTTTTATTGACCCTGCTTCGCCTTACTCTATATAATTCGCGCGCCGCTGAAGGCCCGGGTATCGGCCAGGAATTGAATGGAAAGTCGCGTAAAAACGGCCATTTCGGTTCTTGCTGTACAGGCAGCAATCACCTTAGTAGCTTCATGGGTTGCTTACATAATAAACGACGCGCGGGCGGCGCTTGCCGCTGCGGTCGGCGGGTCCATATGCGTGCTGACCACCGGGCTGTCCGGCCTTCGGGTTTTTGCCGGGAAAATGGAATTTGCAGCCGAACGGTTTTTGCAGCGGCTGTATCGGGCCGAAATCCAGAAGATGGTGCTGGCGGCGGTATTGCTCGCCGGGTCCCTGGTCTGGCTGAGAACGGAAGCGCTGTCTCTGCTGCTGAGTTTCTCGGCGGCGCTGATGGCGTACTGGTTGGTTTTGCTGTTTAGATTTTAAAGAATACGACGACATGGCTAGCGAACAAAATCTGACGTCAGGCGAATATATCCAGCACCATTTGACCAATCTGGTGTATGGGCGCCATCCGGACGGGCATTGGGGTTTCGCCCATAGCGCCGCGGAAATCAAGGAGATGGGCTTCATGTCGATCAATGTCGACACCATGGGATGGTCCATCGCGCTCGGCGCCCTGTTCCTCTTTATATTCTGGCGGGTCGCCCGCTCCGTCACCAGCGGCGTGCCGGGGGGCCTGCAGAATTTCATCGAAATGATGGTCGAGTTCGTCGAAACCAGCGTCAAGGAAACCTTCCACGGTAAAAACAGCCTGATCGCGCCGCTGGCGCTGACGGTATTTTGCTGGGTGTTTTTGATGAACTTTATGGATCTTATCCCCGTGGACTGGCTGCCCGCCCTGTTCCATCAGGCCGGGGTTAAACATATGAAGGTGGTCCCCTCCACCGATCCGAATATCACCTTCGGCCTGTCGTTATCGGTGTTCCTGTTGATTCTCTTCT
>DASUFE010000024.1:0-31380 GCA_036274675.1 Gammaproteobacteria bacterium
AACAACGACGGCTGCATCATCTCGCGTTCGCAGGAAGTGAAGGCTCTGGGCATCCCCATGGCCGCGCCGCTGCACAAGTACCGGCGTCTCATCGAACAGGAAGCCGTGCATCTCTTCTCCGCCAATTTCGTACTGTACGGAGATCTCTCCGAAAGAGTCATGAATACGCTCGGAGAATTCGCGCCCGGAGTGGAAGTGTATTCCATCGACGAGGCTTTCTTCGATTTATCGCATCTGAAACCGTCCGAGCTGGTCCCCTTCTGCCAGGAACTGCGCAAGACCATCCGCCAGTGGACGGGCATTCCGGTCTCCATCGGCATAGGCCCGACCAAAACGCTGGCGAAGCTCGCCAATCGCATCGCCAAGAAGCGCATCGAATGCAACGATGTTTATGCGCTCACCGACGCCGCGGGCTATCACTACGAGTTCAGTCAATGCGACGTTATCTCAGTATGGGGTATCGGCTACCGCATGGCGCAAAGGCTGCACGAGAAAAATATCCGGACCGTCTGGGACCTGGTGCAATGCCCCGCCGACTGGGTACGCAAGGAAGGCGGCGTCGTACTCGAGCGCACTCTGCGCGAACTGCGCGGCATCGGCTGCCTGCCGATCGAACTCGGCAACCCTTATCGGCAGCAGATCATGGTAACGCGCTCCTTCGGCCGCGACGTGCGCGACCTGGATGAACTGAAGGCCGCCGTGATCACCTTTGCCGTGCGCGCCGGCGAAAAACTGCGGCGCCAGAACTGTAAAGCCCAGGCCCTCACCGTGTTCGCCCGGACGAGCCCTTATAAAGATCCCGATGAACGATACAGCGATGGCAAAACCCTGAAACTGGAGCAACCCAGCGATGACACCCGGCGCCTGATCGATGCCGCGATCCGGTGCCTCACACTGTTTTTCAAGCCCGGCTATTCATACAAGAAAGCCGGCGTCATGCTGAACGACATCGTGCCGAACAACCTCGTCCAACCCTCGCTGTTCGCGCCCCCGGGCGCAGAACCCGACTCCGGCATCTCCAAAACCATCGACGAGATAAATGCCGTCATGGGCTTTAATACCCTGCGCTTCGCCGCGATGGACATAGGACGCAACTGGAGAATGAACCAGCAATACCGTTCGCCGAAGTATTCAACTAGCTGGAAAGAACTGTTGGTAGTCTCATAACTGGAGATTCATAATTTAAAGCTACAAATGAAAATATCAAAGTCATAAAATAGACCTAATTCACTACAACAACGCACCCCCGAGAAATCTATGGCAACCGTCAGCAAAATTGAATGGACAGAACAAACATGGAACCCAGTTACGGGTTGCACAAAAATTTCACCCGGGTGCAAGTATTGCTATGCGGAAGTTATGGCAGGGCGGCTAAAGGCCATGGGAGCCAAAGGGTATGAAAACGGATTTAAGTTGTCTTTAGTACCGCAAAGGCTGCAACAGCCTTTCTTAAGAAAGAAGCCAACAATGTATTTTGTTAATTCGATGAGCGATCTCTTTCATGAAGACGTTCCATTTCAGTATATCGATGAAATCATTAGTGTTATTGATGCGACGCCGCAGCACACCTATCAAATATTAACCAAGCGAGCAGCCCGCATGGCGGAATACTTTAAAAGCCGGAAAGTACCTGACAACGCTTGGATCGGAGTTTCTGTTGAAGATAAGAAATTTGGCAAAGCCAGAATACCCTATTTGCGTTCCATTAAAGCCAAAACACGTTTCTTATCAGTCGAGCCATTACTGGAAGACTTGGGTACCATTAATCTTCGAGGTATTCATTGGGTAATAGTAGGTGGCGAATCCGGACCAAAAGCTCGCCCCATGGACCCAAATTGGGCCATAAACGTTAAAAACCAATGTAAAGCTAAAGGCGTAGATTTTTTCTTTAAACAATGGGGCACTTGGGGCGAAGACGGTGAAAGACGATCCAAGAAAGCCAATGGCAGAAAGCTCGAAGGACGACATTGGAATTTTATTCCGATAGTAGTCGTTTAAAAACCCCATACAGGGAGGGGGTGAAAATGGAAATGCCTAAAGAATATAAGGGCCGAGAGCAGGCATTCGTAAAACATACGATTCTATCTACTTATATAGCCCGCTTGTTCATGATAATTGGACAGAGAGAGGTTGTTATAAATTACGTGGACTGTTTCGCCGGCCCCTGGGGAGATGAATCGGAAGATTTAAGAACAACATCAATAGGAATCTCCATCGCCCAAATGGAAAGCTGCGTGGAAGGATTACAGGAAATATTTGGTCGGCAGGTAAAATTTCGTGCTCTTTATATCGAGAAAAATTCTAAGGCTTATAGTCGCCTGTTGGCCTTTGTAGAGAAATATCATAGCCCTTCAATCGAATTAAAATGCAAACAGGGTGATTATTCCGAATTGATCAAAGAAATAGTCGAGTGGTGTGACGGCCACTTTACTTTTTTCTTTATCGACCCAAAAGGTTGGAATCAGATTAGTGCAAAAACTCTTAGCCCATTACTTCAGATGGGAAAATCCGAGTTTTTGATAAATCTTATGTATGACTTTGCAAATCGCGCTGCTTCCATAAAAAATCACAAGAATGACATGATCGAGCTTTTAGGTGAGGCCCCAAACCTAGAAGGACAAGACCCAGCGGAGCGGCAATACACGTTTCTCACGATGTATCGTGAAAGGCTGAAAGAATACCATAGAGGATGGACTTCATATGTTCGAATTGAAAGGCCCGGACAAGACAGGCTTTTATATTTTCTGGTTTACTTAACACGACATCCAATCGGCATACACAAATTTAAAGAAGAGGCCGAAAAACTGGAAAAAGTACAGCGCACAACACATATAGAAACGAAGCTTAGGAAACAGTTTGAAAAATCTTCGAATCTGGATATTTTTAATTCGACAGAAATTCAAATATCCAATACAGATAATCATTCGAATTTGTATGCCGCAAAAAATTTCTTGATAGATGCCCTCTCAGATGGGCCCTTATTGATTGATAATGAATGTTGGGCTAGGTTTCTCGAAATATCCGATTTCTTCCCATCCGAATTACAAAAAGCCATGAAAGAATTGTTTGACGAAGAGATAGTTCAAAACCTGGATGAGAATGTCCGTAAACGTAGAACCAAAATAATAAAACCTGACTGGCCCAATAAAAGCGAAAGATGGGCTTTAGTTAAAACCAATAAGTCAAATGGTCGCCAAGGGCCAAATTGAGATAGTGCATGGACACCCTTTTCTTCTGGCTTTCGAAAGCGCTATGGGCGGCGGCCGCGCCCGGCAGTCTGCTGGTGCTATCGGTCGCGGTACTCTGGACGCTGCTCAAGCTGGGCGCCGTACGCGCGGCGGGTCGCCTCGCGGGATTGCTTGCCGCGGGACTGTTGCTGATCACGCTGTTTCCGGTCGACGAGTGGCTGCTGTATCCGCTGGAATCCCGCTTTTCCGGCGAACTGCCGGCGACGGTGGACGGCATCCTCGTGCTCGGCGGCTCCATCGATCCGGTGAAGTCCGCCGCCTGGTCCCAGCCGGAACTGCGCGCGACCGCGGAGCGCGAATTCAATTTCCTGGCGCTGGCGGCACGCTATCCGAAGGCAAGGCTTGCGTTCACCGGCGGCAGCGGCAGTCTGAATGAACAGGAATACAAGGAAGCCTCATGGGCGCGGGAATTGTTCGCCCGGCAGGGACTGGAACCCGGGCGCGTGATTTTCGAAAGCGACTCCCGCAACACGTATGAAAACGCAGTCTTCAGTAAAAAACTGCTCGCGCCCGCGCCTGGCGAACACTGGCTGCTGATCACTACCGCCTGGCACATGCCGCGCGCCGTCGGCGCCTTCTGCGGCGCCGGATTTCCCGTAATCCCCTATCCCGTCGACCACGGGAGCCTGCGCGGAGATTTGCTGCGGCTGGAATGGGATTTCGCCGGGAACCTTGGCGGGCTCGATATGGCGCTCCATGAATGGGCGGGGCTTTTCATGTACCGCCTCACAGGCAAAATGGATCGTCTGCTGCCGGCGGCCTGCGGGAACGAGGCGACGCAATAAAACTATCGGCCTGCCACCGCGGCCTGCTCATGCAGCCAGGCGCGCGCTTCCCTTAAGGAATCGATGAGGAGTTGCCGGCTGGAATCGTCCCCCGCCGCGCAGGCATCGAGCGATCCTTTCCGCAGGCAGCCGTCGAGGCCGTGCTCGCCTTGCTGGAAAAGGTGCAACCGGCCATCGTGGCCGCAGACATAGGTTGCGCGCCGCATTTCACCGCCGCCCCGATCCTCCGCGTTCCCGCCGTAGGCATTGCACATCAGCACACTCTGGTTCGATGGCACGACCGCGTCGGCGCTGCCGTGAATCAGAAACACGGGCGGCACTCCGCCCGCGCGCACGTAATCGTAGTAGGAATTCAGGCGCACGAAATCGTTGCCCGCGTTGAGGTCGAGAGTGCGCACGTCGGAACCGTAAAAACGGCTGAGGATTTTCAGGCTGGAACTGAATCCCGCGTGGTACAGGCCGTCTTCCGGCACCGTTTGCGCGAGGAAGTCGTAGACATCGCTCGGGCCGTAGAGCAGGAGGCCGGCCGAGACTTCCCGTGGACGGTGCGTGAGCAACCATCCCGCCAGATGCGCGCCCGCCGACTGGCCCATGACCACGGGCGGCGCGGGCCCCGCGCCGAAAGCGACCGCATTCCGCCGCACCCAGTCGAGCGCGGCTTCAGCGTCGGCCGTGATCGCGTTCCACGGCGCGCCGTTGCACGCGCGGTTGCCGTCGGCCTCGCCTGCCAGGCGATAGAAAGGAACGAATACGACGAAGCCGTCCTCCGTATAGTTTGCGAGCTGCGCCTCGAAACCGAGGAAGGCGGCGCCGCGATAGCGCCAGCCGCCGCCGTGAAAAGCCAGCAAAGGCGTCAACCCGGTCGCGCCCGCGTCCTTCTTGTAGACGCGCATCTCCAGCGCGCAGCTTCCCTTGACGATCTTTTTGTCGTAGACGTAACCGAGCAGCGCGCTCTTGCCCGCCGGAGCCCTGACGCAGACCGAAGAGCGGGATCGATTCGCGCAACCCCAGTACAACGGATGCGTGCCGGCAAGCCGCTTGCCGGGTATATAACCCAGCAATGAAGAACCCGCGGCGGGCTGCGTCATCAGCAAGCCTCTGGTGCAACTCCGCGACAGCGCGTTGACGCAAGACCCATAGAGCGGCACCGTGCCGGGCTCCGCACTCTTCTTTATATAGCCGAGCAGCGCCGAATAACGCCGCGAACGGGTTGTTGTCGGCGCGCAAGGCCCGTAGAGTGTGGCGCAGGACCAGTAGAGCGGCCGCACGTTGGAGGATGTCACCACTTCGCGATAACGCAAACGCTTCATGAAGGGCGCGGTCTTTCCATCCAACGGTTCGCTGGAAAGTCCGAGCCGGCTGCCCCAGGGCACGGTCCATTTACGGCTGGGTGTTGCGGGCGCGGGATCGTTGGGCTGTCCCCGATCGGGTGTCCAGGACGCCGCGTTGCCAAGGCGGTTATTCGGGCCGGCCCCCGCCAGCATTTCATTGCAATATGACGAGTAAGCGGTGGGACTGAAAGCGAGCCTGCGGGTGCAGGATGGATCGCTGTAATACCGCGCCTGCTCCGGCCCCGCCGGACTGATCGGGACGCAGATACCCTGCACGCTGGTATAGAGCGGCGGATTCCGCATGTCCGCCAGCAACAGCCGGGCGGCGCCGCAAGCGGCGGCCGAAGTCACCAGATCCTGCAGAATCTTCTCGAAGTTCGCGGCCCCCGAAGCGTCGGGTGATACGATCGCTCCCGGGATTGAACTGCCCAATGGTATGTGAAGCCGCAAGCCGTCACCGTCCCCGCTCGAACTGCTGCTGGAACTGGAGCTGCTGCTGGAACTGCTGCTGCTCGACGAACTGGAAGAAGTGCTGCCGGAGGAACTGCTCGAACTGCTGCCGGGTGTGTCGGCGAAACCGGGATCTCCGATGGAGTCGGTCCCGCCGCCGCCGCTGCCGCAAGCGGATAAAAAAGCGACCAGCAACCCGGCCAGCAACAGCCGGGCATGCATTGACAGAACCCTGGTACCGGTCGCTCGAAGTTTCATATCGCTCAGTCCATCGCCGTTCCTCAATACAGATACACCGCGCCGCTGAACCCGGCCGAGTTGTTCGACTGGTCGCCGTTGACGCCAGTGGCGGAGCTGTCTTCGCGATCACTGCCCACCGCGAGAGTGGCGCCGTCGCCGGACAGGGCAATGGCACCGCCAAAGTAATCCCCGTCTTGCGTGTTCGAGGCCTTGATATAAGCGTGATGGCTCCAGTTGCCGGCATTACGCTTTAGAATATAAGCCGCACCGGCTTCACGGGCCGACCTGTCCTGCTGATTGCCGTTGATGCCGGTTGCGGAGCTCCACTCAAGCTCGGCTCCCACGGCGAGGATATTGCCGTCGCCCGACAATGCAACGCTTGAACCGAAGTGGTCGAACATCTGGGTGTTCGAAGCCTTCAGGTCTGACTGATGTGTCCAGGTACCGGTGTTACGAACAAAAACCTGGACCAGGCCACTTTCCGGGGCGCCGGTGGCAAGGGTATTACCATCGTTGGAGAGCGCGATAGTTCTGCCCGAAGTCGGCATGCTGGCCTGCTGACTCCAGTTACCGGTATTGCGCATGAAGATATAAACCTTATTCAACCGGTCCGCCCCAACCGCCAGCGTATTGCCGTCCTCGGACATCGCCACCGAGGCGCCGAACCAGCCGTACGAGGGGTATACCGGTACGTCTGAAGCTTTCAGATAGGCTTGCTGCGTCCAGGCGCCGCCGTTGCGCACAAAGACGTAGACCGCACCGCTCTCGAGGGCCGAGTTATCGCTCTGATCGCCATTGATACCGGTGGCGGCGCTGTCCTCACTGCGCGCACCGACCGCGAGGGTATTGCCATCACCCGAGAGCGCTACGGACGCGCCGAACAAATCGGACTTATCGGGATTGGAGGACCTGAGGTAAGCCTGCTGCGTCCAGTTGCCGCCGTTGCGCACAAAGACGTAGGCAGCGCCGTAACCCTCGATCGATTCATTGAAGCCGGGAGCGCTGGTGCCGGCGGCAACACTCTCCTTAGCCCAGGCTCCCACGGCAAGCGTATTGCCATCGGCGGACAATGCGATGGAATTGCCAAAGTTATCGAACATGTCCGTGTTAGAGGCCTTGATATAGGCCTGCTGGTTCCAGCCGGCGGCGCCGCGCACAAAAATATAAACCGCCCCGCTGTCGCTGGCGGTGTTGTCATTCTGGTTACCGTTAATTCCGGTGGCGGCACTATCCTCCTCAACCGCGCTTATGGCGAGAGTACTGCCATCGTCCGAGAATGCGATGACGCCGCCGAACCTGTCCTGTCCGCCCGCGTTGGAGGCCTTCACATAACCGACTGCCTCGGCCAGCGTCCCGCGTACAACAGCCTGCGGTGAATCGGTGCAACCCGCGGCATTACAGGCCTGCAGGATATAACTGGCATTGACGCGGTCCGGCAGGAAAACTTCGAGATCATAACTGACCGTGTCCGCAGGCATCGTCGCGACCAGGTTATAACCGGAGACACCATCGGGATTCTCCAGCAGCCGGTATTCCGTCTCGCCGATCACATCGCCCCAGGTAAAATGGAAAACCCTTGTTCTCAGGAGCGCGAGCCTGAGTGTGGGCGCTGTGAAACCATATACCCTTGCATTCGCCAGGCTCGCGCCGGAACTCAGCAGCGCGGCATCCACCCGCAGCGGATAACTCGCTGTCGATCCGCTTATATAGAACAAGCCGCCGTTTTTAAAATAGCTCACGACGCCCGAGCGGACTTCGATTCGCAATACATCGCCGTCTGCGACCGGAATGTCTGCCCGGTACATGCCTAATTCGCGCACTTCGGCATAGCCGCTCACCAGCTTGATTGCAAAAGGAATCTCCGCGGCGCTGGTTCCGGTGCTGTTGTGATTGAGCCCGATGTAACGTACCAGGTTTGTCCCGGAGACCGTAAACTCGAGATAACCGTTTACGGAAGTCAGTTGTTGCTGTGACACGGCGCCCGCATCCTGGCAGCCATCGCAACCGTCGGTCTTTCGCAGAAAGGCTCCATCGTCGGTCGCATTGACCAGATCCGTCCAGACTACATTCTCTATGATGGCTCCGCCGCCACTGCTGCTGGAAGAGCTTGATGAACTGCTGGAACTCGATGACGACGAAGAACTGGAGCTACTGCTCGATGACGAGCTCGAACTCGATGATGTTGAAGATGAACTGCTACTGCTTGTGCTGCTGGACGAGCTTGACGAACTCGAACTGCTGCTCGATGAAGAGCTGGAACTTGATGAACTTGAAGATGAGCTGCCGCCGCCACTTATAGTGATCCGCGCGTTGCCCAAGGTCGAGCCTGAACTTATCAGAGAGGCATCGGCCCGCAAGGGGAAGACCGGCGCCGTGCCGCTGATGGAGAACAAAAAGCCGTTCTTGTAGTACTTCACGACACCAGACTCCACCGAGATCCGCAACACATCCCCGGCCCCGACATCGATGTCATTTCGATACTGGTCATGCTCGCGGGCTTCCGCATAACCGCCTACCAGTTTGATGGCAAAGGGGAGTTCCGTAACACCGGTACCGGTACTGTTGTTATTCAGGCCGACATAGAGTACGGGCCCGGTTTCGGCGACGGTGAATTCCAGATAACCGCCATTGGAGGTGATTTGCTGCTGTGATACGGCGCCCGCGTCCTGGCAGCCGTCGCAACCGCCGGTCTTCTGCAGGGAATTACCGCTGGCGGTGACATTGACCAGACTGGTCCAGACCACATTCTCCGCCGTGCCGCCGGATGAGCCGCCAGAGGAAGACGAGCTCGAACTGCTGGAACTCGAAGAGCTGCTTGAAGAGGACGAGCTGGAGCTGCTGCTGGAACTCGAAGAAGACGAGCTGGAGCTCGATGAAGATGAAGAACTTGAACTGCTGCTGCTCGAGCTTGAAGATGAGGAGCCCGAGCCCGCCACCGTTATCCGCACATTGGTGAAACTCGCGCCCATGCTGATCAGGGCGGTGTCGGCCTGGAACGGCAGGTTCATCGTCACCGCGCTGGTATAAAACACGGTACCGTTCTTGGCGTAAGTCACCACACCCGAGCGCGCCTCGATCCGCAGCACATCGCCGACAGTAACCGGAGTGTCGGCGCGATACTGCCCTTCTTCCTTCACCTCGGCATAACCGCTCACCACTTTCAGGGCGAAGGGGATCTCGGTGGGCCGGGCGGTGGTGCTGTTGGGATTCAGGCCGATATAACGTATATAACTGGTGTCCGTGACCGGAAACTCGAGATAACCGTTGCCGGCGGGCGTGAACTGCTGCGATTCGGCGCCCGCGTCGAGGCAGCCGTCGCAACCGCCGGTCTTCTGCAAGGTATTGCCGCTGACGCTGGCATTCACGAGCTCGGTCCAGATAACGTTCTCGACCGTCTGCGCATGAGCCTGCAGGCCGCCCATGCACAAGAATGGCAGAACGAAGTGTTTGATTGCCCGGGAAAATCCCTGTTTCATAAAATCCCATCCATTGGAATCAAATTGTCCGATGGGCGCAGCAGGCGTGATTCCGTTACCGCCCGCCCGCCCTGAAAAATCTCAATACAAATACACCGCGCCACTGCCGGGAGCTGATCTGTCACTCTGATTGCCGTTAAGATTAACGGCATTGCTGTCCTCACCCTCGGCGCCGACCGCAAGCAGGCTGCCGTCGGCTGTCAGCGCCAGCGAATACCCGAAGCGCGCCCATTCCTGGGTGTTCGACGGTTTCACATAGGCAAGCAATGTCCAGGCGCCCGCGCTGCGGGTGAAGATATTGGCTGAACCGGCGTGTTGGACGGACATATCACTCCGATCGCCATTAATGCCGGAGGCGGCGCCCCATTCGAGGTTCGATCCCACCGCCAGCATATTGCCGTCATCGGAGAGGGCCAGCGCCGGCTGCGATCCGCTCACAAATGTCTGCTGTGTCCAGTTACCGGCGTCATGTGTAAAGATGTACACCCTATCGCCCGTTCCCGCCGCAAGCGTACCGCCATCACCCGACAACGCTACGGAACTGCCGAACTCGGAATCGGTTTCGGAATTCGAAGCTCTTACATGGGCCTGCTGTGACCAGTTACCGAAATCTTGGCTGAAAACGTAAACCGCTCCGCTGACGGGCGAGTCCGGCTCGCCGGGTGAGCCTGCCGCGAGAGTGCGGCCGTCCGCCGACAGCGCGATCCTCCAGCCGAATTGATCGCTCTCCCGCGTGTGCGCGGACTTTATATATGCCTGCTGCGTCCAGCTTCCGGTGTTGCGTTTGAATACATAGACCGCGCCGCTTCTGAAGGCCAGTTTGTTCTGGGGGCCATTGATGCCGGTGGCGTTGCTGCTTTCATGGGGCGCCCCCACCGCCAGGGTATTACCGTCGCCGGATAGCGCGATGTCCATCCCAAAATGATCGGCAGTGTCGGTATTGGAAGCCTTGATATAAGCCTGCTGCATCCAGGTTCCCGCGCTGCTCCGCGCATAGACATAAACCGCGCCGCTGTCCCAGGCCAGGTCATTGTGCTGATCGCCGTTGACGCCGGTGGCATTACTGTCTTCCAGCGGCGCTGCAACCGCCAGTGTATTGCCGTCCGCCGACAGCACCACCCTGGAGCCGAACTCGTCGTCC
Source organism: Gammaproteobacteria bacterium (assembly GCA_036274675.1). Classification (GTDB taxonomy): domain Bacteria; phylum Pseudomonadota; class Gammaproteobacteria; order HTCC5015; family HTCC5015; genus DASUFE01. The sequence continues at coordinate 10,672 of DASUFE010000024.1, forward strand.
TTGCCGGTGTTGGACGCTTTCACATAAGCCTGATGAACCCAACCGTCGGCGCCGGCGATGCCGGCCGGTGCGGTATCGCGGGTTAAAACATAAACCGCGCCGCTGTTCACGACTGAGTTATCGCCCTGATTACCGTTGATGCCGGTGGCATTGCTGTCTTCCGTCCATGCTCCAACCGCCATGGTGCCGCCATCCGCTGCCAGCGCAACCGCCCGGCCGAAACCGTCTCCTATGTCGGTATTGGAGGATTTGACATATCCGATTCCCGAAGCGAGCGTACCGCTGACAATAACCGGCTCCGAATCCGCGCAACCGGCTGCGTTGCAGGCCTGCAGGATATAGCGGGCGCTGGCGCGCGCCGGCAGGAATACCTGATGCGTGTGGCAGACCGCATCGCCGGGGGCCGTCGCAACCTGAGTATACCCGGCGGTGCCGTCGGCATTTTCCAGCAGCCGGTAATCCGTTACCCCGCCGACATCGTTCCAGTCGAAGCGGAAAAGCTTTGTCCGCATGGGTGTGAGTTTGAGCGCAGGCGGACCGAAGGCGGATCCGGCACTGTTAACGGTGAAGCCGGAAACGCGCACCCTGGCCACGGTTGCGCCGATACTCATAAGCGCGGTATCGGCGCGCAAGGGATAAGTTGCCCTTGCGCCACTGGTATAGAACACGCTGCCATTCTTGGCGTAACTTATGACGCCCGATTGCACAGCGATCCGCAACACGTCGCCCGTGACAACCGGAATATCCCAGCGGTACTGGTTGTTTTCGCGCACCTCGGCGTAACCGTTTACCAGTTTGATGGCGAACGGAATTTCTGCCGGGCTGGCGCCGGTACTGTTGTGGTTCAGTCCGATATAGCGCACCAGATTCGTTTCGGAGACCGGAAACTCCAGATATCCGCTGCCGGAGCTGATTTGCTGCTGCGATACAGCGCCCGAATCCTGGCAGCTGTCACAACCTCCGGTCTTCTGCACGCCGCCGCAGCTGGCGACGGCATTGACCAGATCAGTCCATACGACATGTTCAGTGATTGGACCGCTGCCGGTGGAACTCGAACTGGATGAGCTCGACGAAGACGAGCTGCTCGAAGATGAACTGCTGGCACTGGAGGAGGATGAGCTGGAGCTGCTGCTACTGCTGGATGAGCTCGAACTGCTGGATGAACCGGTGGAGCCGGTTGTAGAACTGGACGAGCTGCTGCTTGAACTCGAAGACGCGCCGCCACTGCCGAAATTCGTAATCCTGGCGTTGCTCAGGGTTGCGCCGAAGCTGGTCAATGCCGTATCGACGCGCAAGGGAAAGACCGGCGTGGTGCCGCTGATGGAAAACAGGAACCCGTTTTTGTAGTACTTCACCACGCCCGATTCCACCGCAATGCGCAGCACATCCCCGGTGACGACATCGATGTCGTTGCGATACTGGTCGCGCTCACGGGCTTCCGCATAACCGCCGATCAGCCGGATCGCGTATGGAATCTCCGCCGCGCTCGTGCCGGTGCTGTTGTTATTGAGCCCGATGTAGCGCACCAGATTGGTTTCGGACACGGTGAATTCGAGATAACCGCCGCCGGAATCGATCTGCTGCTGCGAGACGGCGCCCGCATCCTGGCAGCCGTCGCAGCCGCCGGTCTTCTGCAGGGAATTGCCGTTGGCGGTGACATTGGCCAGACTGGTCCATACAACATTCCCCGTAACCGGTCCGCCGCTACTACTGCTACTGGAGGACGAGCTTGAAGAAGAGGAACTGCTGCTACTGCTCGATGAGCTGGAACCTGAAGAGCTGCTCGAAGATGAGCTGCTTGAGCTTGAACTGCTACTGGCGCCGCCGCTGGAAACATTAATCCGCGCATTGCTCAGGGTGGAGCCCGAGCTGATAAAGGCGGTATCGGCCCGCAGCGGATAGCCTGGCGCAGCGCTGCTGACCGAGAACAGGAAGCCGTTTTTGTAATACTTCACGACGCCCGACTCCACCGAGATGCGCAATACATCCCCGGCTCCGACATCGATGTCATTGCGATACTGGTCATGCTCGCGGGCTTCCGCATAGCCGCCCACCAGCTTGATCGAAAAGGGGATTTCCGCGACACCGGTGCCGGTGCTGTTGTTGTTCAGGCCGGCGTAGAGCACCGGCCCGGTTTCAGCGACGGTGAATTCGATATATCCGCCGTTGGATGTAATCTGCTGCTGCGACACGGCGCCCGCGTCCTGGCAGCCGTCGCAGCCGCCGGTCTTCTGCAAGGTGGTACCGTTGATGCTGACGTTGGAAAGATTAGTCCATGTCACGTTCTCGGTCTGTGCGTGTGCCGGCATGACACCCATGCATACAAACGGCAGAACAATCCATTTAATGATCGATGCCCGAAAAAATCCCTGTTTCATAAAATCCATCCATTGGAATCAGTTGTCCGAAGGCGCGGCAGGCGGGACTCCGAACCGCCTGCTCGCCTGGAAAATCTCAATACAGATACACGGCGCCGTAATTGGTCAGGTTCGGATTGCCGCTCGGCTGGTCCTGATCGCCGTTAATACCGGTGGCGGCGCTGTCTTCGAGAATGGCTCCGACCGCGAGCGTGCCGCCGTCGCCGGATAAGGCAAGCGACCAGCCGAAGGCGTCGCTGATGGTTTCTTCGTTATCTGGGTCGTAAGTCGCGGGTGCCGTGTCGGGAGCCTTCACATAAACCTCGCCTCCCCAGCTGCCGGCGTCGCGGGTGTAGACATAGACGGCGCCGCTCTCAGTGGAAGAGTTGTCAGTCTTGTCGCCGTTGATCCCGGTGACGGCGCTGTCCTCTTCGTAGGCGCTCACTGCGAGAGTATTGCCGTCGCCTGACAACGACAGGGCATAGCCAAAGCGGTCGAACGATTCCATGTTCGAAGCCTTCAAAGAAGCCTGCAAGCTCCAGGCGCCGGCGCTGCGAATGAAGATATGGGCCCCGCCCGTGGTACCGCCCTCACCGGCGGCCAGCGTGTCGCCATCATCCGACAGAGCCGTCGCATAGCCCAGCTCCCTCGTGTCCGGCGCCGTTATATAGGCCTGATGAACCCAACCGCCGGCATTGCGGGCATAGACATAGAGCGCGCCGCTCTGCGTACCGCCAAATGTTCCAATATCGTGAATGGCTCCCACAGCCAGGGTATCGCCACTCTCTGACAGCGCCACCGACCAGCCGAACAGGTCATCCCATTGAATGCCGGGCCTGGAATCGAAGGGAGCCTTGACAAAGGCCTGCTGGATCCAGACGCCCGCGTTGCGGCTGAAGACATAGGCGGCGCCGCTGTTCGAACCCGATTCATTGGTCTGCGCACTGTTGACGCCGTTGGGCTGGCTGTCCTCCAGATACGCGCCGACGGCAAGGGTGGCGCCATCGCCCGACAACGCCACGGTATGACCGAAGAAATCGTTATCCCCCGTGTTGGAGGCTTTAACATAGGCTTCGCGCGTCCAGCTACCGCCGCTGCGCACATAGACAAAAACCGCGCCGCTGTTGGTCACCAGGCCGGTATTCACTCCGTTGATGCCGACGGCATTGCCGTCTTCCTGCTCGGAGCCGATCGCAAGAGTATTGCCATCGTCTGACAAGGCCACGGCGTTGCCGAATTCTCCGTCCAGATAGGCTTGTTGCACCCAGCGACCGGCAGTGCGGGTAAATATATTGACGCCATGACTGATGCCCCGCCGGTATCCTCCCACCACGAGAGTATTGCCATCACGTGACAGATCCACCGCGTAACCGAACCAGCGGTTTGGCAAGGCATCGCCGGGTTTGACGTAACCCACCGCCTCGGCCAGCGTGCCGCTCACCATTACCGGCGCCGAGTCGGCGCAGCCCGTGCTGTTGCAGGCCTGCAGGATATAGCTCGCGTTGATGCGGCCCGGCAGGAACACCTCCAGATCGTGATCGATACTGTTCGCCGGAATCGTCGCAATCTGCGAATAACCGGAAACTCCATCGGCATTTTCCAGCAGCCGGTATTCGGTTTCACCGCTGACATCCTGCCAGGTGAAACGGAAAACCTTGGTCTGCCTGGACGTCAGTGTCACGACCGGCGCCTGCAAGGCGGAGCCGCTGCCGCCGCTGAAACCGATCCTGGCATTGTTGATGGTGGCGCCGGAACTGAGTAATGCCGTATCCGCGCGCAAGGGAAAGACCGGGCTTGCGGCGCTGGTGGAGAACACAATGCCGTTCTTCGAATACTTCACAACGCCGGATTCCACCGCGATGCGCAACACATCACCGGTGACAACCGGGACATCATTGCGATACTGGCCGTTTTCACGCGCCTCCGCATAGCCGCTCACCAGCTTGATGGCGAAGGGGATTTCCGCCGCGCCGGTGCCGGTGCTGCTGTTATTCAGCCCGACATAGCGCACCAGATTCGTTTCGGAGACTGTGAATTCAAGATGCCCGTCGCCGCTGAGCTGTTGCTGCGACACCGCGCCCGCATCCTGGCAGCCGTCGCAACCGCCGGACTTCTGCAGCGAATTGCCGCTGGCGGTGACATTGACGGGATCGGTCCAGATCACATTCTGCACCCCGCCGCTGCCGCTGGAAGAGCTGGACGAGCTGCTGCTCGAAGATGAACTGCTGGAACTGGATGAAGATGAGCTTGAGCTGCTGCTTGAACTGGAACTGCTGGAACTCGATGAAGATGACGAACTGGAACTACTGCTGCTTGAAGAACTTGATGAAGATGAACCGCCGCCAAAACCCGCGATCCGCGCGTTGCCCAAGGTCGCGCCCGAGCTGATAAACGCGCTGTCGACCCGCAAGGGGAAAACGGGGGCAGTGCCGCTGGTGTAGAACAGGAAGCCGTTCTTGTAGTATTTCACCATTCCCGATTCCACCGCGACGCGCATCACATCGCCGCTGCCGGCGGTAACGTCGGCCCGATACTGGCCGTTTTCGCGCACCTCGGCGTAACCGCCGACCAGTTTGATGGCGAATGGAATCTCCGCGGCGCCGGTGCCGGTACTGTTGTTATTCAGGCCGGCGAAGAGCACCGGCCCGGTTTCGGCCACGGTGAACTCGAGATATCCGTTGCCGGAAGTCAATTGCTGCTGTGATACGGCACCCGCGTCCTGGCAGCCGTCGCAACCGCCGGTCTTCAGCAAGGAATTACCGCTGGCGGTGACATTGACCAGACTGGTCCAGGCCACATTCTCCGCCGCCGCGCCGCTGCTGCTGCTGCTCGAAGAGCTTGAACTGCTGCTTGAAGACGAACTGGAGCTGCTACTGCTCGAAGATGATGAACTGCTGCTTGAGCTCGAACTGCTGGAACTCGAAGAAGATGAACTGCTCGACGATGAGCCGGCTGCGCCGGCAAAATTTAACCGCGCCTGGGTCAGCGTCCCGCCCATGCTGGTGAACAGGGAGTTCGCCCACAAGGGATAGGTTGGCGCGGCGGTGCTGGTGTAAAACACCACGCCGTTCTTGGAATACCGGACCACGCCCGACTGCACCGAGATGCGCAATACATCCCCTGTGACGATGGGCGCATCCGCGCGGTACTGTGCGTATTCCTTGGCTTCGGCATACCCGTTCACCATCCGGATGGCGAAGGGCATCTCCGTGGAGCTGACGAGGTTCCTTCCCAGAGGACAGAGACTGATGTATCGCACCAGATTGGTTTCGGAGACCGTGATCTCGACATAGCCGTCGCCGGATTCCAGCTTCTGCTGCGAGATCGCGCCCGCGTCCAGACAACCGTCGCAGCCGGAGGTCTTCTGCAGCGTGGTGCCGCTGAGGGTCACATTTGAAAGACCGGTCCAGATCACGTCCTGCGTTTGGGCGCGCGCGCCCATGGAACCCGCGCAGGCGAGTAACAGAATGAAATATTTAATCAATTCGCCTAGAAATCCTTTTTTCATACAATCTCCAGTCCATCCGGACATTTTCAAAAATTTTCGAAACTGGTTCATTGCGCCTCCCTGGAAGCCTCCGGAAAAACCGGAGGCTCATTAAAGGTCTCTCCTGGCCGAGAGGGGCGTAACGTTACTTGCCGCTAAAGCCCGCGACTCTCAGGTTATTCACGACGGAACCGGAACTGATGAGGGATGCATCGGCCCGCAAGGGATAACTTGCCGCGGTATCGCTGGTATAGAACGCAGCGCCGTTCCTGGAATAGCTGACGACACCCGCCTGCACGGCGATGCGCAGCACGTCGCCGCTGCCGACCGCGATGCCGGCCCGATACACTCCATATTCGCGCACCTCCGCGGTATCGTTTACCAGCTTGATGGCGAAGGGCATCTGGGCGACGCCGGTTCCGGCGCCGTCACCGTTCAGGCCGACACAGAGCGCGGGCCCCGTTTCGCCGACGGTGAAATCGAGATAGCCGCTGCCCGCGGTCAACTGCTGCCGCGACACCGCACCCGCATCCTCGCAGCCGTCGCAACCGCCGGTTTTCCGCAGGCTGTTCCCGCTGGCGGCGACATTGACGAGATCGGTCCAGGTCACGTTACCGTTGCCCGCCGAGGCCGCGGCGGCATCGGCCTCGCCTTCGTCGGCAACCGTCATGCGCACGCCTGTGAAGGCGCCTCCCATGCTGATCATGGCTGTGTCGACCTGGAACGGCAGGTTCATCGTCACCGCGCTGGTATAGAACACTTTGCCGTTCTTGGCGTAAGTGACGACGCCCGACTGCGCCTCGATGCGCAGCACGTCGCCGACGGAGATCGTGGTATCGGCCTTGTACTGCCCGTCTTCCTTCACCTCCGCATGACCGCTTACGATCTTAAGGCCGAAGGTGATTTCAGTAGGCCGGACCACCGTGCTGTTCGGGTTCAGACCGATGTAACGTATCCGGCTGACATCATTGACGGTGAACTCGAGATAGCCGTTGCCGGCCGCGGTAAACTGCCTGGACTCCGCGCCCGCGTCGAGACAGCCGTCGCATCCGCCGGTCTTCTTCAGGGTGTCGCCGTCGACGACGCTGGTATTGACCAGTTCCTTCCAGACCACATCCTCCAGCACCATGCTGCCGCCGCCGGATGAGCTCGTGCCGCCGGAACCCGAAGACGAGCTTGAGCCGCTGCTTGAAGTGTTATTTGAAGTGCTGGGACCGCCGTTGTCCGGATCCTTGGAATTTCCGAAAGTCTTGCCCCCGCCTCCGCCTCCGCCGCCGTCATTACAGGCCAGCAGGGAAGCCAGCAGGCATCCACCCAACAATAGTCGGACGCAGTTCGATACATGTTTGATTTTCGTTGCAGCAGGTTTCATTTAAAGCTCCTTCTTAAGAAAACGCGATATCCATCGCCGTTGGGTTACAGAAATTTCAATAGAGATATACGGCGCCGCTGCCGGCGGCCGAATTGTCGTCCTGATCCCCCCCGATGCCCGTGGCGGCGCTGTCCTCGAAAGGCGCGCCCACCGCGAGCGTCTCGCCGCTGTCCGACAGCGCGAGCGAGAACCCGAAAGCCTCCTCGGGGCTTTGCACGCTCTGGCCCGTGTTCGAAGCCTTCACATAGCCGCGTTGCACCCACTGGCCGCCGCTGCGCGTATAGACATAGGCCGCGCCGGGAGACTTGTACATGTTGTTATCCTGGTCGCCGTTGATGCCGACCGCGTTGCTGCCTTCGCCGTTCGCGCCGACCGCAAGAGTGGCGCCGTTGCCCGACAGCGCCACCGCGCCGCCGAACTCGTCGCCCCAGCCGGTGTTCGACGCCTTTACAAATGCCTGCTGTTTCCAGTTGCCGCCGCTGCGCGTGTAGACGTAGACCGCGCCGCTGGAATGGTTTGAGGCCGCATTCTGTCCGGGGTTGACGCCGGTGACGAGGCTGTCCTCGAAACGGGCGCCCACCGCCAGTGTATTGCCATTGCCGGACAAGGCGACCGACACGCCGAATTCATCGCCGGTCAGAAGTTCGCCCGGGCGGTTATTCGAGGCCTTCAGATACGCTTGCTGTTTCCAGTCGGCGCCGCTGCGAGTGTAGACATACACTGCGCCGCTGCTGATCGCCTTGTTGTTGTTCTGGTCACCGTTGATGCCCGCGGCCGCGCTGTCCTCTCCCACCGCCCCGACGGCCAGAGTGGTGCCGGCGGCAGACAGGCTGACCGAGCGCCCGAAATGATCACCCGCCTCCGTGTTCGAGGCCTTCACATAAGCCTGCTGACTCCAGTCATTACCGCGGCGGCTGAAGATATAAACGGCGCCGCTGCTTTGCGCGCGGCTGTTGTTCTGATCGCCGTTGATGCCGGTCGCGCCGCTGTTCTCGCCGTCCGCGCCCACCGCCAGCATGCTGCCGTCGCCCGAGAGCGCCACCGACTCGCCGAAAGTATCCGCGGCATCCTTGTCCGCCAGGTTCGACGCCTTCACATAGACCTGCTGGCTCCACTTGCCGCGGTTGCGGATGAAGATATAGACGCCGCCGCTCGGGCGGCGCAGGTCCGCATCCCCCTTCACGCGATCATGGCTGCTGCTCTCGCGTCCCGCGCCGACCGCCAGCGTGTTGCCGTTGTCCGACAGGGCCAGCGCATAGCCGAATTCCTCGCCGGCCTGCGCGCGCGCGGCCTTCAGATAAGCCTGCTGCACCCAGTCGCCGCCACTGCGCGTGTAAACGTAGACCGCGCCGCTGGTCGAGGCGGAGTCGCTGCTTTGTTCGTCGTTGACACCGGACCCGGCGCCGTCTTCGGCGGGCGCGCCCACCACGAGCGTATTACCGTCGCCGGAGAGAGCGACCGAATGCCCGAAACGATCCTCGCGACCGGTGTTGGAAGCCTTGATGTATCCCACCGCCTCGGCCAGCGAGCCGCTCATTCTCACTACCATTGAGCTTGCGCAACCCGCGCCGTTGCAGGCCTGCAGGATGTAGCGTGCGTTGGCGCGCCGCGGCAGGAATACCGAAAGATCGTAACCGCTGCGGTCGGCGGGCAGCGTCGCAATCTGCTGGAAACCCGTGCCGCCGATTTTTTCCAGCAGCCGGTATTCGGTCTCGCCGGCGATATCGGCCCAGGAGAAACGAAAAGTCTTGATGCCGGCAATTTCCAGTTTGAGTACGGGCACCGGCAGGCCGCTGTTGCCGCTGCTTCCCGGAACGACGTTGAGCGCGCCTGCCTCGCCGGCAATCTGCCGGGCGGTGCTCGGATTCGCATTCGAATCTTTATTTACGTTCACATAACCGGGAACCGGAGTAATGCCGACCAGGGCGCTGTTGGGATTATCAAAGTCGCCATTGGCGCTCCGCGCTTCCTGGAGCGCGCCTGGCCGCTTGTCGGCGGTTTTGCCGCCAGCGGCGCTTTGCGTGCCGGCGCCTGCGGCCTGCGCCGGCGCCCCATCGGGCATATGCGGGGTGGATTGGCCGCCGGACACGGCGACTGCCGGCGTCTCCGTTTCCGGTTTGGCCGGGGTGGATTCCGCCGCCGGTTTTGCGCCGGTATTGCTGTGCGGTTGCGTCGCCTGTGCACCCGGTTTGATCCGGGGATTGACGGGCTCGCTCTCCGGCGGGCTTTCTCTTTTCAGATCAGGATTCGGACCGGTGGTCGCAAGACCGTCGGTGGCCGCATCCTCCGGGGCACGTTCATCAGGACCGGCGGCATCCGGATTGACGGTTGCCGTATCGGGTGCTCCCGTTCCGGCGGGCGTGGAATCCATGGTCCGCGGAGTATCGATGCCGGGCGGGATCAGCACGGCAATCAGAATCCCCAATGCCAGGATTCCGGCGAAAACCAGAAATCGTTTTACAGTGCGCGCAGCGGGTTTCATCTTCAGGCTCCTTCCTGATCATGAAAATCCATTCGTTTCGAGATAGTCCGGAACCGCGCTCAGTATCGCCGCTCTCGTTATTTCCCCGGATGCGTTACGCCGGGCGAAGTACCGGAAAGTCCCCCGAGAATAGAAAACCGCCGTGTACAGGGTCTGTGCGGCAAGGCTCGCATAAGCATGGCGAATCACTGAATATGTCGAGCCGCCGCTCCCGAAATTCATGTAAATCCTGATTTGCAGCGGTCACGCACAACTGATTGCCCGGTGATGACATTAAGCAAAAACAGTTGAGCACGATCGGGTGAATCATGCATGCGCCATGAATATTTCCCGCCGCGCCCGCCAAAACTCAGGCAAACACAGTCCCGAATGGGCGAAGTGAATCACTTAATGCGGGGCATTGAATTCCGGAGGGGAAATGCCGCGCCCTTTAAAGCGCAAAAAAATTATGGCCAAGGCCTCTTTAAAAAATCGGGAACGTAAAAAATGAAAAGAAGCCGGATGACACGTCTCCGGTGCTTAGCCCATCAGTGTAGAGACGTTGTAGAAAGGAATCTCAGAGTTTCCCCCGGTACAAGGATGTACCTCAACTTTCCTGAAATCCGTCAGGGGTAGGTGATGGGAGGCGGCGGCTCTTCAGGCAGCGGGATAAATTCCGAATCTCCGGGCACGCGGCCGAAGCGGTCATGCAGCCAGTCTTCTTTCGCCTGTTCGATGCGCTCCCGTGAGCTCGCGACGAAATTCCACCAGACGTGGCGCGCACCGTCCAGCGGTTCTCCGCCCAGCAGCATCAACCGGGTATGCGGGTCGGCGCGCAGCACCAGCGATGCTCCCGGCTTGAACACGACCAGCCGCCCGGCATCGAAACTCTGGTGGCCGATGCTGACGCCTCCGCCCACGATATATATCGCGCGCTCCGCATGCTCAGCGGGTAACTCCAGCTCGGCGCCGGGCGCCAGCATTGCATCGGCATAGAACATGTCGGAATAGGTACGGGTCGGCGCGTTCTCGCCGTAGAGCGAGCCAGCGATCAGGCGCAGCTTGACGCCATCCGCCTCGATGAAGGGCAGAGCACCCTCGGGATAATGCAGGAATTCCGGAGCGGTTTCCTCGTAGCGCCGCGGCAGCGCCACCCAGGCCTGGATGCCGAACAACCCCTTTTCGACCGCGCGCAGCCGTGGCGGCGTGCGTTCCGAGTGTACGATGCCGCTGCCCGCCGTCATCCAGTTCACCGCGCCGGGCAGGATTGTTTGCACGTTGCCCAGGCTATCGCGGTGCAGAATCTCGCCGCTGAACAGATACGTGACCGTGGCCAGGCAGATATGAGGGTGCGGCCGCACGTCGAGATTGCTGTTGCGCGTCAATACCGCGGGCCCCATCTGGTCGAAAAATATGAAAGGCCCCACCATGCGTTGCTGCTCGGACGGCAAGGCCCGCTGCACCGTAAAGTCGGGCCCCAGATCCGTGCTAAGCGGAATAATTACGTTTCGCACGGACGGCGGGTTTACATAGCTCTGATATTCAGCCATGACTGCGCTCCTGCCCAAAATTTATGAGACGCCGCCGCCTGCGTTTAGTTACCGTTATACAGAGCAGCAACAGCGGGCGACCTCGCAAGTCGCCCGGGTACTGTTTGGGTGTATTTAGAAGGAGTAGCCGATGTTCAACACAAAACGGTCCGAATGGTCGTTTTGTATAAGCGAGCCGCCGAGATGATAGTGTTCCAGGAAATAATAATTGCCTTCGATTACGGTATCGGTGATCGTATCCTCGGTGTAAGCATCCGGATTCAGGAACTTAAACTGCCGCACCAGCAGCCCCGCCTCGAGGCTGCCGAAGAATTTCGATTTCGCGCCCACCGCAAACCGATAGCCGTTTTCGTCCTGGTTGTTGTTCAGATACCAGACACCATCATTTAAAAACCAATACTCCCACTGACCCAGCTCCAATGAAGCCAGCAAATCGACCTGTTCCAGGATCGGCCTGTGGTACAGGGCGCCGACCGAAGTGAATTCCTGCGAAAAAGCTCTCGATGGACGAAAAATTACGGATATCGGGTCGTAAATCCGGGTCCGAGTCTTTTCCGTCGAATAATGGCTGAATGTAACAGCCCACTGGTCGTTCAATGTCGCCGAAAAATCCAAAGCCTTCCCGGAAACGGTCACATCATCAAGAAACCTCGACTGCAAAGTCTCTTCGGTATATCCCAGCCTGATATAGGAATACTCAGCACCTCCGGGGGGCAAAACCCCGAATTTAATATTGTTTATCAGCTGCCGGTTTAGCCGTCCCGGCCGAGAATACATTATCCCCAAGCAACCTCCGGAAAGCGTCTCCCGCCAACTTTGCGCCGGTCTTCAAAGTATCGGCGTTCATAAAATGTTGGAACTGGAAATTTTGAGAGGACTTCCAAAGCTCTGCCTTATCGGGGTATGCACCCAGACTCAGACCGACCGTGCCGTTGTGAATGTCGCCAGTAACCTGGTTCAACTGGAATCTCAGAATCATGACAGCATCCGGGTGAAAGTCATCAACTTTCCTGACATGGGCGTTTCGATCCAGCTCGAGGCCGTTTATACAGGCGATATCAGTCGTGGAACCCAGCGCATTGAATTCCGAGGCAATGGTGTTTACATAACCTTTTTGAAACGAATCGGGCAGCCGGTAGTTCTCAAAAGACAAAATAAAAACCCTGGCCGGGACACTATCGAGCTTTTTGATGACCAGGGAATTTGTCGCCACTTGGGGTGGAATACAAGAAGCGGCAACAACCGTGATCAACAATACCACGAGTCTGAAAATCAGCCTCCCCATACCTATCCCCCCGAATGTTTGTTGACCCTTTCAAGCTGCCTATACGCTTCTTCGTACAGTCGGTATGCGGCTACACTGCCGTTCGACTTCAGGCGATAGACCCTCGGCGCGATGCGATCGATCAGTAAATTGTCGCCGCCCGCGGGGACCAAATCGGAATCGAAGTAGAACGCGGCGCCATCTGCCGGATGCAGCAGGCTGGTTACAGAATCCTTGCCGATGGAATAGAGGCGCGACTGCGGGTACTTTTCGATATTGGTCTCCTCATACAGCCCCAGAATGGCGACTTTCGTACCATCCTCGCGCACATAGAAACCTCCATGCGGGGCGGCGAGCAGTTCCTCCACCGAAAACCTCTTCCCCAGATCCGCCGGATAGTGGTAGAAGGCGGTTATCTTTACTTTCTCCAGCGCTTTCGGACTCAAACCGCCAAATCTCTCTGCAGCGAGTTTACGTGTCGCCGCGGAGCCTTCGGCAAGCGCATAGGCTTGTGACATCATGTAAACGCTGTCGCCCTTGACGGCGTAATCATGAATCGGCCGCGCCGCTTCCACGGCCAGCCACTTCTTCTTCTCGAAACTGTAACTGGTGAACAGCTTATCATTGAACTGGGCCAGCAGTTCATTTTCGCCCACATGCACCCTGATCTTCTTCAGGTCGATGCGGTTGAAAAGCATTTTGGCGAGGGACTCCACTCCATTGCCCATTGCAGCCAGGATACCCTTGGACTTTCCGGATAATGTGAACTTCGTTTTCGCGATCTGCGTGAACTGCGTTCCATCGGTCGATGCCGTGTACAGCTTGGCCAGCCCTTGTTTCTGTGAGAGCGTGAGGAAGTACATCACATCCTGCCTGCTGAACACTTTAATGACGACTTCATCGCGCGGAAAAGCCTCCACCGATTTCCAGTCGTCGCCGCCGTTTTCCGAAATATAGATCCTGCCGCCTTCGCCGCCGGCCGTCCATCTCCCACCCTCCGCCAGAAAGGTGTTCACCATGTACAGGGTGTTCAGGCTGCGCTGTGAATAGCCGCGCTCGTCGTCCAGAATATAGATCATGCCTATGGCGGTAGGAAACGCCCGCTTGCCCTCAAATTCATAAGGCCGGGAGAAATCGGCGAAAAACATTCTGTTTATTATTTCCGTCTTCGAAGCCGCCTCTTTCCATTCGTCTTCGTCCCAGCCGAGAATCTCGTCACCCAGTTTGAAATACTTCTGATACTTGTTATACAGCTTGTCGAAGAGTGCCGCCGTGTCAGCTCGGTAGTAACCGAGAAATGCCAACTGATACTGCTGGCCGCGACCAACCTCCAATCCTTCATAGAGCCCGAAAAGCCCCAGATCCGTTGTCGATCCAATCTTCACCCGAAAAGAACCCATGTTGTTGCGCACGGGCACAGACTTCCGATGATAAGGCGTCATCGTGAACGTCGCATCGTAGGAGTAAGCATAAAGCTCATTTATAAAATACTTGCCCGGCGGGATCTTACCCACATAAAGGCAGAAACTGATATGGCATTCAGCGACGTTAATGCTGTAAATCTCCCTGGATCCGGCCTCAATCAGTTGCATACCCGACCAAAACTCATAGCCGAAATTGTGATCCGTAAGCACGGCGATTCTGACCACTCCGTATTGGTCCCAGTCCTTCGTGAGCATTTTTGCCTGATGGACGTTGAACCTCATCCCCTCGGGAGGTACATCAAGTGTGAAATTATTCGGTTCAGAATAGAAGATATCAGCGGCAATGGCGCCGTTCGAAAAAACCAGAAACCCAAGGCATGCAAGAACCGGCAAGATTCGTGTCTCAGTGGCAGTATGCATGTGAATCCCCCCTTTATTAACCAGAAGCTTAAATGTCCGTCGTCCGACGGTCAACGCTGCGGATGCGTGTTACTTTCACCCGTGTTTTTCCAGCGCTCGCTCACGGCATGGTTGCGGAGCACGATTTTCCCGGAGTTTCCACAAGAACCCATTCCCGTTTCCCCGAGTCACAATAAAAGACACTATGGAGGAAAATATCATGGAACAGATGCGTCTTTTGGACAGAATCGCGATTGTGACGGGCGCGGATTCGGGCATCGGCCAGGCGACGGCGATCGCGTTCGCCGAGGAAGGCGCCGATGTCGTCATCACTTATTTACATGATGCGGCTGGCGCCGAGTTTACGCGTCTCGAGGTCGAGGCGCGCGGCCGGCGCGGACTCGCCATACGGGTCGATCAACGCGATCCGGCGGCGGTGAGCCGCTTGTTTGCGGAAACCCGCGGGCAGTTCGGCGTGCCGACGATTCTCGTCAATAACGCCGGTATCGCGATGGAAGGCGAGCCGGTGAAGGATATGTCGATCGAGGATTGGGACAACGTGATCCGGACCAATCTCTACGGGCCCTTTTATTGTTGCCAGCAGTTTATCCGCCTGCTGGAACAGGGGCGCGACCGGCCGCACGCCACGATCATCAATATCACCAGCGTGCAGGAAGAGATCGCCTATCCCGGCTCCGCTGCCTATGACAGCGCCAAGGGTGGCTTGCGTAACCTGACACGCACGCTTGCTCTCGAGCTAGCGGAAGACGATATCAATGTGGTGAATATCGCGCCCGGCATGGTGCTGACGCCGATGAATAAGGAAGCGCTGGAAAATCCGCAAGTGCGCGCGGAGCAGGTGCAGTACATCCCGGTCAAGCGCGCGGCGGAACCCTGGGAAATCGCGCAGGCGGCCGTCTATGTCGCGTCGCGCGCGGGCTGGTATGTGCACGGCACAAGTCTCTTTATCGATGGCGGTTTGACGCGGAATGTGGGGCAGATCCCCTGAAACGGGAGAGCGCTGAGGCTCACACCGCCCAGACCGCGGCAAAGCCCTGGGTGGGTTCCGAATCGCTCGCCGCCTCCTCCGCCCCCGGCGGCAGCCGCCCTATCGCGGCATCGAGCGCATGCGAGGTCGCGGCGGGCATGTTGAGGAAGCTCACGCCTATGCCCGACGCGGTGCGCCGGATCACTTTCGCGTACAACCGGAAAATATTCTGAGGCCGGCCGTCGGGAAGCCGGAATTCAACTATCAACGGGGCGCTGGCCGGGAGCAATGCGGGCATCTCGATAAAGGCGCCTTTGCGGCTGATATCGAGCAAACAGGCGCCTATGGGAGTCCGTTTCGCCGGAATCTCCACTTTAATTTTCAGCCGCAGATATTTACGGCTATAGGACCGTCTCTCCATTAAAGCCCCCGCCCCTGCTGGAGGCTGCAAATTATCAGGATTTACCAGGACGGCAAATCAATGAAATACCTGAATTTCATCTCAGGCGCCCAAAACCGGGCTCAAAAAGGGACTATCCGGCCGGATGGCTAATCGATTTTTCTCTGGAAATAGATATAGCCGCCGATCACGGCGGCCGCCGCAAGCAGCACGCCGGTGAGAGCCAGCGCGATCTTCACCGCCAGCATGAACAAGCCGCCCAGGACCAGGGCCAGGATGACGGCTCCCGCCACCAGATATTTTTTGACGGGGCTCCACGGCCGCGCCGGGTAGCCGGAACGGTAACCTTGGTTCGAAGGATAAGCGCCGTGGGATGATGAGGTTTGATGACGTATCTGATTCATGACGTTCTCTCTCAATGCGATGTTTTGGCGGAATAGAGGCCGGTGATTTCGGCCTTCGCGTTGATATCGGAGTGATACCGGGATTCAAAGCGCTCGCGGGTATAGGTGCGGGTGTCGTCCGCGAATTTGCTGTGCGCCAGATCTTCGAATTCCTTATCCGCAAACGAAGGTTTCATGGCATACACGGCGATGTAATAACGATGCGTGCCGGAGGGAGGCTTGGGTCCGCGGTATGGGGTGCTGGTCATATCGTCACGCAACGCCTGCTGCCTGCCGGCCCAGCCACCCGCGCTCGCGCCTTCTTCAAGCGAGGACCGGCTCGCCGGCAAAGCCACAACCCAGTGCACGAAGGTGTGACCTACGGCCTGCTTCGCATCGGGATCGTCCATGATGATCACGAAGCTCTGCGTGCCTGGAGGCGCGTTCGACCATGTCAGCTGGGGCGATATGCCGGCTGCTTCGGCGAAGCGATCCGGAATCGTCCCACCGTCCGGAAAGGATTCGGAACTCAGTCTGAACTGCTGCTGTTCCATGCGCGGCGCGCGTTCTGTCTTGCGATCGGCTTCGCCCCAGGCCCGCTCGAAACTGATCGGCGATCTTCGTATGGTTTCCATTTGTATACGCAACATGCCTCACCTCGCGCCGAATAATTCAAAGCTCTAAATTTCGAACACGTGCCGCGGCGCAAAGTTCTGCCGCCGGCCATGCCGGAAGGGTTTGGGTTTCAAGTGAGTAATAAGTCCGGCGATTACCGGAGGAGATATATCAGAGTTGCGCTTCCTGCTGCGCTTCGTACCCGGACAAGGCATCGCTCAAGGTCCGCGTCATATCTTCCGGCATCGGCAGGAATGCAACGCCTATTCCGTTGTCGTCGCGGTGTATGACCCGGGCATACAATCGCAGGCCGTTGCGCAAACGAGTGCCCGCAAGTTGGAAGGCCATGATCAGGGGAGCGCTGGTCGAGAGCGCGGCCCGCGTTTCGATATAGGCCCCGCCCTCGCTTATGTTGCATAAGGTCGCCGCGACCGGCTGGCCATTGGTGGGGGTCTCCAGCATAACGCCTAACTGCAGCTTTCTGCGCGGCGTCAAACGACGTTCCACACTCATCCTTTTGCCTCTTCTTCTACTTTATATAAGGATAGTAACCACGATAGGTCAGGCCACCCTGAGCCGCAATCAATGAAATACCTGATGCATTGTAAGACGTATGAGGACAACCCCAGGGTTCCACAAAATGGAAGCTTGTGCCGTATTTTTGTGTTGAGACTTCGACACTTGAGGCTTTTTGCCATGGTAACTTCAACAACGGCGCTTCAATTTATTCTTGCAATCTCCTGAATACCGACTATTTCACGCTAATGTGCATCCCACCGCCGCGGCGCAACTGCGCCCGGACGGTTTTCGACTTTATGCCTCCCCGATGCCGGGCAATATTTACATCCAAGGTCGTACGCTTGTCCGATAAATCTTACAAACGTTGATGCTTTAACTGACAACGACTCAGACTAATGCCGAGGAATAATCCTTAGGGTAAAATTTTTTCGCTCCAGAAATTCACATCTTGCAATTTGCGGCTATGCTTTGGAGCACGGAGAGGTTTCAGGAGGGGAAGACGCGAGGCCTGTTGGCTCCGTAACTCGAAAGCCAGCGGGCCGCCCCCGGCCGCTGGCTTTCCTTATTTATAGAGAACACAAGACGCGCGCCAAACGGGCTTTCTAGAACCAGGTTTTTAAATAAAGCCGCCAGCCCCGATATTCGGAATCGAATTCGCCCTCGGTGCCATTGTCTTCCGTTTCCACGAAATCGGCGGAGTTGATCACGCCCAGGCCGAAGCCTGCGTGCTCCCAGGTATTGTGTTCGACGCCGATGGTCGATTCGCGCAAGCGTCCGCTGAATTCGCCGAGTTCGGTGCTGACCACGTCATAGTCCCAATACAAGGCCCAACGGCCCGGCATGTAACGCAGCCCGAATGACGCGGCCGGCAAGGGTCCGTCCCCTTCCTCCTCGAAGCGCCGGACCTCGGTGTCCAACCCGGAAAACGTGCGCGCGGTGACTTGCACGCGGTCGCGGTAGAAATTCGCGCCGATTCCCAGATTGGCCTCCCATGACTCCGTATTGATGAAGGACCACGCATAACCGAGCTTGAACACTCCGTACTCGATCAGACTCTCCACCCTGGCGCCGAAGCGCACTTCCACCACGCCGCCGATGTCGACGGTTTCCAGTATCTCGGCCCGGCCGCTGCGTTGCGTGCTGTACCACGTCCACTCGATCCGGTGCGCGCGGCTGAACCGGTAGTAACCGTCGAGGCGGAATACCCTGCCGGTGTCCTCTTCCACATTCAAATCATCTTCGAGGTCGATGTTAGCCCCGATCCCAAGCTCGGTATCTTCCAGATTGATTTGCGTGCGGTGGTCGGTCTGTTCGTAAACGCCCAGGCCGAGCGAAAACCGGTCCGGTATCGCGTAGCCGTCATACTCCGGCTGCGCCAGAGCCATACTCGGCAGCGTGCACAAGCCGCAAAGAGCGATCCGTGCTCCCGCCATTGTCCGCTTCACACCGAAATCCATTTACCGAACACGCAGCCGTTCGCTCCTCGTCTTTCTATGATTGACGTTAAAGCGGGAACCGCCGTTCCCCGGATGGTGTTTTCCGAGGGTCAGGTCCGGAACAGAAAACCGATCAGCAAGGCCGATAGATACAGGCCGAGGCCGAAAGCGGCGTGGTTCATGAGACTGCGCAAGCGCGCCTGCATGAAATTGGGCGCCCTGGCCGCGGCGGGGCCCAGGCCGAAGGCGGGCTGCATGATGAAGAAAGGAATGACGACTGTCACAATGCCGAAACCCAAGGCCGGCCACAAGCTTGGCGCACGCAGCCACTCGGGCGTGGCCAGCGCCACGAACGCCGATGCAAACAACACGCCGATGATGCAATGCGCAATCCAGCCGGTTGCGCACTCGGCCGGTTTCTGCGCCGCGGCATTTATATTTTTATGCCTGAAAACACCGCCGGGCATATGAAGCAGCCAGCGTCCGACCAGGCAATAGTTCGGCGTGGGAGTATTGAACGCGCGCTTGAGAAACAGGCCCCACAGGTCCATCGTGGCAGAGGCGCCGATGCCCAGCAGAATAACCGCTATTAAAAATTCCGTTTTCATAATTTCTTTACAGACCTTACGGCCCTACTCGAAAACATACCCCGCCGACAGAATAAACCGGTTGGCAAAATCGTTGCTGATGAACGTCAGGCCCATGGAAATTTTCTCGTTAAAATAATAATTCCCTTCTACCACCGCCTCGTTTATGTTGTCTTCTATGCGTTCATCGAAGGTAATACTGCTCTCGGCTTCCAGGAAATGAAATCCGCGCCATGACAACGCGCCCTCGAATCCCTCGGAGAATCTTGACTTGACCCCGATCGTAAGGCGATAACCGTTTTCTTCTTCGTTTTTTATAGGGGTGAAATACATATCGTTGGGGAAAAGGTAATACGACCAGGAGCCGGCTTCAATCGAAGCGTTAAGATCGGTGCTCTCACCCAGCGACATATGATACAAGGCGCCGAGCAAGCTCAATTCCTGTTCGACATCGAACAGGACAAGTGTGTTAGGGTATTCGAACCGGAATGCCGGCTTGTCCCCTTCGCACTCCTCATGGTGCGCAAGCACCGCCCAATGGTCGCCGAGCGCCCTGGAAAAATCGAAAGCACCCCCCGAACAGTCGATATCGGCGAACGAAACAGCGTGCAGGGTTTCTTCCATATAACCTGCCCTGAAATAAGAATATTCAGGCGCATCGGCCCTCGCAGCGCCGGCAAGCAGGTTAAGGATTAAACCAAACAATATGCGTTTCATATACGCTCGAATTTTTGCGGCCCAAGAAGGCTTATCATCATTTCTTTTAGCGGCGGTGATGACGTTGACCTGCTGTACGATGTTCAAATAGATATCCGTCCGGCAGAAACCGGCCGCTCCTCGCCGCGATATCTACGTTTAAAACGAAATTCCCACGCCGGCAACATACCGTTCCGAATAGTCGTTTCTGGTAAAGGACAAACCCATTGTATATTCCGAGCTGAGATGATAATTCGCCTCGAGGAGCATATCGGTGATTTTGTTCTCCCTGTCCATCACCGAGTCCTCGTACTTGAACTGTTGCTGCAGCAGCCTGGTCTCCAGCCGGCCGAAAAAAACGGCTTTGAGCCCTGCTGAAACCCGCTTTCCATCCTCCTTGCCGTCCCGGTACAAAGGGCCGGAGGAATCCATAAACCAGAATTTCCGCTCACCCTTTTCATAGGAAAGCAGCAGCTCCGTGCCGGCGGAGACCGGGGAGTGGAACAGCAGGCCGACCATGGAAGACTTCTGGGGAATATCCCGCTGCTCAGTGGTTTGCCCGGTATCCGGATTGACTCGGGTTATAGGCTCTTCCGAATCGGCCTTATAACGGTTCGCGGTCAACGCCCAGCTATCGCCCAGGGCAATGGAAAGATCCAGGGTCCTGCCGGTGAAAACCACGTCTCCCCGCGGCCCGTCCTGCAGTGTTTCTTTAGTGCGGCCCGCCCGCAGATAATTGTATTCGTCTCCCTGCGCGATACTGGCGATCGT
>DASUFE010000025.1:0-47900 GCA_036274675.1 Gammaproteobacteria bacterium
GACGACGGGCACGCTGTTTTCGCGGCAGCGTGCCTGCACCGCGGCCCGGCGCTCGCCGGTCTTGCCGACATGGAAGGGCGAGGCATTGATATTCAGTATGAGGTTGGCTCCGGCCTTGACCGCATCGGCCGCTGGCCCGGAGACCCAGATGTCTTCGCAAACGACGATGCCCAGCCAATGGCCCGCGATTTCGAACTTGCAGTTGCCGCTTCCGGTATGGAAATAGCGCTTTTCGTCGAAGACACCGTAGTTGGGGAGAATGCGCTTGTCGTAAACCTGCTCGACTTTTCCCTGGAGTAACAGGGCGGCGGAGTTGTATAGAGTGTAACCATCCCGGCGCGGGAAGCCCGTGAGCACCACGATATCGGCGCAGGCCTCGGCGATACGCTGCAGCTGTTGCCGGCACTTGTCGACGAAGCTTTCACGGAACAACAGGTCCTCCGGCGGGTAGCCGCAGATCGCCAGTTCGGGAAACACCGCGAGATCGGCGCCGTGAATACGGCGCGCTTCCTGCGCGTAACGAATAATTTTATCGGCGTTGCCCTGGAGGTCGCCGACGGTGGTGTTGATTTGGGCCAATGCGATTTTCATCATGAATCCGGTTATCTCCCACTTCACCCTTAGCTTTGAGCAGTGGGCGTTTTCCTCATCAGTCTAGGGTTGCAACTCTACCACCCTCACCCATGCCCTCACCCTCCAAAGGGAGAGGAAAATAACATCTCGCTGCCGTTCCTTCCTGGCTGCGAATGCTTTTTGCATGAAAACAGCGGCAATTATAATGCATAATAGCCTCTGCCCGTACGGGTCCGGAACGGGCGCCACTACATAGAGAGTTTTGAATGCGCTTCCTGATTCTGCTGGCCGGCATCGTTGTGT
The DNA here is from genome assembly GCA_036274675.1 of Gammaproteobacteria bacterium. GTDB lineage: Bacteria > Pseudomonadota > Gammaproteobacteria > HTCC5015 > HTCC5015 > DASUFE01. The sequence continues at coordinate 877 of DASUFE010000025.1, forward strand.
TGATATTGACGCTGCGCGGCCTGTTGTTGCCGCCACCGCGGCGTAATGCCCGCGACACCCGGCAAGAACCGGAAAAAATGGTCGGCTGCGCTAAATGCGGTCTGTACCTGCCCGAATCCGAAGCCCTGTCCGCGGAGGGCAGGTTCTTCTGCAACCTGGAACATCACCACGGCTGGCTGGCTGATCAGCGTGGGAAAAAGATTTAAAACCCCTGGCAAAATGAGTCATGCCGGATTCTTCATTGGCTCCGAATCGACAGCCCCCTCTTTCCCCCTTCGGAACGAAGGGGGATGGCCGAAGGCCAGGGGGATGAAAAACCATTTCGTCAGGGATGCAAGTGCTGCAACAATTCCGTAAAACACTGTTGCCCTCCGCCGGCACCCAGCCCGAGATCCGCCCATGGTATCCCGTGCGGCTGCTGGGGCTGTACCGGCTGTTCATCGCCATACTGCTATGCGCACTGTTTTTCTCCGGTGTCGCGGAAGAAGAGCTGGGGGCCGTGAACCGCCAGCTGTTTGCAAACTGCGCGGCTCTGTATACCGGGCTTGCCATCCTGTGGCTGCTGCTGATCCACCTGCGCACTCCCGATTATCAGATTCAAGTCTACGCGCAGATCGCCATCGATATCCTGCTGCTCGGCCTGATGATGCGCGCCAGCGGCGGCAGCGGCAGCGGGCTCGGCATACTCCTGCTCGTGCATATCGGCGCCGCCGTGCTGCTGCTGGGCGGGTTAGCCGGTCTGTTGTTCGCCAGCTTTGCTTCAGCGCTGATACTGATCGACCAGATTTACACCCATCTCACGACGGGGATTCCGGGAAGCCCCTATTCAAAAGTGGCGGCGCTGTGCGCGGTGTTCTTCAGCACCGCGGTGCTGCTGGAAATCCTGCAGCGGCGGATACGCGAAAGCGAGCTGCTGGCGGAGCAGCGCGGGCTCGATATCGAAAACCTGGCGCAGCTGAACGAGCAGATCATCCAGCAAATGCAAAGCGGGGTGATTGTGGCCGACCACGATAAGCAGATCCGGCTGATCAACCGCGCGGCCCGCCTGCAACTGGGCGACCGCAACCATGACGTGCCCTTCGCCCTGGAAGCGCTGTCGAACGAGCTTGCCATCCGCTACCACATCTGGCACGACAACCCGCGGCGCAAGCCGAGCCGCATCCGCCTGCCCGGCAGCCCCTTCGAACTGCAGCCGCACTTCACCCCGCTCGGCCCGGCCGGCGGCGCGGGGACACTGATCATTCTCGAAGACGCGACGCCTTACTCCCGCGAATCCCAGAATATCAAACTGGCCTCGCTGGGCCGGCTCACCGCCAGTATCGCGCACGAGATCCGCAACCCGCTGTCGGCCATCCAGCACGCCTCGCAACTGCTCGGCGAATCGGACGCCCTGGAGTCCAAGGACAAGCGCCTCTCGGAAATCATCGCGCAACAGTGCGAGCGCATGAACACGGTGATCGAAAACATCATGCAGCTGTCGCTGAAAGAGAAAATAACACCGGACACCATCGCGCTGTTCAAATGGCTGCTGGATTTCAAGAAGGAATTCTGCGGCCACTATAACCTTGCCGAGAGCGACATTACGGTCCATACCGAGCCTGATATCGACGAGCCAATCATCTACTTCGACCCCAGTCAACTGCACCAGATCGTGTGGAACCTGTGCGCCAACAGCCTGAAGTACGGCAAGGACAAGAAGGGCAAGACCAGGCTCAAGCTGACGATCGGCTTCAGCCGCGACGGCAACAGCCATTACCTGGATGTCATCGACCACGGCCCCGGCGTGCCGGCCGAGATCCAGGATCAGATCTTCGAGCCCTTTTTTTCCAGCAGCAACACCAGCCCGGGGCTGGGGCTTTATATCGTGCGCGAACTGTGCGAATTCAACCAGGCGCATATCCGTTATGTACCGAGCCGGCGGGTAGGCGCCGTCTTCAGAATACAGTTTTCCAACTCGATTCCGGGTTAATCAAAAACAACCCCGGAGAATACCGGGAATTGAGAAACCCTGATCACGCGGGTTCATACTTGAAAACCCGGGATCGCTTCGCTACGCTCGCAATGACAGATAACAGTGCATGGATCCGATAAAAAAGGAAATCGCAAAAGCAATGGGTGCGGAAAAAGTTTTAATCGTTGACGACGAGCCGGATATCTGCGAATTGCTCGAAATTACCTTAAGCCGCATGGGGCTGGAAACCCGCGCCGCCCAATCCATCGCGCAGGCGCACAAGCTGCTGGCGGAACATTCTTTCAACCTGTGCCTGACGGATATGCGCCTGCCCGACGGCAATGGCCTGGATCTGATCGATTACATTCAAAAGAGCAATCCCGGCATGCCCGTGGCCGTGATCACGGCGCACGGCAACATGGAAGCCGCGATACGCGCCATGAAGTCGGGGGCTTTCGATTTTGTTTCCAAGCCTATCGACCTCAAGAACCTGCGACAACTGGTCGGCTCCGCGCTCAAGTTAAAACCCGGCGCCGAAGCTCCCAAGACCTTGCAATTGCAGTTGCTGGGAGAATCGCAGCCCATACTCGAGCTTAAAAACACCATCGTGAAACTGGCGCGCAGTCAGGCCCCGGTCTACATACACGGCGAATCCGGAACCGGCAAGGAGCTGGTGGCCCGCCTGATTCACACGCAGAGCGCGCGCAACGACCGCCCTTTCGTGCCGGTCAACTGCAGCGCGATCCCGGCGGAACTGATGGAAAGCGAATTTTTCGGCCATCTGAAAGGCAGCTTCACCGGCGCGCACGCGGACAAACAGGGCCTGTTCGCCGCCGCCGACGGCGGTACGCTGTTCCTGGACGAGGTCGCGGAATTGCCGATCGCGATGCAGGTGAAACTGCTGCGCGCGATCCAGGAGCGCTCGATACGGCCGGTCGGCAGCGCGGCCGAAGCCCCGGTCAACGTGCGCATTCTCAGCGCAACCCACAAACCGCTGGAACAACTGGTGGCCAAGGGCGAATTCCGCCAGGACCTGTATTACCGGATCAACGTCATCCAGTTGAACGTGCCGAGCCTGCGCGAGCGCCCGGGCGATATTGCAATGCTGTGCGGGCACATACTGGCCAGGATCGCGGAAAAACACGGCATGGAACGCAAGGAACTGAGCGCGGAGGCTGCCTCGGCCCTGAAGAGATATGACTTTCCGGGCAATGTGCGCGAGCTGGAGAACATACTGGAACGGGCGGCTACGCTGTCCGAGGACCGGGTCATCGGCGCCGACGAACTGGATATTGCGCCTGTTACGGGATCGCATGCCATTTCGGGCCCCGCCGCATCCCCCGCTTCAGGGCAAGGCGCAGGCTCAGAAAGCGGGCTGGACGGTATGTTGCTGGAACAGGAGCGCGAATCCATCAAGAAAGCCCTGGAGCAGACGCGCTGGAACAAGACCAGGGCCGCGGAGCTGCTGGGCATCAGCTTCCGGCAACTGCGCTACCGCATTAAAAAGCTGGGGATTGAATAATCCAAAAAAAGCGGGGGCCCTGAGGCCCCCGCCGGATGATGAGCTTGAACTTGCTCAGCTATTAATAGCCGATCTGGTCGCCATCCTGCTGAGTATGACGGCACTGGATCGGCAGCAAGTCGTAGTCCGCCGGGTCAGCGTCGGTTTCGCATTCCCAGTCCACGTCGCCCGTGTTGCTCAGAATGGGCTCCCAATCGATGACCTTGCCCTGCAACGGCCCCAGGGTGGTAGTGTTGGCAAAGGCCACGCTGACACGGCCGGTCGTGTCGTTGATCGCGGCGGAACCGTCCAGTACGAACTCGCTGGCAGCCGCCGTGTCGTTCAGACGGGGCAGATAGGTCACGGTGTAAAGGCTGGGGTGGTTCGCGGAATCGACATCATTCACTTCCATGATATCGGCCGCCATGTTGGTGCGCACGCCGTCAGCGGCGGTGACCACTTCCGTAGCGCGGGATTTGACCATGTAATCCTGGTAAGCCGGCAGCGCGATGGCGGCCAGAATACCGATGATCGCGACCACGATCATCAGTTCTATCAAGGTAAAACCGCTTTGTCTCTTCATGACTGCTCTCCTGTTAAATTAAGAACTTCAAACTCGCCCGATTTGGCGTACCAAATCGTTTGAATCCTGTGCAGATGTAAAAGCACTTAGCATGCCACCCCCTATTATTGTTATTAACTATTTGATTTTTTTAAGTTTTATAGAAAAAACGTACAGGCGGAATGGAGCTCTGGCTAAGACCTCAAAGGTCCATAACTGACAAAATCTGTCAGTCTCAGCAAAAGCCTTTCCGCGGACAGTGGTTTTGCCGGCTGAGCTGCAAGTGACCATATAGCCAATCAATTCCTCAGGCATCCCGTCTCTGATAGAACCAGCCAGTGATTACCCGCCTGGTTCGTAAAATGGCTCAAGGACGACGGATCAAGGCCGAAAAAAGCCAAGCGTTCTCTTAATGACTTGTCCTCTTGTCGAAATACGGTTAACTTCTATCAGTAAAACCTTAAAGGATCAGGGCATTTATGGCATCGACACCCACCACAATGAAGTTGAGCGGCCTTGCCAGGCGACTGGTGACGGAAGGGCTGATCGATGCCAACGGCGCCGCCAACGCACAGCTGGAAGCCAAGAAAAAGAAGATGAGCCTGGCCAACTATCTGGTCGAAGAAAAAAAACTGAACGCGCGCAAGATCGCCATTGCCGCCAGCATGGAATTCGGCCTGCCGCTGTTCGATCTGTCGGCGCTGGATCCTGAAAGCGTTCCCAAGAAACTGGTCGATGAAAAGCTGGTGCGCCAGCACCAGGCGCTGCCGATCCAGAAGCGCGGCAACCGCCTGTTCGTCGCGGTCACCGACCCGATGAATCTGATGGGCCTGGACGAAATCAAATTCAACACCGGCATCGCGACCGAGCCGGTGCTGGTCGAGGTCGACAAACTCAACCGCCTGATCGAAGATGCGATGGCCGCCGCCGACACCTCGCTGCAGGAGATGGCGGGGCTGGACGAAGACCTGGAAAACCTGGAAGTCAGCGCCGACGATGAAGATGGCGCCGCTAAAGCCGGGGCCGGTAAAGACGATAGCGTCGACGATACGCCCGTGGTGCGTTTCGTCAACAAGGTGCTGCTGGACGCCATCAACAAGGGCGCGTCCGACATCCATTTCGAACCCTACGAGAAATACTGCCGGGTGCGCTTCCGTATCGACGGCATGCTGCGCGAGATCGCCAAGCCGCCGCTGAACATGACCCCGCGTATCACCGCGCGCATCAAGGTCATGTCGCGCATGGATATTTCCGAGCGCCGGGTGCCGCAGGACGGACGCATCAAGCTGAAAGTCTCGGCCAAGCGCGCCATAGACTTCCGCGTCAACACCTGCCCCACCCTGTTCGGCGAAAAGGTCGTGCTGCGTATCCTCGACCCTTCCAGCGCGATGCTCGGCATCGACGTATTGGGCTACGAGGCCGAACAGAAAAAGGCCTATCTGGACGCGCTCTCCAAGCCCTATGGCATGATCCTGGTGACCGGGCCCACGGGCAGCGGCAAGACGGTTTCGCTGTATACAGGCCTCGGGATACTGAATACCGAAGACCGCAATATCTCGACCGCGGAGGACCCGGCGGAAATCAACATGCCAGGCATCAACCAGGTGAACGTCAACTCCAAGGTCGGCCTCGATTTCGCCGCCGCACTGCGCGCCTTCCTGCGCCAGGACCCGGACGTGATCATGGTGGGCGAGATCCGCGACCTTGAAACCGCGAATATCGCCATCAAGGCCGCGCAGACCGGACACATGGTGTTGTCCACCCTGCATACCAACGACGCCCCGCAAACCCTGTCGCGCCTGATAAACATGGGTGTTGCGCCTTTCAATATAGCCTCCGCCGTGTCCCTGATCATCGCCCAGCGGCTGGCCCGGCGTCTGTGCGAGGCCTGTAAGACACACGATGACATTCCCAAAGAAGCGCTGAAACAGGAAGGTTTTACCGACGCCGATATCGCCGCCGGGCTCAAAGTCTTCAAGGCAGTAGGTTGCGAGAAGTGCACCGACGGCTACAAGGGCCGCGTCGGCATTTACCAGGTGCTGCCCATTTCCGATGACATCGGCCGCATTATCATGGCGGGCGGCAACGCCATCCAGGTCGCCGATCAGGCCGAGAAAGAAGGCATCAATAATCTGCGCCAGTCCGCCTTGAAGAAAGTAAAGGCGGGTCTCACCAGCCTGGCCGAAGCAAACCGCGTCACTAAAGATTAATCTGACCCAAGGATTCCGTCATGGCCCAGCAGACCGCGCGCGAGAAAATCTACTTCCAGTACGAAGGCAAAGATCGCAAGGGAGCGAGCGTCAAAGGAGAAATGGAAGGTTTCAACGCCGAGCTCGTCAAGGCCGCGTTACGCAAACAAGGCATCAACCCGCTGCTGGTGAAGAAGAAAGCCAAGCCCCTGTTCGGCGGCGGCGGCAAAAAGATCATTCCCAAGGATATTGCGATATTCGCCCGCCAGATGGCCACCATGATGTCCTCGGGCGTGCCGCTGGTGCAGTCCTTCGAGATCGTGGGTCGCGGGCATGAAAAACCCTCGATGCAGGACATGATCCTCGGCATCAAGGCCGAGGTGGAAGGCGGCTCCAACTTCGCCAAGGCGCTCAGCAAATACCCGGACCACTTCGACGATCTGTTTGTAAACCTCGTGGACGCCGGCGAACAGTCGGGTACCCTCGAGACTCTGCTGGAGAAAGTCGCGACCTACAAGGAAAAAACCGAGGAGCTCAAGGGCAAAATCAAGAAAGCCTTGTTCTATCCCACGGCGGTCATGGTGGTCGCGGTCGTGGTCACGGCCATCCTGCTGCTGTTCGTGGTCCCGCAGTTCGAGGAGCTGTTCAAGGGCTTCGGCGCCGACCTGCCGGTATTTACCCAGTTCGTAATCAAATTATCGCGAGGGCTGCAGGATCAGTGGTACATCTTCCTCGGAGTCGGCATTGGCGTGTTTGCCACCATCTCCCAGCTCAAGAAAAAGTCTGAAACCTTCAATGTGATGCTGGACAAGTACATACTCAAGGCGCCCGTGATCGGGGATCTGCTTAACAAAGCCGCCATCGCGCGCTTCGCGCGCACGATGTCCACGATGTTCGCCGCGGGCGTACCCATGGTGGAAGCGATGGATTCAGTGGCGCGCGCCGCCGGAAATTCCGTTTTTGAAACGGCCATCATGAGAATGAAAGAGGAAACCTCGACCGGCGAGCAGCTGCAGGCTTCGATGCGCCGCAGCGGTCTGTTCCCCAACATGGTGGTCCAGATGGTCTCCATCGGCGAGGAGTCCGGCTCGCTGGACGCCATGCTGGCCAAGGTCGCGGACTTTTACGAGCAGGAAGTGGACAACGCAGTCGACGCCTTGAGCAGCCTGCTCGAACCGATGATCATGGCGTTCCTCGGTATCGTGGTCGGGGGCCTGGTGGTTGCGATGTATCTGCCGATCTTCAAGATGGGCAGCGCCGTATAGAAAATCCCGGAACAGAAACGGCCCACGCCGCTTAATAAAAACGAGAGCTTGAGCACAGGTCCATGACTGCATCGGACATAATCCTGGCTTTTCAACTCCATCCGTGGCTGCTGTATACGGGCGCAGTCGCGCTGGGCCTCCTTGTGGGCAGCTTTCTCAATGTCGTCATACATCGCCTGCCCATCATGATGGAGCGGGAATGGAAGCAGCAATGCGAGGAACTCGCCGGCAAAGAACCCGTGCAGCAGGACGTTTACAACCTGGTCCGGCCGCGCTCGGGCTGCCCGCAGTGCGGCCATAAAATCAGCGCCTGGGAAAATATTCCGGTCATCAGTTATCTGCTCCTCGGAGGGCGTTGTGCCGGCTGTAAAACCCGTATATCGCCACAGTATCCGCTCGTCGAGCTATTAAGCGCCGCGCTGTCGGCATGGGTTATTTCCCGCTTCGGGCCGGGGCTTGCCGGATTCAGCGCGTTGCTGCTGACATGGGCCTTGATCGCTTTGAGCGTGATCGATATCCGCCATACCCTGCTGCCGGACGATATTACACTGCCTTTCCTGTGGCTCGGCCTGTTGTGCAGCATTGCCGGTATCCACTCTTCGCCGGTGGACGCCATACTGGGCGCGGCCCTGGGTTATGGGTCCTTGTATGTCATCTTTCACGTGTTCAAATGGGTTACCGGCAAGGATGGCATGGGCTTCGGCGATCTGAAATTATTCGCGCTGTTCGGCGCCTGGCTAGGCTGGCAGGCGCTGCCGGGAATAATCCTGTTATCCTCGCTGGTCGGCGCCGTAAGCGGCCTGGCCCTGATCCTGTTCGCGGGCCGCAACAGACAGTTGCCGATACCATTCGGACCTTTCCTGTCCGTTGCAGGATGGCTCTACCTGATGTACGGTAAGTCCATCAATGAAGCATATTTAAATTGGATGAAAATCTGAAAAACCTATCATGCATGTAATCGGACTGACAGGCGGCGTGGGATCGGGCAAAACGACCGTCGCCAATCTGTTCGCGGAGTATGGAACCCCCGTTATCGATGCCGACCTGATCGCGCGCGAGCTGGTGGAACCCGGTAAGCCCGCGCTGCACCGCATTGTACAACTGTTCGGCGATGAGATACTCAACCAGGACGGCACGCTCAACCGTAAAAAACTGCGCGACCGTATCTTCCACGATCCCCGCCAGCGCAAGCAACTGGAGGAGATACTTCACCCCCTGATCCGCGAAAACATGCTGGAACAACTCGATTCGCTGAATGCGCCTTATGCCATTCTCGTGGTGCCGCTGCTGGTGGATACCGGCAACTGGGAAATGATGGACCGTATCCTGGTGGTCGATACCGAGGAGGATCTGCAGATAGAGCGCGTAATGGGGCGCGACAGCGTCAGCCAGGAACATGCCGAAGCCATTATTGATATCCAGGTGAGCCGCCAGGAACGGCTGGCAGCGGCCGACGACGTGATCGAGAACATCGGCAGCATCGAAGACCTCAAAACTCAGGTCAAACGCCTGCACGAGTTTTATCTCAGCCTGGAACAACAGGAAAACTACCGGGCTTCACAGCCGCGAAAGAAGCATTCGAATTCCAATTCGGGCCGTCACTGGTACGAACAGCCGCTGAACGAGCGCATCCGCACTTTCCTCCGGCTGGAACACCTGTTCGAGCGCGCCACATACCATACCACTTCCAGTTCCGAGCACGACGCCCATGCCTTCATCCATACCCTGATGGAAATCAACAACCTGATCATTCGTGGCGACCTGAAAAGCGAAGTGGTGAAAGAGGTTGAGCGCCAGTCCCAGATTCTGAAGAAGCATAGTGGCGATCCCGCGGTGGACCAGGGGCGGCTTAACATCCTGCTGCGCGAACAGGAAAAACGCATGACGGAGTTGCTGCGCAGCAAGGAACAGCTCGGGCAGCATCTGAAGGGCGACATTCTGTTCAATAATATACGGCAGCGCCTGAGCATGCCGGGCGGCACCTGCGAATTCGACCTGCCGATTTACAGTTACTGGCTGAACCTGCCGGTAAGCCAGCGCACCTCAGTGATGCAGGCCTGGCTGACGCCCCTGCAGTCGCTGGCCAACGCGATCTCGCTATGCCTGGAAACCATCCGCGGCGTATCCGGACCTGAACCCAAAATAGCGATCAGCGGTTATTACGAGCAGACATTGAACGGCAACGGCGCAGGCCAGGCCCAGTTGATCCGCGTGGCTATCGACCAGACACAGCCCTATTACCCCACGATCAGCGCGGGCAAACACCGTTTCAGCATCCGCTTCCTTGAATATATGCCGGGCGAACTCAGTTCGCCGCAGGTGCAGCAGGATGTGACCTTCGGGCTTACTGTCTGCAACATCTAGAATAGAAGCCGCTCGAAACTGCTCCGCTCGGTGATACTTCGTTAAAAGGGACAGGTAACGCTTTACTGCCGTGTAACTATTTCTACGCAGGGCTCCGCCCGGCATGTCCCTTTTTATGTAGCTTGATTTACCCGGCGCTCCGCACTCGGCGGGACATTTTGAAATCAAGTTCTAACTCAGATCTCTCCAACCTCAACTTTCTCTTTATCGATCCGATAGCGTTTGGCCAACTGGGCGCCGGCCGCCGCGGCGTCATCGATTGTTGCAAAATACGGAATAACGATGCGATATCGGGTTTCACCCGCTACACTCGTCGTGTAAATTTCCGCTGCGTAACCGTCCTCGCGCAGCTTTTTCAGGCGATGCCGGATCTTGGCTTCCTTGCGGTCGAGATACAGATACACCCGGTACCTGCCTGCGCCCTGCATCACACCCTGCCCCGGCGTCAATTCGGTTTCAAGGGCCAGCGCCTGCACAGTCGGCGTGTCAATCATCGACAGGGGATCGGCGGGCTTTTTGGGAGTCGCGGTGTAAACGCTCAAGGGCTCATGCATCGGCACCGCCGGCTCGCCTTCGCGGCTGATTTCGATCTTGCCTTCGAGCAGACAGACCAGATCCTGCTGCGGTCCCGACCTTCCCCAGACATCGGTGCCACGTATTCCGATAGTTGCGGTACCCACCTGCACATTGAGTTCGCGCGCCCGACTCTTGCCGGCGGAAGACGTGGTATAACGGAAAGCACCGGCCAGAACACGCAGGAAACCCCGAAACGGCTGATCCGCCGGCGCCGCATTGAGTTCGCGGATTTCAAATTTCACATGCTCGCCCAGTTTGACCGTGCTGGCATCAGGCATATTGAGCAGGATACGCGCATTCTTGCCCGTATACAGCCGGTCGCCGGGCGCCAGTGACGCTCCCGCCTGCAAAGGCTGTTTGACGCCATCCCGCTCCAGCCAGACGGGCGCCTGTACACCCGCGACTACGGCTTTGCTTTGTGCGCCGGCCGTCGATACGGCCAGGCACCCCATCACAAGGAATCCGATCCAGATTTGCACATTTCTCTTCATGACAGATTCTCCACACTTCGGAATCAAGAATCCTGCTCCCAGAAAGCGCTGATCGCCGCTATCCCGTAAGCGCCCAGATATTTTGCCTGCGTCAGATCGCTGGCCTGCATTCCGCCAAGCGCATAAACAGGTACATGGGCAACATTCAAAATTCTCTCCAGTCCCCGCCAACCGAGCGGCCTGCCCTCAGGATGGCTGGTCGTGGCCTTTACCGGTGACACAAAGGCAAAGTCCACTCCCAGATGCTGGGCCTTTGCAAGCTCCGCCTCATCATGGCAGGAGGCGCTTAACCATCCCCTAATATCGGGCCTGCGCGTCAATTGCTTTAACCGCCATGCCGTCAGATGCAGCCCTTGTGCGATTCCATCACGCCACCACTCCGGGGGCATATTCAGCAACAAATAGCCGCCGTAACGCTGGCACAAATCCCCCGCGGATTCCGCCAGCGCCAGGTATCCAGTACGGTCCAACTTGTGGCTGCGCAACTGCACGACCGCAGGGCCGGCCTGCAAGAACGACTCTATCCTCTGCAGAAAAACAGCCGGCTCATATAGTCCGGCTTCCGGCGTGACCAGGCAGCGTTCGGGAAGCGTCAGGGCCTGAATGATCATACGGTTGGCGGGTGGAAACAGATGCGGATCGAGCGCATTAATTTCCACCCACTGGACTGCCTGACCTTCCCTTCCCGCGGGCGTGCCTGCATAAGCGCTTACGGTCCAGACAGAGAGCACCACGGTTTTCTCGGGATAGGGATAGACAAGGCTGAGGAAAGGGCGGCAGTGGGTCGGAACAATTCCCAGTTCCTCCTCAAGCTCGCGCCGCAAGGCCTCTATGAAAGATTCGCCTGGGGCGCATTTGCCGCCCGGAAACTCCCACTTTCCCCCCTGATGGGCATCCGGGCGCCGCCGCGAAACCAGCACGCGCCGGCGATCCTTATCCAGAATCACCGCCGCCGCGACTTCAATCCTGGTCATTCGAAATATTATAGGAAGGAATCAACCGCGGAGGACACAGAATGCATCGAGCATAAAAAAGTTACAGACAGCGATTTCATCCGAACTCTCCGTGATCTCTGCGGGCTCTGTGATTGTATTTTTAACTGCGGTAGTCGGCATTGATGCTCACATATTCGTGGCTCAAATCGGAAGTCCATACCGTGAAAGCCGCTGAGCCGGGTCCCAGATCGAGGACAATTTCGATTTCAGGCTCCGACATCGCCCGCGCCCCCTGCTCCTCGGTATAAGCGGGGGATTTGGCGCCTTTGGCGAAAATCACGATCCCATTGATGCTGAGCGAAACCTTGCCGGGATTCAGTTCTACACCCGTACGTCCCGCCGCCGCCAATATCCTTCCCCAGTTGGCGTCGCTGGCATAAAGGGCCGTCTTGACCAGAGGCGAATGCGCTATCGCATAGGCGATCTTGCGGCAATCAGTCCTGCTGTTGCCGCCACGTACGCACACCGTGACGAATTTGGTCGCGCCTTCGGCATCGCGCACAATCGCCTGCGCCAGCAGGCGATAGACCTCGGACAGGGCCTGCACGAAGCGCTCGCGCACATCCCTCCCCGCCTTGTCCAGCACCACGCCACTGCTACCGGTCGCCATGAGAAGACAGGCATCGTTGGTGGAAGTATCGCCGTCAATGGTGATGGCGTTGAAGGACTGCTGCACTGCCTGCTTGTGCATCTTGTCGAGCATGGGCAGCGGTATCCCGGCATCGGTAGCGATGAAACCCAGCATCGTCGCCATGTTGGGACAGATCATCCCGGCTCCCTTGGCAATTCCGGTGATGACGATCTCACTGTCGCCGAATTTGAGCTTGCGTGAAACCGCTTTCGCGACGGTATCGGTCGTCATGATCCCCCGCGCTGCCTGCATCCAGGAAGCCCCGTCCAGTTTCCCCAGCAATTCGGGTAAAACCTGTTCAATTTTCTCGACCGGCAGGTGCTCGCCGATCACGCCGGTGGAAAAAGGCAGTACTTCGGTGACGGCGCATCCTGCCGCCCGGGCCAGCGCGGCACAGGCGCGCTCTGCGCGCTTAAGGCCTTCCTCGCCGGTGCCCGCGTTTGCGTTGCCTGCGTTGATCAGCAAGTAGCGCGGGAATTTTTTTGAGAGGTGCTTTTCCGAAAGCAACACGGGGGCGGCACAAAACCGATTGCGGGTAAATACCGCCGCGACGCGACCGCCCTTCGCAATCTCGACAAGTACCAGATCGTCTCGCGCCGCTTTGCGGATACCGGCATAGACGGTAGCAAGCCTGATGCCGGGCACGGCCAGAATATCCCGGGGTTCGCTCAAGCCAACCGCCATATCTATCGCCCTAAGCCAGTTTGCCGTGGCACTGTTTGAATTTCTTCCCTGAACCGCAGAAACAGGGGTCGTTGCGGCCAAGCTTTTGCTGCTGGCGTACGAAGGGCTGTGGACGCTCGGCTTTTTCTGCGGCCTCCGGATGCAGGGCATCCTGCGCCTGTGGATGGTTATACTGCATTTTTTTCTGCTGTTGCTGCTGGCGCGTCATCTGCACATTGGAGTCTTCGGAAATGCGGATGCGCGACAGTATGCGGACGACTTCGGTCTTTATGCTGTCGAGCAAACGGGCGAACATTTCGAAGGATTCGCGCTTGTATTCCTGCTTCGGGTTTTTCTGTGCATAGCCTCGCAAGCCGATGCTCTGGCGCAAGTAATCCATGGCCGCCAGATGCTCCTTCCACTGGTTATCCAACACCTGCAACATGACGAATTTTTCCAGGCGCCGCGTTTGTTCGGGACCAATCAGCCCCTCCTTCACGCGATAAGACTCGTCGATTTCCTTGCGGATACGTTCATGCAGGGTTTCCTCGTGCAGCGAATCGTCCTGTTCCAGCCATTTACTGATTTCGAGCTTGATGCCGAATTCGCGTTCAAGCGCGTCCTGCAAGCCGCCTGTATCCCACTGCTCTTCCAGACTGCCGGCCGGAATAAAACCGCCGACGAAGGATGCAACCACATCCGCCCGGATGCTATCGATAGTGGCGGATATGTCTTCCGCTTCCAGCAATTCGTTACGCTGACTGTATATGACCGTTCTCTGATCATTTGCCACGTTGTCGTATTCGAGCAAATTCTTGCGGATATCGAAGTTGTGGGCTTCGACCTTGCGCTGCGCATTTTCGATCGCCTTGGAAACCCAGGGATGGGCGATCGCTTCATCTTCCTGCATACCGAGCCGCTGCATAATGGCGGCCACCCGCTCGTTGGCGAAGATGCGCATCAGATTGTCCTGCAGCGACAGATAAAACCGCGATGATCCGGGGTCTCCCTGGCGGCCGGAACGGCCCCGCAGCTGGTTGTCGATGCGCCGCGACTCATGGCGCTCGGTGCCGATGATACGCAAGCCGCCAGCCGCTATGACCTGGTCGTGACGCTGTTTCCAGGAACGCTTCAGCTCCGCTACCTGAAGTTCGCTGGCGCTCTCCAATTGCGCCTTCTCAGCCTCGAAATTACCGCCAAGCACAATATCCGTTCCACGGCCCGCCATATTGGTTGCAATGGTAACCGCTCCCGGGCGGCCGGCCTGAGCGACGATTTGCGCCTCGCGTTGATGCTGTTTGGCGTTCAGCACTTCGTGCCGGACACCCGCTTTCTTAAGCAGCCCGGACAGGTGCTCCGAGGTTTCAATCGACGTGGTGCCCACCAGGACCGGCTGTCCGCTCTCGGTACATTGCTTGATGTCGGCGATGATCGCCTTGAATTTTTCCGCCTGGGTCAGGTACACCTGATCGACTTCATCCCGGCGGACCATGGGCAGATTGGTCGGTATGACAACCACTTCCAGGCCGTATATCTGCTGAAATTCGTAGGCTTCCGTGTCCGCCGTCCCAGTCATGCCGGCCAGCTTCTTGTACAGCCTGAAATAATTCTGGAAGGTGATCGAAGCCAGCGTCTGGTTCTCGTTCTGGATGGAAACGCCTTCCTTTGCTTCCACCGCCTGATGCAGGCCTTCGGACCATCTGCGTCCAGGCATTTTACGGCCGGTAAACTCGTCGACAATGATAACCTCGTCGTTTTCAACGACGTAATTCACGTCCTTTTGATAGAGAAAATTGGCGCGCAGCGAAGCATCGATATGATGCATCAGCACGATATTCGCCGGATCGTACAGGCTTTCTCCTTTGTTCAGAATGCCGTGCTGCACCAGCAGCCTTTCCACATGATCGTGGCCCTCTTCGCTGAGGTGAGCCTGCCGTATCTTTTCATCCAGGCTAAAATCGCCTGGGCCGTCTTCCGTCTGCTGGGGCTTCAGATGCAACACAATCTTGTGGACCTTCGTATAAAGATCCGAGCTGTCGTTGGTCGGGCCAGAAATAATCAACGGCGTTCTGGCCTCGTCGATCAGGATTGAGTCGACCTCGTCTACGATTGCGTAATTCAGACCGCGCTGGACCTTATCCTCCAGGCTGAAGGCCATGTTGTCCCGCAGATAGTCAAAACCGAATTCGTTGTTTGTGCCGTAGGTGATATCGGCCGCATAGGCGGCTTTTTTATCGGCATGCGCCATGCCGGGAACCACGACACCGACAGTCAGGCCCAGGAAGTTATATAACTTCCCCATCCACTCGGCATCACGTCGGGCCAGATAGTCGTTGACCGTTACAATATGGACGCCTTTGCCGGACAGGGCATTGAGGTAGGCGGCTAGTGTCGCCACCAGGGTTTTGCCTTCACCGGTGCGCATCTCGGCAATCTTGCCTTCATTCAGCACCATCGCGCCGATCAACTGCACATCAAAATGCCGCATCTCGAGGACTCGCCTGCCCGCTTCCCGGACAGTTGCAAAAGCCTCCGGCAAAATAGAGTCGAGGGTTGCGCCCTCCTGCAGACGCTGTTTGAAAGCCTGAGTCTTGGCCTGCAACTCGGTATCGGAAAGCCGTTTAAAGGGTTCTTCCAGCGCGTTGACCTCGGCTACCGACTTACGGAAGCGCTTTACGATGCGGTCATTACGGGTACCGAATATCTTTCTGGCGACAGCGCCTATCATAGAGATTCACTTCAAGATTCAATTAAAGTTTATAAGCCAATGGGGTTGAAATAACCGGCCCCCTGATACGGGCGGTCATTATATTCGAGATTGCTTTGAAAATGCTGGAAAAAGAAAGTTTGGACTAATTTGAAGCGTATATGAAATCGAGGGGATTGACCTGATTGCCTTCCTTCAAAACTTCGAAATGTACATGCGGCCCGGTGGATCGGCCGGTGGAACCCATCAATGCCACGACCTGCCCTTTCTTGACGGCTTCGCCCTCCTTGACCAGGATGCTGGAACAATGGCCGTAACGCGTGGAATAGCCATTCCCGTGATTGATCTCGACCAGGTTGCCATATCCGAAACGGCGATCGGCCCAGGTAACAACGCCTCCGGCCACGGCGATAATTTCAGTGCCTTCTTTGGAGGCAATATCAAGGCCCTTGTGCAGCTCCCTGCCGCCGTCAAAAGGACTATTACGATAACCATAATAGGATGAGACCCATCCTTTGACGACTGGCCGGCCGGCCGGGTGCACTTCCTCATGCAAATTGCGCGACCTTAGAATTTCTTCCAATACGAAAAGCTGGTACTCGCGATAGCCCAGCTCCAGGCCTAAGCGGCTAATGGCGTTTTCCAACGCCCCCTGGTCCGTGTTATCGGCAACTGATGCTTCACCAGGCCCCCCTACGGCGGGGGGACTATCGAACTCGAATTCGCTTTCATCAAGATTGGCCATTTTGACCAGTTTGTCGCCGAGAGCGTTAAGGCGGGTGATATGGCCGTGCATCTGACCGATACGGGTAGTGAGTTCGCTGACTTTGGCTTCTGTCATATCCCTCAAATCGGCGACCGCAACCCGCTGTTCGTCCAGTTCGCTTTGCCAGGCCCGGATATAACCGTCCGTTTGATACTTTGCCCCTAACCAATAACCCAAGCCCGTGAATGAAAAGGCCAACAGCAGAAAGCTTGCTATCACGGCCACATAATGCATCGCTGTACTTAGATGCAAATGATGTCGTGAGCGGCCCTTCTTGGTAATTAGAATTATATTCATGGGTTAGAAAATCTCGGTTAAATCAACGAGATAAAATGCTAACATTGGGTAATATAGTAAATATCTCATCACTATACAACCCAGGGGAAGGGTAGCTCTTAAGCGCCATGAAATCTCTCGAAACCTATATCCCTTCCTCTATAGCCTCGCATCTAGCGCAGCTGCAGAAAATAAACCGGGCGCTATATGAAATTGTACCTATCGAATTCCTTGGCCATATCCAGGCGGCGGGGAATCCTGAAAATGGAATTATCCATATCTACACCGATTCGCCGGCCTGGGGCGCCAAGCTGCGCTTTTATCAATCTTCCATAACAACCGGGTTAACAACCCGCACGGGACTTAATATCAAATCAATTTTGATAGCCGTGCATCCCAAAACCCGGGATCGCAAAACTCAACCATTAAAGAGGCCTGCACTTTCCAGAAAGTCGGCCCAGTTGCTGACGGCTTTAGCGAAAAATACCGAAGATCCTGAATTAAAACGTGCCCTGTCAGCTCTGGCAAAACATACTTCGGGCAGTAAATAACCCCCGCCGTTATTCTAAATAGAAGTACCTCAGGCCAGAACCAGCGGCGGCGCATAGGAAATAGGAGCCTTCGCTTCGTCTTCGAAAGTCACTTCTTCCCAGGCATCGGGCCGTTCGAGCAGCTTCTTCAATAACAGATTATTCAAGGCATGACCGGATTTGTAACCGGTAAAGGCCCCGATCAGACTATGGCCCAGCAAATACAGATCGCCGATAGCGTCCAGAATCTTGTGCTTGACGAACTCGTCCTCATACCGGAGTCCGTCCTCATTCAACACCCGATAGTCATCGACCACCACGGCATTATCCAGACTGCCGCCCAGCACGAGATTCTGCTGACGCAGGCGCTCGACATCGCGGATGAAACCGAAGGTCCTGGCGCGGCTCACTTCCTTGAGAAATGAGGTGCTGGAAAAATCGATTTCGGCCGTCTGACGCGAGGATTTGAAAACGGGATGATCGAACTCAATCGTGAAACCCACTTTGAATCCATTGAAAGGATCGAAACGAGCCCATTTGCCGCTTTCTTCCACAATAACGGCTTTGCGGATACGGATGAATTTTTTCGGCTTATCCTGCTCGACAATGCCGGCGGATTGCAGCAGGAATACAAAGGGTCCCGCGCTTCCATCCATGATCGGCACTTCAGCGGCGTTCAAATCAATATACGCATTATCGATGCCGAGACCAGCCATTGCCGAAAGCAGATGCTCTACGGTGGAAATCTTGATGCCGTCCTTGCACAGGGCGGTCGATAACTGGGTATCGCCCACATTGGTCGACAAAGCCTTGATTTCGACAGGCCTGTCGAAATCCACTCTGCGGAAAACGATGCCGGTGTCCGGGACAGCGGGACGCAAGGTCAGATAAATCTTCTCGCCAGTATGCAGCCCTATCCCTGTGGCCCTGATAACATTTTTAAGAGTCCTTTGTTTTATCACGCGGCTACTTCTCCTATGGTTCTCCGAACGTAACCAGTGCTGCCTGAAAATGGGGAGTTTTAGGAATGCCCAGCGGCACCAAAGCCGAGCAATCATACACAAAAGTGCTACAAAATGTAACAAATTTGATCAAAATGGCCCAAATTAGCGGCATATAAGCCCTTCTCAGCAAATTTAATGCCGGAAACAGCTCCTCTAACTCTCATCTGTCCTATTTGATCAATCCGCTTGTCTCCGCAGAAAAGCCGGAATATCCAGGTATTCTGTATCGAATCCACCATCCCGATGCAGGCCATCCCCGACAGCCTTCTTGTCGCGAATCATCGTCGGCTTATCGTAATGCTTGTAGTCGACATCACCAGCCGATCGTTCCACCAGTCTTACCGGCTTCATGGCTTCGGCATGATAGCCAAGCCCTGTAGCGACCACGGTAACCCTCAGCTCACCGGCATGCAATTCCGGATCAATGACGGTACCGACTACCACAGTAGCGTCCTCAGAAGCGAATTCTTTAATCGCCGAACCGACTTCTTCGAACTCGCCGATCGATAGGTCCGGCCCCGCCGTTACATTGACCAGGATACCCTTGGCTCCCGACAGGCTTACATCTTCCAGCAGTGGGCTGGCCGCGGCCGCATGTGCAGCCTCGCGCGCGCGGTCCTTTCCAGATGCGATCCCGGAACCCATCATCGCCATGCCCATTTCGGACATGACCGTACGTACGTCGGCGAAATCGACGTTGATCAGACCGGGTTTGGTGATCAATTCCGCAATGCCCTGTACGGCTCCCTGCAGCACATTGTTGGCCGCCTTGAAGGCTTCCAGCAAACCGATATCCCGGCCCAGAACAGTCATGAGTTTTTCATTGGGAATAGTGATCAGGGAATCGACATGCTGCCCCAGCGCCCTGATTCCTTCCTGCGCCACCGTCATGCGTTTCTTGCCTTCGAAAGGAAACGGCTTGGTGACCACAGCCACCGTCAATATGCCCATTTCCTTGGCAATCTGCGCAACAACCGGCGCCGCGCCGGTGCCGGTGCCGCCGCCCATGCCCGCGGTGATAAACAACATGTCGGCGCCATCAATCACGCTCTGAATGCGCTCCCGGTCCTCGAGAGCCGCCTGGCGACCGATTTCAGGATTGGCGCCCGCCCCCAGGCCCTTGGTGATATTGCAGCCGATTTGCAGGTTGGTTTTTATATTCATGTTCTTCAGGGCTTGTGAATCCGTATTGGCGCAAATGAAATCCACGCCTTCGATCTTGGATCCGAGCATGTGCCTGACCGCGTTGCCGCCGCCACCGCCGATCCCCATGACCTTGATCACCGCGCTTTGACTATAGGTGTCCATCAGCTCAAACATGATTGTTACCTCCGCATTCCAAAATTAAAAATTAAAATCAGTTACCGGTAAAAAGGGCACATCCTTGTGCCAGGAGGGGATAATCGTTTTACCAATCCTCGCGTCACACCGGTACATTCATAACTGTTGTAAGTTTCCTTAAATCTCTTCCTGCTTCACTTGTTGCCTTTAAATCGCTCTCTCACTTCTCAGGCCAGGCGTTTTAGAAGTTCCCCTTAAACCACTCCGTCATCCGCGCCCATATTCCGCCGATGCCGGTCTCGCCGTAAAATTCACGCCGCGACTCGCGATTCGCATTGCCGAACAGCAACAATCCGACGCCGGTGGCATGAATGGGGTTCCGCACTACGTCCGCCAGACCACTGACGAATTGCGGCATTCCCAGGCGTACCGGCATATTGAAAATCTCCTCCGCCAGCTCGATCACACCTTCCATCTTGGCGCTGCCGCCGGTCAGCACCACTCCCGCCGCGATCAGGTCCTCGAAGCCGCTACGCCGCAGTTCGGCCAGCACAAGATCCATCAACTCCGAATAGCGCGGCTCCACCACGTCGATCAGCGTCATGCGTGACAGCTTCCGCGGCGGCCTATCACCCACGCTCGGAACCTCGATCGTCTCGTCAGGATTCGCCAGTTGTTTCAGTGCGCAGGCGTATTTGATTTTGATTTCCTCGGCATACTGGGTGGGGGTACGCAAGGCGACGGCTATATCGTTTGTGATCTGATCGCCGGCGATCGGAATCACGGCAGTGTGACGGATCGCACCCTCACAGAAAATCGCGATATCAGTGGTTCCTCCCCCGATATCGACCAGACATACGCCCAGGTCCTTCTCGTCCTCGGTCAGCACCGAATAACTCGAAGCCAACTGTTCAAGAATAATATCGTCCACTTCCAGTCCGCAGCGACGCACGCATTTGACGATATTCTGGGCGGCGCTGACCGCCCCGGTGATGAGATGCACCTTGGCTTCCAGCCGCACTCCCGACATACCGACGGGTTCCTTGATCCCTTCCTGCCCGTCGATCACGAACTCCTGCGGAAGTATGTGCAGGATTTTCTGATCAGCCGGAATCGCGACCGCCCTGGCCGCGTCGATTACGCGATCGACATCGGCGGTTGTGACTTCACGGTCCTTGATAGCGACGATGCCGTGTGAATTAAGGCTGCGCACATGGCTTCCGGCGATGCCGGTATAGACGGAATGAATCTGGCAACCAGCCATCAACTCCGCTTCCTCGATAGCGCGCTGGATCGATTGCACGGTGGATTCGATATTAACCACCACGCCCTTCTTGAGCCCCCGCGAGGGATGCGAACCCAAGCCCACTATATCGATCTCGCCCGAGGATCCGATTTCGCCGACAATGGCCACCACCTTGGAGGTGCCGATGTCCAGGCCCACTATCATTTCACGCTCTGATTTTTTAGACATCGCGATTCCTCTTGGCTCCTGTGTCGTTCACGGCCGGATCTTTCCAGCTCACCGCAAAACCGTTGCTGTAACGCAGATCGACTGCGCGTACATCCGTCATGCGTGATTTCAGATAACGCGGATACGTGCGCAGAAAGCGTTGCAGGCGAGCTTCAACTTTTTCCTTGCCCAGGTTTATTTCCACGCCGTTCACGGTGATCAACAACCAGCTGCGGCGCGTATCCAGCCTGATCCCGGCCAGATCAAGCCCGGCCTGCTTCAGCCAGCCGTTCCACAACATGAACTGCGCGAGCATCTCCGCCTCCGACCCCTCGGGACCGGACAGGCTGGGCAATGACAGCGTCGGATCGACATACCGGTGCTTGAAAATACCTGCAGCGTCGTTCAGAAACAGAGTCTTGTTCCACACGGCCACCGGGACCTGCTCCTCGATTTTCACAATAATCCTGTTCGGCCATCGGCGCTTGAGCGACACATCCCGGATCCACGATAATTCCAACAGCGCGGCGCGGGCGTTAACCAGATCGGCGGTAAAGAAATCGCCTTTTACATAAGGCAGCAGCGCGAGCTCGATTTCATGCGCCTGCTCGTTATGAAATTCGCCTTCGATCGTCACCGCCTGCACCTCGAAAGATTGTGCGTAGCGTTTGATCAACCATGCCGCGGGGACCGCGGTAACGAGAACGAGCCCGGTGATCAATGCCATGCGCTGCAACCACAGGCGCCTGAGTTGCCGCTGCTCATCCGAAATTTCAGAGCGGCGCACGACTTGCATGCGCGGACGCCGTGATCGCGGAGCGCGCGGATCCGGCCATTCGCGCAAATCGATTCTGGCGTTACGCGCCATGCACGCCTCCCCGCTTCATGTCCAGACTGGTATCCAGTATGCGCAGCACCAGCGCCTGGAAATCGATACCGGCGGCTCTTGCCGCCATGGGCACCAGGCTGTGATCCGTCATGCCGGGCGCGGTGTTCGCTTCGATCAGCCACGGACGACCGTCACGGTCCGTCATAAAATCCACGCGTCCCCAACCGCTCGCTCCGAGCGCGGCATAAGCGTGCAGCGCGATCCGCTGCATCTCCTGCTCTTTCGAGGCTGACAGGCCGCAAGGACAGTGATAACGTGTTTTATCGTCCTTGTATTTGGCCTCGTAATCATAAAAAGCCCGTGGAGTCTCCAGGCGTATCAGCGGCAAGGCCTCGCCTGCCAGAATACCCGCTGTATATTCCGCCCCACTGATAAATTTTTCCGCAATCACAGTGCCATAGCGAGCAGCCAGCCGCCATGCATTCTCCATATCCGACTCGCGCTCCACCTTGCTGATGCCGACACTGGAACCCTCGAATACCGGTTTCACCATCAAGGGAAGGCCGAGCTCTCTTACCGCCACTGAGCAGTCCGTGGCGGAACGCAATTCCATATACTCCGGCACCGCAAGGCCTACGCCCTTCCAGATCCATTTGCTGCGCAGCTTGTCCATGGCAAGCGCGCAACCCAGCACGCCGCTGCCGGTATAAGGCAAGCCGATCAGATCCAGCAACGCCTGGACGGTACCGTTCTCGCCGATGCCGCCGTGCAGAATATTGAACACTCGGTCGCACTTTGAACGCGCCAGTACTTCGGCAATATCTGAGCCGGCGTCTATCGGCATGACGTCGACTCCGGCTGCGCGCAAGGCTTCCAGTACCGCCTTGCCGCTGATCAATGAAATTTCACGCTCGGCCGACAGACCGCCCATCAACAACGCCACCTTGCCGTATTTTTTTGCGTTTGCGGTACTCACAACGGATCTCCGATGATATGAACCTCCGGGTGCAGGTGCACACCGTGCGCCGATTCAACCTGTTTTTGTACGTAACTGATCAGTTGCTCTATGTCGTGGGCCGAAGCCTTGCCATCATTGATGATGAAATTTGCATGCTTGCGCGATACCTCGGCGCCACCGATGCGGTAACCCTTCAGGCCCGAGGCCTCGATCAGCCGGCCCGCGTAATCGCCGGGAGGATTGCGGAACACCGAACCGCAGCTGTACACACCGATCGGCTGCGCGACATTGCGCTTGTTCAACATTTCCTTGATCCGATCCTTGCCGCCGCCGCCTGGATCGCGCTCCAGGCGGAAAAACGCGGCCAGGAACCATTCATGCTGCGGCCCCTCGACGCTGCGGTAACGGACGTTGTAATCGTCCGGTTGACGGGATCTCACCCGACCGCCGCGGTCAATGGTTTCCACCCGCTCGACGAATTGCCAGGTTTCGGAACCGAAGGCTCCGGCATTCATGGCCAGCGCGCCGCCGACTGTTCCCGGAATACCGGCAAAAAATTCACTGCCGGCCAGGTTGTGCTGCGCGCCGAAACGCGCCAACTGGGCGCAGGCCACTCCCGCTTCGGCGTAGACGACGCCTTCACCGGCATCGCCTTCGACGATCGTCAGCCCGGTCAATGCGCCATGCAGGCAGATCACGGTGGCATCGATACCGCCGTCGCGCACCAGCAGATTGCTACCGAGACCTAAAAATACGATTTTTTCATCCGCCTGCAGTGATTGCAGGAAAACCAGCAGGTCCTGGCGATCAGCGGGCGTATAGAATGTCCTCGCCGTACCGCCGGTGCGCCACGAGGTATGCTGCGACATCGGCTCATCCCGCAACAGTTCACCGCGCAGCTTGATATCATGTTCCAGCACCGTCATTTACGCTCCCCCTTGAGAGTCTCCGGCAGGGAAGCAGCCACCGCTCCAACGTTGCCGGCACCCAGCGTCAGCAGCACATCGCCATCCTGCAGGATCAGCTGCAGCACCTCCGGCAACACCTTGAGATCCTCGATGAATACAGGATTCACCTTGCCGCGGGCGCGGATCGCCTTGCACAGTGCGCGTCCGTCCGCATGCGGGATCGGCGTTTCACCGGCGGCGTATACCTCGCTCACGCATAACACGTCCGCGGTACTGAGAACCATGGCGAAATCGTCCAGCAGATCACGCGTGCGCGTATAGCGGTGGGGCTGAAATACCACTACAAGTCGCCGTTGCGGCCAGGTATCGCGTGCCGCGCTCATCGTGGCCCGCACTTCGGTCGGATGATGGCCGTAATCATCCACAAGCTCTACGGCGCCACGCGGAGTCTGCACCGCGCCGTAGCGCTCGAAGCGACGGCCGATACCGGAAAATTCCGCGATCGCAGCCCGTATATCCGAAGTGGAGATGCCGAGTTCGTGCGCCACAGCAATCGCAGCCAGCGCATTCAACACATTGTGCCGACCCGGCGTGTGAATCTCGACCTCGAAGCTTTCCCTGCCGCCCGACAGCGCCGCCTGGAAACGCGAGCCCTGCTCATAGGGACGGATATCGCGTGCGCGCACATCGGCCTCATGTTCGATGCCGTAGGTCATGACGGGCCGCTTGATCGAAGGCAGCATTTCGCGCAGCACGGGATCGTCCATGCACAGCACGGCCAGGCCGTAGAACGGCAGGTGATGGATGAACTCGTTGAAGGTCTGCTTCAACTTTTCAAAATCTCCGTCGTAAGTGGCCATATGGTCCGCATCGACGTTAGTAACGATCGCGATCGTCGGCTGCAGATATAAAAATGAAGCGTCGCTTTCATCGGCTTCCGCGACGAGATACTCGCCGGCGCCGAGACGCGCGTGCCGGCCGAGGCTCTTCAGGCGGCCGCCAATGACGAACGTAGGATCGAGACCGGCGTGCGCCAGTATGGTGGCAACAAGGCTGGTGGTCGTAGTCTTGCCGTGCGTTCCCGCGACGGCGATCCCACGGCGGAAACGCATCAATTCCGCCAACATCTCGGCGCGCGGCACCACGGGAATACGGTCCGCGTGCGCCTGCAGCACCTCGGGATTGTCCGCGGCTACCGCGCTCGATACCACCACAACATCCACGCCCTTGGCGTGTTTCGCGTCGTGGCCAAGAAAAATTTTCGCGCCGTGCTCGGCCAGGCGCCGGGTCGAGGCGTTTTCACCGAGATCCGAACCGCTGATTTCGTAGCCGAGGTTGAGCATCACGTCCGCGATCCCGCTCATGCCGGCGCCACCGATACCGACGAAATGAACCCGCCGGATGCGGCGCATCGGACTCATCGTCAAACTGTTACCGGATTTCTTCGTCGTCGCCTGCATCAGAAACTCTCCGCCACCGCCAGACACTCCTTGACCACCAGACGCGTCGCATCCAGCCTTGCCAACCCGCGCGCATTCTGTCCCATGCGCAGCAGCCGCTTGCGGTCGACGCCCAGTTCACTCAGCCAGTCGCCCATGGCTTCCGGAGTCAGTTTCGATTGATTCGCCAGAATCGCCGCGCCGTTGTCCGCGAGGAAGCGCGCGTTACGGGTCTGGTGATCGTCCACCGCCTGCGGGAAAGGCACCAGTATCGAAGGCAGGCCGGCGGCGGCGAGTTCCGCCACTGTCATGGCGCCGGCACGGCACACTACGATATCGGCCCAGGCATAGGCTTGCGCCATATCGTCAATGAATGTCGTGACTTCTGCCGCAATGTCTTTGCTCTGATATAACCGTTGCGTGGCTTCCAGGTTGCCTTTGCCGGCCTGATGCCGGATCTCGGGCCACACTCCTGACGGCATGGTCGCAACCGCCTGCGGCACGATTTCATTCAGGAATATTGATCCCTGGCTGCCGCCGATCACCAGCAGGCGCAACCGTCCCTTGCGCTGGGACAAGCGGACATCCGGCAATGGAATATTGGCGATATCCTCACGCACCGGGTTTCCCGTATGGTAAGCGTGCAACTCGGCTGGGAAAGTATTCGGAAACGCCTGCAATATCGAATTCGCCAGCTTCGACAGCATGCGGTTGGTAAACCCGGCAACTGCGTTCTGCTCATGGATGACGAGCGGTTTCAGCAGCAGCCTGCACATCAGGCCGCCGGGGGCGGCTGCATAACCGCCCATGCCCAGCACGACGCGCGGCTGTCTGCGCAGGATGACCCAGGCCGCCTGCAGGCAGGCCAGCA
This sequence comes from Gammaproteobacteria bacterium, assembly GCA_036274675.1. Classification (GTDB taxonomy): domain Bacteria; phylum Pseudomonadota; class Gammaproteobacteria; order HTCC5015; family HTCC5015; genus DASUFE01. The sequence goes on from DASUFE010000025.1 coordinate 27,087, forward strand.
GTAGTTTGATGGGCACCAGCAAGGCAGCAAGGCCCTTGCCTCTCAATCCCGAAATCTGCAGCCAGTGGATGGGAATTCCCGCAGCCGGCACGACGCGCGCCTCGATACCGTTGCGCGTACCCAACCAGACCACGGGCACGCGCTGGGCCATCAGTTCGCGCGCAACCGCCAGCGCCGGATAGACGTGACCGCCGGTTCCGCCAGCCATAATCAAAACCGGACGCGAATCAGCGTTCATCGGTCAATTCTCCACGCACCCGGGGCATTGCGGACTTCTTCAACGTATGGGCCTGCGTCAGTGTCACTTCCAGATGCACGCGCATCAGCAGACCGATGCAAAGGCACATGACCAGGAGACTGCTGCCGCCTGCACTGACCAGCGGCAGCGTCAATCCCTTGGTCGGCAGCAGTCCCATGCTGACGCCGACATTGATCATCGCCTGCAACGCTATCCATAGCGTGAGGCCATAGGCGAGATAGGCCCCGAATTTGAAGCCGTGTTTTTCGGCGGCCCAGCCGATGGCCATGCCACGCCATACGACCACCGCGAACAATGCAAGTACGCCCCAAACACCGAACAGGCCCAACTCTTCGCCGAGTATCGCCAGCAGGAAATCGTTGTGCGCCTCCGGCAGATAAAAAAGTTTCTGCACGCTGCCGCCCAGCCCAACTCCGGTCCATCCGCCTGAACCGAAGGCAATCAGGGATTGAGTCAGCTGAAAGCCCGTATTGAAGGGGTCGGCCCACGGATCCAGGAAAGTGGTGAGACGTTGCATGCGATATGGCGAGGATATGGCCAACACCGCCATCAGGGCAGTCATGCCGGCCAGCAGCGCGCTGAACTGCCAAAACCGCACCCCCCCTAAAAACATGACACCAAGCGCGGTCAGCAGCAGCACGACCGCGGAGCCGAAATCCGGCTGCGCGAGGATCAGCAGACAGGCGGCTCCCAGTACCGCGAGAGGCTTGATAAAACCGGTGATGGACGAGCGGACTTCCTGGCCGCGCCGGACCAGATAACCTGCCAGATAAATCAGCAGGAACAGCCGCGCGAATTCCGCAACCTGTAACCCGACCACACCGAGCCGCAGCCAGCGGGTGGCACCGTTCACGGTACGGCCGAGGCCGGGTATCAAGACCAGCACCAGCAGGAGCAGGGCGAACAACGCGAGCGCTGCGCCCGATTTTTCCCAGTGCACCAGACGCACTCGGTACGCCAGCAAGGCCGCCATCACGCCTAATGCCATATAAAATAAATGGCGCTTTGCGTAATAGAAAGGATCCCCCAACTGTTTGTCGGAAATATCGATGGATGCTGAAGTCACCATCACCAAGCCGATGGACAGCAGGAGCACCACGCTCAGCAGCAGTACCGCATCAACCGACAGCGGCAGCACGGGCTGCCTGCTGGAGACCGCTCGCTGGAATCCCTGGAAATGTACGACTCTATTCATGCGGCAACACCTTGTGAACGCAACGCGCGAAATCGTCTCCGCGCGCCGCATAGCTTGTGTACATATCGAGGCTGGCGCAGGCCGGCGCCAGCAGCACCGTGTCGCCGGGCCGGGCCATTGCAGCCGCCCTGGTCACAGCTTCTTCCATATTATTGAGCCGTATGCAGGGGGCCACATCCGCCAGCGCCTGTTCGATCAATGCCGCATCACGACCGAACAGCAGGACGGCCTTGACACGATTTGTGACAGACGGCCGCAATACTGAAAAGTCAGCGCCCTTGCCGTCGCCGCCGGCGATCAGAATGATCGGTGGATCGAAACTCTCCAGCGCCGCCGCCGAAGCACCGACATTGGTGGCCTTCGAATCGTTGATCCAGCGTATGCCGTTGCGCTGCGCCACCAGACGGCAACGATGCGGCAGGCCGGTGAATTCGGGCAGATATTCCACAACGGTTTCGAGCGCGATACCGGACGCCTGCAGCAGCGCAAGAGTTGCCAGAGCATTCATCCAGTTATGCCTGCCCTGTATGCCAAGCCGGTCGACCGGCAACAATTTGAGATCGCCGCAGGCAAGCCAGATTTTCCCGCCGGCCTCGACCAGACCGAATTCGTCGCTGCGCGACGGCGCTGCGGTGCCGAATGACAATACGCTTTTGCCGACCGGCATCGCGCTGACTCTTACATCGTCCCTGTTGACGATACACCAGTCAGCTTGCCGGTAAATCTGCGCCTTGCTGGCGGTATAGGCATCTATATCGGGATACCGGTCCATATGATCATCGCTGACATTCAGCACGACGGCGGCACGGGGCCGCAGACTTTGGGTAAGATCGAGCTGGAAACTGGAGAGCTCGAGTACGTAAAAATCGGGAGCAGGCTCGGTAATAAGGTCGAGCGCGGCCGTGCCCAGGTTGCCACCGGTACGCACCTTGTATCCGGCGCGCTCCAGCAGATAACCGGCGAGAGTGGTGACCGTGCTCTTGCCATTGGAGCCGGTAATGCCGATTACGGGCGCATTCGAATAATCCGCGAAAATCTCAATGTCGCCGACGACGCGTATGCCCTGCTGCCGCGCCAGCTCCACGAAGGGATGCCGCAGATCGATCCCCGGGCTCAGCACCAGCGTGCGGATCCCCTGCAAGGCCCCGTTATCGAATCCTCCCGTGAGGATCTCGGAACCGGCGAACTCCTGCCTGAATATTTTCAATTGCGGCGGCTCGTCGCGGCTGTCGATGACGCGGAACGGTATATTCCGCCGTTGCAGGAAGCGCGCGCACGAGATTCCGGTGACACCCATGCCTGCAATCAGGGTGTCGGTTTTGTCGGTTTGTTGCCGCAGTGACATCATGCTCAGCGTATCTTCAGTGTTCCCAATCCGATCAGAACCAGAATGACGGTGATGATCCAGAAACGCACGATCACGCGCGGTTCCGGCCAGCCTTTTAACTCAAAGTGGTGATGCAGCGGCGCCATGGCAAAAATCCGCCGTCCAGTCAGTTTGAAAGAACCAACCTGAAGAATGACCGATACGGTTTCCATCACAAAGACACCGCCCATGATCAGCAGCACGATTTCCTGGTGCACCAGCACTGCGATCGTGCCGAGCGCAGCGCCGAGCGCGAGCGCGCCCACGTCACCCATAAAGACCTGGGCGGGATAGGTGTTAAACCACAGAAATCCCAGTCCGGCGCCCATGAGCGCACTGCAGAAAATGATCAGCTCGCCCACGCCCGGTACATACGGAATATTCAGATAATTCGAGAAATTGACGTTACCGGCCGCGTAGGTGAATACGGCCAGCCCCCCGGCAACCAGCACGCAAGGCAGTATCGCCAGACCATCGAGTCCGTCCGTCAGATTAACCGCATTACTGAAGCCGACAATCATCAGATAAGTGAATGGGATGAAGAGCCAGCCCATCTCGAAAATAAAGTTCTTGAAAATCGGCACCAGCAACACTGTCTCTCCCGGTCCCTGCGCGCTCCAGTAGAGGTAGACGCCCACCGTCAGCCCGAACAATGACTGCCAGAAATACTTGGCCTTCGCGGACAGACCCTTGGAATTTTTCAGTATCAGTTTCCGGTAGTCGTCCACCCAGCCGATAATGCCGAACAGCACGGTGACGATGACCACGATCCAGACATAGCGGTTTTGCAGATTCGACCACAGCAGCGTGCTGACCAGTATTGAAACCAGGATCAACGCGCCACCCATGGTCGGCGTGCCAGCCTTGGATAAATGCGACTGGGGTCCGTCGCTGCGGACATTCTGGCCGATCTTGTAGCTGCTCAACCGCCGTATCATCGGCGGACCGATCATCAGGGAAATAAACAGCGCCGTCAGAGCGCTGCAGATGCCCCTCAAGGTCAGGGCCTGAAAGGCGCTGAAGCCCGAATGAAAATGTTCCAGCCAGTGCACTATATAAATAAGCATCAATGCCCCCCTTTGCCGGCTTGGCGGTCCGGTTCCGCGAGTAACTCCATTACCACCTGCTCCATATGCATGGTGCGCGATCCCTTTATTAATAAATTCACCGCCGGCCCCGCGCCCGCCTTGAGAGCGTCCGTCAGCGACGGTATCGAATCATAGGATTCAGCGCCCTTGCCGAAACTGCGCGCCGCGTGCTTGCTCAACACGCCCAGCGTGAATAAGCGCCGGATACCGGCCGCGCGCGCAAGCTCCCCGATGCGCTCATGCTGTTGCGCAGACCCGGGACCGAGCTCACCCATGTCGCCCAGCACCAGCCAGGCTTCACCCGGTGATTGGGTTATCACCTCCAGTGCGGCCTGTACCGAGCCCGGATTGGCGTTATAGGTGTCGTCCAGAATCTGCATGCCGGCAAGACCGCGTTGCGGATACAACCGTCCTTTTACAGGCTGCACACTTTCCAATCCGCGCTTGATATGGGCGAACTCTATACCGGCGCTCAGAGCCGTTGCCGCCGCCGCCAGGGCGTTGCGCGCGTTGTGCCTGCCCGGCAAAGGCAGACGTAATTCGCAACCGTCGCCGCGAGCACTGATCTGTAAATGGTTCGAGGAGGCTTCCCAGCGTCCGCTGACATCGGCTGTGCCGTCCAGGGAAAATTCGATACGCCGCAAGTGCGCGGTCTTTTCCCTCCATAAGGGCGCGAACGCGTCATCGGCATTGATAACGGCGGTGCCGTCAGGGCGGATGTGCTCATAAATTTCGGCTTTCGCACGCGCCACGCCTTCCATCGTTCCGAAGCCTTCCAGATGCGCAGGCCCCGCGTTGGTAATGACCGCCGAATCCGGCGCGGCCAACTGGGACAAGTAACGGATCTCGCCGGGATGGTTAGCGCCCATCTCGATAACCGCATAACGATGAGTATCGCGCAATCGCAACAGAGTCAGCGGTACGCCGATATCGTTGTTCAGATTGCCTTGCGTGACCAGCGTCTCTCCGGCCTGCCGCATGATGGATGCCAGCATTTCCTTGACCGTGGTTTTGCCGTTACTGCCGGTTACCGCGGCCAGCTGCGGCCGGTATTGATCGCGCCAAAGCCTGGCCAGGCGGCCCAGACCCAGCCGCGTATCATCGATTACGATCTGCGATATATCGAGCTCCGCCCGCTGCTGCACCATAACGCCGGATGCGCCCCTGCCTGCAACCTCGCGCAAGAAATCGTGCCCATTAAAGCGCTCGCCCTTGAGCGCGACGAACAGCTCATCTTTGGCGACGCTGCGGCTGTCGATACTCACGCCTTGCAGCGGCCTGTCTGCGCCGAAGAGCCGCCCGTTCAAGGCCGAGGCGATCTCACTGTACTTCATCGCCGTCCTCCCGCATCCCGAATGCCGTACATACCACGGACTGATCACTGAAAGGTTTTTTCACTCCGGCGATCTCCTGGTAGGTTTCATGCCCCTTACCGGCCACCAGCACCACATCGCCGGGTACGGCTTCATCGAGCGCCGCCAGAATCGCCTGCGCCCGGTCATGGATGACCTGCACCGACCCGGCATTGGAGCAACCCGCGAGTATATCGGCGGTAATCTTCTGCGGCGGCTCGTTTCTCGGATTGTCGTCAGTCACGATCACCCTGTCCGCAAAACGGGCTGCGATGCCGCCCATCAACGGACGTTTGCCGGCATCCCGATTGCCTCCGCAACCGAATACGCAGTGCAAGCGCCCGGTTACATGCCGGCGCGCCTCCTTCAGAACGGTTTCCAGCGCCTGCGGTGTATGCGCGTAATCAATGATGACAGAAGGGTAACCCGGCTTTTCCAACAACTGCATGCGTCCGCGCACCGGGCGCAGTTTCGCGATCGCTTTGGCAATCTCCTCCATTCCAAAATTCAGTCTTCTCAAGGTACTGGCGACTGCCAACACATTCTTGGCATTGAATGAGCCCAACAGGGACGCCTCGATATCGAAATTACCTTCGGGCGCGGAGAGGCGAAGCAGAAATCCCTTATCATGGAATGCAGCGATCCGGCCCCAAACCCAATCCTCAGCACGGGTTAAATCAAAATCCGCATCCCCAATGCCATACACAGTAATTGGATAGCGCCGATGATGGCTGTCCCAGAGATCGCGCCCAAACTCATCCTGGATATTTAATACTCCGGACTGTAGATCAGGCCATGCGAATAGACGGCTTTTCGCCTGGCGATAAGCTTCAAGATTCAGGTGATAATCCAGATGATCGCGTCCCAGATTCGTCAGAATCGCCACTTCAATATGCATGCCGCTCATCCGACCCTGTTCGAGGGCGTGCGAAGAGGCCTCCATTGAGACATAGGCCGCCTTCTGTGCCAGCATGTCAGCCAGCAACGACTGGAGCGTCAAGGCATCAGGTGTCGTATGCGTGCCAGCTGTCAAACTCTTATAAAACCCGTTACCAGTCGTACCGATGATTCCGCAGGAATGAACACGCGCAGTCAGAATGTCGATCGCCTGTGCTACAAAGTGACTGACCGAGGTCTTGCCGTCCGTTCCCGTAACCGCGACAACTTTTAAATGACGCGACGGATCTCCATGGAAGCGTCCGGCAAATATGCCCAAATGCTCCCTCAATGCTGGATCGTGAAGCATTGGTACCTGCCGGCGCCGGGCGTTTTCCTTCAATAAATCATCAACCGGTGATTCATGGATAACCGCGACCGCACCGCGGTCGAGGGCCATGCCGATGAAAGCGCCGCCATCCTGGCGCGTGCCGCTTAGCGCGAAAAACACGTCTCCCGGGCGGACCTGGCGACTGTCCGAGCTCAAACCGAGACAGCGCACACCATGTATGGAAGCATCCCCGGTCATGACCAGTGCGTCCAACATACGCTCCAGTGAAAAACCCTGCGTGACGCCGGCGGCCATCATGTTCGATCCCCGGGATTTGAGCCGCCGCCGACATATAAGGAGCGGATGTCGTCGGGAGCCACATTGAGTAAGCGCAGGGCGTCACGCATGACACTGGCAAATACCGGCGCGGCTATTTCGCTGCCGTAATACTTGCCTTTGCCCGGATTATTTATCACCACCACCGTCACCAGTTCCGGACGCGTCGCCGGAGCCATACCCACAAACAGAGCGACATACTCGCTCTCTGAATAACCACCTGCGATCGACTTGCGCGCCGTACCCGTCTTGCCGGCAATCTTGTAACCGGGTACCCGCGCCGCGCGTCCCGTGCCATCACCATTGACCGCGCTGACCAGCATTCGTCTTACCTGATCGACGGTTTTTTCGCTCAACACCCGCGTCGCAACCGGCTTCTCGCGACGCAACTGGAAGCTGACCGGATAGCTGTACCCGCCATTGGCGATAATTGAATACGCATGCGCAAGTTGCAGCGCGGTCGTCGACAGTCCGTAACCGTATGACAGAGTCGCGTGCTCCGCCGCGCTCCAGTGCTCAAAGTGCCCAAGATAGCCGGGCACCTCGCCTGGAAAGCCGCTATTGGTCAGATGCCCGAAACCGAAGCGGTCGTAGACGTTCCAAAGATCGCTGGCCGGCATACCGAGGGCGATCTTGGTGGCGCCCACGTTGCTGGAATAGCGGAGAATTCCTTCTATATCCAGCACTCCGCGGTCTTGCGAGTCATTGATGGTGTAGTTCGAGATTTTGATGTAACCCGGCGAAGTATTGATCTTCGAATCCGGCCGTATGTAACCGTTTTCGAGAGCAGCCGCTATGGTGAACGGCTTCATTGTCGAGCCAGGCTCAAAAACGTCGGTGGCACCCCGGTTGCGATAATTTTCGCCCAACAGATCCTTGCGATTATGAGGATTGAACGCCGGCTGATTGACCATCGCCAGCACCTCGCCGCTGTTGCAATCCAGCATGACCAGCGAACCTGACTCGGCATTCTGCTGCAGCACCGCGGCTTTCAATTCGCGGTAAGCCAGATACTGCAGGCGCCTGTCGATACTCAACTGCAGATCCCGGCCCGGTTCAGCGGGACGAATGCTTTCTATATCGGCGACGGTCCTTCCCAGACGGTCGCGCAAAACTCTTTTCAGGCCGGGTTTTCCGGCGAGCCAGCTGTCATAGGCGAGCTCGATTCCTTCCTGACCATGATCGTCAATATCGGTGAAACCCAGAACATGTGCTCCAACTTCAGCGCTCGGGTAATAGCGCCGGTATTCGGTCTGCAGAGACACCCCCCTAAGCCCCAGTGCGGCCACTTCTCCCGCCAGATCCGGCGGCAGTTGCCGTTTGATGTAGAGAAATTCGCGGTCTTTCGAGGACGCGACTTTCTTCCTGAGCACACCGGGATCCAGTTCCAGTTTACCGGCCAAAGCGCGCACGGCGTTCGAATCCTGGAGGAACTCCCCAGGATTGACCCATACAGAATCGACCGGAGTACTAATGGCCAGGGGTTCACCGTTTCGATCAGTAATCGTTCCCCTGTAGGCAGGCACATCAACAACTCTCTGCTGCCTTGCATTACCCTGATAGCTGAGAAAATCGCGGTGTAACACCTGCAAATCATAAGCTCGACCTGCCAAGGCAATGAGGCCCGCTCCCATGACAAACATAAGCAAGCCGCGGCGGTATGGCATCGTGAGGCTGTTCTTGTCCAAACGCATAGTTATCTCTCGATCATCTCCACGGCATCAATGCCCGGTACCGACATTTGCAATTGTTCTCGTGCGATGTTTTCAACCCTGCCATGCGCCGACCATGCGCTCTGTTCGAGCTGAAGGCGTCCGAATTCCATAATCAGACCGTCTTTCGCCTGCTGCAGGGATTGCAACTCCACAAACAGCGTCCGACTGTAGTGCTTGGTATACACAAGGCCGACGGAAGAACCAAGAACGGCGCACAACAAAAAACCGAATGGAAGAACTCTGCTCAATGCAATTTCTCCGCCACGCGCAACACGGCGCTCCTTGCGCGCGGATTGCCGCGCAATTCTTCCTCGTCGGCCTTCACTGCCTTGCCGACCAGACGCATCGTTTGCCCATGCCTGGATTGACGCACCGGCAAATGCCTTGGCATTTCCTGGCCAGACGCCTGATCGCGCATGAACCGCTTCACCATGCGGTCTTCCAGCGAATGAAAGCTGATGACTGCGAGCCGCCCGCCCGGAGCCAACAGGGAAATGCTTTGCTCAAGCGCGGCCTGCAATGCCTCAAGTTCGCGGTTAATAAAAATACGTATCGCCTGAAAGCTGCGTGTCGCGGGATGTTTGTGCCGTTCAGCGCGGGGATAGGCCGCCTCAACGATATCCGCGAGCTGGCGGGTTGATGCAAGCGGTTTTTGCACCCGTGTGCCGACGATCTGGCGCGCAATCCGTCGCGAATGACGCTCTTCACCAAACCGCCACAGGACATCCGCTATTTCGGCCTCGTCGGCCCGGTTCAGCCAATCTCCCGCCGATGGCCCGGCATTGAAATTCATCCGCATGTCCAGAGGGCCATCCTGCATGAAACTGAATCCTCGTTCGGGGTTATCAAGTTGCGGCGACGACACTCCGAGGTCCAGCAGCAGTCCGCTGATCCGCCCGCTTATGCCCCACTCCTCGCAACACTGGCGAAGTCTCGCGAAAGAATCCTGGCGCACCGAGAAACGCTGATCTTCAGTCATGGCTTTTGCCGCAATAACCGCCTCCGGATCCTGATCGATTGCATATAACCGGCCTGCTTTTCCCAACCTTTGCAAAATAGCTTCGGCATGGCCGCCCCTGCCGAAAGTCGCATCCACGTAGATACCGTCAGTCCGGATTGCCAGCGCATCCAACACCTCGTCCAGCATGACCGGTATATGTTTCAATCAGACTCCTTCGCCCCGCTTGCGTATTCATACGGCTGACGCCTATAACGAGAGTGAATCCAGTTCCGCCGGCAGCGATTCGAGCTCATTCATGCCCGCGGCCAGCCACGTTTCGCGAGATGACTCCCAGGTTGTCTCGTCCCACAACTCAAAGCGCTTGCCTTGACCGATTAATACGATTTTTTTGTCCATGCGCGCGAAATCACGTAATGCCACGGGCAGCAATATGCGCCCACTGGAATCCATCAACAGGTCTTCGGCATGACCTATCAATAATCTTTGGACCTTGCGCGAGGCCGGATTAAAGCTGGAAAGGGTTTCGATTTTGGTCTGAATCAGTTCCCACTCCGGGAGCGGATAGAGCAGCAGACAAGGTTCACGGGTTGAGTTGGCGGGATCGATCGTCAGCACCAGATTGCCCGCGCACAAATCCAGCAGACGCTGCCGATATTTGGCCGGCATGGCGACACGACCCTTCGCATCCAGGCTCAGATTGTTAATCCCTCTGAACACTCGCAAACCTCATGGTGACCCACTATTTCCCACTTTGTACCACAAACTGACACTATAGAAAGCAAATGCGGCTTTTGCAAGTGAAATACAGCACAAAAACCATGAGTTTTTGCTTTAAAGACAGTAACTTAGCGCAGAGACAACCCAGTCCCAGGGAGATGTTTTGAGGGGGTTCAGAGGGTTATATGGAGAACTTAATAAACTACATTAACTAAAGTGGGAATTTCAGTGAAGTGAAGTCGGCCTGTAAGCCGGATTCTGTCGAGGACAATCATTCATCTAGGATAAGCGTCACCGCTTATCTCCAGCGACCTACCCGAAAGCTGCGCGGGCCGCGCATATGCTTTCCTATTTGGTCTTGCTCCAAGTGGGGTTTACCCTGCCACCGATGTTGCCATCGGCGCGGTGCGCTCTTACCGCACCATTTCACCCTTACCGATTGCGCAAGCAATCAGGCGGTATATTTTCTGTGGCACTTTCCATGGGCTCACGCCCTCCAGGCGTTACCTGGCACTCCGCCCTATGGAGTCCGGACTTTCCTCTGCACAAGGCAGCGATTGCCCAGCCGACTTCGGGGTATACGATAACACATACCCCCGGCAAGCCGGATTTATTTTTCTGCAGCGATATAAACTACCCAGGCCGGATCTGCGTCCATCTTCTGAACCGGCACGAATTCATCCACCGCTTCCTCCAGTTCATAATCCCAAACCTGATCATAAACCGTGATTTTTTTGAATCCGGCCTCTTCAAGCAGCTCTCGCAATTCGGGCAAGGACCATAAACGCCAGTCATAAGTGAAGGCGGGACTTAACTCAGACCCATCGGGGAACCTGAAATGTATGTGCGCTTTCATATGCCCGGTCACGGGATCGTATTGCGCCTGGTCCCAGACATAAGTGAAATCGTCGTACTCGGTTTCTTCCTCCATTTCTTCATAGGCCTCGTAACCGCCATAGGCATCGAGGAAGAAAATACCCCGGTCATTCAACGAAGCATGTACTTTGCGGAAATATTCGCCCAGCGACTGGCGCGTTCTGAAACACCAGTAACTGAAATTCATTGCAAGCACTATATCGACCGGTTCGGTATCAGCGTGGAGTACGTTTTGATTCAGGAGTGAAACCCGGGCCGCCTGCCGGGCTTGCAGGCGCTCGACATGGTTACGCCGGCCCCATGCCAGAACATCGGCATCGAGATCAACGCCTATGGCTGTGTTAGCGGAATCCCTCTTAACCCATTCGCAGGCCGCATTCGCGGTGCCGCAGAAATCCTCCCTTAAGGATCGGGCTTCTCTGTGGCGCGTCTTCTTATATATGTCGGCGACAAACTCCGTTTCAAACTCCGCATTTTGGACCGACTCCTCATACAACCTGTGTTTATCGATTGTGTCGGCTATTGATGAAACGCTTTGACGATGCTTTTTCTGTTTCCCGAGTTTAGGTTCCATAACTTGCCCTTGCTTGAGAGGCGGAAACACATTCCAGCGCGGCCTTGATCACTTCAACACCCGCACCGGGCGTGCACGAATTTTCGCTAAGGCAACGCCGCCAGGCCCTCGCTCCAGGCAATCCCTGGTAAAGCCCCATCATATGTCGTGTCATGTGTTTCAAATAAACTCCTCGCTCAAGCTGTTGCTCCACATATTGCAGATAACGATACACCACTTCTTCCCGGGAAGGCAAAAACGCTTTCCCCGATACACTTCCATACAGCCCCGCCAGAACGTAAGGGTCCTGATATGCACATCTTCCCACCATGACGCCATCAACTTTATTCAGCTGATTGATCGCATCAAGAGAGTTATTGATTCCACCGTTCAAGATAATTTTCAGACCGGGAAAATCCTCTTTCAACCGATAAACGCGCTCGTAGTGGAGTGGAGGAATTTCCCGGTTTTCCTTTGGACTCAATCCCTGCAGCCAGGCAGTGCGGGCATGAATAATAAACACTCCACAGCCGGCTGCCGCTACTCTCTCCACAAATTCTTTTAAAAAATCATAATCATCCCGGTGATCCACCCCGATCCGCGTTTTTACAGTCACCGGAATATCGATCGCCTCCCTAATTGCGGAAACCGAGGCAGCTACTACATGTGGCTGCAGCATAAGGCATGCGCCAAACATGCCCGATTGCACGCGATCGCTGGGGCAGCCAACGTTGATATTGATCTCGTCATAACCGTACTCCTGGCCTACTTCGGCTGCAAAAGCCATATCCTCCGGTTCCGCTCCTCCAAGCTGCAAGGCGACAGGATGTTCGGATTCGCTGAATGCCAGAAGCCGGTCCTGATTGCCATGCCTTACTGCGGCCGCGGTGACCATTTCGGTATACAGCAGTGCCCGTGGAAAAATAAGCCTTAACAAATAGCGGCAATGCCGGTCGGTCCAGTCCAGCATAGGAGCTATGCAGAATCTGCGATCAATTTCTTCCACGATTTTTATGTGCTATTGCAAAGGAGGATATGGTTTGTAATAACGATTAAAAACCAGATTGACTGGAAGCCGCGGCGTGTCGATTATGGTTTGAATCTTGAGAGTTATTTCCTGCGCACCCCGGTCGAGGCCGATTCTTTCTATTACGCTGACGCCCGAAGAACTGTTGGTTTCAATAACCAGCACCCCCTCTTCCCATGCAGCCAGCACGAGGTTCTGGTCCTTTTTGCTTGCTGTCGACTGCCTGGTTTCAGGGATACCTGAACTCTGCAACCGGACTTCCCGCATTTCGTCGCCGGAATACAGCAAATTCACTTCAGTTTCGCTTTGCTCGATCCCGATAACAGGTTTCAACGGCACAATCGAACCGATAAAATTCAGCATTTCATTAACCTGCTTATCGCTCAACTTCCGTCTGTAGTCCCCGCCTACCACAACTCCCCTGCTGCGGGTTCCGCGGAAACGAATTGCAGTGAAATCGATATATTGAATGTTTTGCACCAAAAAACGGCGTAAATCATCGCTTCTCACCGGGTCTTCATACCAGCGCCCGGCTATCATCGGCAGAGCGTTTTCAGCCGAAAGCACACCCGATTGAAACAAAATAAGGACACCCGCGATCGCGGACCATATATACCGAACAAATATAGGCCTGTTCCGCATTAAATAACCTTCTATCAGGGATAACCCTGTAATTGGAAATATCATAACACTATTTATAATCCACTTTTCCCCGGCCCGCCGTGACGAGATGCGCGTCGCAGTGTTTTTCCCGAACAAAAGCAGATATCACACTGAACCAGGGCGCCCTTTATAACCATTGCGGAGTTTCATTAAAAAAATTAACGGGTTGCAAAAAGATTTTAAGAGCCAAATAAGAACTCTCAGGGACAAAAGGTGAATCCATTCACAACTCCACCAAAGCTTCGGTGGAATAATCCAAAATTAATGCGACCTCATCTAAACAATATTGTTTTTCAGATTTCTCTTCTCACCTCATACAAAGGATTGTTGCATCGTCCTAATAATCAGCTAGTCTAAATGGTATTGTTTCATATGCTTGCGCGTTGTTAACCATTTCTGCAAAAGGAGACTTGCATGAGCACTCTAACCAACCCGAAACTTGCTTCCATTGAACCAGCAGACACTACTGACCCCGCAGTATCTGGCAGGAGCCAGATAATCACCCACTACGAAGACAAATATCAACTGCATTGGCTGTATATGAATCCAAAACCGCGGGCTTGCTTCAATCCCATTATGGTAAAGGAGATTTCCCAGCTGTTTCAGCAATTGCACCAGCAAAACGAGATTCCAAGTACACATCATATGAGATACCAGGTTCTGGCGTCGAATATCCGCGGGATATTCAATCTCGGCGGCGATCTTGAGATGTTTAAAAACATGATACTGAACAAAGATAAACAGGCGCTTCGGCAATATGCTTACACATGCGTTGAAACCATGTACGCGATCGCTACTCTTCACCAGAAAGGTATTACCCAAATCGCCCTCGTTCAGGGAGATGCACTGGGAGGCGGCCTGGAAATGGCATTGGCCGCCGACGTAATAATCGCAGAGAAATCGGCCAAGGCCGGGTTTCCCGATATTTTGTTCAATTCCTTCCCGGGCATAGGAGCTTATACTTTCCTGTCGCGGAAAATCGGCATCAGCATGACGGAGCGGATGATTTTAAGCGGCAAAATATACAGTGCGGAAGAGCTTTACAACCTTGGTGTTATTGACGTCCTGGCGGAAGATGGTCAGGGAGAAATGGCTGTATATAGCTACCTTGCCAAAGAAAACCGTTGCGAGAATGCAATATCTTCCCTGAGAAAGATAAGACAACTTCACACTCCGCTGGAATTTAAACAATTAATGGATGTTGCGGATTTGTGGGTGGAATCTTCGATGCAATTAAACAGCAGAGATATACGCATGATTGAGCGGCTTATATCCAAGCAAAACAACTTTTCAAGTTATGCGGCCTGAGCCCAAGAGCCCCGGGCATGGCGTGCAGCCATGCCCGGCGCCGGATTACACTTTCTTATCCCGGTTGGCTAATTGCTCTATATATGTCTGCAGAGAAGCGTGAGTATCACTGAAAGCGCTTTCCAAGTCCCTCATGATTTTCTTTTGCTGTTCATTAATCTCATAAGGTCTTAGCAATTCAGCTGTCTCACAAATTTTCCGCAGATAAACTGCGCCCAGATCGGCAGCCCCACCCTTTAGTGAATGCACAGCACCCATAAAAGCCGGATAATCCTTGCGGACAAGTGCCGTGGCCGCGGCACTAATTGATTTGTTTCCTTCGCGGGAGAAAGTCTCCAGCAAATCCCGCATGAAATCCAACCCGGCCCCTATCCTGATTAAATTCTCAAAAACTTCGAAATCGATCAATTCAGAACTCTTCAACTGATAGTCTTTATTTCTTTTGGATGAAGCATGTTCGACCGAAGCTTTCTGTTGAGCAGGCGCCATTTGCGCAATCGACTCCAGAAGCTTCCTTGCGTTCAAAGGCTTTGTGATATACATGTTTGCGCCAGCTTCCTTGCATGCCGCCTGGGTTTCACGCGTCGCATCAGCCGTCAACATGATGATGGGCATATGGCCCCGGGTATCCCTGAAACGGCACATCTTGACGACATCAAGGCCGCTGACACCCGGCATGTTCACATCTATGATTGCCATGTCATAGTTATGTTTCTCCAGCGCGTCCAGCGCCTGCTCGCCGTCATCCACCAGTTTAACTTCATGGCCCGCCTTATCCAGTATCCGCTGCACAACCATCTGGTTCGTTTTGTTGTCTTCCGCCACCAATATATGGAGTTTCCGCTTGCTTCTCTGCCGGTAGTATTCTGACAGCGAAACCACCTTTTCCGTTTCGCCCATATCAATCAACGCCGAATGAATCGTATTGTATAAGAGAGACTTGTCGACCGGTTTCTGCAGCACCACATCATAACCCTGCGCCAGATACTCTCTCTCCATGGCTGCATCCTTTTCATCGATCAGCAAAATAAGCATCGCCCTCTTGGCGGCATTGTTTTTTCTCAACGATGGCGCGACCTTATCCGGCGTTTCAACCAGCAATGGTTTATCAATAATGAAAACTATGGGGCGGTTATTCGAAACCAGTGAGACTTGCGTCAGCAGATCCTCGTGAGTCCGGAAAAAGGTGACGTCAATCCCCCATCCGCGCAAATAACCTGTCCAGCTGTCGACACCTCCTCCATTGGCCAAGGCCAGCACTCTGATATCACCAATGGTTTTAATCTCTTCATGTCCGGCATCCATGCGGGCGAATGGAATTTTCACCCAGAAAAGCGAACCGAGACCCTCTTTGCTTATGCAGCCTATCTCCCCTCCCATTAATCCCACCAACTGTTTTGAAATGGCCATTCCCAGACCGGCGCCACCGAATCTCCTGGTAATGGAGCTGTCGGCCTGCACAAAAGGCTCGAAAATCTTCAAATGTTTGCTTTCGGGGATTCCTATCCCTGTGTCCTGTACTTCGAAACGCACCGTAACAGCATCCTTCGACAACTGTTCCGCCTCGACCCGGACATCGATGCTGCCCCGTTCGGTGAACTTGAGGGCGTTCCCCAGCAGGTTGATCAAAATCTGCTTCAGATGGGCCGCATCTCCCATCAGCATAAAAGGAACCTGCGGCGAGACATGCTTTTTGAATGACAAACCCTTTATAGCCGCCTGCGTCTCGAAAACCATGGTTATTTCCCGGATGGTGTCATGCAGGTCGAACTCCTTGTTTTCGAGAGTGACTTTTCCGGTTTCAATTTTCGAAATGTCCAGAACGCTTTCAATCATTCCAAGTAATAAATGTGCGGACGATTGAATCCTCCTGGTCAGGTCGCGCTGGTCGTCATTGATGTCGGTATCCATCAACAAATCGCTGATGCCGATTACACCGTTCAACGGCGTCCGTAATTCGTGGCTCATATTGGCAAGAAACTGGGTCTTGGCTGCGTTTGCCCTGTTGGCCGCCTCTATCGCGGCATTCAGTCGTTTAACCAGCAATGCCAGATAGGGAGGCAAAGTCATGATCAATATCATGATACTGGCGCTGATCATCACGTGATACCCCCAGAAATCATTGAACGCCTGCACGGCGCTAAAACCCAGGAGGCTGAAAAACATCGAAAGATAAAGATATCTGACTCCGAATCGGAGTCCGTTCCCCAAAGGCACAGACAGATAGATCAATATCAAGGGCGCGCCCATTTCGCCCGCATAAATCAGAATGAAGGTTACCGTCCCCAAGTCAAGACAAATCCCCAAAACACGCCGGGTTACGGACTTTTTCTGGTAAAGAAGGATCGATGAGAAAATCGTCAGCGATAACAATAATGCCAAGGTAACAGCGACAGTCGGAATGCGCAGCAAATCCTTTTGCACGGGATCAGCCGCATGCCACAAATGAACAAAATAAAAGAAAGCGATTGCCGCCACCGTGATACGTATCAGCGCCTGCTCATGATCAAGATAATTTTCTTTTGATCCCTGCTTCTTTACCAGGAAGCATCCCGCCAGGGTAATAAACAGCAAAACCATAAAGCATGGGAAAATCAGCCCGAACCAGCCGTGCCAGTAGGGGTCGGCCATGAATACGCCGGCCATCCCGGCCAAACCGATAGAGCCCGACGTCACCAAATAATTGGCGCCGTATCTGATTCCATTGGCAAGCGTGGCCCACAGGAAGAGAAACAACAGTGGCCATACAAATTTCTCGCCCAGGATCAAAGCCGTTGAAAGAGCGCACAGATCTATGGAAATGGCCGCCAGCCGGCGTTCCAGGAATCTGCCGGGGAATTTCCTTGCCCAAAAATATCTGGCAACCGGAGCCGACAAATACAGTAGGATGAAACCGAAAATCAGACCGGGCTTCAATTCCGCTTCGGGAATATAAAAGGACAAGAAAAGAAAATAGGAACAAATTGAAAGCGCGACGATTAAACGAAACCAGGCATGGCTGTAATCGGATCTTAACAAGGCCTGATTATCAGCGAACTGGTTATAGAAATGCCTCAAATACTCCGGCAACGAAGTTGTAGTTTTTTCTGAGTACATCCTACCCCCATTTCCCCTCGGATCATTCGGACTGCCTGTTTCAAAAAACCGCCCAAAAACAGACACTACTTTTCCCTTGTTAATTTGCTGAATGATTTAGGAATCGCAAACTACTGAATACAAATGTAAATATAGGGTGGAACCACTGTAAGGTCACGTAAAATTTTAATAACGAATCAACAGGGCTTCTGTTGCACCTTTCTCATTACAGTAAGCAGCCTGCATCGTGCGCGGACCTTCAAGCAAAAATGCTTCTGTTGCACCTTTCTCATTACAGTAAGCAGCCCCGAAATTCTGACCGCAGAGCGTGAAGTGCGTAAAAGCCCGTACTGAAAATTTAGAAAGAACCGGGGGGGAGACGATTCTGAAAACCCCGCAATAAATTTTTCATGCCGCCCTTGGATAGCTTCTGCATTGTTCTGGCCATCTGCTTGTGCTGTTTCAACAGCCGGTTCACGTCTTGAATCTGGTATCCCGAACCCTGTGCGATCCTTCTCTTGCGTGAACCGTTTATGATCTCGGGTTTCCGCCGCTCCAGAGGCGTCATTGAATCAACGATCGCTATCACCTGTTTAACCTGCTGTTCCGCCTGCGCTTGGGGAAGGCTGGTGGACAAATCCCCCATTCCCGGCAATTTATCCAGCAGGCTGGCAATGCCTCCGAGTTTGCGCAGGGATAACATCTGGTCACGCATGTCTTCCAGATTAAAGGCTTTGCCGCGTTTGATCTTTTCAGCCAGTTTTTCCGCTTTCCGCAGATCTATCTTTTGCTCGGCTTCCTCGACCAGACTCAACACATCACCCATTCCCAGAATACGGGAAACGACACGCTCCGGATGAAATACCTCTAATGCATCAGAATGCTCGCCCGTGCCCATGAACTTTATCGGCTTGCCGGTCACTTCCCGCGCCGAAAGCGCGGCACCGCCGCGGGCGTCTCCATCCATTTTAGTCAATACTATTCCGGTCAATGGCAGCGTTTCGGCGAAAGCCCTTGACGTATTGACCGCGTCCTGACCTGCCATGCTGTCGACGACAAACAGAATCTCCTGTGCCTGTATGGCATCATGGATGGCTGAAACCTCTTCCATCATTTCCGCATCCACGTGCAATCGCCCGGCGGTATCAACGATCAATATGTCGTTCCCATGCGAGCGGGCATACTGCATGGCAGACCGGGCAATGGCAACCGGCTTTGCGACGGTATCGGAGGAAATAAATTCCAGTCCGGCCGCATGCGCCAACACGCGCAGCTGCTCGATAGCCGCCGGACGATAAACGTCGCAACTGACGACCGCTACCGATTTACGCTCGCGTCGCTGCAACCATTTGCCGAGCTTTACAGCAGTCGACGTTTTACCAACGCCCTGCAAACCCGCGAGCAAAATCACAAGAGGAGGCTTGACGTTGAAATTCAACGGCTCCGCCGCACCTCCCATGATTGAGACCAGCTCCGAATGCACAACCTTTATAAAGGCATGTCCAGGGTTGATGTTCGCCGCCACTTCCATGCCTATAGCCCGGCTTTTGATCCTTTCGATCAGCGTCTTGATGACCGGTAGAGCCACGTCGGCCTCGATCAGAGCCATGCGCACAGAACGGACAGCGTCATCTATATTATCCGCGGTCAGGCGACCCACGCCCGTCACCGAGCGGACAACACCAGCCAGTCGCGCGCTCAAATTCTCAAACATGCAGCACCATTACTTAAAGTGAGTGGAAGCCTTGGATTAGAGTACGTGGGCGGCAACAAGTTACCGCTAAGATCAGAATGAAAAGCGTTCGTTGCCTTGTAGCTGAATCAGCTCAAGTTCGGGCATCACCTGGCGGCATTCCCGCATAATACGCTCCTCATATCCCGGTTTTAAATGCGTAATGGCAACACGGGGTTTTTTACGGAGCTTGCGCATGTCCGCGGCCAGATATTCCGGGCAATAATGCCTGGCAAGATCGCTTAACTCCCGCTCTTCGTTGGCAAAAGCGCATTCGACGATCAGCACCCGCAGATTTTCCAGCTTATTGAGAACTTTCCAGGCTGAATCGTTTACGGTCGTGTCGCCGCTGAAAGCAATCGATCCGGCAGACGAACTGATGACATAGCCGGCGGCAGGCACAGTATGATTGGCCTCCATCATCAGAATACTCCGGTCACCCATTGCAATCTCTTCTCCATAACGCATGGGTACGTAGCGCATGCTGGGATTATCTTTGTCCGGCAACGCCGCAAAGTCGGGCCATACCTTCCAGTTGAAGATGTGCGCCTTTAAGGTTTCAATGGTTTCGGGAAGCGCATGAACCGTCACCGGGCTGTCCGTTTCCCTGAACAGGGTATCGACCAGCAAAGGCAGGCCAGCAATGTGATCCAGATGGGAGTGGGTCAGAAATATATGACGTATTTTTGGCAACTCGACCAAGCTCAGGCGCTGCACGCCGGTCCCGGCATCGATCAATATATCTTCGTCCAGTAGCAGGCTTGTCGTATATTGACTGGTGCCGCCAATACCTCCGCTGCAACCTAATACTCTTAATTCCATCTTCGTTTCTGATCCACTGGAAAATGGTAGTGCAATACTATCATTATATCCGTATTATCCGCAGGAGCCGGAGCAACATTAATATTAAAACTGCGCGCTTGGTCACAGAACAAACGGCGTATGAATTGAGCCCCGATCCTATGCACCGCCGGTATCATTGCATAACAAAATAACGCTATTCAATGTAGAATTTAAAATAAACGGCGAGAACTCGATGAACAATACGCTTCTTGGCATCACAGCTATTTCACTTTACGTTGCCGCGACCCTGTTTCTGGCCGGGAGATTCCGCAAGAAAACGGGATCGTTCCCGTTGTTTCCACAATTGCTGCTTACGGGACTGGCTCTGCTTTTCCACGTCTTCCTGCTGAGTCAGCTGCTGTTTCAACCTGACGGCATAAATCTGGGTTTTTTCAACAGTCTAACGCTGCTCGCCTGGTTGAGCCTTCTGATCGGCCTGACCATATCCCTCAGAGAGTCCATTCAACACATTGCGCTGGTGTTAATGCCCATCAACATTATCACTATTGCGCTGGCATTGGTCTCGCCGCCGGTGGGCCAT
>DASUFE010000026.1:0-18153 GCA_036274675.1 Gammaproteobacteria bacterium
TCCGGCCAGATACTGGGCATGCTGTCGACGCACTGGCACGAGCCGCATCAGCCGGCCGAGCGCGAGCTGCGGCTGCTCGACCTGTTGGCGCGCCAGGCGGCGGACCTGATCGAAAGGCATCAGTCCGAGGCGGCGCTGAAAAGGGCGAACCGCCGCAAGGACGAATTCCTGGCGATGCTGGGGCACGAATTGCGCAACCCGCTGGCGCCGATCGTCACCGCGCTGCATCTGATGCGCCTGAAGAACGACTCGACCACCGAACGCGAGCGCAACGTCATTGAACGTCAGGTCAACCACCTGGTGCGGCTGGTGGACGACCTGCTCGACGTCTCGCGCATCACCAGCGGCAAGGTCCAGCTCAAGAAGCAGTGGATCGAACTCTCCAATATCGTCAACCGCGCCATCGAAATGGCGAGCCCGCTGCTGGAACAGCGCAAGCACAACCTGATCCTCAAAATTGCACCGGCCGGTTTCGAACTCTATGTCGACGCCGAGAGGATGGCGCAGGCTGTTTCCAACCTGCTGACCAACGCGGCCAAGTACACGGAGACGGGCGGCGAGATCAGCATCATTGCGCAACAGCGCAAGGACTGGATCGAACTGAAGGTGCGCGACACCGGAATGGGCATCGACCAGCAACTGCTGCCGCAGATCTTTGACCTGTTCACACAGGGATCGCAACCGCTGGATCGCTCGCAAGGGGGGCTCGGCCTCGGCCTGACGATCGTGCGCAGTCTGGTGCAGATGCACGGCGGCACGGTCGAAGCACGCAGCGAAGGGCCGGGCAAGGGCAGCGAGTTTGCCATCCGACTGCCGGCCCCGACGACCGCGCGCAGTCACGCAACCGGCCAACCCACCCGCTTCATTCCGCATGCGCCACCGACTCCCAACCGGCGCTATATCCTGATCGTCGACGATAACGAAGACGCAGCCGATACTCTGAAAACGTCGCTGGAAGCGGCCGGACACGTGGTCCATGTCGCCCATGATGGGCCGAGCGCGCTCAAACTCGCCGGCGAGATCATCCCGGATGTCGCGGTGCTGGATATCGGTCTGCCAGTGATGGACGGCTACGAACTCGCGCGGCAACTGCGCTCGCAACGCGGTCTCACGCAATTGCCGCTGATTGCGATCAGCGGTTACGGCCAGGACTCGGACCAGATCCGCTCCAAAGCCGCCGGCTTCCAGGCCCACCTGGTCAAACCGGTGGATCCCGACCAGATCGAAGTGATGCTGCGCGGGACCCGTAATTTTTCGAAGGATCACGATTAACCGTAACGCCGCTTAAGGGTTAACCGAAGCCGGCGGCATTGCTCCTACTGGCCTTGGCCACTGAATCCGGCGTATCATGCTCGCCGCTCCCGCATTATTCTGCATTGCATGAAAAAGCGTTCCACCTCGACCAAGACATCGGGTTCCGGCAAAAAAAGGTCCGCGGCGGCCTCTTCCGTGCAAAAGTCTCAAAACAAAACGCATCAGGAAGCCGCAAGGCTTAAACAGGAAATCGCCCGACGCAGACGCGCGGAACAGGCCCTGCGCGCCTCCGAAAGACGTCTTGAGGTCGTGCTCGACACCATCAATGATCACCTGGTGAGTTATGACCTGGAATGGCGCTACACCTATGTGAACGATCGCGCCGCCGCCTTGCTGGGCAGGTCAAAGCAGGAGTTGCTCGGCAAATGTATCTGGGATCTGTTTCCGGAGGCGGTCGGCAACCAGTACTACCGGGAGCTGCATCAGGCCGTCGCCGAGCAGCGCGTGATCCGCTCGGAACATTATTACGCACCCTTCGCCACCTGGTTTGAAAACCATATCTATCCCTACGCGGATGGGGTGACGGTATTTTCGGCGGACATCACCTGGCGCAAGAATGCCGAACATGCCCTGCGGGAGAGTGAACAACGCTTCGCCCGCTTCATGCAGAACTTGCCGGGTCTGGCCTGGGTCAAGGACGAACAGGGGCGTTATGTTTACGCCAATGAGGCGGCCGCCCGGGCGTTTCAAGTGAGTCGCGACGAGCTTTTCGGCAGAACCGATGCGGAGGTTTTCCCTCCGGAAATCGCCGCCCAATTCCGGGACAATGACCGGCGCGCGCTCGCCAGCAAAACCGGCATCGAAACGGTGGAAACGCTGACGCACAGCGACGGCGTCGTGCATCACTCCATCGTCAGCAAATTTCCCATCCTCGACGAAACCGGCGCGCCCGCGCTGGTCGGCGGAATGGCGATCGATATTACGGAACTCAAGAAAGCCGAGTTCGCGCTGCAGGAGAGCGAGGCCCGCTTCCGCATGATGGCCAATGCCACACCCTCGCTCACCTGGACGGCCGATCCCGCGGGCAATACCACTTTTCTGAGCGACGGCTGGTTCGAATACAGCGGCCTCCCACGACAGCAGGAACTGCTCGATCGGCCCGATATCCTGCACCCCGATGATATGGAGCGCCGGCAACGGGCATGGGAAACGGCGTTGCGCGAAGGCACGCCTTATGAAATCGAAATCCGCATGCGGCGCCATGACGGCGAGTTCCGCTGGTTTATCAGCCGGGCCACGCCGCTGTACGACGAGACGGGAGCCGTCAAAGGCTGGTTCGGCTCCATTACCGACATACACGACCGCAAGCTGGCGGAACAGGCCCTGTACGAAGCCGACCGGCGCAAGGACCGTTTCCTGGCGACCCTGGCGCACGAACTGCGAAACCCGCTGGCGCCGATCCGGAATTCCCTGCACCTGCTGCGAATGCCGATCGACGATGCGGCCGCGGGTCGCGTGCACGAAATGCTGGAGCGCCAGATCAAGCACATGGTGCGCCTTGTCGACGACCTGATGGAAGTATCACGCATTACCCGGGGGCAGATCGAATTGCGCAAGGAGCCGCTCGATCTGGCCTTCGCCATCCAGAGCGCGGTCGAAACCAGCCGGCCGCTGATCGAGGCCGCCGGCCACCGCCTGGAAATCTCGCTGCCGCGCGAGATGCTGACACTGCATGCCGATGTGGTACGGCTGGCGCAAGTCTTTTCCAACCTGCTCAACAACGCGGCCAAATATACGGAACACGGCGGGCGCATCGCGCTCGCGGCGCGGCGCGACGGCGCTATGGCCGAGGTATCAGTATGCGACAACGGAATCGGTATCGGCGCGGAGGCGCTGCCCCATATCTTCGACATGTTCAGCCGCGCGAATAACAACACTCAGGACGGACTCGGCGTCGGCCTGACACTGGCGCACAGCATGGTGCAGATGCACGGCGGCACCATAGAAGCCCGCAGCGCCGGCTCGGGGCAGGGCTGTGAATTCATCGTACGGCTGCCGCTATCGCAGCAGGAGCAGCCGGCGGAATCCACGGCGCCACCCGCTCCGGAAACCAGGCCAGCCTCCCGTTCCATCCTGGTCGTGGACGATAATCGTGACGCCGCCAACAGTCTCTGTATGCTGCTGCAACTCCTCGGCAACACGGTGCAGGTGGCGCATGACGGACCTTCCGCCCTGACGGCAATCGAGAAATTCCGGCCCGCAGTGGTGCTGCTGGACCTCGGCATGCCCGTCATGGACGGCTATGAAGTGGCGCGCCGCATCCGTCAGGAAAGCCGTTTCGACAAGATCATGCTGGTCGCGTTGACCGGCTGGGGGCAGGAAGAGGATCGCAAACGCACGCAGGCCGAGGGCTTCAACGAGCACCTGATAAAACCGGTCGATCTCGACAAACTCCAAAGCCTGCTGGCTTCACTGGGAAATTAAAATTACCTCTCGCAGAGGCGCTTAGTCAAAGAACAGCTCGCAAAGCAGACAAAGTTCGCCACGAAATGCCCGCGGGTTTTAAATTCGGACTGAACATTTCATTATCGAGAATGGAAACACGGCGGGCTGCCCTTGCGAACTTCGGTTACTTCGCGAACTTATTTATGATTCAGCGTGCTTTGCGCGCCCCGCGAGAGGTCTTCTTCTTTCTTCGCGTACTCTGCGAGAGGTCTTGTTTTTTTATTGGAGCAGGGCTTTGACTTCCTGCATGGTCGCGCGCTCAATCGGCTTGCCGTCCACGGTGCTGCTGGGCGGTTCGCGCAAACCGACCGGGGGAAACAGGCAGAGCTCGAACTGGCGCCCACCCGCGCTGAACTGGCAGAGCGTCACATCTTCCTGCCGGCCATTGCGATAGATGAAGCGGCGGCTGCCGATATCGTGCGGGATGTTCTTTTCGATCAGGAATTGCAGGGCGCTTTCGGCCGGATCCGCGAACACGTGCAGGTTGATGGTTGAAAACCGGTCCGCCGTTCCCTTCAGCACGGCACCAACCAGCCGCGGCTGGAAAGGTTCGAGAAACTCCATGGCTTCGAGCGCGGCCTGGCGCAGTTCGCGCAGCAGTCCGGGCTGGGTATCCGACTTGAACAGACTGATGTATTGCTGCAAAGCCGCCTGTATTTCGTCGTTGCCCGGCAGGCCGCTGCGGCCGTCATAGCCAAGGCGCTCGCAGGCTTTCTGCTTGGCGAGACGGAAATCATGCAGCATTTCCTCCGCCATAATGCGCGCCGCTTCCTGGGTGATCGATTCGCGCATCCGGTTCGAAAGATGTTTTGCTTTCATGACAAGGCTCAGAACAGTTCGGACGTCGCCGGTTCGCCTTTGGAATCAGGAGCGGCACCTTCCCCCGGCGTGGCGAAAGGATCGATGCCCGCGACACCCGCCGATTCCTCGGTCGGCGCCGTATCCTGGCGGAAAATTTCGAAAATCGCCTCGCGTGTGTTCTTGCCGGCGAGCAACCCGGTGTCAGCATCGATGCGCATGCTCACGATGCCTTCGGGTTGCGGCGTCAGCTCTTCGGGAACGCCTTCAAGCGCCACCTTCATGTAATCGATCCATATCGGCAGCGAGGCGGCGGCCCCCGCCTCCCCCGCGCCGAGCGGCTGGAAGCCGTCGAAGCCGAGCCATGTGGTGGTCACGTAGCGGTGATTGAAGCCGCTGAACCAGGCGTCGTACTGATCGTTGCTGGTGCCGGTCTTGCCGGCCAGATCGTTGCGCCCCAGGACGCGGGCGCGCACGCCGGTACCGCGCTGGATCACGTCCCTCAGCATTGAATTCATAATGTAGGCCACCTCGGGCTCCACGATTCTCTCCGCCGGCATAACCCGCCGCTTCGGCGGGCTTAGCTCTTTCGCTATTTCATCGGCCGGGGTTTCCGTCGGTGTTGGAGTTTCTCCCGGAACAGCGGGGGTTTCGGCTTGCGGATCGGACGACTCCGCGGCCGGAGCTCCGATGCCGGGTTCGCGGGAACGCGCGAGCACCCGGGCGATGACCTCCATGCCGTCGGTCTGGGGTTGCGCCGCCGGCGCCGGCGTCGCCGTCACCGGGTTGACCACCGCCTCGGTTGCAACGGCAGGCGCCTCTGTTTTGCCGGGGACGGATTCCTCGGGCGGGAATTCGACCTCGTATCCCTCCGCCAGCAGGCCGGGATCGATCTTTTCGACGAAACATTTGACGCAGGCCAGCTTGTAATCGGCCAGCCACAGCGGCTTGCCGTCCGCCGTCTCGATTCGATCGATGAAAAACGGAGTGATAAGGTAGCCGTCGTTGGCGAAAGCCGCGAAGCCGCGCGCCATTTCCAGCGGCGTTTCTGTGCCGCTGCCGAGCGCAAGCGAAAGGTCCTTGGGCAGGCTTTCATCATTAAAGCCGAATTTGCGCACGTAGCGGCGGGCGCGTTCAATGCCGAGTTCCTGTAACAGCCGGATGGAAACCAGATTGCGCGATTTGACCAGGCCCTCGCGCAGGCGCGTCGGGCCGAAAAATTCGCCGCTGTAATTTTCAGGCCGCCACTTGCCTTCCAGGGCGGGATCGTCGAACACCACGGGCGCATCGTTGATGATGCTGGCCGCGGTGAAACCGTGATCCAGAGCCGCCGCATAGACAAAGGGCTTGAAATTGGAACCGGGCTGCCGCCGCGCCTGCACGGCGCGGTTGAACTTGCTGCGGTAGAAATCGAAGCCGCCGGCGAGCGCCAGCAATGCGCCGCTGCGGGGATCGAGCGATACGATGGCGCCCTCGACCTGCGGCATCTGCACCAGCGTCCAGTCGCTGCCGCGGCGCATGACCCAGACATAATCGCCGACTTTGAGCACCTCGCCGATAGACTTGGGCTCGGGACCCTGCACATCAGTCGAGACAAAAGCCTTGGCCCACTTGACCTGTTCGAAACCGAGCTGGCCGTATTGATGGGCGCCCAGATAGACCTCCGCGGCCTGCAGGCTTTCCGGAGCGACTTTGGGTTTGCCCTTTTCGGCGGGAGGCTCCGGCAAAGTGACAAAACGGGTCACCAGGGCGGGCAACACATCACCGGAGCGGCCGATGGTCTCCAGCTCCCGATCGATATCACGGAAAGACCAGGAGGATTTGGGTTCCTGGGACTGTTGACGTTCGATCAGGCCGTGCTGCAATGAGGCCTCATCACCTTCCTCGTCGCCGGTTTCCTCGGCCTCCTTCGCGGCGGCCTCCGCCGCCAGCGCGGCCTCATCCACTTCGGTCAAGGCAATCTCGGTCATGCCCTTGGGCAAGGGCAGCTGTTTGATCGGACCCCGGTAACCGTGGCGCCGGTCATAGTCGAGCAGGCCGTTGCGCAGAGCCTGGTTGGCCGCCTGCTGCAGGCGGCTGTCGACCGTGGTGTAGATGCGCAAGCCCGAGGTATAGATGCTCTCTCCGAAGCGTTCGACCAGTTCCGCACGCACCATCTCCCCTATATAGGGGGCATCCAGTTCGGCCGGCATTTCGAACATGGCCGTGGTCACGGGTTCGGTAATCGCCGCGTCATAGGCTTCCTGCGGGATCTTTTCCAGCTCCAGCATGCGCCGGAGCACATAATTGCGCCGCAGGGTGGCGCGCTCGGGGTTTACCACCGGGTTATATCGCGAGGGGGCCTTGGGCAGGCCGGCGATCATGGCCACCTGCGGCAGGCTCAGTTCCTCGACCCGCTTGCCGTAGTAGACCTGTGCCGCCGCCGCAATCCCGTAGGCACGCTTGCCAAAATAGATTTTATTGAGGTAGAGCTCCAGGATTTTGTCTTTGGACATCTCTTTTTCGATGCGCAGGGCCAGCAGTATTTCGCTGATTTTCCTTTTATAGGACTTTTCAGGGCTGAGGAAGAAATTGCGAGCCACCTGCATGGTGATGGTGCTGCCTCCCTGGGACTTGTCCCCGGTCAGCAGCTGATTGAGAACCGCCCGCGCCAAGCCCTGCCAATCGACCCCGGGATGCTCATAAAAACGGTCGTCCTCGGAGGCCAGAAAGGCGTCCTTGACCACCTGCGGAATCTCTTCTATGGGTAGAGGTATCCGACGTTTTTCGCCATATTCGGCGATCAGTTTGCCGTCATTGCTGTAGACCCGCAGCGCCTGCTGTAACTGGACGTCCTTGAGCAGATCGACGGCCGGCAGCTGCCGGGACAGAATCAGCCAGCCGGTCAGGACCAACAGCATCATCAGCACTGTGGCTATGCCGCCGGCGATGAGACCGAATTTGAGGATTTTGGCTTTATCGAAAGACATGCGGCTTGAACTGCTCCTGAAGGCTGAAAAAGGGGGGTCCGGCGATTATAAATAGTTCTGACTGGTCTGGCGATCGGCTCCCATTTAGGCTAGTATTTTTATGTACTTAGTACTAGTATTTAATGCGCAAAATCATTTAGGCTATCTAACTCTATAACCTGGCAGGAAAAACCTGTGGTAGCTCTGCTCAAGCCCAAAAAGGTGCCTATTCTGGGAATCGATGTGAGTTCGACATCGGTCAAGATCCTGGAATTAAGCAAGACGTCGAAAGACTCATACCGGGTCGAAAGCTACGCCGTTGAACCTCTGCCCGCCAACGCGGTGACCGAAAAGAACATACAGGATATCGAGGCCGTCGGCGAATCCCTCAAACGCGCGGTTAAAAAATCAGGCACCAAGGCCAAGCACGCAGCGCTCGCGGTCGCGGGCTCGGCGGTCATCACCAAAAAAATCATCATGCCGGCCAACCTCAAGGAAGACGAGATGGAAAGCCAGATCCAGCTCGAGGCCGACCAATACATCCCTTATCCCCTGGACGAAGTCAACCTGGATTTCCAGGTGCTCGGCGAAGCCCCGAACAATCCGGATTCCGTTGAGGTATTGCTGGCCGCCTCGCGCAGCGAGAACGTCAGCGCCCGCATCGCGGTGGCCGAGATCGCCGGCCTGACCGCCAAAA
Source organism: Gammaproteobacteria bacterium (assembly GCA_036274675.1). GTDB lineage: Bacteria > Pseudomonadota > Gammaproteobacteria > HTCC5015 > HTCC5015 > DASUFE01. The sequence continues at coordinate 8,203 of DASUFE010000026.1, forward strand.
TCATCGACGTCGAGGCGTATACCATGGAGAACGCCTACGCCCTCATTACCGAACAGATTCCTGATTACGGGGTGGACAAGACCACCGCCGTAATCGACATCGGCGCCACCATGACCAGCCTCAACGTCATCGAGGACGGCAAGCTGGTCTACACCCGTGAGCAGCCTTTCGGCGGCAAGCAACTGACCGAGGAAATCATGCGCCGTTACGGCCTTTCCTACGAGGACGCCGGCAGGGTGAAAAAGGAAGGAGGCCTGCCCGAGAACTACGAGCCCGAAGTGCTCTATCCGTTCAAACAGACCATGGCCCAGCAGGTCGGCCGTTTCCTGCAGTTTTTCTATTCGTCGAGCGAGCATGAACACGTCGATTACATCGCCCTCGCCGGCGGCTGCGCCAGCATTCCGGGCATCGCCGAAATGGTGGAATCGAATCTCGGCATCGCCACCGGCATCGCCAATCCTTTCGCCAACGTTAAATTCGCGGGGCGCATCGCCAAGCAACGTATTACCAGCGACGCGCCCTCGCTGCTGATTACCTGCGGACTGGCGCTGCGGGGAGTGATGTAATGGGCCAGATCAACCTGTTACCCTGGCGCGAGGAACGGCGCCGCGAAAAAACCGCTGAATTCGCCACCTTCACCGGCATCGTCGCCCTGTTCGCGATCGTCATCGTGTTTGCCGCCCGCTTCCATATCGGCAACATCGAGTCGTATCACGAGGCGCGCAACCAGTACCTGCAGACCCAGATCGACATCCTCAATACCAAGCTGCAGGAGATCAAGAACCTCGAGGAAACCAAGGCCAACCTGCTGGCGCGCATGAACGTTATTCAGGAGCTGCAGCGCAGCCGACCGGAAATCGTGCACCTGTTCGAGGAAATCGTGACCACGCTGCCCGAAGGCGTGTGGATAAGCGATATCAAACAGGCCGAGAAAACTCTCAGCATTGAGGGCCGGGCCGAATCCAACGCCCGCGTATCGGCCTACATGCGCAACCTGGAGGCTTCCGCCTGGCTGAAGAATCCCATCCTGGAAGTGATCGAGGCGGACAAGGACGACCACATCGCCAAGTTCAAGCTCCGCATGCAGCAGGAATCGATGGTCGCCGACGCGGAAGATGAGAACGACGGCAAGCCGGCCGGCAAAAAAGGCAAGGCCGGCAAAAAAGACGCCAAGGGAAAGGGGAAGGAGAAAGCCAAACCCAAGCCCAAACCCAAGAAAACCGGCGAATAACACTTAAGACGGAAACGGCACGCTATGACGTTGGATGAATTACAAAGTTTTCTGAAGGACCCCGACAGCATCAAAAAGATCGGGGTAGCACCCCTGCCGATACGTATCGGAGCGGTAGTGATCATCGTCGCCCTGATCCTGGTCGGAGGCTACTTCAAGATCATCAAGCCGGTGCGCGAAAACATCGCCAAGCTGCAGCAGAAAGAAGAGGAATTGAAGAAGGATTTCGACCAGCAGCAGCGCAAAGCCTCCAATCTCGAGGCCTACCAGGAACAGCTCGAAGAAATGAAACGCTCCTTCGGCGCCATGCTGCGGCAGCTGCCCAACAAAACCGAAGTGGAAAGCCTGCTGGTGGACCTGTCGCAGGCGAGCGCGGCCAACAATCTCAAGGTCGATTATTTCAAACCCACGGGCGAAGTAGCCAAGGAATTCTATGCCGAGTACCCCATCACGCTGCGCGTGTTCGGGCATTACCACGAACTGGCGAAATTCGTCAGCGACGTCGCCGCCCTGCCGCGCATCGTGACTCTGCATGACATTGAAATCAAACCGGTCAAGGCCGACTCCAATACGGGCGACCTGACCATGGAAATGACCGCCAAGACTTATCACTATCTGGAGGACAATCCGTCATGAAACGGCGGTCCACCGGAACCTGGAGATTGGCGCTCATCGCCGCCGCATTGGCGGCGGGCGGCTGTTCGCGCAGCATGTCCGATCTCGAACACTACGTCGAAACGACCAAGAGCAAGTACCAGGGCTCGGTGGAGCCGCTGCCGCAGTTCGAGCCCTACCAGAATCACGTTTATTCAGCCTTCACCTACCGCGACCCCTTTATCGAGCCGGTGGCCGCTGACACGACCCAGCAGGCACAGGGCGAAGGCGCGCCGGACACCAAGCGGCGCAAGGAACCCCTGGAATTCTTCCCCATGGACTCCCTGAAAATGGTCGGCATACTCGAGCAGAAAGGGCAGATCTGGGGCCTGATACAGGATCCTGACGGCACCATTCACCGCGTGCAGAGCGGCAATCACGCCGGCGAAAATTACGGCGAAATCGTAAGGATCAGCGAAGAAAGCATCGATTTCGTCGAGATTATCCCGGACGGGCTGGGCGCCTGGGTCGAACGCGAAATATCCTTAAACATCGGCGGCAGCGGCGGATAATCGCTGTTCATGCGGAGGCAATATGGCCAATAAGAACGAACAATCGAGTTTTTGCCTGCGAATGGGCTTGCTGCTGCTGTTGAGCGGCGCGGCCCAGCAGCTGCAGGCGGCGAATTCGCTGGAAGAAATCACGTTCAATACCTTGCCGGGCAACAGCCTGCAGGTCGAGTTGCGCCTCGCGCAGCCGCTCGCGCAAGATCCCCTGAGCTTTACCATCGACAATCCCGCGCGCATCGCCCTGGACTTGCCCGAAACGCAGAACAACCTGGCCCAGAAGACAGTGCCGATAGGTCTCGGCCTTGCGCGCTCAATCAGCACCGCGGAAGCCAAAGGCAAGACCCGCGTGGTGCTGAACCTGACCCAGCTCGTGCAATACCGGATGCAGAAGGAAGGCAACAGCATCTTCCTCACGCTCGAAAACGAACTCGGCACAATGTCGACCCTGCCGGAACAGGAAGAAGATTCCACCATGCGCTCGAGAAAGGCCGCGGCGGCGAATCAGCCCCGCAGGTCCGTGCGCTCGATCAATGACATCGACTTCCGCCGCGGCAACAAGGGTGAGGGGCGCGTCATGGTCAACCTGTCGGATGCCAAAATCCCCGTCGACGTGAAGCAGGAAGGCGACCGGCTGGTGGTCGATTTCATCGGCGCCTCGCTGCCGGATGCACTGGCGCGCCGCCTGGACGTCATGGATTTCGCGACTCCCGCGAGAACGGTAGACTCCTTCGTCAACGGCTCAAACGTCAGGATCATCGTCACCCCCATCGACAGCAATTACGAACATCTGGCCTACCAGTCCGACGACGTATTCACGCTCGAATTGAAACCGATTCCGAAGGAAGTCAAGGAGCAACAGATCAAGGAGAAATTCGGCTTCACCGGCGAGCGGCTGTCGCTCAACTTCCAGGACATAGAAGTGCGTTCCGTCCTGCAGTTGATTGCGGACTTCACGAACCTGAACGTGGTCGTCAGCGACAGCGTCAGCGGCAGGCTGACTCTGCGCCTGAAGAATGTGCCCTGGGACCAGGCGCTCGAAATCATCCTGGATTCGAAGGGTCTCGCGCAGCGCAAGTCCGGCAACGTGCTGCTGATTGCGCCGACCGAGGAGATCGCAACCCGCGAAAAACTCGAACTGGAAGCCATGCAGCAGGTACAGGAACTGTCTCCGCTCCGTTCCGAATATATACAGGTCAATTACGCCAAGGCCGAGGAGCTCGCCACGCTGCTGAAAGGCGAAGGCGAAGGCAAAGGCCTGCTGTCCGAGCGCGGTCGCGTCACTATCGACCAGCGCACCAACACCCTGCTGGTGCAGGATACCGCCGAACAGCTGGAACAGGTGCGCGCCCTGGTGGCGCGGCTTGACATCCCGGTGCGCCAGGTTGAAATCGTCTCACGCATCGTTGTCGCCTCGAACGACTTTAACAAGGAGCTCGGCATACGTTTCGGCAGCACCCGCAGCTCGGTGCAATCCGCCGGCGAAGGCACTATAAACACCGGCAACCTGAACGCGGTCACCGACATTCTCAACGGCGACGATATAGAATTGAACGACCGCATGAACGTGAACCTGCCGACCACGTCCTCGAGTTTCGGCACGCTCGCCCTGGCGCTGGCGAAGCTGCCCTTCGGCACACTGCTGGAACTGGAACTTTCCTCGCTGCAGGCTGAAGGCCGCGGCGAGGTCATCTCGACGCCGCGGGTATTGACCGCGAATCAGAAGGAAGCTTTTATCGAACAGGGTGTGGAAATCCCTTACGAACAGGCCACCTCCAGCGGCGCCACCTCCATCGCCTTCAAAAAGGCTGTTTTGAGCCTGATGGTTACGCCGCAAATCACCCCGGACGACCGCATCATCATGGATCTGACGGTGAACAACGATACCGTCGGCGAATTGTTCTCCGGTATTCCCAGTATCGATACCCGCGAGGTCAATACCCAGGTTCTGGTCAACAACGGGGAAACCATCGTACTCGGCGGCATCTTCGAGCAGGTCACCCGCGAAGACATCAATAAAGTACCCTTCTTCGGCGACCTGCCCGGGATCGGCCGCCTGTTCAAGCGCACAACCACGGAAGACGATAAATCCGAACTGCTGATTTTCGTGACTCCGAAGATTATCAAGGAAGGCATCGCGCTTAATTAACAGAAGGGCCGCTACGTAGCCGCGACTTTTATAATTTCTGTTGACGCAAAGCCGCAAAGAATCAAGAAAAATTCTTTGTGGCTTTGTGCTTTAGCAAGCAAGCGTTCTTATCCCTACCCTCATGGCGCCTTTATTGGGGCTATCCATGTCTCGCCTTTACAGGCTTCCTTTCAGGAATTCAAATCCGCTCCAGGCGGATTTATGCAACACAAGAAAGTCAAAAGCCTCCGGCAGCGTTGCGAGCTTATTTAAGATTAAGTCATGCAAAAGCTGAAATTATCGGCGAATAATGGCAGTATTCGCTGATGAACACCGCCATTGACAACCCGTCGAACAACGGGTCCTTGCGTACCCTGACGATCGACCTCGGCGAGCGCAGTTACCCCATCTATATAGGCAGGAATATCCTCGAAGCCTCGCTGCTGGCGAAACACCTCGGCAAAGGCAGGGTTCTCGTAGTGTCCAACGAAACCGTGGCCCCGCTGTTGCGGCCGTCACTGGATGCGATGCTGAGCGGCCGCGATTACAACGTGCTGCAGCTCCCGGACGGCGAAATCCACAAGAACCTGGATATCCTGAACGAGATCTACTCCTTCCTGCTCGCCCATAACTACGACCGGAGCTGCACACTGATCGCCTGCGGCGGCGGCGTAGTCGGCGATATCACGGGCTTCGCGGCCGCAACCTATCAGCGCGGCGTCAATTACATCCAGATACCCACCACCCTGCTGGCGCAGGTGGATTCCTCCGTGGGCGGCAAGACGGCGGTCAACCATGCGCTCGGCAAGAACATGATCGGGGCGTTCTACCAGCCGCTGTGCGTAATCAGCGATACCGCCGTGCTGGAAAGCCTGCCGCCGCGCGAGTTGAGCGCGGGCCTTGCGGAAGTCATCAAGTACGGCCTGATCCGGGATTCGGGCTTCACCCAGTGGCTGGAGGACAATATAGGAGCCCTGCTTGCGCGCGAGCATGGCGCGCTGGTGCACGCGATCGAACATTCCTGCCGCACCAAGGCCGCCATCGTCGCCAGCGACGAGCGCGAACAGGGAATTCGAGCCTTGTTGAATTTAGGACACACCTTTGGACACGCCATCGAAACCCACACCGGCTACAGCAGCTGGCTGCACGGCGAGGCGGTCGGCGCCGGCATGGCCATGGCCGCGGAATTCTCGCGCCGCCGCGGCTGGCTGAAGATCGAGGACGTAATGCGCACCCGCGGCCTGATCCGGGCCGCGCAACTGCCGCTGGCTCCGCCTGCCGGCATGACGGCCGATAACTTCCTCAAACACATGCAGCGCGACAAGAAAGTGCAGAATGGCAGGATCCGACTGGTGCTGCTGAAAGCCATCGGCGATGCCGTTATCACCGACGAGTATCCCGCGGAGTTGTTGCGCGAATTCCTGCAGTCCGCCACCGCCCCCGCGCAGTAACACGCGCATGAATGCCGGCCTCAAAGATTCCACCTTGTCACCGCACGCGGCGCCCTACGCCGCGGACGACAGGCGCTCGCAAGGCCGGCGCCACCCCGAAACCATCCAGGGCTACCGTAACGAATACCAGCGCGATCGCGACCGTATCATCCATTCCGCCGCCTTCCGCCGCCTCGAATACAAGACACAGGTCTTCGTAAACCATGAGGGCGATCTGTTCCGGACGCGCCTGACACACTCACTGGAGGTCGCGCAGATTGCACGCTCGGTCGCACGCACACTGCAACTGCACGAAGACCTGGTCGAGGCTATCTCGCTGGCGCACGATCTGGGCCACACGCCCTTTGGGCACGCGGGCCAGGAGGCGCTGCACGAGCGCATGCGCGACTACGGCGGCTTCGAGCACAACCTGCAATCGCTGCGCGTGGTGGACCTGCTGGAGGAACGCTACGCCGAATTCGACGGCCTGAACCTGATGTTCGAAACCCGTGAAGGCATCCTCAAGCACTGCTCGCAGGCCGTGGCCAGGACCCTCGGCGACGTCGGCGAACGCTTTCTGAAGAAACGGCAACCCTCGCTCGAGGCCCAGCTCGCCAACCTGTGCGACGAGATCGCCTACAACAACCATGACGTGGACGACGGCCTGCGCTCGGGCCTGATCACCCTGCAACAACTGCTGGAGATACGCATTTTCGGCGAGGAACACGCCGTCGTATCCCGCCTCTACCCGCGACTGCATCAGCGCCGGCTGATTCATGAAATCGTGCGGCGCATGATCAACCGTCAGATCAACGACCTGATCGATTCGAGCCGCCAGTCCATCCGCGACTCGGGCGTGCGCTCGATAGAAGAGGTGCGCGCGCAATCCATACCCTTGCTGCGGTTCGGCGAAGGCATGCAGGAGCTGCACCTCGAACTCAAGCAGTTCCTGCGCGCCCAGTTGTACCGGCATCACCAGGTGTATCGCATGACCGCCAAGGCGCGGCGCGTGATCCACGAGATCTTCGACGCCTATATGCAGGACCCGCTGCTGCTGCCCGCCGATTACACGCACCGCATCCAGGATCGTTCCGCGCCCGGGCTGCCCGAGGAACCGGAAGCGCGCAAGGCGCGCGTAATCGCCGATTACATCGCGGGCATGACCGACCGTTACGCCCTGACCGAACACGATCGGCTGTTCAACCCCAAATCGCCCGCCTGACACAGCCGATGACCAAGACTTCAGACCTGCAGCACCGGCTTTTCCCCGCTCCGGCCGGCATGGAAGACCTGTACCGCAACACCGCGTTCGACATGCTGGCCGCAAGCGTGCTGCAGCAGGCGCCCAATACTTCGCAGATCCAGGTCATCAAAGGCGAATACGGCATCGGCAAAACCTCGTTCTGCAAACGCATGCAGTACGAAGCCGCGGGGAATTTGAACGTATTCTCTATACAGGCCCACCGCAAAACGGGTATCGCGGAGATACTGCATGTAATCGCGGGCGCCAAGGAAGACGACACACGGGCCCCGCTGCAGGTGCTGGCCAAGAACGCCGCTCAAAAAATATATCAGCAGCTGTATAACGATCTGCAGCCGGTGCTGCTGATCGACGACGCGCATTGTCTTTCCGCGCAGACGCTCGCCAATCTGTTCCGCTTCCAGAACGCGATCGCGCAGCAGAACACGGGCGGTCTCAAGCTGATCCTGGTGGGCGAACGCAAAATCGATTCGCGGCTCGAACATGTGGACAGAAATATCATCGACCGCGACCGCTTCCTGAGCAGCCTGCTGCGCCCGCTCACCCGCAATGAGATCGGCGACTATATCGATTTCAAACTCGCTCGCGCGCAGGGCGAAAAACCGAAACTCAACGGCAAGCAACTGCAATACCTGCGCAAGCAATCGGGAGGTCTGCCCGGCAAGGTCGAAGAACTTTACGTGCGCGCCCTGCAAGGCAAAACCTCCAATAAAAGCCTCACCCTCGCCGCTCTGTGCATGCTCTTCCTGGCCATGGGCGGTCTGGCCTGGCATTACAAACTCTATGAGCCCGGCCAACTGCAACAGCTCCTCGGCAATGAACGCAAACCGGCGCGGATCAAAAAGCCGGCGCAAACTCCCGCCGCCCCTGCCCGGCCGGCAGCGCCGCCCGTCGAAACACCGGAGGCCCCCGCCGAACCCGCGCCCGAAACCGGCGACATCAGCGCCGCGCCCGCGACGGATGCCTTCAACAGCCTGGCGTGGCTTACCGAGCAACCCGCCGAATTCTATTTAATACAGCTCGTCGGCGGCCACGACCCGGCGAAGCTGGAAAACTACCGGCAGAGCCTTGATCTCCCGCATCCCCTGACCCTGCACAAAACCGAACGCAACGGACAGGACTGGTACTTGCTGTTTTATGGACCTTTCCCTGATTACGAATCCGCCTTCGATGCGCGCGCACAACTGCCGCTGGATTTAAGAAAGAACCAGCCGTGGATCAGGCAGATTGGATCGATATTGGAGAAGCAATAGTTTGCTTCACCAAAAGGAGATTTATCTCCCTTCGCGTCGAAGGGAGATGTCCAAAGGACAGAGGGATGGAAAAAAGCTCTAAAGTTTTTTATATGCCGGGTCCCGGCCCGGCGGCCGGGTTACTTTTGTTTCGCCAAAAGTACCCAAAAGCATTTGCTCTAATGTCGCGCGCTTGTCTCCGCTTTGCTCCGACGCGTTCCCGAGGGTTGCTCGCGTTATAACGCGTCGGCCACAATGCTCGTCCCACTGCGTGAGTCCTAAGTCGGCCATCCCTGGCCGGCTTTCGCTATAACGCTGCGCAACCCTCGGCACGACATACGGGCGGAAGATCTCTTCGATATGATTTTGCTGTACACCATACAATGGCTAGCTATACTTCAGTCCAGTCTTCTTTCACGAGATTTGTATGGGCAAAGTCATAAACTTTTATAGCCAAAACGAACTTCACAATAAAGATATTGAACAGACGTTACGCACAGTTTTAGAGTCAAAAGGCTTTTCGCCGCAGGCAATTGAAAAGGCAATAAATACAGCCATGCCTTTGATTAAAGAAGCGAAGAAAGTAGTTGCAAAAGATCTTCAAATCACTGCGCCTGGAAATTTAAATGAAGAGGTTGTTAAAGATATACAGCTAGCAACCTCAAGATCTCTCCAGCAGTATCAGAAAGATGTTTCAACTTTTATTTTGAAAGTTATCGTACAGCTCATACTAGAGGGCGGAAAGTCTAGTGATTAGAAAGGGCATATATCGAGGGAATGAAAACTAATGCCTAGAAAGTTGATTATTTTTGGCAATGGGCTAGGAATGGCTCTCAATCCCAATCATTTCTCTCTAACAAATGCCTTAAATACAATCTGGAATCTTGATTGGATTTTATCCGGAGAACAAAAAGAATTAATTTGCAGATGCACAGGCGGGCGCGCTGCTCCAGTAGGAGAAAATGAGCTAGATGTATTGCACCTTGCTGTTACTTCTTGTGAAATCTTAAGAAGCATGGGAGGTGGCAGAGTTCATTGGCTAACCCCTGAGGGCCTGCAATTTCCCCCCATGGTTGCTCGTTATATCCATAAAGTTGCAACCCACCTTCATAACTACGAAGGTCAATTACCCGAGGATTTTATACGGCCTTTGGTGCAATTCGTAAAAGACACCAAATCGCATGTTGCAACTCTCAACTATGACAAGCTCTTATACACTCCCTTTATAGACAACGACGTATTTTCCGCTCTATATAGAGATACTTTTCTAGTTGATGGGATGCTTGACCAAGGTTTTCAAACCCAGCATCTTGCTAGACAATTTGGGAATGACTTTGGATATTACTTGCATCTGCATGGCTCACCATTATTCATCGATAATGGCGATGTAATTCAAAAACTACCAAGAGATCAGCTAACCCTTAATACGGACAGAGTGGGCCGTCATATAGTATTAACTCACGTAAAGCATAAACCTGAAATCATAGCCTCTTCATATGTATTATCAGC
>DASUFE010000027.1:0-23874 GCA_036274675.1 Gammaproteobacteria bacterium
GATGCGGCGGTTCTCGCCTACAAGGTACATTCGCAGATAACAGTCGACGGCGAGTCTGTATCTATCGAGGCTGCGGACGCCTCCAGCTGGGTCAAGCGCGACGGCCAGTGGGTATGCGCACTGCATACCGAAGCGATACTCGGCGATCCTTTCGGCCGGGATCGTCAGCAAGCAAAATCATAAATAAAAAGGTTGCCCAAGAAACCTGACTGCCCTCCCGGCCGTACGCCGTTACGGGACGAACCCGCGGGCGCGGCGCACGTCCAAAGAAATTTTGGAGGTGCCTTATGATCAACCGCGGATTGCTTGTTCGGATGGAGGCCAAGCCTGGGAAGGAGGCGGAGGTGGAACGCTTTCTGCAAGCGGCGCTGCGGCTGGCGGAGGATGAAGCGGGAACCACGGCATGGTTCGGGTTGCGCTTCGGGCGCGGCAAGTACGGAATCTTCGATGTCTTCCCCGATGACGCGGAACGCGATGCACATCTCACCGGCCCGGTGGCCAAGGCGCTGATAGAACGCTCCAGCGAACTCCTGGATAGAGTCCCGCATATACAGAAGCTCGATGTACTGGCGGACAAGTTACCCATGGGGAGCCGTGGACTGCCGGATACCAAGGGTCTGCTGCTCAGATTCAAAGCCAAACCCGGCCGCGAGGCGGAGGTGGAGCGATTCCTGTACGATGCGCTGGAGTCGGTCATGAGGGAAGCCAGGACCACAGCCTGGTTTGCCATCAAAACCGGCGAAGGCGAGTACGGAATTTTCGATGTGTTTCCGAACAACGGCGGACGCTTCCGGCATCTTGCCGGCCGCGTACCGCGCAGACTCGCGATGCGCCTCGGTATATTAGGCTCGATACCCGAACTGGAGATGCTGAACGTCAAGGCGGAAAAACTGCAAATGGATACCTACATCCACTAAGCTCCCCTCGGAAAGCGATTTCTGCCCAACCTGCGTCCTCGCAAGACCTTGTCATGAACAGATGACTACATCCTGTTCTTTGAAGATGATTTCCTGATTGGGACCGAATTCGACAGTCTCGCCTGTTGAACAGGCGCCTCCCGACGAAAATATAGAGAGAGCACCCTTTTTCCAGGAAATGGTTTTTATATGCGCACCTTTATCGCTTCGGGTATACCATGCCAATGCCACCCGGTAAGCCAGCAGACGGTTAACGCCGCCGCCCGCGATTTCATAAAAATATTCAGGCTGCCCGGCGTAATACCGGATTACTTCGTAATACGAGCACCTCATCACGGGGTATGGCTTAACCGAGGCCTCATCCAGATCCAGGTCCGCCGAATAACAGGTGACCTGAGGCACCAGAACTTTGCTCGGATCGACTACATCCGGAGTGTAATACAGCGTGAAATTGCCGATATAAGAGTCTTCGTAAAGCACTGCCCTTCCGCGAGTCTTTATAAATTTATCTTCGAAGAAAGCATGCCTTTCGGAATCGTTCCCTGATTTGACCCAATCATATTTTTCGCTGCCATTCCGTTCACGATGCAGTGAGCATCCCGGCATTCCCAGGAAGAGGCAGATCATTATCGTCGCGTATTTCATCAATTCTCTCGATGATATATGAAACAGAAAGTATGCCGGGTTTTACTCAATACGGCGAGAGAAAGGATCTTGACTTTATTTCCCCGCGTTCTCTGCGAGCTTCGCGAGAGACTCTTATATTTCTACCCGGGTTCCGAGTTCAACGACTCTATTGGGGGGAATTTCGAAATAATTGGTGATGGGGCTGGCGTTCTTGAACATCCACGCGAACAGACGCTCGCGCCAGGCGGCCATGCCCGGCACGCGCATGCTTGGAACTACGGTGGCGCGCGCCAGGAAGAAGGAGGTTTCCATCATGTTGAAGCTCATGTTGTAATGCTTCGCGCATAATTCCAGTACGTCCTCCACCGCGGCCCTTTCCTGGAACCCATACTGCGCTTCGACGCGATAGAAACCGTGCCCCAGTTCCACGACTGACAGTCGCTTGTCCGAATCCACGTAGGGCACTTCCGCCGTGCTCAGTGTCAGCAAGACCACACGCTTATGCAGCACCTTGTTGTGCTTGAGATTGTGCAGCAGCGCGTGCGGCACCATGTTGGGATTGCCGGTCATGAAGACCGCGGTGCCCTCGACCCGCAGTGGGCAATGATCGCCGGCGAGCGCGGGCAGCAGCAGGTCCATCGGCATGCCGTCCTCTGACAGGCCGCGGAAGAAAATCTGCCGGCCCCTCTTCCAGGTGGACATCAACAGGAAACAGCCGGCGCCCACCACCAGCGGGAACCAGCCGCCTTGCGGGACTTTCAGCGCATTGGCGGACAGGAACGAAAGGTCGATCAGCAGCAAAACGATCATCACGGTTATCGTAAAGCGCGGCCACCTGGACACCCGACGCCGCAGCATCAGCGATAACACGCTGGTAACCACCATGGTTCCGGAAACGGCAATGCCATAAGCCGCCGCGAGATTACTGGATGAACCGAAGCCCAGCACCAGCAGCACGACGAATATAAACAGGCTCCAGTTGATAAACGGCAGATAAATCTGGCCGATATTGCGCGCCGAGGTGTGCTGGATTTCCATGCGCGGGCTGTAGCCCAGCTTGATCGCCTGGGTGGTAAGCGAGAAGGCGCCGGCGATAACCGCCTGCGAGGCGATCACGGTGGCGCAGGTGGCGAGCAGAACCAGCAGCGGCATGGCCCAGGACGGGGCGAGCAGATAAAAAGGATTAGCGATCGTTTCCGGCCGCGACAGCACCAGCGCCCCCTGGCCGAAATAATTCAGAGTCAGCGCTGGCATCACCAGACTGCACCAGGCGAGTCGTATCGGCTTCTTGCCGAAGTGCCCCATGTCCGCGTACAAGGCCTCGACACCCGTGACGCAAAGAAACACGGCTCCCAGTATAAAAAAGCTGCGCCAGGAATTTTCCGCTAAAAAGCGGACCGCGTGGCCGGGATTCAGAGCTGCCAGCACCGCCGGGAATTTCACAATCTGAACCAGACCCAGTATCGCCAGCGTCAGAAACCACACGGAAGTGATCGGCCCGAACAGCCGGCCGAGCCGGCCGGTGCCGTGTTTCTGCGCCAGGAACAGGCCGACGATCACCACCAGGGTCAGCGGCAGAACATAAGGCTTGAATAAGGGGGTGATGATTTCCAGCCCCTCGGCCGCGGATAGCACCGAGATCGCCGGAGTCAGCATGCTGTCGCCGTAAAACATGGAAGCTCCCGCAATACCCAAGCCGGTCAGCCACCAGCGTGAGGGACTGGCGCGATAATGGCGCAGCACCAGCGCCAGCAGCGCGAAAGTCCCACCCTCGCCGTTATTGTCGGCTCGCATGATGAAAACTGCGTACTTGACGGAAACCACCAGGGTCAGCGACCAGAACAGCAGAGACAGGATGCCGAAGACGTTGGCGGGGTTGGGCTGCAGGCCGTAAATGGGATTGAAACATTCGCGGAAGGCATACAGCGGGCTGGTGCCTATATCGCCGTAGACGACTCCGATCGCACCCAGCACCAGGATGGAGAGCTTCTCCTTCAGATGCGGATCCTGAGTCGCGGTGGATGCGGTTGTATTAACGTCTGTTCCCCTTGGTGCGCATCGAGCGGCACGCGAATTCTAAGCTCAGGTTTTGTTCGATTAAAGTAGTTGTCAGTATTTTTTCGAAAATTATACAGTTTCATATGCAACTTTCGCGCCTTCAAACCCGCGCATTGACTTTCAGCTGTTTATCTATACGCTCAGCTGACCATGGCAGACGCGACAACACCCCCCCGTATAGTTGTGATCGGCGGCGGCGCCGGCGGGCTTGAACTCGTAAGCCGGCTCGGCCGCACGCTGGGCCGCCAGGGCCGCGCGCGGATCACTCTGGTGGACGGACAACTCACCCATCTGTGGAAACCGCTGCTGCACGAAGTCGCGGCCGGCACCCTGGATTCGCAGCAGGACGACCTCGACTACATCGCGCTGGCGCGCTGGCGGAATTTCGAGTTCCTGCTCGGGCGCTTCGACGGGCTGGACCGCCGGAACAGGCAGGTGCACATCGCCGAAACGCGGGATGAAAACGGTAAGGTGATTATCCCGCCACGCAACATTCCCTACGACCTGCTGGTCATCGCGGTCGGCAGCGTCACCAACGATTTCGGCACCCCGGGAGTGCGCGAGCACTGCATGTTCCTCGACAGCCGCGAGCAGGCGGACGTCTTTCAGCGCCGGCTGCTGGAAAACTACATGCGCGCGCAGACGCAGACGGAACCGCTGCGTGACGGCCAGTTGAACGTGGCGATTGTCGGCGCCGGCGCGACCGGCGTGGAGCTGGCCGCGGAACTGCACCACGTCACGCGCCAGATGGTGGCTTACGGCTTCGACCGTATCGTACCGGAGAAGGACGTGACCATATCCATCTTCGAAGCCGGACAACGCATCCTGCCCGCGCTGCACAAGCGCATCGCCAAGGGCGCGGCGGAACAGCTGCAGAAGCTGAACGTGCAGATTCATACCGGCGCGCGCATCGCGCGCGCGACCGCGGAAGGCCTCTACAGCCAGGATGGAATCTTCTTCCCCGCGGAAATGAAGGTCTGGGCCGCCGGCATCAAGGCGCCGGACTTTCTAAAAGACATCGGCGGCCTCGAAACCAACCGCCTCAACCAGCTGGTGGTGCGGCCGACGCTGCAGACCACGCGCGACGAGAATATTTTCGCATTCGGTGACTGCGCGAGTTGCCCGCTGCCCGACAACACGCGCCCGGCGCCGCCGACCGCCCAGGCCGCGCATCAGCAGGCTTCGCTGCTGGTGAAATCGCTCGCGCGCCGGCTGGAAGGCAAACCACTGCCTGATTTCGTGTACCGCGATCACGGTTCGCTGGTATCGCTCAGCGAATACAGCGCCATCGGCAACCTGATGGGCAATCTGCTGGGCGATATCCGGCTGGAAGGCTGGATCGCGCGCCGCGTCTACCGCGCGCTCTACCGCCAGCACCAGCGCGCGCTCTACGGCCCCCTGCGCACCTTCCTGGTCAGCGCCGCCGATCTGCTGTCGCGGCGCACCCGTCCACGCATGAAACTGCACTGACATTCGTTTAAAACATCGCCGTTCCGCGGCTGAATCCAAACGCCCGGCTCATCGCGTCTAAACCATACGATTATCCAGATTCGAGGAGTTCTAAAATGAAAATCGTCCCTAAACTGGCCCAAATGGCCGTCATTCTGATAACGGCGGCGGTGCTGCAGCTTTCGTTCATCAGCATCGCCCTTGCCGACACCCCTCCGGCCCCCGCAGTCCCGGCGGCGCCGGCTTCCGTCGATCCGGGCGCGCAAATCGAGCAGGCCTTTACGGAGGCCAACCCCGGCGAAGAAATCGGCAAGGCCATCGGAGACGCGATGAAGTCCATGGACCACCAGGAACTCGCGGGCCAGGCGCTTCTGATCCCCATCCTGGGAATAATCGGGGCGCTGATCACCCCGATGGTAGCCGTGATCATCGGCATCTGGCTGATATACCTGTATCGCGAACACAAGGAACGGCGTAACCACGAGACGATCCGCCTGATGATCGAGAAGGGTGTGGAGATACCGCCCAACTTCTCCTTCGGTGAAGCGCCGGAAACCGGCTCGCCGCTCAACCGGGGGCTCAAGCTTATCGGCATCGGCATCGGCCTCGTCATTTTCTTCGTCGCGATGGGCATGGGCGGTATCGCCGGCGTCGGCGCCATCCCGCTGTTTATCGGTCTGGCCTATCTTCTGATCTGGCATCTTGAGAAAGGAAAGACCGCAAAGGCCGGCTGAGAATCCGCATGCAGGTTGCCGATTCCGAACTGATCGCGAAGGTGCTGCTGGACGACGACCGGCACGCCTTCGCGACCCTCATCCGCCGCAACCAGTCCGCCGTCCGCGGATTGCTGCGGCGGCTGACGAACGGCAACGAGGCGCTGTCGGACGACCTGGCCCAGGAAACTTTTATAAAGAGTTACCAGTCCCTCAAATCCTTCCGCGGCGGCGCGAAGTTCTCAACCTGGCTGCACCGCATCGCCTATAATGCCTTTATCAGCCACGTGCGCGGCGAGAAGGCGACTCTCGATTACGAGGATTACGCGCAGACAGAGCCCGGCCATCCGGGAGAAGCGCAAAACCTCAACCTGGAACATGATTTGCGGCAGGCGATGCGCCGTTTGACCGATGCCGAACGTTCGGCCATACAGCTGTGCTGCCAATGCGGCTTTTCACACGGCGAGGCGGCCGAAATATTGCAGCAGCCGCTTGGCACGGTCAAAACCAACGTTCTGCGCGGCAAGGAAAAATTGCGCGACTCGCTCGCGGTCTGGCAAGAGGTTGCTTATGAATAAAACACCGATGAACAACGACGACTGGCTGGACAAAATTCTGTCCGGCGACGACGACTATATACACGATGACGGTTTTACCGAAGCCGTGCTGCGCCGCCTGCCCGCCCGCCAACGGCCCGTACCGCACGGGCTCATACTCGGCTGCGCCGCCCTGCTGGCGGTCGCCGTGCTGTTGCTGTCGGCGCCCAGCCCGGCCTCGTGGTACGACCAGTTCATCGCTTTCCTGTACACGCAACCGCTGCCCCGCCTCTTCGCGATGGCGCTTGCGGTTTGCTCGGCGATCAGCGCGATCACCTGGTGGGTTATCGAGCCGGATTCATAAGCTCGGCGCGAAACCCGCCCCGATGGCGGACTATATGCCGACCGGCATCGATACCGTCACGCCGCAGATGGAGAACCCCAAGGACCAAGCCGTCCTCGTGTGCCCACTAGTCGCACAGGGTATGATCCGGTTCCTTGTCCAGGCGCGTTCCCCGTCCCCTGAGCGGCGGGCGATTTCTTTGCGTCGTCAGATCAATGACCAACCAAACCCGAACGGGAATTTAATACTCGCCTCGCGGAGACTCTTAAGCGAAACCCGATATAAAAAAGCGGGCACTCGCGCGGCTTCCAAGGTCCAATTCTTAACAACCTCAGGAGGCATTATGGCAACCGCACAAAGCTCGAAGGTAACGATTGATCACAATGAAATCCGCCGCTGGGTGGAAGAGCGCCAGGGACGCCCGGCCACCGTCAAAGCGACGGGCTCGTCCGAAGAGCCGGGCCTGCTCCGCATTGATTTTCCCGGGGGCGCCGGGGAAGACCGCCTGGAAGCCATTTCGTGGGAGGCTTTCTTCGAAAAGTTCGACCAAAACAGACTGGCCTTCGTATATCAGGACAACCTGAAAAGCGGCGAGGAAAGCCGGTTCTTTAAATTCGTGCGGCGCGAGGACGTAAAGGCGAAGCCCACTCGCCACTGACGAACCGGCTCAAAGCTGAGCCTCGAGGTGGAACACGCGTGCCATCCAGGCCTTGAAACGGCGCCCAAGGGAAGCCTGCGGATCACTATCGAAGCGCTTGTTGCCGTCATCCCAGTTCAGCCCATGCTTGTTCAGGGACAGCTTCCAGGCATGGTCGCCCGCGGAATAATCGGCGAAGATCGACTCCAACTGCGCGGCAAGTTTCGGGTTCTCCACCATGACGCCCTGCTCACAGTTCAGCCAGGTCGACCGCGGGTCGAGGTTGTAACTGCCCACGAAGGCAATGTTGCCGTCCATGAGCAGGGCCTTGGTATGCAGGCTCGCACCGGAGGAACCGAACAGGCTCGAACGCACCTGCCCATCCGCCTGGGGCTTCAGTTCCCACAGCTCGACACCGCCCGCGAGCAACGGTTTGCGGTAGCGCGAATATCCGCCGTGTACGGCCGCTACGTCGTTCGCCGCCAGTGAGTTTGTGAGCACGCTTACCCGTTTGCCTTCCCGCACCGAGGCGACGAGCTGTTCGGTCAAGCGTTTCCCCGGAATGAAATAGGGAGATACGATCGTCAGCTCATTCTTAAGTTCGTTCATCACCGTGCGCAATGCGGCTCCCACCTGTGTGCGCTGCGCATCCTTCCGATCCATAACCACCTTGGATGGGTCATCCGCGACGAAGAGATACCGGGAAGCCCACTCCATCGGCCAGTGACCCTCGATGAGGAGTTTTATCACGTCGTCCATGCGGAGCGCGGCCGCATAACGGCTTTGCGCGACTGCTTTCGAGCGTTCGGTATATTCCGTGCGCAACCGCTTCAGCGCTTCGCGACTGACGCTAGCAGGATCAAGCACTTCCATCGGATAGGCATAGGGTGAGTTCCAGTAGCGGTCGAAGACGTCGGAAGCCTCGCGCACCACCGGCCCGATCATCGCGAAATCCAGATCGAAGAAGTTCATTTCATCGCTGGCGCCGAAGTATTCGTCGCCGATGTTGCGCCCGCCCGTGACGGCGATGCGGTTGTCGACAATCCATGACTTGTTGTGCATGCGGCGGTTGACCCTTTTGAAGTTCGCCATGCTCTCGCCGACCAGGCCGAGCATGCCGCTGCGGGAACGGAAGGGGTTGAAGGTACGCACATGAATATTCGGATGCGCGGCCAGCGCCGCGAGTCCCTCGTTCAGCGCGCGGCCATCCATATCGTCGAGCAGCAACCTGACCTTCACCCCTCGATCGGCCGCCTCAAGCAGGGTATTGGCCAGATAGATGCCCGTGTCATCCTCATGCCAGAGATAGGTCTGGACATCGATGCTGCGCGCGGCCAGCACCGCGCTGCGCACACGGAGCATGAAGGCCTCCGGTCCATCCACGACGAGCCGGAACGCAGACACGCCGGGATGGCTCGCCTCGGCCCGTTCGATGACGTTATCGAGAGGTCCCCCGGCGGCGGGTTGCACAGCGGTTTCGAACGGCAACTCCGGACGCGGCTGCACGGGGGCGCAGGCGGTCAGTGTGCTCAAAAACAGCGATAGCAGATTTCCCAGAATCAGCACGCGCAACATATACAGAACTCTTGCCCGATCTTTCACTTACCGTATAACAATAAACAAAACCTGACTTGACTTGGATCAATAAGCCTCAATGAGGTGTACAACCAAACTGTCCATTCGATTTTTCCACGACCCGCGAAGTCCGCGGCAAGCAGATGTTTTTTATTGAGAAAGCCGATAGGCCTGACGCGCCAGCAACTTCCAGGAGCGGCACTCCCGACGCCAGACCAGCATTATACCGATCCGGATCGTGCCAGGCTCCTTGCCCTTGTCGTGGGTATGAGCGTACAGGTTGTGGCGCGCAATTGCGATATCGCCGCTCGTTTTTATTGCTTGTGCCGTGAGTTCGATGGACAAAAAGCGTGAATGGCCTTCCAGCATGGTAAGGAAAAACTCTTCCCGGTTTTCGATCCGGCCATTGGAATGCCCATAGCTGAGATCTGGCGAAGTAAGTTCTTCCAGTACGGAGCGCTCGGGTTTCAGCAGCGCGGCGACGAAGGCGTCCACCCTCGCGCGCACCCCCGCCGCGGCGTCACCCCGCGCGCCGCCAAATAAACCGCATAATTGTGATATCGCCCGCCTCATACGTCTTTGCTCAGTCTCCGGTCCGCCCGGCACTGCCGGTATAATACTTCAGGACTTCATCACTGACGAATGAAAAACAATGGACCATAACCTGCCCCTGATTACGACCCTGGCCGCGGGCTTCGGCCTGGCCCTGATCTTCGGCTTTATAGCCGAGCGGCTCAAGGTTCCGGCCCTGGTCGGATACCTGCTGGCTGGCATCGTACTGGGCCCGTCGACGCCCGGCTTCGTGGCCGACGTGGATCTCGCGTCCGAGCTGGCGGAAGTCGGCGTCATGCTGCTGATGTTCGGCGTCGGCCTGCATTTCTCGCTGGATGACCTGTTGTCCGTAAAGCGTATCGCGTTGCCTGGAGCCGTCGTACAGATGACGGTAGCGACGCTGCTCGGCATGGGCATGGCGACGTGGTGGGGGTGGAGCGCCGGCAATGCCTTTGTGTTCGGGCTGACGCTTTCCTGCGCCAGTACAGTGGTACTGCTCAAGGCTCTCGAAGCCCGCAACCTGGTGGAGACCATGAACGGCCGCATTGCCGTCGGCTGGCTGGTAGTGGAGGACCTCGCGACCGTGCTGATCCTGGTGCTGCTGCCGCCTCTCTCCGGGATACTGGATTCCTCCACGACCATTGTGGGAGACGAACGGCTCTGGCTCGCGCTGGGCAAGACCCTGCTCCAGGTGGCCGCCTTCATCGCGCTGATGTTCATCGGCGGCCGCCGCGTACTGCCCCGGCTGCTGTGGCATGTCGCGCGCACCGGCTCACGCGAACTGTTTACCCTGTCGGTGATCGCGGTGGCGATCGGCATCGCCTTCGGCGCCGCCGAACTTTTCAAGGTTTCCTTCGCGCTCGGCGCCTTCTTCGCCGGCATGGTGCTGCGGGAATCGGAGTTCAGCCACCGCGCCGCGCGCGAATCGCTGCCGCTGCGCGACGCTTTCGCCGTGCTGTTCTTCGTTTCCGTCGGCATGCTGTTCGAGCCGCGCGCGCTGATCGAGCATCCCTGGCAGATCCTGGGCGTGGTCGCCATCATCATCGCCGGCAAATCCGTCGCGGCAATGGCGCTGGTGCTCGCCTTCCGCTACCCGCTCAGCACCGCGCTCACGGTCGCCGCCAGCCTCGCTCAGATCGGCGAGTTCTCTTTCATCCTTGCCGGCCTTGCAACCTCGCTCGGACTGCTGCCCCCCGAAGCCATGAACCTCGTGCTGGCGGGGGCGCTGCTGTCGATCGCGCTCAATCCCCTGGTGTTCGCCTCCATCGCGCCGCTCAAAAAGTGGGTGCTCGACCGCTCCGAGCTGGCGCGCAAACTCGACCGCCGCCAGGATCCCTTCGCGGAGCTGCCGATGAGCACGGAACGCCACTATCTGGCGAACCAGGTGGTGCTGGTGGGTCACGGCCGGGTTGGCTGCCGCATCGCGCATGCGCTGCGGAAACCCGGCATTCCGTGTATCGTCGTGGATGCAAACCGCGAGATCGTGGAGAGTCTGCGCAAACAGGGGCTGGCCGCCGTCTCGGGCGATGCCGCCGAACCCGGAGTACTGATTCAGGCGCATATCGTGGACGCCGCTATGCTCGTGGTTGCGGTGCATAACCCGCTCAACGTGCGGAAAATGGTCGAAACCGCGCGCACGCTGAATCCGGATATCGAGATCGTGCTGCGCACTCACAGCGGCGAAGAATCGAGACTGCTGCGCAGCGAAGGATTCGGCACGGTGTTCTACGGCGAAGAAGAACTTGCCAGAGGCATGACGCAGTATATATTGCAACACCTGACTCCGCCGGAGGCATAGTACACCCCTGGCGGCTAGTATGATTCGACCTCGTATTCGGCATTATCCAGCGCGGAAACCTTGGCCAGAGTATCCTGCCGGATGACTTCGGACGTGCTTTGGGGCAGCTCGCCTTCGACGGTTACCTGGATGCAATGACTTTCCTCTACGAAACGTACCACGACGCCGTCGACGCGGATCCGGTACACGTTGTATTCGCCATCAGCTTCCGGCAGCTTTTCATGCGCCATCGCCGGGGAATAGATGTTCCTGATGAGCCTTGCGTCGGGAGTATGGCCCGTCCTCGCCGAGAGATCCTCCATGCTCTTTTTATATTCTTCTTCCCATTTCATTTCATAATTGAACAAAGCCTGCCTGATATACCAGAGATGATTGAACTTGCGATCTTTGCGCCGAAGCTCCCAGCGAACCCACCGCCGTTCCGTCAGCCTCTCCCAGCGCCAGTCATTGAGACTCAATCTCCAGTCGTCGATATTCTCTCTTAACGGGATTCCGGGACCGGAATCGAGTTTGCCCCCGCTCAGAATAATAAATCTCCGGTCCGCACTTAATTCCGCCTTGTGCTCGTGTATCCAGCCCGGCGACGGCCCGGAAGTCGTCACCTCGCTGACTTCATAGGTAGCCGTGTCTAGCAGCAAGACCTGAGTCTGCTCCCGACGCTGTTCCGGATAGCCCAGATTCCCAACAATGACTATATTGCCGTCGACCGGTGTCGCGGTATGAAAGTCCGTGGGAGGAAACACGCTTTTGGGATAACAGTAAAATTCGATCGAATCGCCGGCTGTTAAAACGACAACATCGTTGTAAATATGAAAGTCAGGGTCATAGTGGTCTTCGTGTTCCCCTGCAACGAAGATTGTCCTGCCATCCGGCAGACGGGTCGACGTCCGGCCGAAGCGATCGAAACTCCAGGTGGGACCTGCCTGCATGGGCGATGGTCCGTTCATTTTTTCGGTTGCCCGGAAACCATCCAGCCTGGAGCGAACCAGCCATTCCCAGACCTTGCTTTCGACTTTCTCGGGATTCGAGTTTCCAACCCTTGGAAAACGCCATTCCCGGAACGATTCCGGCGTCACTCCAAACAAGCCAGGGTCTATCTCAGCCGCCCTTTCATCCTCGAATCCGTCATTTGATTCGCTCATGACAAAAACCTTAGTCAGATTATGGAGTAAGGTCTTGCGTTACGTTCGAGCCGATCAATTCCCGCAGTTCGGGCAACGCCGCTTCGGCAGCGCGCTCGCCCTCGGCGATCGCGATCGCGCCCCGATGATAGTCCATAAGCGCGAAATCCGACAGGCGCGGCCGTATCAGCACGTCGGCCGGCTCGCCCGCGAGGCGGCTGCGCGTGATGCGCACCTGCATGATATTGAGGCTGATATTGATGACGTCGAGGATAGAGGGCATTTCGATCGACGGCTCCTCCGACCCGCTCTTGAGGCGCCCCAGGCCCGGCAATTTATCCAATATCGTCGCCAGCGCGCCGCGCGTCTTCGACTCCGGTTCATCCTCTTCGGCTTCCATATGCCAGCCCATCAGATCCCAGTTCAGGTCGACACCGATCACGATATCGGCGCCCATTGCACGGCACAGCGAAACGGGTATCGGATTGACCAGCGCGCCGTCCACCAGCAGCCGGCCGTCGATCTGCGCCGGCGTGAACAGGGCGGGCAGTGCGATGGAAGCGCGCACCGCCTCGACGATAGAGCCCTTGCGCAGCCACACTTCGCGTCCGGTGATGAGTTCCGTCGCGACCGCGCCGAAGGTCTTGGGCAGATCTTTAATATCCTTGTCATCGAAATATCGATGCAGGAAGGTACGGATTTTATGGCCCTGCAACAGCCCGCCGCTCAGCCTGAAATCGAGCAGGCCCAGCACATTCTTCCAGGTCAGGCTCTTGACCCAGCTTTCAAGGCCCTCCAGTTGCCCGTCCGCGTAGGCGGCGCCGACCAGCGAACCGATGGAAGTGCCGCATATGATGTCCGGCGCGATACCGGCCCTTTCGAGAGTACGAATGATCCCGATATGTGACCAGCCGCGGGCGGAACCGCTGCCCAAGGCAAGTCCGATTGTGTGTTTGCGTCGCATGTCCTTCCCTATCCCTAAGGAGCGCCGGCAAATCCGGCCGGCGTATCTCTTCGGACATTTTGCAGTGGGCAAAGTGCGCGCTTGCCCAATTACGCCCTATTCAGCTTCGGCCTGTGCCGGCGGCGCCTTGTTGAACCGGCCCGCGATAATGTCGCTTTCCGCGGCCGAACGTCCCCGAGACGCAACCCTTGACGCAGACATACCTTCCCGGATTCTCGGGATTCTCCTCGCAGTACGCGTAGCAGCCGCCTGAACAACTGGCGCTGCCCGCGCACGGAGGCGCAGCTGACCGCGAGCGCGGCCGGCGCCGCCGTCAGCCCGAGCGCTATTGCCGTTACCAGGTTCCTGAGCTTCTCCATGTTCTCTCCTTGGGTTGCGATATCAGGGCGCGAAGAAATCCCGGCCGGGCAGCTCCGCCAGATAAGCATCGAGGTCGATCACGCGCGAACCGGAGCCGTCCAGGGTTGGGGCGATCAACCGGCCCTCATCGAAAATAAAGCGTACGATCCCGTTACGGCCGCCGCTGGCCGGAGCTTTCAGGAAATCTTTTTCATACTTCACGGTCATGCGCCTCGCCAGGTCGTAAACCATCAGGTCGCGCCCCAGCGCCACGAACAGAAAATCGTCCTGCACGGTGCTGGTCACGAGGCGTCCGGCCGTCTTCAGTTCGAACAGCGCCGATTCCTTGCGCGCCGCCATTTCGTACAGCATGAACCGGCGATAAGGCCCTTCCTCATAGGACATCACGAGCGCATCGCGCCCGGTCACCGGAGACAGCTCGGTATAAGGCCGCGGTTTCAGGGTGGCAACGGTCTTTGCAGCGTTTTTGAGGCTCGCGATCCGGTAGGAAAATTCCTGCCCGCCCTGCACGTACTCGGCGCGGAAATGCGCGGTCTCGACCACGGGCATAAGCGCGGAATTCGCCATGATGGAACTCCTGAGTTCGGGGCCGCCCTTCTCGCAGGCCGCGGTCTCGGCCGGCGAGGCGTCCACTATGCGCGCCGTCTCCGGATCGAAGCGGCCACGTTTGAAATCCGCGCCGCAGGCCAGCAGTGTGTCATGCCAGCGCCGCAGTTGCGCGACGCCCGGAGTAATGTAGTCGCTGGCTTTCACGGCAAGCGATTGGTCGTCCAGCACCACGACGTCAGGGCGCTTTTGCCGGCTCATGCGGAAATTCATTCCGAGCACGACATAACCGGGAACGGCGGTGATCGAGTCGATGGTGTCCTGGTACGCGAAATCGCAGGCCGCGATATCGACGCGCCTGGCGAGCTGGAAGCTCTTGCGGTCGAACACATCCAGCACCACGCCGCGATATCCCCGCTGCTGCCCGTTACATAACCAGCGTCCGATATAGATGCGATCGCCTTCAAAAGCCACAGGATTGGAATAGCCGCCGAAATCCACCGGCACACTCATGACGCCTGGCGGGTCTTTCATAGCCCCGGCGGCCGGCGCAGCCCCGGCGGCGGGGAGCGCGTTTTGCTGTTTGTCTGGCGGATCCAGATAAGTTGCTTTGCGTCGCGCATTGGCCAGTTCCGCCGCATAAGAATCGTCGGCCTGTTCGGATATAAGTCGTTCCAGCAGCGCACTGCCTGCGTCGTAACGTGAAAGGCTGCGCGCCAGCCATATCGCATAGACGCCGATGACCTTTCTCGCTTCAGGTGCTAACTGCGGGCTCTGGATAAAACCCCTGATTCCGGACTCCTCGCAAGCCTCGATCGCGGCGTACAGATCGCCGTCGCGATCGAGCGCGCGCTGCGCGGCGCCGCAACCCTCTTGCAACCTCGCCAGGCGAGCGGTTTCGGATTTAATCGTCGCGGTATCCAGCGCATAGAGCGTGAACCGCGCCGGATCTCCGAAACGCTCGGGCTTTTTCATTCCCAGCATGCGGTTGCCGCGCATGGCCATGAAATCGGTATCGATGGGAAGACGCGCGAGCTCGATGCCGGAGGCGAGATCGATCGCCCGGACTTCCCGTGCGGCGGAATCCGGGACCGCGGCGAAAATCACCCCTTCGGAAACGTCGAAAGACGGCAGGACCGTGCCGGCCTGAATCATTCTTTCTATTCGCGCGGAGGGCAGATCCACGACGAGCAGTCGGCCGCAATCGGTTGCGACGACAGCCTTGTCCCCGGTGATACGCAGCGAGCCGCCGTTGCAGGCCTGGCGTCCCGGATCGCGCAGCGGCATGTCCACCGTGGCGATCCTGTCGAGATCGAAGCTGTATATGCCAAGATGCAGGCCGACCGAAACGATTTTGTTTTCCCACAAAGCGGTATCGCTGCCGCCGGCGATGGCGACGGATTTTTCGAGCTGCAGCGAAGGCAGACTGTAGACCTGTGCCGTCGTCTCGGCAGTATAGGGAGGGACGCTCAGCGTCACGATCAGGCGGTCGCCGTCGATATGCCCCCACTGGACAGGCCGCTTGAATTCCAGGGAGGACAACGGTTCCTTGCCGCCCTTGCCCCGTACCGCCAGCCTGTTGCCCGCGCTGTCCAGGAAACTGTAGACGACATAACGATCGTCCTCCGCGACAAACCTCGCGCCGGGCACGCTTTCGACGACGCGGCGTGCGTCGCCGTTCGCGGGATCCAGCAGCAGAGCATTATGCGTGTTGCCGCTCGAGTCGGCCTGGGACAGCACGACCAGGCCGTCCTGCACGCGCAGCGGGCCGTCCAGCCCCTTGTATTCGAAGGATTTGATGACGCGGACATCGCCGGCCCACGCCGGAAACGGCATCGCCAGGACAAGCACGCAAAGCAACAACAGCGGGTTTCTCTTCATGAATCACCTGGGATTTGCAAAAACAGCAGGCGCGGCGCGCTCATTATGTGAGAAAAATGTATGCCTAGGAAGCTCTGAATAATTCATCCCTGAATTCCCGGGAGCGCATCCCCGTGGCCAGGGAAGCTCGAATAAATCAGAGATTCCTGGCGTCAGCGGCCCATGCGGCAGTCGGCGAATGAATACTCTCTCCCAAACCAATATTAATGACGGGAAAAATTCCGCGGCCGTTGAATGCGGTCCGAAGCCCGGGAAGGCGCTTTTACTGTCGGTCAAAGATCCCAGAACTCTACTCATGCTTATTAATTAACCGGATGGCCGGTCAACGATTCGGAAGGAAATGACGTCTTGATTTTTTTAGAATCCTGATAGATAATGAGAATCATTATCAATAGCATTAGGGATTTGAGGATATGCGTAAATCCATGGCCGCGGGTCTGTTGGCAGTATTGTCGATATTGAGCGTTCAAGTGAAAGCCGAGGATACCCCGGTTTTCGAATTGATTATCAAAGACCACCGCTTTGAACCCGCCGCGCTTGAAATACCCGCGCAAAAGAAAGTCAAACTGGTGGTGAAGAACCAGGACGCCACGCCGGAAGAATTTGAAAGCTACGAGTTGAACCGCGAAAAAGTCATCCCCGGCAACAGTCAGGCGGTGGTCTTTATCGGCCCCCTGGCTGCAGGCGAATACCCTTTCTTCGGCGAATTCAATCAGGCGACGGCCCAAGGCAAAATCGTCGCCAAGTAAAAGAAAGGATGTAAAAGTTTTATGTATAGCTCGCTATTGATCGTCTTCCGTGAAATTCTCGAAGCGGCGCTCGTCATCAGCATCGTGATGGCCGCTTCGCGTAACGTATCGGGTCGCGGACGCTTTGTCAGCTTCGGGCTGATCGCCGGTTCAGCGGGCGCCGTGGTAGTGGCGATATTCGCCGAGATGATCGCCCAGATGTTCGAGGGCGTCGGGCAGGAAGTGTTCAACGCCATCGTGCTGTTTCTTGCGGTGGGGATGCTGGCCTGGCACAACATCTGGATGGCGCGGCACGGGCGCGAACTCGCGCACAACTTAAGTTCTGTCAGCAAGGATGTCGCGGCGGGCAAAAAACCTTTGTACTTCCTGTCGGTGGTGACCGGACTTGCGGTTCTGAGAGAAGGCTCCGAGATCGTGCTCTTTATGTATGGATTGATAGCCTCGGGCAGTGACAGCGCCTCCCTGTTGACGGGCAGCGCCCTGGGACTGTTGTCAGGCACCGCCGTCGGCTTTGGCATGTACTTCGGCTTGTTGCGCGTCTCCCAGCGCTACCTGTTCAGCGTCACCAGTGTGCTCATACTGCTGCTGGCGGCCGGAATGGCCGCGCAGGGCAGCCAGTATCTGACACAGGCGGGATACCTGCCGGAATACGGGCCATTGTGGGATACCAGCGCAATATTGCCGATGAGCTCTGTGGTTGGCCAGATCCTGCACGCCCTCGTCGGATATGTATCATCGCCGACGATCGTGCAACTCAGCTTCTATCTGGTGACCGCCGCGCTGATACTGTTGGGCAGCAAAACGCTGGGGCGACGACCCTCTTTGAACGGCCAGTCCGAACAGCAGAACGTCTCAACAGGCTGAAGAATCCGGAAACTTCGCTTCCGCGCCGGCTTTCCCATGCCGGTAGAGGAAGTGTTTTCCAAAAAAAACAAACGATTCATAAAAAAATCCAGGAGTAATCTGATGCGTAAAGAAAGTGTGCGCGCCGTATCCTCGGCGCTTGTACTGTCGATGGCGGGCCTTGGCAATGCGCAGGCGGGCATCGACAAGATCTATGGAACCACGGTTGAACAGGGCGAGCTGGAACTGGAGATGCGCGGCGTTCATGTGCTCGACGATGAGGGCGGCAGCGAGGGCGATAAGACTCTCAAATTCGCCGTGGGCTATGGTGTGAATGCCTGGTGGTGGACCGAAGCATATCTTGAGTTTGAGGATGAGCGCGGCGAGGACGCCGAACTCGAGGCTTATGAACTGGAAAACATATTCCAGCTGTCGGAACCCGGTGAATACGCCGTGGACTTCGGCTTCCTGACCGAAATCGAAAAGGTTCGCGAACTGGATATCGTGGAACTGAAAGTGGGCCCGCTGTTTCAAAAAGACTTCGCCGACTGGACGGGAAAATTGAACCTGCTGACCGAAAGACAGTTCGGCGACGACAAGACCGAAGATGAATGGGAGTTCATCGGGCGCGCGCAGCTGAAGTACCGCTTGTCCTCCGCCTTCGAACCCGGCATCGAATTACATACCGAGGAACACTCCAAGGCTCTGGGAATAGTCGGCATGGGCACGACGAGCATGAGCGAAACCCCCGTCGAATGGCTGTTCGGGTTGTTTTCCGGAATGAACGACGACACTCCGGATCTTCAGGCGCGCTGGGAACTGGAATTCGAATTCTGATTGATCCCGAGCATGGACAGGCCGCGCCAGGCGGCCTGTTCCCGTTTGCCGCTTTAGGCTACTCGCTCCAGCATTGCTTCATTTGATTCTCACACTCATTCCGGCAATACGTATATTGTCGGTTGCAATACTCCGCGTCATCTCCGTTCTTTAGCGGACTCGGCTCGCGGCAAGAGCGATCGGCAGGCCGAACAGCGCCAGATGCACGAACAGACTTTGCGCCAGCTGCCAGACGTCGGCCGGAGGGCCGAAGTTCGCGCGCGACAGCGGCACCACCACCAAAGTCATGGCCAGATAGGCGATCACGCCGTAGCCAAGACCACACGGCACGGGGCGCGTTTTCAGCAATGGAACCCGGTCCGCCGCCAGGACATACGCCGCCGCGAACACATAGCTGACGAAGAAATGCAGCACCATGCCGAGCGGCATCGCGATCTGTGCGTTCGCGGGCTCATAGGCCGCAAGCCCCATCACCGAACTCGCGATCGCCTGCAGGATTCCGGAGGGCATCACGCCCTTGGCCGCCCAGATCGCGAATACCATTCCGATATCGAGAACGCCGGCGGCAAGCCCGCCCCACAGTATCGCCTCGGCCCTGCTGAAAGTCGGGAGTCTCATCTTCTTTCCTCCTTGGAAGCTCAACAAAGAATAGACGCTCTTTACTGAAAGTCCATGCTTCAGCAAGAAAACCCGCGGCGCATCGCCTTAAACCTGAGGCCCCGCTCCGGCCACGTAGGCGCCCGCCACAAAAATCAGTAATGCCGCCAGCGCCAGAAAAACGCTCCATCTCCATATAGGGTGCCTGCGGGGCTGGTGGCCGGGCGTCCAGCCGGGAACGATGATCATGTAATAAAGCCCCGCGATCCAGGCCAGCGCCGCCATAATCATCAGCGCCTTGCCCCAAACCAGCGGCAGCCGCGGCAGCAGAACCGCCAGCACCACGCCTACCGCCATCATCAGCATGGGCACTTCCATCATATAACCGCATTGAAGATGCCTGAGTTTCATTGTGGAGCCTCCGTCATGTCACGCCGCACATACTGTTCGGCCCAGTCGATCATTTCGGACTGCGAGCCGCTCACGCCCGCGCTGCTGAAACCGGGCGGTATCCCTTTTTCCCGGGGATAGGGATAATAGCGCCCGGCGCCTTCATCGATCAGCAGCTGATAAACCCGTGTGTCCACATAACCCTGCTCCTCCATTTTCCGGCGCAGACTCAGCGGCCGCCTTGCGTATTCGGGCCATATCACATCGATCCAGCCCATGACTTCCTCCTTCGACCCGGCTTTTCCGGCATCCTTCCATTCCGCCGGAAGTACTTGATCCGCCGGAGCGAGGGCGTACCCCTCTGTGACAATATTAATAATGGCCCGATAAAGCCGTGTATCAATGCGCTCGTCTGTGTCCATGTCACTGAATCCTTGCTCACTCCGGGTTCAAGATCAAGGTTTATGCTCGTCGTTAAAATCATGGAAGTATTCGTCCACAAATTCCGTGTCCCGCCTCCTGAAGCTGCGCCAGATACGCCGGCCGTCGCGGAGCGGCATTAAAAAGAACGACCAGTCGCCGTACTGATCGAACTTGCGGGACGATGTCAACAGCGGCGTTTCCCAGAGCGCCCTGTACCGCAGGCCCCGCGCCTTGCCGTACTCACGAAGCCGCCGGGCCAGATCCACATCCTCGGCGATGAGAAGCCGCTCGTCGAAACCGCTGACAGCGTCGAATGCCTGCCGGGTCGTCCAGAAAGCGCCGCAGGAAATGCCGGTCGCGCGCATGACCAGGCGGAACACCGCTTCGGTGGCGCGAATTCCGCGGCTGCGCCGGTCATATCGAATATCAACGCCGCCGCCGATCGCGCCGCGCTCCAGCTCCTGCAGCACAGCGGGGAGCATTTGCGGATGCAGACGGCTGTCGGCGTCGCACGTAACGATGATTTCACCTGAGGATGCCGCCACGCCGCGGTTGCGCACCGCCGCGATGCACCGGCTTGCATCGTGAACCACCTGCGCGCCATGCTCGCGGGCAATCCGCTCCGAAGCGTCCGTGCAGCGATTCAGCACCACGACCGTCTCCACGCCCACAGTGACCGCGCGCGCCGCGGTCGCCGCCGCCTCCAGGCAGCCGCCCAGATAATACTCCTCGTTGTGGGCTGGAACTATGATTGAGATGGACATGCCCCCAGTATATGCGCTCCCAGCCAGAGTGATAACAGGCCGGAGTCGGCCATCAGCGCCGGGGCTTTTTATCTATTCATGCTTTCCAAATAAAACTGCCCGACCGCTACCGGTCGGGCAGTTTTGTTTAACGCCATTTGCGGTTAAAAGATGCTCTACCACCAATAGACAGAGGCCCACGGATAGGTGCCCGCGCTGCTATTGAAATGATAGTAGTCGCCGGCGCCCTTCGCCGGCAAGGCCGCGCCGGGCGTGGTGACGGCAGTGCCGCTTCCATTGACCGTTACGGAAATAGTGCGGCCCGTGAAATTCGACACGCCCCAGCCGTTGACGGCGCTCTGCACCCGGAAGCAATACGCACCGGTTGTATTGAAATTGCCCGACTGGCCGCCTGTCGCAATCGCACTGCAACTGCCGCCGCCCGAGCTGCTGCTCGAAGACGAGCTGCTCGACGAGGAGCTGGAGGAAGAACTCGAAGAGGAGCTTGAAGAGGAAGAGCTGGAACTCGAGCTGCTGCTGGACGAGGAACTCGAGGACGACGAGCTGGAACTGCTGCCCGTCTGGCTCGCCCTGAACCCGGCGATTTCCTGGCTCACGTTCTGCAGGGCTTTGGCGGCATAGGCTTCATCCGGCTGACCTTCGGGAACGCCGCAAGGCAGGCCGTTGCACTGTATCTGCGGGTTGGAAAATCTCGCCACGCGCGGCGCGTTGTACAACCAGTAATAGGTCATGATGGTGGCGTACACATTATCCACGCCGTGACCCAGCCCGTAGCGGTAGCGCACTCCGCTTTCGTCGCCCTGCCGGCGCGAATGGGCGAGTCCCATGTTATGCCCCAGTTCGTGCGCCATGGTCAACGGACCGCAATCCGGTCCGACCACGTTCCAGGTCCAGTCGCGACTGATGGCAAAATAACCGATGCCGCAGCTGCCGCGCTGGTGCAACTGGCTGACAAAATCGGCGCCCAGTTGATTACGCAGATTGATAGCCTCCTGGTCCACCCGGAGGTTTCCCAGAACGGCGTTCATATCGGAACCGGTCTCCTCATGCAGCCGGACGCCCACCAAGCGCAGCTGAATATCCACCTGGCTGTCCCGGTATGCATTGTTCATCTGGATCAACCAGTTCTGCATCGCCGTTTCCGGCTGGTTATTGAAATAGTTTCTTGTATAGCTGTCGTATAAAACCAGCAGATCGACGGTGACGGCCATTGCCGCGCTGCTGGCGGCCATTAACGCCACAGCCAGACCCGCACGGACGCAGCCGCGAATAATGTTCCTGACTTGCATACACCCTCCTCGCTATTGATGATCTTTATTTTACGGACCCGCCTCCGGTTCCCCTGCCGGAGGAGCGACCATATCGGTTTCATTCTGGTTGCGCTTGAAAAGCGTTTCGCTGGAAGCGATCCAGCCCGACTCTCCATTCGCCTGCAACTCATAATGCCCGCCGGGCGTTTCGATGCCCGCCAGGCTCAGCCCGTTTCCCACGGTGATCGTTACACGGTGAGGCTCGTTGAAGTTTTCAAGGTGCCCATGCCACGTAACGCTGCCGTTCGGATGGGTTTCCGTGGAATCGACATGCATTTCATAACGCGCGCCCTGCTGCCAGACGGGAATTTCCAGGGTATCGCCGGGCATCAAGGTTTCGATGCGCAGCGGGTTAAAGCGGATATATTCACGACCGTCGAATTTTTGCTCCGGAGTCAACGGCAACCCTTCAGGCGGGTTCTCGATACGGACCCAGGCTTCAGGCTGCGCCATTGTCTCAACCACCTGCTCCGACTTGAAGGAACGGCCGGGATGGCGCTTTTGCATGGCGTCAATCCGCATTTGCAGTTGCGGATAATCCGGGTTGTCTGAAACGGCGGCGTACTGCTCCTGCAGTTCGGCCATGCCTGAACCTGTGCCGCCCTTAGCCGCCGACATGTTGCCATGACCGGCAGCGGCGTATATCGCATTTTTGGCCCCGCCGGGTTCAACCTGGGCGGAGAAATTCGGAATATGTGAAGCGGAGGAACGATTGTGAAGAATAAAAAAACCGGTAATCGCCGCCACAGCCGCCAGCAATCCAATGCTCAGCATTTTGTTTCCCATTGCTTCCCCTCATAAAGAATTGAGACGGCACTTTTTTGTCGACTGGAACTTTAGTGTTATGAGGTGCGGAACGGTATTTACAGGGAGACCTATCCTGCGCCAATCAACGCGACCACCGCATGTGCGTGTTCCATCATCATTACTTCTGGTCTTCCATGCGGCGCGGAGATTATGCGCAGAAGCAGTGACTATTCAAATCCGTGTTTTGACTTATGGCGCCTTAAGTCGCGCACATCCAGCGCAAGACCAATCACCGCAACCAACGCGGCTTGGGGAAAACCTTTTTCAGAATCATTTCCGTCCCCCTTCGCATCGAAGGGAACGTGTCTGGAAATGAAACTATTTGCACTTCAGTATTACAACTCAGAGACCACGAATTCCCCGAAGGCAGGGGGATGAAAACTTGCTTGGCTATAAGTAATTTATTTTGGAAATAAAACGCCATAAGAAACGGCGAAACTTATGGAGTCAGAATCCTCGATTTCCGCTGCGGCGGCGTCTCTTCCGGCTGTTGCTGCGCCGGTTTCGCCTCGGCGGGTTGCGCTGCCGCCGGTTGCTGTATCTCCGGATGCGCCGTTAGCGGTTTCTTCTCCGCCGGCTGTACAGCCGCCGACTTTGCTCCTTCCGGTTTCGTCATGTCAGGTGCCGACGGTTGCTGCTCCGGTTTTGCTGCTACCGGCTTGGCTTGCGGGGGCTTACCCTTCATCAGCCGCTCCTCCGCCGGCTTCACTCCGACCGGCCGCACGTCCACTTGCGGCACTTCCACCGATTTTATTTCCACCGGCGGCGCCTTTACGGGCTTGACCGTTACCGGATGAACCTTGATCGGCTTGACCTCCGCCTGAGCCGATCCGGAATGAATGCCGAGAGCGCACATCCAGCTCAATGTCGCCACACCGACTTTTAAAATTTCACGAACAGCAATCATAGATGACGCGTCTCCGCTGGTGGATTCTGCCAGTTGTTATTGAGTCCATCCGAGTAGTGCACGGGAGCCGCGATAAGTTCCGCGGGCTCGGCGTTATCGAGAGTCGCGATGAAAATTCCGACGAAATCCCCGCCCATGTAGTCCGCGCTTCCCAGCTCGTACGTTCTCAC